>CAJUJF010000035.1 GCA_910586825.1 uncultured Christensenellaceae bacterium | reverse complement strand
AATCCTTATGTACATAAGGATCAAAATCGAACGGCACGTCCCAGCCGTCGTCGAGCACGAGATAGAGATCTTCACGCGCATTGACTCGCGCCATGCCGCCCTTACCAAACACTGTGTGTTCGTTCACCTTGTCGCGTGCGCAGTTTGCGCCCTGATCACCCGTAAATTCGGGGCGCACGGCGGCACGCTTTTCTCCCGCTTCCGACGCAATAAAATTCTGCGCTAACCATGTGCAATAATAACTTTTTTGTTCGCACTTTTGAAGTTTTGTCTTTTCCAATGCCAAACCCATATTATTTCTATTTATTTTCCATCTCTATTTTGCTCTGTGCAAGCGCACCCATAAACACACTGTAAGTCTCTAATTTGGGATGAATTCCGTCCGACAAAAGCGTGTCCACCGTCAACGCCTGTTCGGTATCGAGGAAGGTCATCCAGGAATACCCCTCGCACCATGCCTTCATGGCGGCGTTCGTTTCACTCACACCCGATTTATACGAGGTATCGCTCCGTTGCGTAATTGCAAAGTAGTAGATATTCGTATCGGGCAAAATGCTATGAATAAGCGTGAACATTCTCTGCAAACTCTCGGTTGCCGTTTCCGACGAATCGTGATCGTCGTAAAAATTATTCGTGCCGAGATTTACAACAAGATTCTTCGGTGCGGTTTGCCTTAAAAACGTTTCGGCATACTGTTCCCAATCGTAAGTCGTCGCACCGCTGATTCCTGCGCAAATCGCGTCTTTCTCTGCGTACGAACTGTAAAAGTTCGTCCAGAAATAGCGGACGTCGAAGAAGGAATCCCCGATAAACAGCGTCGTCTTCCTGTCGTTTCCGCTCGTATCCCACTTGTTTTTCATCTGATTGGCATAATCCGTTTTATCCTGATCGAGCTGCCATTTTTTGCCTGTTTTCGAAACGGACCTTACGGTAACGTTATAAATCTCGGAATAACCCTCGGTCTGCGCGGTGAGCGTAAACGATCCCGCCGCAACCGCAGACAGGGTGCGCTTCGTCTTATCGAGCACGGCGATATCGGGATTTTCCCCGTTCCACGTAATCGTTTCGCCCTCTTTGAAATAAGACACGTCGGGAAGCGGACTGGCGGGATATCCCACCCATGCGGTTACGTTGCGCACAAGCGTTACAGGGCGCACAGTTTTTACAGTAAACATAATTTCATGATACCTCGTTTTTGCGGTAATTTCAACCGTTTTATCGGGAACGATTGCCGTAATATATCCGTTTGAAATTTCAATATCATCCCCTTCGAACGTATAAGAAATGGGTTCGTACACGCCGGTCGGCGTGAACACTGCGTTTATTTGCACCCTCTGCCCGACGGGAAGATTTTCGATATTTTCGATCGTAAGCGTGCCGTTATCGTACCGCTCGGTAGAAGTTTTTACCGTGAACGTCGTTTCGTGGTGCTTTGTCTTTGCCGTAACGGGCACCGTCCGCCCGCCCGAAAGCGCGGTCACCTTTCCTTCCTCGATTTTGATTGCGTTGCCCTTGAATTCGTATTCGATTGCCGAAGCGTATTCCCCGTTGGAAAACACGGCGGAAATTTCCCGAGTTTCACCGATTTTTAAATTTTCGATATCGGCAACCGTTAGCGTGCCGTAGTCTTTTTCACCGCAGGCGGCAAAACAAAGAAGACACACCGCGGATAAAAATATACCGAGTATTCGTTTCAAAAATTTCATAAATGCCCCTCAATTATTGTCGCGGCGGGCATTGTTCCAAAGCGCCTCGCCGAAGCGTTTGC
>CAJUJF010000034.1 GCA_910586825.1 uncultured Christensenellaceae bacterium | reverse complement strand
AAATTCCCATTTATGACCGTTTATAAGCAAGCGGATATCGGTCTCCGCATTTTCGGCGCATTCTACAACGCCTGCGACGTTCATCACCTCTACCCACGTGCCGTCGAGCTTTAAGAACATACGGATATACGTCTTTGCGCGCACCATGCGAATCTGCAAGCCGTCGCCTTTGATCGCCGCAGCAACCGCCGCGAAACGCCCTTCATTGGCATTATCCCAGCCGTAGAACGTTCCTTCCACTTCCTCCTTTCCGTCCGGAACATAATCCTTCGGCTGAATCGGGCAGACATACAAAGCGTCTGAGGGATTACCCTCTCCGTCGTTATGCCACTTTTTATCCATCATCATAAAGAACACGCCTTTCTCGTCCGCCATCTTCACGCCGACACGGGAAAGCGGGTTGAATCCGCTGTCGCCGACGTTCCCCTCGTACATGCTGTTATCGAGGAATTTCAGCGTGAAGGATATCGACACGTTCTTCGAACCCTGCACCTCGCTCGGAAGCGTGAGCTTTGCTTCGGTATAATCTTTCGTCGCATACGTTCCGTCGCTCAAAACGATGGTATGGTTTTTATCGTTCATCTTCGAAAGATCGACCGTACTCTTCTTATTATCGGGGAGCTCGGGATCGGTCGTCGTTGCGCTTTCGCCCGTAGACGTCGCATAGTTGTATTCGAGCGTGAGCTCGTATTCCGACTTGCCCGCCTCGAACGCAAGCTTGCCGACGTAGCCGTTGCATTCCACGTCGTATTCCATGGCATATACGTTTGCAACCGTGCCCACGCCGTCCGTTAAGCTTCCGCTCGCCGTTTGATCGTATTTTCCCGTAAGCGTAACGTTGCCGGAGAGATTACCCGTTTCACCCTCTCTGTACCCTTTCAGTTTGAGCGTAACCGAATCGAGCTTTGCAATCGCGGGGATGGTCACGTCCTCGATTTCTTTATCGCCGTAGCTGTTATTGTAATTCTTTTCGCACCGATCGCAGTGCCAATACTCGACGTTACCCGCTTTGTTCGGCTCGGGATCTGTTGCGGGCGTTACCTCGGTAAACTGATGTCCAGGGTGTGTGAGCACGGGATCGCCGTCAAACGGCGTTTGATTTTCGTCGGCAAATTTCGCGTCGCAACGGCTGCATCCCCAATACTCCGCGTTACCGTCCTCGGTGCAAGTCACATCCTTTTCTTCGTGATGCACGGGATTGTGCCCGAGCGCGTGCAAAACGACATCCTCTGCCGAAAGCTCCTCCTTGCCCTCTGCGTCGGCAAAATATTTACCGCAGCCGTCGTCGGTACACTTGTAATAAGCCCTGTGTCCGTCCGTCGTACACGTCGCCGCCACTTCGTTTACCGCAGAGAGCGTGTGATCCTCTTTCCCGCCGCAGCCCGCAAGGATTCCGCCGGCAAGAGAGAGCGTTAACACCGCACTCAGCGCCGTTAAACCTTTCAGTTTCTTTTTGTTCATAATTTCCTCCTTATTTTAACCTTTCGGATTATTTCCTTGTGTAAATTCCGCCACGACGTTCAAATCGTCGCCCGTACCGATAAATCTATAAACGTTTTCCTTTACGTCGTTCACGTGCTCCACGCCGTTGACTTTAACGCTCGTAAGCGTTTTGCCCTCTTCGGGAGCAAATTCCAAAATTACGGGATCGCCCTTCACTGCCCAATCGCGGCGGTATTTCTCGGTTACGCCTCCGCCCGTTGCGGTAATATTGAGCTTGTTGCAGACGAAACCGTTCTTATCGAACTTGTACATCTCTGTCTTGCCCCATTGACACACGGAGGATTCGAACTCTCCGCCGAACACATAATAATCGCGCACCCATTCGGTATCGGAAAGCGGCGTGATCATGCCGGGATTTA
>CAJUJF010000033.1 GCA_910586825.1 uncultured Christensenellaceae bacterium | reverse complement strand
GTTTTGCGAGCGGGATCCATTTGCGCGGGAATGCGAATCTGGAACTCGGCGGAGAAATCCAGATCTACAACAACGTCGGCGGCAATCTGACGCGGAACCTTTACCACGAGACGAACGATTCGAAGTATCCGATCGTAGAAGACGTCGGACCGAAGTTCAACGTCGGCGTCACGAAGGTCACGAACAACTATAATTCGGCGACGTTGCACGGGCTGGTTTTCACAAAAGATTGGGGGATCCATTATAAATCGACTTCCGCGGGCGGAAAATTCTTCGCGGATCTGAACGCGGTCTACGAAGTCATCGACAATACGGAAGGCGACCAGACGGAAAAGGCGTTGTGGACGATCAACAACGCGAAGAATTGGAGCGAAGCGGTTGCGGCGAGTCAGGCGGACGGACAGCAAAAGACTGTGATATTGCGCTCGAATTGGACGGCAAACGCGACGTCCGTTACGACGACGTCGTACACGACTTCGTATCAGGAACAGTACAGCACGGGGTTCAATTCCGGGGCGTTGCAGGTGCCGAGCAATGCGAAGATCCTGTTGGACATGAACGGATATACGATGAACCGCGGACTGAGCGCGGCGAGGTCGTACGGTTGTTCGTTCTATACGCAGGGCGCGTTGGAAATCGTGGACAGGAACACGCGTTCGGCAAAGGGAAAGATCACGGGCGGATTCACGTCCGATACGGGCAGCGCGATCCATTTCCGTGGGGGAACGTTAAAGATTCATGATATCGATATCACGGGAAACTCGGGCGTATACGGCGCGATATACGTAACGGGGAATTATAAACTGACGCTGGGCGGAAGCGTACAGATCTATAACAACCGCGAAACGCGGTCGTCGACGACGCCGCTTAGAAATATCCGCTTGAACAATGCTACGACGGTGATCGATATCGATTCGAAACTGACGGGCACGCAACAGTTTACGGTATGGAGATCGGGTCGCGGCATCTTTACCAACGGCTTCGGCAGATACAACACAGCCGATCCGACCGCGGTGTTTAAGTCCGAGGATTCGCCGAGTTACGAGGTCGTGACTTCCGGCGCGGGCGAAACCGCCGAGGGCATGATGTGGTGTTACAACAACGCGCTCAACTGGTCGTACGCCTGTGCGGAAAGCGCCCGCAACGGCGGCGCGCAGCAGACGGTTACGCTGTACAGCAACTGGACTGCGGAGACGAACAGCAGTTACACGACGGCGTTCGGCACCGATTCGTATTATTCGTACGGCGGACTGTACGTGCCGAGCAACGTAAACGTGGTTCTCGATCTGAAAGGGTTTACGCTTCACCGCGGCTTGTCGAGCAGCACGGCGCGAAGCTACGGTTATGTTGCGCGTATCGACGGGAAACTGACGATCATCGACAGTTCCGCGGGGAAAACGGGCATTGTTCGCGGCGCGTACAACAATTACAACAGTACGACTTACGGCGGCGGGATTGCGGTAACGAGTTCCGGAACGCTTTCGATCCGCGGCGGAAAAATTTACAGCAACCGCGGTATTTACGGCGGGATTTCGGTCTACGGAAAAGGGAAACTCGAACTGGGCGGAAACGCGCAGGTTTACGACAACTATACGATTTCCGGAACGGCGTGCAATATTTATCTTCACAACACGACCGCGCAGTCGATCAACGTCATTTCGCAGTTTACGGGATCGGCGCTTTCCGGCGGACAGAAATTCGGAATTACCCGTCTCGGCAACGGCACGTTCACGAACGGTTTTGAAAAATATAATCCCGATACGACTGCTGAGACCTACTTCACGTCGGAAAATTCAAGCTATTTCGTGTTTACGGACGACGCGACGGGAAGCAAAGAAGCGGGGCTGATCAGCTATAACGCAAACACCAACTGGGAGTATGCGATCA
>CAJUJF010000032.1 GCA_910586825.1 uncultured Christensenellaceae bacterium | reverse complement strand
GTATTGTTCACCTTGAATATTGTTATGTTCTTATTTGCAATAATCCGCTTCACCAATCGGTAACTATCCGAACACCTTTGTTTCAGACAACTGGGTTCGGGTAGTTTTTTATTGCTTGTTTATTTTACGGGGATATCTTACAACAGCTTTTTTAAGCGAATATTAAGTTTTAAAAATTTTTATAAAACTTTACGGCCGACAAACATAAGCCCGCGGGAATGCCGCGGGCTTGCATTTGCTCTGCCGATCAGAAATCGACTTCCGTATCGTAATAGCAGCACTTCAAGAGTTTTTCCATCTCTTCCTGCGAAGGCTGACGGGGATTGCTTCCCGTGCAAGCGTCTCCGATCGCGTTCTTCGCGATTTCCGGAAGCCGTTCGAGGAACACCTTTTCGGGTACGAAGCCCTGCTCGCAAGGATAGCTGTCCGCACCGTAGTTCTTGATGCAGTGAGGGATATTCAGATCGTCGTTCATCTTGCGCAGATACGCGATCAGCAGTTTCACTTTTTCGTCGTCGTTCTTGCCGCCCAAGCCCATGAAATCGGCGATTTCGCCGTAACGCTTTTTCGCATCCTTGTCCTTTGCGTTAAACGCGATGACTTTGGGCAAATACATTGCGTTCGCCGCGCCGTGAATAATGTGCGCGCCGTAATCGGCGAACACAGCGCCCGTTTTGTGCGCCATGGAGTGTACGATGCCGAGCAACGCGTTGCTGAACGCCATACCCGCCAGACACTGCGCGTTGTGCATCGCGCCGCGCTTCGTCAGATCGCCGTTATAAGAATCGACAAGATCGTTCTGAATCATTTTAATGGCAAAAATCGCAAGCGGATCGGTGTAATCGCAATGCGCCGTGGAAACGTACGCTTCGATCGAATGCGTCATCGCGTCCATACCCGTATGCGCCGTAAGCTTTTTCGGCATCGTCTCGGCAAGATCGGGATCGACGATCGCAACGTCGGGCGTGATTTCGAAGTCCGCGATAGGATATTTGATCCCTTTCTGATAGTCGGTAATGATCGAAAACGCCGTCACTTCCGTCGCGGTTCCGGAGGTGGAAGAGATCGCGCAGAATCTCGCCTTTTTCCGAAGCGCGGGGATCCCGAACACCTTGCACATGCCTTCGAAAGTCATATCGGGATATTCGTATTTGATCCACATCGCTTTCGCCGCATCAATCGGCGATCCGCCGCCCATGGCGATGATCCAGTCGGGCTGAAACTTCAACATCGCCTCCGCGCCTCTCATGACGGTCTCCACGGAAGGATCGGGTTCGATCCCCTCGAACAGTTCCACTTCCATGCCGGCTTCTTTCAAATAAGAAACCGCCTTGTCGAGAAAGCCGAATTTCTTCATCGAGCCGCCGCCGACGCAAACCATCGCGCGCTTGCCTTCGAAGGTCTTCAACGCTTCCATCGCGCCTTTCCCGTGATATAAATCTCTGGGTAATGTAAATCTTGCCATTTCTGACTCCTCCAAATATAATCGATTTCGGGTCGTTTATCCCCGCCATTATTCTAATACCCAAATACTTGTTTGTCAAGACACAAATTCACTTTTTTCAGTCGAAAAAATAAAAAATTCCCCGATCGGTACGCACTTAACGAAACGGAAATAATTATGCCGTGTTGAAATACGGTTTTCCGTTATCGTATAATCCGTAACCATAACTTGCCCGCATAAAGCGCCTCCGTACAAGTTTTAACTTTTCGCATTTCAGACAAGTAGTTTTTCAGCCCTTGATTTTTATTTATAAACATGCTATATTGATAATAGGAACGCGGTGGTTTTATGGAAGATTGCGGAAAATTTTTATACGAATACAGTAGCGCAAAACACGCTCTCGACATGTCGAAGCACGAAAGGAAACGATATATCAAATCGTTTACGGCGTTATGGCTTTTAACTTGCGTATTGCTTTTAACCGTTTGGTGTATCGTGAATTTTGTTCTCGATTTGCAGCTTTACAATAAATTTTCGGTACTCAAAAACTATATTTTAATGTTTTTCATTCTCGGCGTTATTATTTTGATTGCAATTCTTACCGTTTTCGGCTTATGGGGTGTATTTATGCGCAGGACAAGTAAATTTTACCGTCCGCGTGATCCGGAATCCCGCCGAAGAATGGAAGAATTACAAATCGAGTTTCAGACGGCGGACGAGAACAAAAGCCGCGAAAACGCGCTCATGATTTTCGATGACCGAATTGTTATAATCACAAACGGCGAAAAACAAGTTATAGACAGAAACGAATTGACCGCCTGTTCGATGATTAAATCAAAAGCGGGTATTTTTCTCGCGTTTTACCGAGAAAACAACGAACGTATCCCCTTGAATTGCATGCCGCCTGTTTCCGACGCCTATTTGATTAAAAAATATTTGGGCGATAAATTGGAAGAAATCAAAATTCCGAAAAGTAAACGCAATAGAACGGCAGAAAATATCGATAACGGCAACGAAAACCAGAAGAGCAATACGACGGAAAATCCCGCCCCAAAACACAGTCGCGCAGAGTCCGGAGGCGCGCAAATAGAAACGGGCGCGCTCGTCGCAGGAACAATATGTATCGCTGTCGGTATTATGGTTGTCCTATTAGGATATTTTCGTATCATGGGCGATATGCCCGCCATAGTGGGCGGTTTCCCGATCGGAATCGGTTTGTTGTTTACCGTTCTTGCTTTTCATCAATATGAGATTGTAAATATCTTTTTAATCAAATTTTTCGTTGCGGTGTTGCTTATTTTTATGGGTTTGATGTTTCTGTTCATCATCGAAGAAGGCGTAACGAAATCACCCGTAACCGTAAGTTCACTTTTACGCCATCCTACGATTTACGGGATAGCCTGCCTTTTCTTTGTTTCCGTAGGAATTTCCATAATTCCGAACGCCATAAAATCGCTTATCGATTATTTCAAATACAGATAACCGAATAACAACAGATCCGCTTTTAAATCGAAAAAAAAGGAACCGGTTTGTATCCAAACCGGTTCCTTTTTATCTCCATTCGCAAAAGCTTTGAAAAAGCTTACTCCCATTCGATCGTACCGCAGGGCTTGGGCGTAAGATCGTAAAGTACGCGGTTCACGCCCTCCACCTCCTCGGTAATCCGTTTCGTGATATGCTGCAATAACGCAAACGGCACGTCTTCCACCGTCGCCGTCATGGCGTCCACCGTATTGACGGCGCGGATGATCACGGGAAAAGCGTACGTCCGCGCGCCGTTTTTCACGCCGACGGAACGGAAATCGGGCACCGCCGTAAAATACTGCCAGACTTTCCCCTCCAAACCGTTTTTGGAAAATTCTTCGCGCAGGATCGCATCCGATTCGCGAACCGCTTCCAAACGCTCGCGCGTGATCGCGCCCAGACAGCGGACGCCGAGTCCCGGACCGGGAAAGGGCTGACGGTATACCATGCCGTCCGGCAAGCCCAACGCTTTGCCGACAACGCGCACTTCGTCTTTAAACAGAAATTTCAGCGGTTCGACAAGCTCGAATTTCAGATCCTCGGGCAAGCCTCCCACGTTGTGATGCGCTTTGACGCCGTCGCTTTCGAGAATATCGGGATAAATCGTGCCCTGCGCAAGAAACTCGATCCCTTCCTGTTTGCGCGCCTCTTCTTCGAATACGCGGATAAATTCCGCGCCGATGATCTTCCGCTTTTTTTCGGGTTCGGAAACGCCCGCGAGCTTGCCGAGAAAGCGTTCCACCGCATCGACGTAGACGAGATTCGCATTCATCTGATTGCGGAACACTTCGACGACCTGTTCCGGCTCCCCTTTGCGCAACAAGCCGTGATTGACGTGCACGCACACAAGCTGTTTGCCGATCGCTTTGATGAGAAGCGCGGCGACGACGGAAGAATCCACCCCGCCGGAAAGCGCAAGCAACACTTTTTTGTTTCCCACTTGCGCGCGGATTTCTTCAACCTGTTCGTCAATAAAATCCCGGGCAAGCGTTTCGTTCGCGATCCGTTTCATCGTTTCGGGACGTTTGTTGTTCTGCATCTGTTTCTCCTTTTATTATCCGTGTTTTATTAAATGATCGATCATTCCCACTCGATCGTGGCGGGCGGTTTGCTGGTAACGTCGTACACGATACGGTTCGCGCCCTTTACCTCGTTGATGATCCGCACCGAAATTTTTTCGAGAATCTCGTACGGGATCCGCGCCCAATCCGCCGTCATTGCGTCGACGCTCGTCACCGCGCGCAACGCGATCACGTTTTCGTAAGTTCGGAAGTCGCCCTGCACGCCAACCGTTTTGCTGTTTGTGATCACCGCAAAATACTGCCATATCTCGCGGTTTAAACCCGCTTTTGCAATTTCGTCGCGCAAAATATAGTCGGCGTCGCGAAGGGTTTCCAGTTTCTCCGCCGTCACTTCGCCCATGATCCGGATCGCAAGACCGGGACCGGGAAAAGGCTGCCGCAGGACAACGCTGTCCGGTAATCCGAGTTCCGTTCCGACGCGCCTTACTTCGTCTTTAAACAGATCCCTTAGCGGCTCGACGATCTCCTTGAAATCGACAACCGAAGGCAAGCCGCCCACGTTGTGGTGCGATTTGATCACCGCGCTGTTTCCCTTTCCGCTTTCGATCACGTCGGGATAAATCGTTCCCTGTACCAAGAAATCGACCGCGCCGATCTTTTTCGCTTCCGATTCGAATACTTTGATGAACTCCGCGCCGATGATCTTCCGCTTCTGTTCGGGTTCGGAAACGCCTGCAAGTTTGCCGAGAAAACGTTCGCCCGCATCCGCCTTTATAAGATTCATGCCGAGCTGATTCCGGAACACTTCCATTACTTCGTCCGCTTCGTACTTCCTGAGCAAACCGTGATCGACGAAAACGCAGGTCAGCCCGTCTCCCGCCGCCCTGTGCACGAGCGCCGCGGCGACGGCGGAATCTACCCCGCCGGACATTGCGCACAGCACCTTTTTTCCGCCGAGTTTCGCCTTTAACGCCGCGACCTGTTCGGCGACGAAATTCGCCGTCGTCCAATCCCCTTTCGCGCCGCAGACCCGATATAAAAAGTTTTCGAGCAATTTATTCCCGTATTCGGAATGGACCACTTCGGGATGAAACTGCACCCCGTAGATTTTTTCCGTCTCGTTCCCGAAGACGGCGACGGGACAGCTTTCGGTAGACGCATACGTTTCGAAACCCGCGGGCGGCTGCGTCACGCGGTCGGTATGGCTCATCCAGCAAATGCTGGTTTGCGGGATCCCCGCCGAGATCGCGCTTTGCTTCCCGAACGTAAAACTACGTTTGCCGTATTCGCTCGTTTCGGCATGTTCTACTTTCCCGCCGAGCGTATAAGCGATCAGCTGACAGCCGTAACAGATCCCGAGCACGGGAATGCCCAGCCGCAGAATTTCTGCGGAAATATGCGGCGCGTTTTCGCCGTAAACGCTGTTCGGTCCGCCCGTAAAGATGATCCCGATCGGATCGTATTTCCGTATTTCTTCCGCCGTCATGCCGAACGGCATCAAGTCGCAGTACACGTTCAAATCGCGAACGCGGCGCGCGATCAACTGGTTGTACTGTCCCCCGAAATCGAGAACCAGCACTTTCTGATGTTCCATAAAAGTTCCTCTCTTCTCCGGCAGATCGCCGAAAAGGCTGGGAAAAAACGCCCGTGCGGGCGTTTTCCGTTAATTGTGAATGGCCGAATAGTTGGGCGCCTCTTTGCTGATCGAAATGTCGTGCGGGTGGCTTTCCAGAAGCCCCGCGTTGGTAATGCGGACGAATTCGGAATTTTTACGCAACTCTTCGATATTCTTTTTCCCGCAATAGCCCATTCCCGAACGCAGTCCGCCCTTCATCTGATAGATGATGTCCGACACCGTGCCGCGGTAGGGAACTCTGCCCTCCACGCCCTCGGGAACGAACTTGTTCGCGTTCTCCTGGAAGTATCTGTCCTTCGATCCCGCCGCCATGGCGGAGAGCGATCCCATTCCTCTGTATACTTTAAAGCTTCTTCCCTGATACAGTTCGATTTCGCCGGGGCTTTCCGTCGTCCCTGCGAGCATCGACCCGATCATGACCGCGCTGCCGCCTGCGGCAAGCGCCTTTACGATATCGCCCGAATATTTGATCCCGCCGTCCGCGATGATGCGTTTGCCGAGTTTGTCCGCCTCTTCGGCGCAGTCCATCACCGCCGTGAGCTGCGGAACGCCGATCCCCGCGACGACCCGCGTCGTGCAGATGGAACCGGGCCCGATCCCGACTTTCACGACGTCCGCGCCCGCTTCGATGAGCGCGCTCGTCGCCGCCGCCGTCGCGACGTTCCCCGCGATCAGGGGGATATCCGGATACTTCGCCTTGATTTCGGAAACTTTTTTCAGCACCGACGCGGAATGCCCGTGCGCGGTGTCGATCGCAACGACGTCCACCTTCGCGTCGACGAGCGCCGCAAGACGGTCCATGGTGTTCGCCGCGGTGCCGACCGCCGCGCCGGCGAGAAGTCTCCCGTTTTTATCGCGTGCGGAATTGGGATATTGGATACTCTTTTCGATATCCTTGATCGTAATCAGCCCTTTGAGATAGCCTTGCTTATCGACGATGGGAAGTTTTTCGATGCGATGTTTCCCGAGAATCTTCTGCGCGTCCGCAAGAGAAGTGCCGACGGGCGCGGTGACGAGATTGTCTTTCGTCATCACGTTCTCGATCGGTTGATCGAAATTGGTTTCGAAACGAAGATCGCGGTTCGTCAGGATCCCGACGAGTTTTCCGTTTTTCGTGATGGGCACGCCGCTGATGCGGTACCGCTCCATCAACGAAACCGCATCGCGCACGAGATGCTGCGGTTCGAGATAAAACGGATCGGTAATGACGCCGTGTTCGGAACGCTTTACTTTATCGACTTCTTTCGCCTGTTCCTCGACGCTCATGTTCTTGTGAATGATCCCCATTCCGCCTTCGCGCGCCATGGCAATCGCCAGTCGGCTCTCGGTAACCGTATCCATTGCGGCGGATACGATGGGAATATTCAAAGAAATCCCATCACAGAGCGTTGTGCGAAGATCCACTTCCGCGGGCAGGACGTCCGACGCCTGCGGAATCAAGAGCACGTCGTCAAACGTCAATCCCTCTTTGATAATTCTGCTCATTCGACAGCCTCCAAAATATTTATGATATTCCTGTAATCGGGATTCTGCTCGAATCCTTTTCCGGAAATCTTCGTCAATAAAATATCGCTTGCGGTCGCGTCCTTCGCTTCGGCAAGCGCCAGCGTCAGCGCAATTACGGGATTACCGGACGGGAAATCCGCAGTCGTCTCCTCCACCGCAAACGAACACACCGCTTCTTTTTCTTCCGCCGTTTTGGCAAGGCGGTATTTCACTTCCGCCGCCTGCCCGCACAAATAGCTGCGGTAAGAGACTGCGGGAACGCCCTCCCCCGACGTATTCTGACTTTCGCAAAACTCCCCGAAGCCTTCCAGCCCGAAGAGGATTTCAAAACGCTGATCGGCGTTCCGATCGTCTTTATGCCGCGACGCGATCAAAAAAGAACGGGCGAGACAGGAAATGTTTCCCGAACGCTCGTATTCCTGAAAGGCGTAATCTCCGCTCACGGTCTCCATTCCGAGCGACGCGGTAAAATTCATCATTGCCGAAGGCGCCCAGAGAGAAACGATTCCGAACACCGCAAACAGGAGCATGAGCGCGATACCGCACGTTATGAAAATTGTCTTTAAAATCAGTTTTTTCATGACCGCAAAAAACGACAGCTCCCTTTTTTCGGAATATTTTAATTATTTTATCACACGGAAAAAAAAATTGCAAGTGAATCAAGAAAATAAAGTGTAAATTTGTCAAGCGTTTGCGAGTAGTTTTTTAGAAATTTTTAAGAATTTTT
>CAJUJF010000031.1 GCA_910586825.1 uncultured Christensenellaceae bacterium | reverse complement strand
GGTGGGACCTATCGCGCCCGTCGCGCCCGCAATACCCGTAGGACCCGTCGCGCCGATAGCGCCCGTCGCACCCGTGGCACCCGCAGGACCGGTGGGACCTATCGCGCCCGTCGCGCCCGCAATACCCGTAGGACCCGTCGCGCCGGTAGGACCTGCGGGACCGGTTGCACCCGTTGCGCCTGTCGCGCCCGCCATGCCTTGTTCTCCTTGCACACCCTGTATCCCCTGTACGCCCTGCGGACCCGTAACGCCGGTAGCGCCTGTGGCGCCGGTATCTCCGCGGGGGATCGTAAACGTAAGAACGACGTTTTCCCCGCCGCTTTGCGTCACGGAAGCCGCCGTACCCGGCTCGCCCGTAATCGTATCGCCTACCGTCAGCGAGAACGCGGCGGTTCCCGCGGGACCGGTGGGACCCGTTGCGCCGCGGGGACCGGCAGGACCCGTCGGACCGCGCAATGCGCCGCATCTGCACGGACAGCATCCGCATACGCAACAGTGATTATATTTCATCATTTCTTTTCCTCCTTTCCGAAGCGGTCTCTTACGCTTCGCAGGCGGGAAACAAAACCGCCTATACTATCATAAGATGAAAGAAAAAAAGAGGTGACTTTCCGTGAAAGTTTCTCTGTGCATGATCGTAAAGAACGAGGAAGAAGTACTTTCCCGCTGTCTCGACAGCGTAAAGGCGTTTACGGATGAAATCGTGATCGTCGATACCGGTTCGACGGACGGTACCCGAAAAATAGCGGCTGATTATACCGACCGCGTTTTTTCTTTTACTTGGATCGACGACTTCGCAGCCGCGCGCAACTACGCCTTTTCCCAAGCGACGGGAGATTATCTTTTATGGCTGGACGCGGATGATTTCGTCTCGCCGGATAACGCGAAAAAATTCCTCGCGCTCCGAGAGAGGCTTGCCGACGAACAGCCGGATATGGTGTTTCTCCCCTACGATACCGCATTCGACGCAAACGGGAATCCCGCAAGCACCTTTTATCGGGAACGGATCGTCAAACGAACGGCCGGATTCCGTTTTGTCGGACGGGTACACGAATGTATTCCGCCGCGCGGAAAGATCGTCTTTTCCGAAGCGCGCGTGCGGCACCTCGGAAGTAAAAAAGAACGCGGCGCGCGCAATCTGAACATCTATCGGAAATGGGCGGGCGAAGAAGCTCTCGGCGCGCGCGACCTGTTTTACTACGGGCGGGAGCTGTATTATCACCGCTTATACGTAGAAGCCGCCGCCGTCCTCGAAAACATGCTCGAAGGCGAGGGATGGTACGTCAACAAAATCGAGGCATGCAGGATTCTCTCTTATTGCCGCAGAGAACAAAAGGACTGGAACGGCGCGCTCGACGCGCTGACGCAGAGTTTTCGTTACGGGGAACCGCGCGCAACCATTCTCTGCGAAATCGCACGACTGTATCAGGAGAAAGAAAGATGGCGGGAGGCGGCGTTCTGGTACGAGAGCGCGCTCCTGTGCCGCGACCACGCGGCGGAAGGCGATTTCGAAGAACCCGTTTGCCGCGCGCTCGTTCCCATGCTCGAACTCGTATGCTGTTATCATGCAATCGGAGACCGCGACAGGACGAAATTCTGGCATGAAAAGACGCGCAAGCGCTTTCCGGATCACCCTTCCGTCGTCTACAACGAAGAGTTCTTTCGCTCGACAGGTCTCCTGACGCCTTAAACAAAAAAATCCTCTTTATTTTTCCGCGGTATCTTGCATTTTCCGTCGGAATGTGGTAAAGTAAAAAAGGTTTTAAACTTTATACTCACATTCGGGAAAAACGCGGGGATCCCGCGAAATATACCAAAGAGAGGATTTGTACCATGAAGTTGACTTACGGCGTAAAAGACAAGCCGAAAACGGGACGCTTGCTCCTGTTTTCCCTGCAACAACTGCTCGCGATTCTTGCCGCGACCATTGCGGTCCCCATCATCGTCAGCGGCAGTATGACGGAAGGACAAGGCGCGATGTCCACCTCGGCGGCGCTGTTCGGCGCGGGCGTCGGAACGCTGGTTTATCTGCTGTTCACGAAGTTTAAAAGCCCCGTATTCCTCGGAAGCTCGTTTGGCTTTCTCGGATCCATGGCGGCGGCGTTCGCAGGCGGCGTATCGATGTCGCTCGGCTATCTCGGTCTCCTGATCGGCGCGATCTTCGCCGGAATCGTCTATGTGATCATCGCCGTCGCCGTCAAATTCGCGGGCGTCAAATGGATCGACAAGATCATGCCCGCGGTCGTGATCGGGCCCACCGTCGCGATCATCGGACTGTCGCTTGCGGGCAACGCGATCGGCGATCTGATGAAGGGCAACGTCACTGTCGGCGTCGAACAGTGGATCGTCGACGCGGTGACGGGCGAAACGAGCCAAATCGTCGTTCAGCAAATGGTATGCTCGCCTTACATCGCTCTGCTCTGCGGGATCGTCACGCTCGCCGTCACGATCGTCTGTTCGGTTTACGGCAAAAAGATGCTGAAAATGATACCCTTCATCATCGGCATTCTGGCGGGTTACGCCGTCGCCGCGATCTTTACCGGAATCGGATACGCGGCGCATGCGGACGTCTTAAAAGTCATCGACTTTACGAAGTTTCAATCGATGAACTGGGCGTTCTGGGAAGATTACACCTTTGTAAAACTCTTCTCTAACGATTACGGACTCGGTAAAATCAGCAGTTACGGCGCATATTTCGGAACCATCGCCGTCGCGTATATCCCCGTTGCGTTCGTCGTATTCGCGGAACACATTGCAGACCATAAGAACATCTCTTCGATCATCGAAACCGATCTGTTAAAAGATCCCGGGCTTTCGAGAACGCTCCTTGGCGACGGCGTGGGTTCGATCGCCGGCGCAGTCTTCGGCGGCTGCCCCAACACCACATACGGCGAATCGGTCGGTTGCGTGGCGATCTCCGGAAACGCGTCCGTCGCAACGATTTTCGTGACCGCGCTCATGGCGATCGCAATTTCGTTCTTCGCCCCCTTCATCACCTTCCTTGCAACGATCCCCTCCTGCGTCATGGGCGGCGTATGCATCGCGCTTTACGGCTTCATCGCCGTCTCGGGCTTGAAAATGATCCAGAGCGTAGACCTCGGCGACAATAAGAATCTGTTCGTCGTCTCCGTAATCCTCATCGCAGGCGTCGGCGGCATGGTGTTGAAATTCGGAGAAGTCACGGTCACGGAAGTTGCCTGCGCGCTGATCCTCGGTATTCTCACCAATCTGCTCGTAAACATTCACGGCAAAAAGAACAAGCAAACGCCCGCGCAACCCCTTGCGGAACAACCGGACGTTACGGAAACGACGGAAACGGCAGTTCCGGACGCAGAAGCACCGCAAGAAAAATCTTTCACGGAGGAAGCGTGACGTGAAAAACTATCCGAACGTATTTATTTTCGACCATCCGCTTATCAAACACAAAGTTGCGATCCTGCGCGACAAAAAAACGGGCATGAAAGAATTCCGCGAACTCGTAGAAGAAATCACGACGATGATGACCTACGAAAGCATGCGGGACGTAAAACTCGTTCCCGTACAGGTGGACACGCCACTCGAAACCACCACGCAATACAAGGTTCCCGACGAAAGCGTCGCGATCGTACCCATTCTGCGCGCGGGACTCGGAATGGTAAACGGCGTGCATAAAGTATTCCCTACGGCACGAGTGGGTCATATCGGCATGTACCGAGACGAAGAAACGTTACAACCGCAGGAATATTACTGCAAACTGCCGACGGGAATCGAACACAAGACGGTATTTTTGATCGACCCCATGTTGGCGACGGGCGGGTCGGCTTGCGACGCATTGGACGCCTTGAAAAAGCGCGGCTGTAAAAACATTAAATTCATGGCGATCATCGGCGCGCCGGAGGGCGTTTCGAAAGTCGCGGAAACGCATCCCGACGTACCCGTTTACGTCTCCACGCTCGACCGTCAGCTCAACGAGAACGGATATATTCTGCCCGGACTCGGCGACGCGGGCGACCGTCTGTTCGGCACCAAATAACAGAAAATCAACAAGCCGTCGGCAATCATGCCGACGGCTTGTTTTTGCCGATAAAAACGCCCGATCCTTTCTCGGATCGGGCGTTCGCCATCTCAATAATCGTCGTCCTCGTAATCGTCGTCAACGTCGATCGAAGGCCTATACGGCTTTTTCGGCATCGGATCGTAGCTGGGCGTTGCGGGCGGCGGGATATACGGCGGCTGCAAAGGTCGCATGCTGTAATCCGTACTGCGACTGCGCGCTTTGAACATCTTCTCTTCGATTTCCCGCTGTCTGCGTTGGCGCTCTTTCTCTTCGATTTCAAGCTGTCTGCGATCGTCCGCACGGTCGCGCGCGATTTCGCTGAGAAGATCGTCCGCATCCCATCCCGACCTCTTGTCCGCTTTCTGCTGAACGACGATCACCGGCTGATCGTTTTTCTGCGGCGGCAAGGCCTGTACCGGCTGTTGGTAAACGGACTGCACGGGTTGCTGGTAAACCGGTTGCATCGGTTGCATGGGCTGTTGAAAAGCGGGCTGCATCGGTGCGCCGTAGGGATTCGCGTATGGATTGACCATCGTCGGCGCCGCATACGGATTCGAAAGCGGCGCGGCGTAAGGATTTGCGCCGTATCCGACGGAACCGTAAGGATTTGCGGGCGGCGCAGGCGGCGCGGCATAACCCGGTTGTGCCGCCGCGGCAATCTGCTGATACACGACGGAATTGTTCCGTTCGCGCTCCTCCTCCCGTCTTCTCCGTTCTTCCTCTCGCCGTTCGCGTTCATCTTCGCGGCGGCGTTCCTCTTCCTCGCGGCGCATCTGGCGCTCTTCTTCGCGGCGGCGCTGTTCTTCTTTTCGCTCTTCCTCTTTCTGGCGAAGCGCCTCCATCCGTTCTTCTTCGCGCTGACGGCGTTCCTCTTCACGCTGACGGGCGGCCTCCTGCCGCTCTTCTTCTTTCAGGCGGGCGGCTTCCTTGCGTTCCTCCTCCCGTTGGCGGAGTTCCTGTTGCCGCGCCTCTTCTTTCAGTTTTTCCAAACGCTCCTGCTCGCGGCGAAGCGCCCGTTCGGATTTCGCTTCCGCATTCGCTCTGCGGTTCTTTGCGCCTGCTTTCCACTCCCGCGAAGCGTTATCCACATTCTTCAACGATTTTTTTCTGGCGCTGACCGCGGCGATCACTACGATCAATCCGATTACCGCCACGCCGATAAATCCGAACGCCGCATACGTCCAGATCTGATTCTCAAACAAGAATACCAATAAATTGGAGAGGATTAAATTGTAATACGTCATATTTCGTCCTCCCGCAGGCGCGGCAATTTCCGGAACCGATACCCGCTATCCGCTTTACGACTGAAAGGCGCCGCATCCTGTGCCGCCCCTCTTCGTACGGGATTTCGGTACCGACTCTCTGCTATCAATTAGCATTTCCCGAAAAACTCATATCAATACATTTTTATTGTACCACTTTCCCATATAAAAAATCAATATACTTTTGCGTTATTTTGCAAAAAAACTTCTAATTTTTTAAAAAATCTTCCTTTTTTTGCCTTTTTCGATCTTATTCGCATAAAAGTATACGATTGTCTGACAATCCATCATATTCCGGATCGCCCGCAACGCGTTTATTGAAAGATCATCATTCACGACAGAATCCGCTCTTTCTGCCGTGCAAAAACGACAAACTTCCGAATGATTTACTCCGCAAACAGGCGTTACTTTTCCATTAAATTACTCGAAAGTCCGCAAGCGTCACAAACATACCGCTCGTAATCGTCAAAAAATTCAATACGCTTCATGGGTTTTTCGCAAGACGGACAAATCCTTGCAATTTTACCGTTTACTTTGATAAATTTTACTTTTTTCGTTAAGTCGTCGAAAACGTTATAGTAACACTTGCACCCTGTTTTCGTTCCGATTTCATTGGCGATTTCTCTACCGTGTTTATTGAGCGCGGATTCGATATTGACAAGCTGATTGCCCGTGAATCGGTCGCTCAGACTGTTCAACCATAACGTGTCGGTCGCGCTATACTCCTCTTGCCAATTAACGATGCAGTAATGGTCGTCTTGCCTGTCAAGATAAGGCAGTTCATATAACGCGATCGGTTTCCCGCAAGTACAACACGTAAACACGCTGTCCAAATCGTTTGCAAAAGTTTGCATTTCCATTCTATCGCGGGATTTACACGAACAATACTCTTGACTATATACATTTACGCCGATTGAAGTTGCCGCGACGGAATAGCGTTCGTTGACCTCATCTCTGGCATTTTTTACATAAATACTGTCAAAACGCGGGTCCAGAGAATCGACTTTTGGCGTCGTCACATAGAGCGCATAATTATTCTCATTTTGAATGAGCGAATACTCGGATAAGATCTGCCCGTTATTTGTCAAACATTGTATAAAACGCTCTATCGTTTTCCTGTCGTTTGCGTGAAATTTATTTTTGTAATATTTGAATTCTATCTTTTGAGCAAACATACATCCACCTGAAATCAAAATCCACCCCGCCAACCCATTATAGCATACGCATGAGAAAAGTTCAAGCTAATATAAAAAACCGACAAGAATGCTGACGATTCTTATCGGTTTTGATTTGGTGGACTATTGGTGATTGAGTTTGAACACCTTTCAAGCGTTCCAGCACCTCGTTTGTTTCGTCAAGTCGTACTCGCTCGATAGACTTATCAACGCCGAAATTAAAGTAATTCACCACTTTGATATGTTTGTCGTCATAAATATACACCATAAACACAAGATTGTCAATGATTTGCCGCTGGTAGTCCTTGTCGGCTGGGTCGCCCTTGATTAGTTGCGCAACAAACGCCAGTATGTCTTTTGCGGTAACTTGGCGTCCGCGCTCTAACTTGATTTGCGATTTCTGCCCGTTTAAGTCATTCAATAGTATTTCGTACTCGTTCATTTTCTTTTCAATGTTTGCACGGAGCAAGGCGTTCCGCGCCTCGATAAATGCGTTTGTCAAGTCCTCGATTTCTTGCTGGGTTTTGGCGATGCGCGTTTCAATACTTTTCAGTCCGTCGTCGCCCGTGCGTTTCTCATAGTAGGCGATAGTATCTGCGGCGGCTTTCTCGGCGTTCTTTTTGTCGCTCAAAAAGTCTTGAACGTGCTGGGTAACTCTCATTTCCAGCGTGTCTTTGTTCTCTCGCGCCTTTTCGCATTTGCCTTTTTTCTTTTGCTTGCAAGCGTAATAATAATGCTTTTTGCCGCTCTTGCCCGTGCCGCCGTCCGATACCATAGCCGTGCCGCAATGTCCGCAAAACGCTTTGCCCGTGAGTAAATACGGCTCTACCGCCGAATTTGCGCCTGCAAGTATCTTGTTTTGCGCTAACCGCTTTTGCACGTCTGCAAACAGTAATTTGTCCACGATAGCAGGGTATGTGTTTTTGCAAAGCCTTTCGCCAAAGTAAAATTCGCCCGTGTACTTGGGGTTGCTCAACCACTTGTCGAACGTGCGCCCTTTGAACGGCTTTCCGTTAAAACGCAAGCCCTTTGCGTTGAGTGCGTTTGCGATTTCGATTTTGTCCGTGCCTTTGGCGTATTCCGTGAAAATGTAGCGGACGATTTCGGCTTGTTCCTCGTCAATAGCGACTTTATGTATAGTGCCTTTTTTGCCCGTGCGGTCGGTGTCAATGAGTTTATACCCGTATATAAGCCGTGCGCCCGTGAAAGTGCCGTTTTCTACGCTGGTAGTCAAGCCGTCGCGTATGCGGACGGATAGCCGCTGGCTGTATTTCTCGTCGTTCCACTCAACGAACATTTCGTACAGTTCGCCGCCCTCGTCGTCGCTGACTGGCTCTAACGCCGATAAAACCTTTACGCCGCATTTATCGGGTATTATACCACAATAAGAATACGGCGTTTTTTGTTATGTTATATTCTCAAAGTCATCGAAGGAGGTGCATGATGTTCAAGATTATCACAACCAG
>CAJUJF010000030.1:5891-8490 GCA_910586825.1 uncultured Christensenellaceae bacterium | reverse complement strand
CGAAATGTTTACAATATTCGTCGCCGTGGTCGTATACGTTCCGTCCGTAAGCTTGATGATCTCCCGCCCGTTCACAAACAACGTATCGAATACATAATCGTCGGTCGGCGTAACAGTGACGACGAGCTCGTCGCCGTAAGCAAATGTCTCCTTGTTGAGCGTAACGCTGCCCTGCGCCGCATCGACGGGAGCAACCGTAACCTTAGGCGCCTCGGGCGCTTTCGCCTGCGCCTCTGCGCGGAAGTAATATTTAACGCTCGGAACGGCGTTCCATACAAGCATACCGCCCTTTGCAAGCGTCGCTTCATACTCGTCGGCAAGGGTTACGGAATGAACTACCTGCCCGTTTACAAGCACCTTTACCGTTTTGCCTTTGCGCGCAAGCGTCACTTCTAAGCCGTTGCCCTCGTAACAGTCCTGCTCGCCCGCGGAGAGCGTATGCTCCCATTCTCCGTCATTTAAGTAAGAATAGCCTTGCTCCGTTCCGTAACCCCAACCCGACATTTCGCTGTCGCACTTGATTTTACCGTTATCGACGGAAACGGAATAAATCGCCTGATTTTCGAAGAAGAGGACGATAAACTGTCTATTTACGTTTGCCTTCTGCACGCGGGCGGTGTACGCGATATCGGTATAATACTCGTTCGTTGCCACGTTCAAGCCGTTTTCGCCCGTGATTGTAACATACGGGTCGGCATCGTTGGTATGAGAGAAATCGTGATGCACGTCGTACCAGCCGCTCGGCGCGGTCGTGAGCATATCGTATTCGAGTTCATGCCTGTTCTCGTCCGTCACTTTTTTGTCGCCGAAGCTGTCGAAATATTCCGCGTCTTCCCGTTCGCAACGGTAATGCGCCTTAACGCCGGGGCTTCCCGTTACGGGGAGAACCTTTTGAACCGGCTTCATGTCGTGCCCGAGTGCGTCGATCACTGCGTCCTCCATGGGGGTTGCGCCCGCCTCGTCCGCAAAGTCGTTCTCGCAACGGTTACAGTGATAGTGTTCGTTTGCGCCGCCCTCCGTACAGTCCGCAGCCTTTGCCTCCACATGGGTCATGCTGTGTCCGAGCGGATCGGTTTTATCCACGTCGTCCCACTTGATTTCGTGTTTTCCCTCGATATCGGAAAAAATCTTGTCACAGCCTTCGTCGGTGCATTTGTAATATGCCGCATGCCCGCCCTCGGTGCAGGTTGCCTGCGTTTCGGCCACCCGCTCGATCTTGTGTTTTTGTCCGCCGCACGCCGCAAACGTTGCCGCAGAACCGAGCAGAAGCGCGCTCGTTGCCAAAATGCCGATCAGTTTTTTGTGTTTCATAATTCCTCCTTATTTCTATCAATCTTCGATTGACGCTTCCTGTTTAATTTTCGTCGGCAAACGTCGCGTTTACCGAGATATCGCCTTTACACACAACCGAAAGTTTTCCGTTCTGCACGGAAGCGGTGAGATCCTGCACTGCGCCGCCGTTTTCCACTTCGATTTTTGCAAGTTTTTTACCGCTCTCGGGCGTTATGATAAACTCAACGATATCGCCCGTCACCGCATATTCGTTTCTGTGGCTCTCCGCAACCGTTCCGCCGCCCGTCGCAGAAATCGCAAGCTTGTTGCTTACAAAGCCGTTTGCATTGAACGTATAACCCCCCTTCGGATTCAGCCATCCGTAGAAAGAAAGCTCGTTTCCGCCGAAGTCGTAGCGATCACGTTCGTTTTTCAGCGCCGAGCTCGTCGCGGCGTGATGGCAGATGTCGATATTCATTGTGTCGGGACGGGTCGTCCGCCCAAACAACGAATAAGGCAAGAATATCTCGAACTGATATTCCTGACACGTTTCGCCCAACAAATCGCCCACGCGCTTTACTGCAATTTGGGGCGTGGTTTCCCTTGTAAGCGCCATGTTGCGGAAACTCCCGCCTGCCGAAATCTCCGCCCTGCGCACGTCGAGCTGTTCGCCCGCCGTTGCGGTGATCTCGTAAAAGCCGTCCTGCCACGTATTTGCCTCGCCGAACGCGAAATAAAATTCAAGTCCGCTGTTCCACGAAGAGATTTTCGCAGCATTGTAGTAGACGATCGTGCTCTCCTCTACGTGCGCGGCAAGATAAATGCCGTTTTTACCCGTGTAAGTCGTTAGCCTTACGTCCGCCGTGACCTGACCCAAACGCTTTTTTCCGTAAAACCAATTTCTGCCCGTGTAAAAATCTTCGGTAAATTCGCCGTCGAGCGTGACCTCTTCATCGAGAACGGCAGTACTTTTTTTATAACGTTCGAAAGTATACTCCCGATTCGAATTTATTACGTTGTACTGCGTTTCGCTATTGCACGCCGCCAAAGCTCCGCATGACGCCGCAAGCGTAATTGCCGAAAGCGTAACCGCAAGCAATTTCTTTTTCATCTTCTTCCCTCCTTATTGCACCTTGCCGAGCACGGCGATCTCGGCAATGCCGACCTGCGTTTGATTTTCGGGAACTTCCACCGTGAATTTGATCTGCTTTACCTTGATTGCATCGAATTCCGCATACACTCCGCCGCCGCGTACCGTGTTGCGCACCGAACCGTCGAAACTGCTGATGACGATATTCGAGCGCTCGTCGAGGTTTAATTCGGCAAT
>CAJUJF010000030.1:2167-5791 GCA_910586825.1 uncultured Christensenellaceae bacterium | reverse complement strand
ATTCCGCGATCCAATCCCGAATAATAGGGATCGTCAAGCGAAACGTAGAGATACTTTTCGCCCCCGTGCGCCTCGTCCGTTTCGGGAACGATAAACGGGTGCGGATCGATCGTGGGAATATGCGTCGTCGAAATCGACGTTCCGTATTTTTGATTCAACACCGCGCCGAATTTGACGGGATCAAAATAAGTGTATTTGTCGAAAGCGTTCTGAAAATCGTCCTTCGTCAACGGCGAATCATTGTCGGAGTACGTATGCACGTTCTCTGCGCCGAAACAGCTATCCGCGTCCGAAAAGTCCACGAGCTCGAATGGCCCGTAAGGACGATCCGAAGTTGCAAGATATAACACGCAGGACGCACCCGATTGCGCGGTCGCGCTGAAAAAGTACAAGTACTTTTCCGTTTCCTCGTCGTAGATTACTTCGGGAGCCCACCGGTCTGCCCAACCGCTCGGCGTTTCCAAAATCGTGCCCATGAATTCCCACTCGATAAAGTCCTTCGTGCGGGAGGTCGTCATATCGTTTGTCGCATAGATGTAGTAGTATCCGTCGCGCGAGGTATTGTCGAAAACCTGCGGATCGGCAAGCTCCATGATGCGCGCTGCATTTACGTTGGAACGCCACAGCTCGCGGTTGTATTCGGGAACGTCGTGAAGCTCGCTCGTGTATTCCGTGCCGTCGTAATATGGCAGTTCGAGCACGGTTTTTGTTTCCGACCCGCAGCCCGCAAGCGCCGCCGCGGCAAGACAGCCCGTGAGCGCGATACAAACTGTTTTTGTTATTTTCCTCATAGTTTTCTCCTTGTTTTTATTCTTTTCCGCCGCCTACCGCGATTCCCGCAATGAAGAACCTCTGCACGAAGCAATACAGCAGGAGCATGGGAAGAAGCCCGACGAGCGCAGAAGCGCACTGCACGTTTTTGTAACCGCCCTCCGAACCGACGAACGAAACGATCTGCGACATGGAAAGCTGCAACGTCCACATAGATTTATTGCCGACGAGATATAATAGCGGTCCCTGATAATCGTTGTAGCCGCCCACAAACGCAAAGATGAATTGCGCTAAAAACGCGGGAATCGAAAGCGGGATCATCATGCGGAAGTAAATTCCGATCGTACCGACGCCGTCGATTTTAGCCGCCTCCACGATTTCTTTGTTGATCCCCTCGAAATACATTCTCAAAAAGAAAATCGTTCCCGCACTTCCGAACATTCCCGGAATAAATAGCGGCAGAATGCTCTTTTGCCAGCCGATTGCCGAATAGAACAAATAGCTCACCATGCCGAACGCGCCGAGCGGAATACTCATGGTCGCGATTTCGATCATAAACAGAATGTTTTTCCCCGGCACTTTCACTTTGGCGTAAACATACGCCGCCGCACCCGAAACGAGCAGTCCCACCACCGTAGGGATGGTCGTCATCCAAAGCGTATTCAAAAATCCGCGCAAGATGGACGGCACTCCGCCGACCGCATACGGATCGTTTTTGAACAGCACCTCGTACCCTTCGGTAGAAAACTTCGGCGCCCATACGAATCCGATGCTGTGCGAAATCTCGTAGTCGGAAGCAAACGAAGTGATAATAATGATAATAAACGGCAAAACGAGAATCAGGAAATAAATTGCCAATCCGATATAAGTGACGATATCGGCAATCAGTTTCGTTCTGCGTTTCGAGGAAGTTTTTTCGTTTCTCATAACGCTTCCTCCTTTTTATTCCGCCAGCGTAACAGCAGGAACGACGGAATAAAGGTAATGATAAACATAAACCAACTCATAACCGCCGCAGTCGGCATACGCGCCGACTTTACGCCTTCGAGATAGATATAATACATGGAGGTAAGTCCCATATCGTTCCGCCCTGCAACCTGATCCCAGTTAATGGGCGCCATGATCGTCGCTTCGCCGAAGATCCCCATTCCCGCCGTAACGCCCGCCATGGCAAGATAGAGCGTAGTAGGCGCAATTCCGGGAAGCGTTACGTGTACAAAACGCTGAAAGCCGTTTGCTCCGTCAAGCTGCGCCGCCTCGTGAAGCGCAGGATTTACCGCTTTGAACGCTGCAATATACATAACGATACCGTATCCCGGCGCGCGCCAGACGATCGAAACGAAGATCGCCCAGGTAAGCGTTGCGGGATTGTCGGGATTATCCAGCCAGTTGATATTCGTACCGAGAATACTGTTGAGAACTCCCCCGCGCGTGATTCCGTCTGCTTGCAGACTTCCGTCGAAAATCCACATCCACATGACCGAAATGGCGATCGTAGAACAGATATACGGTACGAAATAAATGATCTGAAAAATTTTCGAACCTTTTACGTCACGAGACAAGAACGCCGCCATTACAAGAGCGATAAACAGCGATACGAACTGCGTCGCCAGCAACCAAAGCGTAATTCCGATCGAATGCCAGAATCTTCCGTCTGTAAACACTGCGGAAAAATTCGCAAAGTTGTTCCATTGGAGCGTTCCGAGATCGAAACGATCCATATCGGCGAACTGAATGATGAAGGAAATGACAACGGGAAAGCCGCTGAAAATCAGATAGCCGACAAGCGGGATCAGCAGAATAATCAAACCGACAATGCTTTCCTTCGTCCACTTTGTCTTTTTACGCGGCGGCTTTCGGGTCTCGCTCCGCCCCTCAGCCGATACCGCCGTTATGATTTCTTCCCTCGTTTCCATTTTAATATCTTCCCTTTATCACGATCTTCATGCCGTTGATCGCCGTCTCTGCCGCCGACTTTTTATTTGTGAAGAAGTCTGCAAACGCCATGTTCCCGAAACGAACTTCGTCGTTAAAATCACCCGACCAACCTTTGACCCAATTGCCGTTCTGGAAGTAAGCCCAGTCGCCGATTTCGCCGCCGGTCGCAGTCAAAGAACGCGCGTACAAATTGATATCGGCGCGCGTTTTCAGATAATCGTCGGAAAAAGACACGCTCGTCTGATTGGGCACAACGCCCGTTTGCGCTAATATCTTCTGTCCGTCGGGTCCCGCCGCCCAGCGAATAAACTTCCAGCTTGCTTCGTACATTTCGGAGTTTGAATTTTTGGGTATCACAAGCGTCTGCGCCTTCGAACAAGCAGCAATCTTTCCCTTCACCGGCGTACCGCTTTCGGTGCCGTCGGCAGTTTTGAGCGCACCCGTATAACCGTCTTTCCCGATGACTTTCAAATACTCGTTCTCAAACGTTTCTGCTCCGTTATAATAAACGCTTCCGCCCACGTACGCGCGGTACTGCTGGCAAGGTGCGATATCATAGTTCCCGCGCATATTTCTATCCAATTCTGCAAGCGTGACGTCGCCGAGCGTTGCCATCGCCACCAGCTCCGAAGTAAACGCAGTGGTCCTGTCCGCAGAATCGGGATAAGAAATACCGTAACCGGGTACGCCGTCGTCGTAAGATTTACCTTCCGGTATAGGGAAACGGTTGATCTCCGCAATCGCCGTATAGGTAGAAGGCAATTCGTAGAGCCCATCCTTCGAAGTGAGCTTTACTTTATCTTCGTAGCGCAACGTCTCGCCTGCCGCATAGTGAACGTTGTTTACGGTCACGCCGTCCTTTGCGGTTACAAGGTAGTTCGGCGTTTTGTCGCCGAGCGTGAACTCGTACTTTTC
>CAJUJF010000030.1:0-2067 GCA_910586825.1 uncultured Christensenellaceae bacterium | reverse complement strand
TCGAAAGGCGAATTCAGATATTCCGCATAGCCGTGCGGCTGTAAGGAAGGATACTGCGTTTGCAGATTTTCTTCTTCGCAGGAAACGATATTGATTTTATAATCGTTAAACGCTTTTTTGTTGTATAAAACGACAAACGGCGTAGAACCGAACGGCAATCCGACAAGTTTTTGTCCCTCGCCGGCATACGAAATTCCGCCCGCGTTACGCGTGAAACGGTTGCGGTTTGCAAGACCTGCGGGAACGTCGTTCTCGTTATAGAACTCTTTATCGTTTTCGTAATATTCCGTCAAATCGGTATACAGACCGTCGATTGCAAAATCCTTGAACACCGTCTCGTCGATCGTCATGACGTTGGGGGAATCTTTGGTAAGGTACGGACGCGCACCCGTGCTGATGCCGCCCGTCAATTCGGGACGGACGTACACGCCGTCGATTTTTCCCTGTCCCTCGTTGTAAGTACGGGCAAGCTCTTCGTAGTACTTGTTTGCCGTGATCGTGGCGTCATACCAGAACGAAATTTCCGTCGTGCCCTCCGGTACGTCGTCTCCGCACGCGGCAAGCGGCATAAGCATACACGCGCCAAGTGCAAGAGCGGCAAGTTTCAGTGATTTTTTCATGACTTTTCCTTCCTTATACTATTTATTTCCCGAATCCCAATGAGTCGCCTCAACAGAAATCAAGATTTTTTTCCTTTAACCATTGATAGGGATCTTCGCAAACCTGCGCCTTTTGATATTCGCGCGGACTCATCCCCTTCCATTTCGTAAACATTCTCGTAAAATATGCTTCATCTTCGATCCCCACCATTTGGGAAACGGCTTTGATCCCTACAGAAGATTCCGACAGTATCACGCACGCAGTGGATATGCGGAAACGGTTGATATAATTGACGGGAGTCATGTCCGCAAAATCGTTAAACATCGTAATAAGCTGCTTTTTGGTAACGTTCATTTTTTCAGCGATTTCGTCGAGCGTAAAATTCATGCGGTAATTATTATTGATAAAGATGAGAATATCCCGAAAGACTTTGAACCGCGCCGATTTTACGGTAAACCTTTTTTCATATTGATTACAATATTGGATCAGGTTCTGAAACAATAAGAGCGTATACCCCATACAACTGAGCGAATTCAATGAGCTGCCGTCGTACTCTTCCGCAAGCGACCGAAAAAGATTGTATATATTATTGGCATTATCACCTAAATAAATATAGGGTTTTTCTCTTGAAAACCCGCAAGCGGCAAGCACTTTTTCCACGCCTTCGCCGATGAAATCAATCCAATAATAAGCCCAAGGTGCCATCGGATCGGGAAAGTATTCTTGTTCCTCGTTTTCGTAAAGCAAAAACATATTGCCTTTCGTCAAGCTGATTTCTTTCCCGTTTTTAATCAACGTGCCGTAGCCGTAAAAAATGCAGTGCAAAGAGTACTTTCTCGCCTTCCGTTTTTCATGCAACTTTCGGGGCAGACAATGCTCCTGCCCTACCCGCGATATTTCCAATTCGCATTTGTTATCATTAAAATCGAATACCAACTTACTCACAATATCCTCCGTTAAAGATATTTCATTCGGTATATCATACCGAATGCGGGCTATAGCCCGCGCGATTTTATAATACGATAACTAACCGTATTATAAAATACAATCATTTCATTGCCAATAGCTTTTGAAAAAAAGGTAAATATAATCCAAGTTTTGAAAAGCTCATTACAATTATAAATAAAAAAATGCCGTTCCCTTTCGAGAACGGTATCCTTAAAAAATATTTATTTTCGATGTTACATTTTTTATTTGACAAACCACTTTGTTTTGAGTATAATAAAGTTACACTTTATTTTTCTCGGAATGGTGATTTTATGTATATTCGTCGACATCTGGAAGAGCAAGTGAAGCTCGCTTCAAAAAATTATCCCGTCGTTATGGTCTGCGGACAACGGCAAGTTGGGAAGTCCACAATGCTCAACCATATCAAAGAAACCGGGCGTAAATATGTAACGCTTGACGATATGAACGCTCGTCGGCTTGCCGAAACGGATCCCGCGCTTTTCTTCGAAACATACGGCA
>CAJUJF010000029.1 GCA_910586825.1 uncultured Christensenellaceae bacterium | reverse complement strand
TAATAATCGCGCACCCATTCGGTATCGGAAAGCGGCGTGATCATGCCGGGATTTAGATTGATATATTCGGGACGTCCGTCTCTTCCGAACATAGTATAGGGCAAATACAGCTCCATCGTATAGCCCGTGCAGTTTCCGCTCTCGATCGTGCCGCCCTTCAACTTCACGGCATGGGCGGGCGCATTTTCAAAGGAATAGAGATATTGCAGATAACCGTCGTTGAAAATCCCCGGACGCCATACGCGCACGTTGACGTCGTTGTGCGCTGTCAGATCGATCTCGAACAAATTATCCACGGGCACGGTTTCGCCGCCGAATGCGAAATAAAACTCGATTCCGCTGTTCCAAGCCGTCGGTCTGCCTGCGCTGTATGAGATAGTAAACCCTTCGTCGACGTCGATTCCGAATAAAATGCCGTGCGGCGCGATCTCCGCCGTCGTTCTGAGCGTCGCCTCTCTGCCCTTCACGTTCTTATGTCCCACGAACCAACTCTTACTTTCGTAGAAAGATTCGTCGAGAACGCCGTCGAGGACGATCCCGTCGTCTATCTGCGCACCGCTCGTCGGCTTCTGTACGGGAGCGTAGCAATCCTGCGTGCCGATTACGTTGTATTGCGTTATTGTTTCTCCGCATGCCGTCAAAGCGAACAAGGAGCACAGACAGGCGGCGATTCCCAACGCCAACCGTTTTCTTGAATTCTTCATAACTCCCCTCCTTAAAGAACCTTGCCCATCACGGCGACTTCGGAAATCCCCACCTCAGTCTGCCCCTCAGGCACTTCCACCGTAAAACGGATCTTTTTCACTTTCGTCGCGGCAAACTCCGCATACACTCCTCCGCCGTAAGCCACCGCTTCCACAACCTTGTTGCCGTACATCAATTCAAACTCGTTAAATTTGAAATTGGATTGCTCGTCGATGTTCAACTCTTTGATAAAGTAGGTTTTCCCCTCCGATTCGAACTCGACGTTCTTGATTTTATAGAACACCTTTTCAAGGTTCTTGGAGTTGTAAATCATGAGTCCGCGAATCGTCTCATAGTCCGCAAACGAGAGCTCAAACGTCGTATCGCTTGTGATTTCCGTTTCGCGCACGTAGGTGTTCAAAAACTCCTGATTGAGCTTCATGTTATAAGAAAGCAAGCCGTCGTTGAGCCACTTTGTATCCGAGCCTTCGGCAAGCGTGCCGCTTATCACGGACACCGACTGTAATTTATCCGAAATATCGGCGTATTCCATTCCCTTTACAATAGCGGGCTGAGGGGTAACCGTGGGACCGTTGACGTACATAACGTCCAAATCTTCGCCGTTTTGATCCTTTATCGTAACAAACTTTACTTCGTCCACCGCCGTGTATCTGCCTTCGTCCGCATAGGGAACGGTATGCTTGTGATAATAGATATACAGCTTTTCGCCGATATGGAAAAAGCAATGGTGTCCCGTACCCGAAGCAAGCTTGTTCCCGCCGTCGTCGGCGCTGAGAATGAGTCCGTTCTCCGCCTGCGTCAGCTTCCTGAACCCTTCGGTCGGAGAATCGGACACGGCTTGCGCAACCGCGTAAGTGGGATCCATAAACCCGTTGACGGAGTAGGTAAGGTAATACTTTCCGTTCTCTGCATTGTAATACATACACGGACCTTCGTTTACCTTATTCGTTCTCATTTCAAAGTCGGACGTTTCGACCGCTTCGCCCTTTTGCGCCTTTTCGTAATCCTCAACCGTATAATAACCGCAACGCGCGATCACCTTGGTCGTTTCGGGAAGCGGTTTCAGCCAATTCTCCATCTCCATGATGAGAATGGGCGAAGGCTGCCGCTCGTGATTGAAAATGAGATATTTCTTTTTGGTGACGGGATCGACGAAGGGACTTGCGTCGATATTGTTGCACAGCTTATCCGAATTTTCGGGAATGCGCTCGGGCATAATCTCATGCCACGCCCTATTCGTTTCGATCGGCTCGAATAGCATATATTTCAGATAATCGCAGGTATAGCCGTAATCGCCCGCATCGATCGTGCGCACATTCTCTTCGCCGCAACTCTTTGCATCGGTGAAATCGACCATCTTAAAGGGCCCTGCGGGGCTTGACGACGTTGCCACAAAGAGCGAGTGTACGTTATCCGCATTGCCGTTTTCGTCCTTTTCCTTGTTGTAGCCATCCGAAGTCGCGTAGCCCGGGAAACACATACTGAAAAAGAAATAGTACGTTCCGTTGTTCACGCCGTCATCCGTGGGATCGTCGTATACGACCTCGGGCGCCCATGCCGCCGTCCAACCGATATTTTCCAAAATGATGCCGCAGGGGATCCAAAAATCGAGATCGGAGGAACGGTAAGCGGAAAACTGATGGGCTCCGCCCGTACCGTAGCGGTAATAAAATCCGTCTATTGCCGTATTATCGAGAATGAACGGATCGCCCGCGCCGTTGTTCACGTCGTTCCTGCGCCAAAGCTCGGAACTATAAACGGGCTTCTCCGCCCCTTCCTCGTACGTCGTTCCGTCGTAATACGGTATTTCGTATACCGTCTTTTTCTCCGTTTTGCCGCAGCCCGCCAACGTGGCGCACACCGTTATGGCGCCGAGCGCAACCGCTGCCGCTTTCAAATATTGTTTCATAAATTTCCTCCCGATTTAACCTTTTACACTCCCCACCGTAATGCCCTCGATAAAAAATTTCTGGACAAAAGCGTAGAGAATGAGAAGCGGCAACATCGACATCAGCGCCGCCGCGCAAGCCACGTTGTTATATCCGCCCGCGCCCGTAATATAGGAAACGAGCTGGTTCAAAGCAAGCTGCAACGTCCATAGCTGCTTTTGATTGGCGAGATAGATGAGCGCGCCCGAATAATTATTGTAGCCGCCGACGAACGCAAAGAGAAACTGCGAAAGAAAGATAGGCGTCGACAGCGGAAGTACGATCTTAAAAAAGATGCCGAAAAAGCCCATGCCGTCGATCTTCGCCGCCTCCAACACCCCGTCCGGAAGCGCTTTCAAATAGGGATAGATGAAGAAAATCGTGCCCGCGCTCCCGAACAATCCCGGAATAATCATGGGAAGCACCGAAGCGCCGCCCGTCGTCCAACCGAGTTGGGCAAAGAATAAATACCCTGTAATACCAGCCGAAACGGGAATGGTCATCATGAAAATGATGGAAGCAAAAAACTTACTCTTCCCGGGGAAATCGTATTTCGCATATGCGTATGCCGCAAGTCCGCTTATCATCAGCCCGACGACGGAAGGTAGCAGCGTCTGCCACATGGTGTTGATGAACCCGAGCAGCAACGACGGCACGCCGTTCGTCTTGTTGGGGTCGAATTCAAATACCATACGGTATCCCTCGCCTGAAAGTTCAGACGGAAACCACACGAATCCCGTCGTCGACGCGATTTCCGCATCCGACGTAAAAGAAGTGAGGATGATAACCATAAACGGCAGAAAAAGAAGCAGAAAATACGCAATCAAACCAAAATAAATGCCGATTTTGGAATAAATGTTTTTTGCCTTTGCCGAGGTGAATTTATCGAATGTTTTCGTCATCCCAAATTATCCTCCGCTCTCTTTCTCAATCTCAGGAACAAATAGGCTCCCGCAAAATTGATGATTGCCGTCATCCAATTCATCACCGACGCATAATCCATGTGCGAGAACGACATTCCTTGAATATAGTTATAATACGCAAGCGTCAAGCCCATATCCTCGGGACCCGCCGTGCCGCCAAACCCCACAGGCGCCATGACCTGTGCCGCATCGAAGGTTGCAAGCCCGCCTTGCCAACCCGCCAAAGCGAGAAAGAGAATCATCGGCGCGATCTGCGGCATAGTTATGTGAAAATACTGTTTCCAGGCGTTTGCCCCGTCGATTTTCGCCGCCTCGTAAAGCGTGGGATCGACCCCGATGAACGCCGTCGTAATCATAACGATGCCGTATCCGGGCGACTGCCAAACGATGACGGTAAAGATACACCAAGTGAGATACTTCGGATCGCCGCGCCAGTTGATATTCGTATTGAAAATGGTATTGAGCACGCCGTCGTCGCCCGTCAAAAACATTTGATTCCACATGATCGTAACCGCTACGATCGAGCAAATATAGGGTACGAAATACAACGTTTGCATGAGTCGCGAGCCCTTGACCTTGGTCTTGATGAGCGTTGCTATCACAAGCGCAATGAAAAGCGATAAAAACTGTGCGCAAGTGAGCCAAAGCGTAATGCCGAGCGCCTTTAAGTATTTTGCATCGTGGAAAAACTTGACGAAATGCGCAAAGTTATTCCACTTCATCGTCGAAATTTGATTGTGCTGAATATCCGTAAACATCGACGCAAGCGAGATCGCCACGGGAAAGGCGTTAAAGAAAACGTAACCGATAATCGGAATCGATACGACGATCCAGCACCACAGCCACTCTCTGCGGAATTTGTGTTTCCGTTTAACGGGCTTTTCGCCACGAACGGCATCGCCTGCGTCGATTCTCCCTTCGCTTGAAGATAACGCCGTCTTATTTTCCATAGCGCTTACCTCCCGTTGATGATAATTGCCGTTTTCGCGACGTCTTCGCTTGCTCTTTTTTCGTTTGCCGCCAAAAATTCGCTAACCGTCATCGTGCCCTCGCGCACGTTATCGTTATAATCTCCCGACCATCTGTTCACCCATTCGCCGTTTTCGAAATATGCCCAATCGCCGATATCGCCGTTGACGGCGGCTTGCGCAAACGCCGTAAAATTGTAATCGTTCGACAGCGCGGGATAATCGTTTAGCGTCACGCCTTTGCGGACGGGCGCAAGACAATTCGTCTTGGCGAGAATTTTTTGCCCCTCCGCCCCGCAAGCCCAGCTGATAAATTTCCAGGACGCGTCGAATTTTTGCGGATCGGAATTTTTGGGAATGACGAGATAGCTGTACGACGCCGAATTTATTCTTTTTCCTACGATTTCCGTGCCGTCCTGCGTTTTGATTTCACCCGTATATTCCTTACCCGTTTCGCTTGCGCTATCACCGTCATATTTCTTTCCGATAACCTTCAAATACTCGTTTTGAAACGAATTATTCCCGTTGTAATACACGCTTCCGCCCTCGTATTCGCGGTACTGCTGTTCGGGCGCAACGTCAAATCCCGTTCTCATGTTGCGGCTGAAACGGGTAAATTCGTCCAAAAACAGGTTGGTCATTGCAACCTTGCCGCTCGTAAAATTACCGATACGTTCCATATCGGAAGGACAAACGCCGTAGCCTTGAACGTCACCCTCCACCGGTCCGCTCTTTGAGGTGCAAAGGAATTCGATCTGAGAATCGTATTGAGAAGGCAACGCATAAAGCCCTTCCAACGCCTCGATATCCTTCTGTTTTATCTTATCCTCATAGGATACGATCTCGCCCGCATGATACTCCGTTCCGTTCACGGTTACGTCCTTTACCGCAAGGTAATTATCCGTTTTGTCCATAAGCGTAAAATTATATTTCTCGCCGTCCCAACCCACGACGTCGCCGCCGACCGACCAGCCGTAGGAAAACCACCATGCGCTCACGTATCCGTATTGACTCGGCGAATCGCTATTATAAGACGAAGTGAACATCTTGGAAAGATACCGCTTTTCTTCCCAGTTCATGGGGATTTTATTGTTGAATACTTTATAGACCGTTTCACCTGCCAAGTTGGTCGAAGAAACCGCCGTATCGAAAGGTTTTACCGCGTATTCCGCGTAGCCGTGAGGCTGCAAATTCGGATATTTCGTTTTCAAATTCTCCTCGGCGCAGGAAACGATATTGATTTTTTGCGACGTAAAATGATTTTTATTGTAGTAGATAACGGCGGGTGCGCACCCGAACGGCAACGCCTGCAAATCCTGCCCTTCGCCCGCGATATATTTTTCGCCGCCGATTGTCAGTCGGGCGGAATTTAACGCTCCCGTCGTAAAATCGGATAAATCGTAATTATCGTTCTTTACGTACTCATTCAAATTAACGAACAAACCGTCCATTGCAATATCTTTGAAAACCGTTTCGTCCGTCACGGCAACGTTGTATTCGCAAGTTCCCTCATAGGTTGTACGGGTTGTGCCGACTCCCGAAACTTGCGTGGGATTGACCTTCACCTTATCGATTTGCCCCTGCGTATCGTTATACGTCTTAACAAGTTCGTAAAACGTAGGGTTCGCATACATATCTGCTTCATATACAAAGGTAATGCCGGTAAATCCCTCCGGCGTATCATCGCCGCAGCCCGCCAACATTCCCGCCGAACCGACGCACATACAAGCGCCGATCGCCATCGCCAAAATTTTTCCAGCTTTTCTCATAACAATTCTCCTTATTCATATATTCAACGGAAAAATTTCCGTAATGAATTTTACCTGAAAAACATACCCTTTTCTTTTAACCACAAAAACGGATCTTCGCTTATCTTTCGCTTTTTGTACTCCTGCGGAGATATGTCTTTTATGCTTTTGAAAACCCGCGAAAAATAGGCTACGTCCTGAAATCCCGCAATATGGGCAACCTCTTCAATCGAAGAATCCGATTTTTGTATCCGCTCGCAAGCAACAGAAATGCGGTAAGAGTTGATATATTCCACAGGCGACATGGAAAGCATTTCCGCAAAAAAGCGATTGTAGGAACGAATCGAAAGTCCGAATAATTTCGTAATCATCTCGCTTGTAAGGTCGGAAACCCAATTGTTATTCAGATAAATCAGAATATCCCGCAATAGTTTTTTGTTCTTTGTGGCTTTGGGCGGAAGCTTGATTGCCTGTTCCTGATCGATAAACTTTCCCAAAACCAACATGAAGTAAGCCGAACAGCGCAGTTGTTGCGTTTCGCTTGCATCGTAAGATTCGTACATATTGCGCATCAGCATGATAAATTCGTTAAAGTCTCTTACGTGCTTTACGACATTATCTTTTTCGAACCCGCAAAGAGAAAGCAGTTCGTCAAGCCCCGCCCCGCTGAATTCTACCCAAATATAAGACCACGGATCGCTTCTATCCGGAAAATACTTATATTCTTCCTTTTCATAGAGCAAGAAAGCATTGTTTTTGGTGATATCGTATGTTTTTCCGGTTTTATCGACCAGCGTGCCTCTGCCGAACAATACAAAATGCAATGCATAACACGGACGCACGCAATTCGTCGGACTCTTGTTGGGGGCGCAAAATTCCTGTCCAACTTTTTTGATATCGATACAAATATCCGTATCTTTTATTAAATTGCTGTTTAATTTTATTTCCACCTTTAAGCACCCCCTCCGATTTATAGTTTAATGATTCAAATAACAACAGTCAATAAAAGCTTTTTAATTTGGCTAAAAAATCCAAATTCCAAATTTTTCCATCCTCACGTTCGCGCATCATTATACAAAAAACTACCCCTTTTTTCAAAATAAAAAATACCGCCCTCACACGAGAACGGTATTCCCTATTTCATGCGGCTCTCGATATTGCTACATATCACCATTTCTCATAAAGGGAAATTGAGAGCTCACACTACAAGGCGTAGTATGTCCCTTTATGAGTTTATTATTGGTAATATGTAGCTTTTTTATTATACCGCAAAAAGCCACACAAGTCAATCATTTACTTCCTTTTCTCTTTCGACGGGTGGTTGTATCGAAAAAGGCCTGCGCCGTGGAATATGAATTGAAATACGCCCGAATTTACAAGGGAAAAAACATTGCTTAAAACATTGTGTGAAAAGCCGTTCACGCAATGTTTTTTCTTTTTCCTTGACGGCTTGTCTTTTTTCGATTTTCGGTTTGGTTGTCGAAAGAGAAAAGTTCGACAAGGAGGTAATATTATGTATCAATCAATTAAAAGAAAAGTTGCAAGTTGTTTGGGTGTGTTGGGAAAGCGTCGGTACGGGCTTTCTAACAATCATGATCCCCCTACTGTATGCTGTGCGGTAGGAGGTATTTTATGGACACAGCAATGTACGCGCAACAGAACCGCTCGGAACACGGGACCACCACTACCCGTGTCGAAGTAATTTACGGCAAAAAATATATTGTCGTAAGTCATTATGCAGGTAAGAAAAATTACAGAAAAATTATCTGCGATCACGCTTTCAAACAAGCGCTTGCGGAAAACAAACAATCCGCATAATTACATAGGAGTGATTTAATATGCAAGCAAAGCTAAACAGCAAAGACTATATCGTGGGAATGTATTTAAGGCTTTCCCGCGACGACGAACGGCAGGGCGAATCCCTGTCTATCGAGAACCAAAAGGCTATCCTTTCGGAGTATATCGAAAAGCAAGGCTGGACGCTCCACGATATTTACGTGGACGACGGTATTTCGGGAACGACCTTCGACCGTCCGGGCGTAAAGAGATTACTCGATGATGCACAGCAAGGCGTTATCAATACGATCCTCGTCAAGGATATGAGCCGTTTCGGAAGAAATTATATCATGGTGGGACAGTATCTCGATTATGTGTTTCCGTTATACAACATACGCTTTATCGCTTTATCCGACAACATAGACACCGAGAATAAAGACACCGCCGCTATGGATATGATGCCGATCACCAATGTATTCAACGAATGGTGGTCTGCCGCTACGAGCAAGAAACTCCGTGCCGTGCGTCTCCAAAACGCAAAAAACGGAAAGAACGGTATGTCGCACTCTCCCTACGGTTATATCCTCGGAACGGACGAAAAACGAACGTTGCAGATAAACGAAGAAACTGCCCCTATTGTGGTTAGAATATTCGAAATGAGAGCAAGCGGTTTAACCCCGCGAAAAATAGCGGATATTCTGAACGCCGAACATATCCTTACACCCAACGATTACAGAATAGCGACGACGGGCGTAACCACAGTGAGAAACTCCACGCATTTATGGTGCACTTCCGTACTTCGCACACTCTTGGATAACCAAGCATACATAGGTAATTTGGTTCAGCACAAATCTACGACTATTTCGTATAAGAATCATAAATGGATATACCGTCCGAAAGAAGATTGGATCGTAACGGAAAACGCGCACGAGGCGATCATATCAAAAGAACTATGGAATAAAGTGAAAGAAGTCGAAAAAGCCGTGGGACACGGAAAACATACCCAACGCGGATTTATGCATCCGCTGTCGGGACTGATGTTCTGTGCGGACTGCGGCGCAAAAATGCGGCTCGGTTGGAATATGGAAAAAACAAAACGCACGGGCGAAGAAAAAGTCTACTTCAACTTTAACTGCGGAACGAAATCCCGCTTAGGTTCGTCCGCCTGTTTCAGTCATTTCATTACGGTATCCGTATTAGAACAAATCGTGTTAAACGACGTGAAGGATAAAGCCACAAGAATAATAGCCGACGAAGCGGAATTCAGACTGAGATATTTGGAACATACCGCCGCGCTTGCGAACAAAAAAGATGCCGACGTTCAAAAAGAATTACGCAAAGGCGAGAAACGTCTATTAGAGCTTGATAAACTAATTGAAAGCGCGTTTGAAGAAAAGGTTGCGGGTAAAATTCCCGAAAGCGTTTGCGTGCGGTTAATAGAAAAATACACCGCCGAGCAGTCCGAGCTGAAAGAACGCATAGCTTTTCTCAAACAGGGGCTCGAAGAAGCCGAGAAAGCCACGACGGACATCGACGAATTTATACGGCGGATGAAAAAGCACCTCTACGCTCCTAAACTCACGCGCGAGCTGTGCTTGGATCTATTCGAGAAGCTCATCATAGGCGGCAAAGAAACAGTTACTGGCAAGCCGCAAGAGGTTCATATCTACTACAAAGTCGATATTGACTCGATTTCATAGCCGTTTTACCCCTAAATACCGCCTAAAACACTATGTCCTTTTGAACTATCGGAAGGA
>CAJUJF010000028.1 GCA_910586825.1 uncultured Christensenellaceae bacterium | reverse complement strand
CTATCTGATCAACCGTTATTACGATCCGGAAGTGGGTCGGTTTATCAATGCGGATAATATCAAGTATCTCGATCCCGAAACGCTCGGCGGAATAAATCTGTTTGCCTATTGTAACAATAATCCCGTCATGAACATAGACCCCGAAGGGACTTGGAGTTGGAAGGGATTTTGGAAAATGGTCGCAGCCGTTGCAATTGTTGCGGTCACGGTAGTTGCGGCCGTCGCTACGGCTGGTACGGCAGTTGGAGTCATTGCGGCTGGAGCGGCAGTGGGTAGTGCTACAGGTATGGTGGTTGGAGGTGTCTCGTCAGCGGTAGAAGCGACAAAAAACGGTGGGGATATCTTTGACGCTGTTGCTAACGGTATGTTTAGTGGTAGCGTTACAGGTGCTATAAGCGGAGCCGTTGCCGCTTCGCCTATAGGGCGTTCTGGGCAAGTATTAATCAATGCTGTTATAGCCGGCGGAGAATATGTATATGATTGTTTAACTGGTAATTCCACGTTTAATGCAAAAGACTTCTCTTCAAATTTATTTATTGGTGGATTTGCAGGATTTGTAGGAGATGCGGGGTTACAAAGTGGATTTAATGTATTTGGGAAGCATATAATGGCACAACAAGGAATAAAAAGTTTTGGCAAATATATGACTCCTATTGGCAAATCCGGCGTAGTATTTTTGATAGGAAGTTTGATTCAGACAATAATAGGGTAATAAAATGTTTAAGATACTAGATATTCTTTTATTTAATATTACGATGGTAGTAATACATTTCGGATGTTATAGATATTCAGGCATAATTAATCAACAATTACGAAAATATAATTCCAAGCAAAAGAAAATAAATGTTTCGAGATGTAAATTGTATTTTCCTGTAAACGGCTATAATACTACTGGGTTAGGGAACCCAGAAGAAAATTACGACAGATATGTATATTTAGAATCTTTTTTGTATACAATCTGTAATTATATTCTTTTAATAGGCATCTGTATATTCATTAACATTAGTTGTTTCTTTCTTGAAAATTGGGATGTTTGGTGCGCAAAGATTCTTCTTTCATATATGATATATTTTGTCGTGACGACGGGAGTATTAGAGTTTATTAATTTTCTCGTTTATCGAAAAAAGAATCGGTAGATTGTTCCAAAGCAAAACTTATTTAAAAGAGCTGATTGCTTAAAGCGATCAGTTCTTTTTTTCGGACCGAAAAATCAAAGCGCGAACATACAATATTCGGAATATGATTTTAAGCAAATTCTTGCAATCGTTTGATAAGTATGGTATAATGCTTTCAATATGGAGCTTGCGGATTTAAAGCGTTATGCGGGGAAACGGGTCTGCGTCGCGGTTTCGGGCGGCGTCGATTCCGTGTGCCTGTTGCATTGCTTTCTGCGGGCGGCGGAAACGCATCGAATCGCGCTTTCCGCGCTGACCTGCGAACACGGGATCCGCGGCGAGCGGTCGGTTGCCGATCGCGTTTTTGTGGAAAAGCTCTGCCGAAAATGGCAGATCCCGCTGTCGGTCTTTTCCGAAGACGTCCCCGCCCGCGCGAAAGAAAGCGGAAAGGGGATCGAGGAAGCAGGGCGGGATTTTCGTTACCGTTGTTTTGCGGAAATTTTGAAAGACGGACAGGCGGACGTCGTTGCGACGGCGCATCACCGCGACGATTTTGCCGAAACGGCGCTTTTTCGGCTGGCGCGCGGCACGTCGCTTGCCGGTTTGGCGTCGATCCGCGAGCGGGACGGCATCGTCCGACCGTTCCTTTCCGTCAACCGCGCGGAAATCGAACGCTACGCCGAAGAAAACGGGCTGGAATACGTTGCGGACGAGAGCAACGCCGACGATTCGTATGCGCGCAACGCGATCCGTAATTCCGTGTTGCCCGCGCTCGACCGCGCGGTAAACGGCGCGTCGAAGCATATCGCGGAATTTGCGTTGCGGGCGAAAGAGGACGACGATTTGTTACAATCGCTCGCCTGCAAAGAGGTGATCGGACAGGGAGATTTATTCCGCATCCCCGCGGACCTTGTTCCGCCGCTGTTTTCCCGCGCTTGCCTTTTCGCCGTGAAATCGTTAGGCTGCGAAAAGGATTACACGAGCGCGAATCTGCGGGATATTGCGGGATTAAAAACGTTGCAGAGCGGGCGCGCCGTAAATCTGCCGTCGGGAATCGTTGCCTCGCGCGAGGGCGGATTCGTGGTGATCTATCGTCCGAAATCCGCGGAAAGAGCAATTCCCTTTTGCACGGGCGCATTTCAATGGAACGGACGGGCGTATTCCGTAAGCGAGACCGCTTCCGCGGGCGCGTTGCGGGCGGACGCGGCGGCTTTTCCGTCGGGCGCGATCGTACGCGCGCGCAGGGAAGGAGACGTGTTCACGCCCTATAAAGGCAAGCGGAAGTCGCTGAAAGAATATCTCACGGACAAAAAAATTTCGGCGCGCGCGGGGAGAGAACTGCCGCTTGTCGCTAAGGACGACAGCGTGTATGCGATATTCGGCGTGGAAATTTCGGACGCCGTGAAAGTGACGGAACAAACGGAACGGATCGTTTATCTTGCATGCGAGAAATAGCGGGACGTTACCGAAAAATACGGAGGATAAAAACTATGAACAAAACCATGAATTCCGATATCGAGCGGATCATGCTCACGGAAGAGGAAATCGCCGCCGAAGTGAAGAAGGCGGCGGCTTGGCTTGACGAGCGTTACCGCGACTGCGCGGAACCCCCGATCGCGATCAGCGTATTGAAGGGAAGCGTCGTCTTTTTCTGCGATCTTCTGCGCGCGATGGACACGCCCGTGCAGATGGATTTCATGACGGTGTCCTCTTACGGGCATACTTCCGAAAGTTCGGGGATCCCGAAGATCGTCATGGATCTTGCCGCGCCCGTCGCGGGAAGAGACGTTTTGCTGGTGGAAGACATCGTCGATTCCGGACATTCGTTGAAGAAGATGAAGGATCTGCTCGGCGGACGCGGCGCAAAATCCTTTACCGTGGTCACGTTGCTCGACAAGCCCGCGCGCAGACAGGTGGATATCAAAGCGGACTACTCCTGTTTCGAGATCGAAAACGAGTTTATCGTGGGATACGGGCTCGATTACGCGCAGAGATACCGCAATCTTCCGTATATCGGCGTTCTCAAACACAGCGTGTACGAAAAATAAAGAATCGTTTACGAAAAGAAAAGCGGATCGGAAATTTCCGATCCGCTTTGGCGTATCATGAAGTTCAGTCGATAAAATCCGCTTCGGTCAGGGTATAGATCAGATTGCCCAACCCTTGCAGAACGGGCACGGTCCGTTTCAGCATGACGTTGCGGAAGCGGTTGTTGGACTTGTCCGCCGAGCGTTTCGCGTACACGAGGGTAAGATTTTGTCCGCTGTTTGCCGAACTGTACCCGAAGGCGAATGTATAAGCGGGAATGGATTCGTTAACAGTTGTATCGCCGACGCGGAACGTCATCGTCTCCAACGATTCCTTCGGCGTTTCTTTGATCGCAACGGGGGATATCGAAGAGTCGAGCGGGTTCATCGTTTTCAGCGACACGGCGGACGTCATGTCCAACCCGCGCAGAATAAATTCCAGCTGTTCGTTGTCGAAGTAGTTTACGGCGCCGCTCAGGGATACCTTTCTCTCCCGTTTTGCCTCCGCCGGTTTGATCTGATCGAGTTTGACTTCCGCTTTGGACAGCGCTTCGTTATAGTTGACGGTGTAAGTATAGTCGTAGGTGACGTAAGCGTCTTCCAGCTTTTCCGTTCTTCCCGTGGGCGACGTGCTGATAACGTGTTTCGTGCTCGACACCGGTTGCAGGCCGCCGGACAGACTGCGGAAGTATACGGTCGATTCCACCGAATCGGTAAAGACGTCCCCGTCCTGTCCGTTTAACGAATATTTTCCCTTGATGTCGAGACGGGTGGCGTAACGGTAAACGGTCTCCGTTTTTTCGCTGTCGGGAAGTTGCATCGCCATCGCCGTCAGTTCGGTCGTATACGTTCCCTTTTCGTAGGAAACGGAAAGCGGTTTCGTATCCTTGGGTTCGAACGTGACTTCGTAGGCGAGTTTCTCGGTTTTTCCGCTCATAATATCGCGGATCGAAGTATCGCGGTACCAGTTTGCGCTGAACGCCTGCGTAGGGGTGCTTCCGCACGCGCATAAAATCGTAAGCGGCAAAAACAGCGAAAGCGCCGCAAGACTTTTCTTTTTCATAGAGTTCTCCTTATCGGTTCGAAAGAGATTATAACATATTTTTCTCCGTTTGTAAAAATAAATCGTTGAAATAAAGGGAAAATTTTGTGAAATATGTTATAATACGTGTATCCGCAGGGATCCGCGTAAAACGTTTGCGCATTTGTGATCCGCCGCGGAACGGAGACCATGATCAATCTCATCGAAGCCCCCACGCTTGACGACGCGCTAGCGGCGCTTGCCGCGCGCGTTGCCGAAAACGAATCGCGCGGCGGGAAAAATTTCATATTTTGCGAGGACAGGCTCACCCTGCTTGCTGAGCATGCGGTACTCGGCGGAAACGGCGGAACGTTTTTGACCGAAGTATCTACGTTCGCGCGCTTTCTCTCTTCCGATCGGAAAGTGCTGTCCAAATACGGTTCGGTCATGGCGGTCTCCGCCATTCTCTCCGCCCGCAGCGGCGAACTCCGCTGTTTTAAGAACGGCAGCGCGCAGGCGGTTTACGAGACGATCGCCCAGCTTGCGGCGTCCCGCGTGAGCGCGGAAAAATTGCGCGCGGGCGCGTTGGAGACGGAGGGGCTTTTGCGCGCGAAGCTCGAAGATCTCGCGCTCGTGCTCGAAGCATACGAAGAATTTCTCCGCGAACGCGGGCTGCTCGACGAAAACGGCTATCTCGCGCTGTTGCCCGAAAAGATCGCCTCGGGCGCGTTGGCGGACGGCAACGTATTTTTCTTTGCCTTTCCCTCCTTCACCGCGCAGGCGCGGGAGGGCTTGCGCGCCGCGATGGAACACGCCCGCAGCGTAACGGGGATCTTTCTTGCGGGCGACGGCGAACCGTATACCAACGAGGGCGCGGCGGGCTTTGAAAGAGTCGCCGCGGAATACGGCGGGGTCCGCAGATCTTCCGTGCCCTGTTCGCTTGCCGACGACGCGTTGATTTTGCGCGACGGACTTTATTCTCCCGAACGTTACCTGCGCGGCGCGAAAAAAACCGATTGCATCAGAACTTATCGCGCTTCCGACGACGCGGAAGAATTCGGCGCCGTCTGCGCGCTCATTCGCAAACACGTTGCGGAGGACGGGTTGCGTTATCGCGATTTTGCCGTGCTGGTTCCCGATAAAAACAGTTTCCTGCTCGCGGAGAAATATTTCCGCGCGCACGGCATTCCGTTTTTTGCCGACCGCCGCAAATCCTTTTCGCAGCATCCGTTCTGCGCGTTCGCGCTTGCCTGTCTCGAAGCGGCGGCGGACGGTGGCTTACCCCTTTCGGCGGACGCGGTCGCCGCAAACGTCTATTTCGGGAACGGAGATAATTACCGCAACTATCTGCTCAAATACGGCGGATACCGCGGGGGAATCCGCAGGGCGATCAAAGAAGGGGAAGCGGTGAAAGGATACGGCCGCGACGAACTGATCGCCTGCCGCGAAAAAATGCTCGCGTGTCTTGCGCTGTTTCCCGCCAAGGGAACGGGCAAGCGTTATGCCGACGCCGTGCGCGCGCTTTACGAACTTGTCGGCGGCGAAGCGGTCACGCAGACGCTGACGGACGGACTTTCGGGAGAGGATCAGAAATTTCTCTCGCTTGCTCCGCTCGACGGGGTGCTTGCCGAAACGGAGACGGTTGCCGGCGGGCTGACGCTCACGGTGCGGGAATTTGTCGCGCTGTTGTCGGGCGGATTGGACGCGCTCGAAGTTTCCGTCATTCCTCAGTCTGCGGACGCGGTGTTCGTCGGGGATATCACGGAGAGTAAATTTGCGCGTGCGGAAGTTCTGTTCTGCACGGGGCTGACGGACGCGTTGCCGCGGGTTTCCGCGGACACCGCGCTGATTTCCGACGGGGACATCGGCAAGCTGTCCGCGCTTGCGGTCGAGATCGAACCCGCGATCGCCACGGTCAACGCGCGGGCGCGGGAGAGCATCGCGCTCAACGTCTGCTCTTTCCGCCGCGCCCTCTATCTCAGCCGACCGTTGCGGGCGGGCGATGCGGAAACGGGGGAGAGCGAGATCCTTTCCTGTGCGGAAAAAATCTTTCAGACGGCACCCATGCCCGCGCTGTATCCCTACAACTGCACGCAATATGCGCCCGCGCTCTTGGAACTTATCGCATTGAAGCAGGACGTTGCGTCGGGACGGGAATACGCCGACGGGCGGTTTTCCGCGCTGTATACGTTGTTAAAATCCCGCATCGGGGAAGAGGCGCTCGAAGCACTTTTGTCGGGACGGGAGAAGGAACGCGTCCCGCAGGCGGCGGAACTGTATTTCTCGCGCGACGCTTCTCCGACGCTGATCGAGAACTATTTCGTCTGTCCCTACAAGAGCTTTGCCGTGCGGGCGCTCAGGCTTCGGGAGCGGGAGGAGAGAACGGTACTGGACACCGACGCGGGCACCTTCGTGCATGCCGTTCTGGAACGGGTCGCGGTGCTGTTCAACGAATTGACGGGCGAAGAAGAATGCCGCCTGAGGGCGGTCGAAGCGGGTCGGGAACTGCTCGGCAGCCCGCGGTTTGTTTCGCTTACCGACACGCAGGCGGGCGCATACACGGGCGAACGGCTGGTCCGCGAAGCCGCCGAAGCGGCGACCGCCGCATACCGTCAGATCGCGCAATCGGGTTTCCGCGTCCGCGGGACGGAAGTGAAACTGACGATGCCCGCGCTGCGCATGAGCGGAAAGGCGGACCGCGTGGACGAGGCGGGCGAGTACGTGCGGATCATCGATTATAAAACAGGCGAGACGGACGACACCCCGCTCTCCTATTATACGGGCAGGAAAGTGCAGTTGCAGCTCTATCTTTCCGCGGCGCGCGCGGGCGGAAAGCCCGCGGGAGCGTTTTACTTTCCCGCCGCGGACGAGTTCACGAAAACGCAGGAAGAAAAGTATCGCATGAGCGGGTTCTTTTCGAAAGAGGACGAAGTGCTTGCGCTGATGGATTCCTTGCGCAAAGAAGGGGAAAAGTCGGCGTTTTTCGAGGGCGGCGGAAGAACGGAAAAGGGCATGGAACAGGATCGGTTCGAGGAGTTTCTGGATTATGCCGAACTGCTCTCCGCACGCGCGGAAGACGAGATGCGGGACGGGAACGTCGCGCCCTCGCCCTACGGCGACGCGTGCGCCTATTGCAAGTGCCTCGGCGCGTGCGGGTTTACGGGCGCGCCGCGGAAAGAAGAGTCGGTGCGTTGCGCCGATATCGTTTCGGTCGTGAAGCGCGCGAAGGAGGGGGAATGAATCTTACCGAAGAACAGCGAGACGCAATCGGAACGCGCGGAAGGGTGATCGTTTCCGCTTCGGCGGGAAGCGGCAAGACTTTCGTCATGATCAACCGTCTCGTCGATCTTGTCTTAAACGGCGCGGACGTGCAGAACGTGCTGGCGCTCACGTTTACGAACAAAGCTGCGGCGCAGATGCGGGACCGTCTGCGCGCCGCGCTGATCAAGCGGATCCCCGAAGCGGACGAGGGCGCGCGTTGCCGTATCAAGGCGCAGTTGAAAGCGTTGCCGCTTGCGGAGATCGGCACGATCCACGCCTTTTGCGGGCGGCTTGCGCGTTCGTATTTTTATCTTGCGGAAACCGATCCCGCGTTCCGGATCGTTTCGCCCGACGACGCGGAGGGGAACGCCCTTTCCGCAAAGGCGGCGGACGAAGTCTTCGAAGAGGCTTACGAATCGGGCGGGGAGGAATTTGCCGATCTGCTCGCCGTGTATTTCAGAAAGAAAAAAGACGTCCGTCTGCGCAGACTCGTGATTTCGCTCTACCGCGCGGTGCGCGGCACGGAGGACCCTGCCGCCCTGCTCGGACGGGTGGGAAAAGAAGACCTGTTTTCGAAGGCGTGCGGGATCCTGTTCGGGCGTTATCGCGAGGACGCGGCTTTTTTGCGGGAACGGGCGGAAGCGCACGCCGCCTATTTCGAAGGGAAAAACGCGAAAGCGGCGACGGTTTGCAGAGACGTTGCAGCGCGTTGTGCGGCGCTTCTCGCGGCGGACGAACTGTTCGGCATGGCCGCCGCGGCGCAAGCGCCCTTGGAGGTCGCCGTCATGCCGCGCACGACGAAGGCGGAGGGGGAAGAGCGAATTCGCCTGAAAGATCTTTCCGCCTGTTCCAAAGCGATCAAAGAGCTGAATGCCGAACTCAGGGAATACGGCGCGCGGGAAGAAGAGTACGCCCGTCACAAAAACGCGAACAGGCGCGCCGCCGCGCTCGCTTCGCTCGCCCTCCGTTACGGGGACGCTTACGCCGCGCTCAAACGGGAGGCGAACGTACTCGATTACGACGATCTGGAACAGTGCGCGCTTCGGATACTGCGCAACGACGCGGTGCAAAAAGAACTGCGGGAGAAATACCGTTACGTGTTCGTGGACGAGTATCAGGACGTGAATCCCGTGCAGGAAAAAATCATCTCCCTCGTTTCGGGCGAAGAAGTGTTTCTGGTCGGGGATCCCAAACAGGCGATCTACGGCTTCCGCGGCAGTCGTTCGCAATATTTTATCGACAAGACGAAATCGCTGGAACACCCGTTGTCCCTCACGTCCAATTTCCGTTCGGCGGCAGGGGTGCTGGACGCGGTGAACCGCGTGTTCGCGCCGCTGTCTCCCGACTACCCGCCCATGAACGGCGGTTTGCGTTACGGGAGTTACCGCGGCGGCGTGTTCTTTCACACCGTTCGGGAAGCGGAAAAAGAGCGTCGGGAACGCGGGATCTATTCGGTGCTGGAAAGCGCGGGACGGGCGGAGCCGGACGCACTTGCGGAGCAGGCGGCGCGTCTGGCGGAAGAGGAGCTCGGAAAGAGCTGGTACGACGTCGACGAAGAGGACGAAGCGAAACGCTTCAAAACGGTGACCTACGGCGATATCGCGATTCTTACGCGCAAGAACACGGGCGACGCGGAACGGATCGTCCGCGCGCTTGCGGCGCGGGGGATCCCCGTGACCAGTTCGTCCAAGATAAACGTATGCGATTGTTTCGAGGCGCGTCTGTTGATCGACTGGCTGTCCTGGCTCGACAACGCCGAGCAGGACATTCCGCTCGCGACCGCCATGCTCTCCGCGATCGGCGGGTTCACGGACGGCGAACTCGTCAGGATCCGCGCGCGGTTTCCCTCGCCGTTTACCTTCCGCGAAGCGTGCGCGGAATACCGCGCGAAGATGGCGGACGGCACGGCGAAAAAAATGAACGCGTTTTGGGATACCGCGGCAACGCTTCGCAAGCAGTCGCGGATCAGAACGGCGGCGGAGCTGATGAACATGCTGCTCGCGATGGGACTGGAAGCGCAGATCGCCGCCAAGCCCGCGGGCAGAGATCGCCTCGCGCGGGTGAGGCGGTTGATCGCGGAAGCGGAACGGTGCGGTGGGATCCACGAGTTCCTCGCGCGGCTGAAAGCCTCGGGCGATCGGGTCGAATATGCGGAAAGCGGCGGCGAAGGCGCGGTAAAGGTACTGACGATGCACGCTTCCAAGGGTTTGGAATACCCCGTCGTGATTCTGGCGAGTTTGGACGGAAACTTTCACGGCGCGGAAAAAGACGAACTGATGTGGACGGAAGAGCTGCTTGCCGTTCCCCGTTGTTACGATACGGAAAAGAAGTTGGTGTCCGAAACGTTGATGCGGCGCGCCGCCGCCGTGCTTCAACGGCGGGAAGAACTCTTGCAGGAGCGGAACCTCTTATACGTTGCGATGACGCGCGCCCGCTGTCGGTTGCACATGCTTTTCGAAGAACGGGACCACGCGCTTTCGCCGCGCTATGCCAAGCGGTTTTCGGATATGATCGATTTTGTTTCCTGCGCCGATTACTTCGTTCCCGACGGGGAGGCGGAACTTCCGCCCGCGCCGGAACGGCATGCGTACGCCTCGGAAAACCGCGGGGCGGAGGAACTTGAAGCGCTGGTTTCGGTATACGCAAAACCTTACGCGCACGCGTCGGGCGTGCCGCTTCCCGTAAAGGATTCCGCGAGCGGATTGATCCGCGCGCAGGAAACGCCCGCTTCGGCGGATTTCGACGATTGGGAAGGCGGTCATACCGTAGAAGAAGGGCTTGCGTATCACGCTTTTCTCGAACACGTCGAATTCGGAAAAGACGCGGAAGAGGAACTTGCGCGGATGCGCGAACAGGGCGTTTTGAGCGAGGAGCGTTTGTCCCTTTTAGACGCCGGAAAATTGCGCAAGATACTCGCCATGCCCTGTTTTGCGGCGCTTGCGGGCAAGCGGGTTCTGCGGGAGCAGACCTTCCTCGCGCGGATTCCCGCGCGCGAGATTTACGATACGGACGCGGAGGACGAGGTCGTGTTTCAGGGCGCGATCGATCTGCTGTGCGAAACGCCGCAGGGGTATCTCATCATAGACTATAAGTATTCCGGCCGCGGCGACGACGGACTGCGCGAGCGGTACGGCAAACAGATCCTGCTGTATAAAAAGGCGGCGGCGCGTGCGTTGCGGGTAGACGAGAACACGATTTCCGCGCGCATCGTAAACGTTGCGCGGCTGAGGGAGATCGAATTGTAAATTCGCCTCGGTTCGGCAAACTTCGTCAAAATCACCGTTATTTTTCGGGATAACGGGACGTGATAACGGCAATCATCTATCCGTTCGAAGCGGAGATCCCGCTTTCTTACGAATTCGATACTCGGAGGTCATCTGTAACAAATGGAAATTTTCGAAAAAATTGTGGAAGTTGTCGGCAGGGTGCCGGAATGGGTCGCGTTCCTTGCATGTCCCGCGGCGCTTGTGTTGATCGCGCTCACGCTTGCGCTCCTCGGCGGAAAGAAAGCCTATTGGGGTCTCGTCGCGATCGTCTGCGGAACGGGGTTCTTTCTCGTTGCCTGTACAGCGGGCACGGAGACCGCGTTGCTCTATTTCGCGCTTACCGTGGTCATGAGCGGGATTTTGCGGCTGTTCCTGTTCTTGCCGCGCATCGGCAAAAAGAAGGGCAAAACGCACGGCGCACGTGAAGACAAGATCTACGAAAAATTTCACGAACCGCTTGCGATTCCGTTCGAAGAACAGCGTACGCCCGCTCCCGCGCCCGTATATGCGGAAGCGCCCGCCGTTACCGCGCAGGAGTGCGGAATGCAGCTCGATTACGTTTCGGGGCTTTTGACGAAACTGAAAGCCGAACGCCTTACGGCGGCGGACCGGCTTGAAACCGAAGTGCTTACCCGCGCGATCGATTCTTACCGCGGAAAAGCGCTGACCGATCAGGAACTCGGCTCTTTGAACGATTGCCTCGCTTCGGTTTTAAAGATGACGGCGAAGTACAAATTATAAGCAATATCGTCTGCGGGTCCCCGGAATTTCCGAGATTTACGCAGAGCACGAAAAACGCGCCTTCGGGCGCGTTTTTCGTTTTTTCGGATTATAATACGTTGGTAAGCGTGTTGACGGTGAGTTCGAGCAGGCGGTTGCTGCGGCGTGCAAGCGAGATCACGGCGGGCGTGATCCGTTCTCCCGCTAAGGCGACGGGCGAACCGAACCCGTCGAACACGCTCTTTTTCACTCTGCGTCCGAGCAGATTCAGGCGGTTGAACGAATAGTCGTTGGCGGTCGGTTTATTCGGATCCTCCCGTTCGGGAAGTTCTTTTTGCGGCGGAACGGCGGCGCTTACGGGCGCGGGCGGGATCGGCGCTTTTTGTTTGGGCGGCTTTGCCGCGCGCGCGGCGTCCGTTTCGGTTTCGTTCCGTTTGCGCTTTGCCGCCGCTCTCCGTTTTTCCGCGGAAGAGGGATATATGACGAGCGTATCGCCGAGCAGGGCGCGCGAAAGCGGATATTCGGTGCGGATCCCGTTTTTCACGACGACGAACAGCGGTTCGTCGGTTGCCGTCACGTAATCGGCGACCGTGCCGAGCGATTCCCCGCACTGGTCGTATACAGGCAGCATGACGGGCGCGGGCATTCCGGTCGGCGACGGGATCCGCGTGCTTCCCGCAACGATCGCGTCCGAGCAGGACAGGATCGCGCGGGCGGGGAGAATGAATTCCTCGTCGTCCCCGTTTGCGCAACGCAGGCAGGAGATCTTTTTCCCGTCGCGCGAAAGGAACGCCTGCAAAACGTATCCGGGTGTTTCTCCCGCAGGAGAGAGTAATTGTTTTCCGATAAGCGATGTGATTTGCATGTTTTGTTACCTCGTGCTTTAATTTATGTATTGTCGGAAAAGCGTTTTCGGGCGGCTTTTGCCCGAAAACCGCCGATTTTGACGAATCCGAAGCGAGGAAATTCCTTTCGCGCTTGTCCGAAATTTTTAAAACGCACGAAAAATAGGACAAAAAATATATAAAATATTGAGAAGTCGCAGAAAAAATGTGATAAAGACGAGAAAATCGACGGGATTTTCGAATTTCTTTGCGAAAAAACTTGGAAACAAGGAAAATATATAGTAGAATAATAGTGTATAGGGATATGCGCGTCTTGCCAAACCAAAAGACAGGGCAGGGCGCGTAAGAAAGAGAAAAGCGACATAGGAGAGATTTTATGTTTGGATTTAAGAAAAAGAGAGGAAACGGTCAGGTGCGTTTTGATCGCGTGAAAGCCATAGGGGGGGGGGGTGCTATTTAGCTGATACCCATACCCGTTTTTGGTCTGCGATTCCGGTCGTATTTTTAAGCGCGCTGCTTTTATTCGCAGGCGCTTTTTCCATGTTCCGCAAAGAGTCCTCGCCCAAGGCGGCGGGCGCGAGTTCCAATGCGGTCAATATCGGAAGTCTGTTGGTTTCCGATTACGCGACCCGTCAGGCGAACGGCGACGCGGGCGTGTTCGACGCGCAGGCGATGAACCATTTATACGAACTGCTTACGGGGATCAAGGACGCGACGTTCGACGATCTGAAAACTTATGTCAACAACACGCCGTCGTCTCAGCATGGAGATGTGATCGGCAGAACCTCTAATGATTTCAGGACTTCGGTATCGCATGTTTTGGGCAGCGCTCGGGATATCGAATTCGACTTCGGCGGAAAGACCTGGACGCCCGGTTATCTATTTAAAAATTCAAAAGACGGAAATATCTATCTCGATATTTTGATGGATACCTCTCTCGGACAGGCGGAGTGGGGATATTCAACGTGGGTTTGCAACAATACCGACGCGGGCGCGGCTATAAACAACGGCGCCGGGAATTTCGGTTATGCCAATCCGACCCCCGGAAACATGTACGGCGTGTCTCCTTTGCGCGCGCAGATGTTGAACAACGGCGGGAGTTACGCGACGCAGGGATACTGTAATTACAGTTCCGCAAGCGCAACGTTGACTTCTCCACTGCCCGTTGCGACGCAGAACGCGTCCAGTCCGCTCGCGGTATTCACGATGCCGAGCGTGTCGGGCAGTTTGACAAATTATATCGCAAAACCTTCGCAAATCTATTATCAGGAGATTGGCGCAACGTCGATGGATATCATTCGTCCGAGCGAATGTTACGGCAATCCTTGGTCTGCCGATCCTTCACATCCCAGTTATACGGCTTCGCTGTCGAGTGCTTGGGAACCGTATTACGATTACAGAAACAAACCGCTGTATACGCAATGGACTGGCGACTATCTTTGGTTGCCGAGCTATCGCGAGGCGAACGGGGTTTGGCAGCTGAGCAACAATCAGCGCATGCCGAACGGGATCAAGATGTGGACGAGAAGCGGGACTACTAAATATCCAAAGAATAATAACGGAATTGTAATAGCTATGACGCCCCAGAACACACAGTTCAATACGCAGGCGATGGTTTTATCTACACAGGGAGACAATGAAAATGTAAATTACGATACCGCGGGCGTTAATTTTGACGTGCGTCCGGCGTTGCACCTGAACCTGACGGCGGCGAACAACGCGCTCGTCTATTCCGCGCCTACGTACGCGAGCAATATGGAGCCGACCTACAACGGCGTTGCGCAGAATCATCTGACGGACGGGGTCACGAAAAAGCTTTCGGACGCAACGCTTTCGGGTTCGACTTATGTAAAGGCGGCGTACAGTCCCTCTTGGTACGATCCCAATTTCTTCAACGTAAAAGCGGCGGGAAACACTACCACCCGTACGGGAAAACCCGTTTCGGGCGTAACGCTGAAATACTACAAAGGATTGTCGGCGGACGGAAAGGGACTGAAAGGCGGAACGAGCTGTGAAGTGAGTTCCATGATCGACGCGGGGGACTACGAAGTTGCGGTGACGTTGC
>CAJUJF010000027.1 GCA_910586825.1 uncultured Christensenellaceae bacterium | reverse complement strand
ATAAATTGAAATTTATCTTTCTATTATACAAATTTTTCAAGGTCGAAATGCCCGTCGGCGTAATTCAGTTGTCCGTCCTTATGTTCATAACCTAATTTACGATAAAACGGAATCGCCGACATTGCGGAGTGAATTTCAATTCTATTCGCTCTCTTTGCGTATTCGTCGTTTTCCAAAAATTCGATAATCTTTCTGCCGACACCTTTTCTCTGATATTCGGGTGCGACGAAAATAGTATGTATCCAACTCTCGGTTATGCTGTCCCAATATGCGGCTATACCGCCACAGCCAATAATTTTGCGGTTATCTTTGATAACGTAAAAATGTCCGTATTCCGCGCGTTGTTTAATATGCTCATAATTCGTTTCTTCAAAAACAGCATCAAAAGAAGATTGCGGATAGAATTTGGCAAAATCGGAATACTGACACGCACGAACAATCATATCGCAGACTTCTTGTATTTCGCTCTCTTTAATTAGCTCAATAATCACTTTAATGCCTCTAAATTACTGTTTATCGTACAGCCATTATATCACGAAAAATGAAAGAGCGCAATCGATTGAATTTTGCGTGCTATATAACACGTATCTATATCTCACTAAGATACGAGTAGTCTGATACGAAAAAAGTACAGAAAAGGCATAGCCTAACGCTATGCCTAAATCATTTATTCGCGTTTTATTAAATTTCTGTGGAAACTAAGGTAATCGCACGTGGCGTTTCTTTTCAAGGGACGGGCAGCGCGGAGAGAAAGCTTAAACTAAACCTTTCCCGCGGGAGCGGGAGATCTTCTTCCGCCGCGCGGAAAAAGATCGAACTCAGCTCGGCGGTTTCGTTCACGGCTTGTTTGAACAGATCGTCCGCGCTTGCCGCGCCGCTCAGCCGTTTGAATTCTTCGCCGTACAGGTACGCGGGATCGGTTTCTTTGCGCGGATAGAGCGCGGAACAGACGTGGTCGGCTCCGAACAGCGTTTCGGCGCACCGAAAGAATTTCGCGCGGGATTTCCCGTGAAAGAATTTCAGATACCGTTCGTACAGCGACACGCCGCGCGCAAACGCTTTCTCGTGCGCGCGCAGTCTGCCGAGGGTTTCCGCAAGTCCTTCGAAGAGGCGGAAGAGGGTTTTTTCCGTGTTTATTTTTTTCGCGGAAAAGGGGAACCGCCAACCCGCGGCTTCTTTGCCCGCCATGCGCGCGAAAAAGACGTCCCAGTCGCTTTCGATCAGCTGATGCACGCTTTTTTTGCACCCGTGTTCTTCGAGATAGCGGTACACGTAGGGGTGGAACGCCGTGTCGGCGCAGTAGTGACAGAGATAGCCCGCCGCGTATGCCTTCAGCCGTTCTCGCTCGGTGCCGTCGCTCCCGTTCAGCGCGGCCGCGAAATAACGAAACACGTCGTAGACGCGGTTGCGGTGCAGGTATCTCCCGAAGTTGAACTCCTTTTTCGAAAGCGGTTTATAAAAGAAAAAAACGTCCGGACCCTGCGCTCCGAGAAAATAATAATCGTGGCGCCGTTCCGCCGCTTCTTTCACGGGCTCGGGCAGCAGTTCGCGCGCCCGTTCCGAAATCAGTTGATGGGTGATGCAAGACGGCATGTTGTCCTCCCGTTTTGCAGTATGTCGGTTTTCCGCGCAAACGATACGCGTCGGATCCGCGAGGCTCAGCGTCGTCCGAAAACGCCGGTGCCGATCCGAACCATGTTCGAGCCGTGCGCGATGCAAAGCCGATAATCGCCGCTCATGCCCATCGAAAGACAGGAAACGTCTGTATCGGCCGCTCTTGCGCGGTCGTACAGCGCCCGCATTTCGTCGCACAGCGCCGCGAGATAACCCTCGTCGTCCGAGACGGGCAGCATCGCCATAAAGCCGCGCACCCGCAATCCGTCCGTATGGGACAGGCGCAGGTAGGTTTCGTAACCGGTTTCGGGCGCATAGCCGCCTTTGGTGTTTTCGTGTCCGATATTGATCTGAACGAGTACGTTCGAACGGATGCCGGCTTTTTCCGAACGCGTTGCGATTTCGCGGGCGAGTTCGTCGCGGTCCACGGAATGATAAAGGTAGGTTTTCCCGATCAGATATTTGACTTTGTTGGTCTGCAAATGCCCGATAAAGTGACGGTTTCCGCCCTTTACCGCGTCGTATTTTTCGGTAAATTCCTGCACGCGGTTTTCTCCGATATCGGCGATCCCCGCCCCGATCGCGCGGTTGATCTCTTCCGCCGTCCGCGTCTTGGTCGCCGCGACGAGAGTGACTTTTTCGCCGAAAGGATTTTCCGCGCGCAGTTCGTCAAGCAGCGCGCGCACGTTTGTTTCGATCATATCCGCTCCGCGATCAGTTCCGCCATTTTACGGCAGCCGACTTTTTTCATGCCCGCGGAGAAGATATCCGCCGTGCGGTAACCCTCTTCCAGCACGCGGGCGACCGCGGTTTCTACCGCGCCGCATTCTTCGATCAGGCCGAAGGAATCGCGCAGCATCATGGCGCAGGAGAGGATCGTTGCGATCGGGTTGGCAAGGTTCTGTCCCGCGATGTCGGGCGCAGAGCCGTGAATGGGTTCGTACAAACCGCGCGTTCCGTCGCCGAGCGAGGAAGAGGCGAGCATTCCGATCGAGCCGGTCACCTGTGCCGCTTCGTCGGAGAGAATGTCGCCGAACATGTTCGAAGTGAGCAGAATATCGAACTGAGCGGGATTTTTTACGATCTGCATCGCACAGTTGTCCACCAGCATGTCGCTCACGGCGACGTCGGGATAGTGTTTTTCGGCGTACGAATGCACCGTTCTGCGCCAGAGGCGGGAGGATTCGAGTACGTTCGCCTTATCGACGGAGACGATCCGTTTCGACCGTTTGCGGGCGAGTTCGCACGCGATCTTCGTAATGCGTTCGATTTCGGTTACCGAATACTGTTCGGTATCCCATGCCGTTTCGCCGCACGCGCCGTCTTCGAAACTGCCGCGTTTGCCGAAATAGATCCCTCCCGTCAGTTCGCGGACGACGATGATTTCGATGCCGTTTTCGACGAGCGGCGTTTTCAGCGGAGAGGCGTCCGCCAGCGCTTTCCAGAGTTTTGCGGGTCGGACGTTCGAATAGAGTCCCATCGCTTTCCGGATGCCGAGCAGTCCCTTTTCGGGGCGGATCTCTCCCGACAGGCGATCCCATTTCGGGCCGCCTACCGCGCCGAGCAGGACGCTGTCCGCCGCAAGACAGCGATCGACGGTTTCCCGGGGAAGGGGGCCTCCCGTCGCGTCGATCGCGCATCCGCCGATGAGCAGGGGTTCGAACGTAAATGCATGTCCGAATTTTTTCGCGACGGCTTCGAGAACGGCGATGCCGCCGTTCGTGATTTCGGGACCGATCCCGTCGCCCGCAAGCACTGCAATATGTTTTTTCATCTTAAACTCCCATGACGTCGGATTTCCGTCAAATATCTTTCTTTCCGGCAAGCGATTTCATCAGCCCGCCCGCGTCGATGATCTTTTGGATAAAGGGAGGAAAGGGCTGCGCCTGAAACTGCTTTCCCGTCGTTTCGTTTACGATCAGACCTTTGGAGAGGTCGCAGGATATGACGTCGCCTGCGGAAATCTCTTTCACGGCTTCGGGACATTCCAGAATCGGAAGTCCGATATTGATCGCGTTGCGGTAGAAGATGCGCGCGAACGTGTTCGCGATCACGAGAGACACGCCGCACGCTTTAATGGCGATGGGCGCGTGTTCGCGCGAGGAACCGCAACCGAAGTTGTCCTCTGCGACGATCAGATCGCCCGCTTTTACTTTTTTTACGAACGCGGGGTCCGCGTCTTCCATGCAGTGCGCGGCAAGCTCCTGTTCGCTGCTGGTATTCAGATACCGCGCGGGGATGATGACGTCGGTGTCCACGTCGTTTCCGAATTTGTGAACGTTTCCTCGGATCTTCATGTCAGAGTACCTCCGTTGCCGTCGCCAATCTCCCGAGGACGGCGCTTGCCGCCGCGGTGTAAGGAGAGGCGAGGTAGATTTCGCTTGAAATGTGTCCCATTCTGCCCACGAAATTGCGGTTGGTGGTGGATACGCACCGTTCCTTGTCGGCAAGGATCCCCATGTGCCCGCCGAGGCAGGGACCGCAAGTGGGGGTGGATACGATCGCGCCCGCGCGGATAAAGGTTTCGATCAGACCTTCTTTCAGCGCTTGCAGGTAGATCTCCTGCGTGGCGGGGATCACGATACAGCGCACGCCTTTCGCGACTTTTTTCCCGTTCAGAATTTCCGCCGCCTGCCGGAGATCGGAAATTCTTCCGTTGGTGCAGGAGCCGATCACGGCTTGGTGGATCGGAAGCGTTTCCCATTCCGTTTTCGTATTTTCGGGAAGGTGAGGGAACGCGACCGTCGGCTTCAATTCAGAAAGATCGACGGAATACGTCTCCGCGTACTCCGCGTCGGGGTCTGCCTCGTAGACTTTCACCGCGCGGCGGAAGCGGTCTTTCATGTAGGCGCGCGCGGTTTCGTCCACGGGGAAGATCCCGTTTTTTGCGCCCGCTTCGATCGCCATGTTGCAGACGGTAAAGCGGTCGTCCATCGTGAGCGACGAGACGCCTTCGCCCGTAAATTCCATCGAGCGGTACAGCGCGCCGTCCACGCCGATCTTTCCGATGATGTGCAGGATCAGATCTTTTCCCGTAACGAAAGGGGGTAGCGCGCCTTTCAGTTCGAATTTGATCGCGGCGGGGACTTTGAACCAGGCTTTCCCCGTCATCATTCCCGCGGCGAGATCGGTCGAGCCGACGCCCGTGGAAAACGCGCCAAGCGCCCCGTAAGTGCAGGTATGGCTGTCCGCGCCGATCACGCAGTCGCCCGCGCCGACCAAGCCCTGTTCGGGCAGGAGGGCGTGTTCGATGCCCATGTTCCCCACGTCGAAGAAGTGCACGATCTCTTCGCGCGCGGCGAATTCCCGCGTGCATTTCACCTGACACGCCGATTTGATGTCTTTGTTCGGCGTGAAGTGGTCCATTACGAGCGCGACTTTTTCTTTGTCCTTGACGTGTCCGCCGATCTTTTCCAGCTCCTTGATCGCGACGGGCGCCGTGATGTCGTTGGCGAGCGTCAGATCGAGTTCCGCTTCGATCAGCTGTCCCGCTTCCACGGCGGGCAAGCCCGCGTGCGCGGCGAGTATTTTTTGCGTCATCGTCATTCCCATAGTCTGTCTCCTTACGGTTTTATCCGCGATTTATGTTTGAAACCCGCCCCGATGGTTTGACTTTCCCGTGCGGGAATGGTATACTGGCACTGTCTTACAAAGGGAGAGTTTATGTTTCAGGCTTTTTACGGTTTCGATCTGGCGTTCGCCCAATGCGCCAACGCGCTTTTGAAGAGCGCGGGAGTCTTTTTCACGCCACTTTTGCGCGGGATCACCTTTTTGGGCGAACTCGGCTGGGCGTTTATTCTGGCGGGGCTCGTCATGCTCTGTTTCCGCCGTACGCGGAAAGCGGGCTTTGCCGCGCTTTTGGGTATTTTCCTCGGCGCGGTGTTCGTGAACCTCATTCTTAAAAACGCGGTTGCCCGTCCCCGCCCGTTCCACGACGAATCTTCGCCCTTTTACGGGTTCTGGGTGGAAGCGGGAAGCGTTTCGGCAGGGGAATATTCGTTCCCGTCCGGTCATTCGACCGCGACTGCGGCGTTTGCCGCCGCGCTCGTGTGCGCGTTCAACAAAAAGACTTCTTGGCTGTACGCGCTCATTCCGCTCGTCATGGGTTTTTCGCGAATCTATTTTCAGGTGCATTTCGCTTCGGACGTGCTGTTCGGTTTTATCGCGGGCGGCGCCTGCGGCGTGGGCGCGTGGTTTCTTGAAAAACTGCTTACGCGCTGGAAACTCTTCGAACGCTTTCTCGAAGCGGGCGGGGTCGTCGACCTCGTTCGCAAGTTAAAAAGCCGTTCCGCCGTAACGACGGACGTGCCGACGGAAACGCCGCCCGAAGAGATAAACGACGACGAAGAAAACAAAAATTTCTAAGAGCGCATAAGCGCTCTTTTTTTAAAACTTGCGGAATACCGCGCCGTCGGAAGCGGAGGTGACGAGCGCGCGGTACCGCCGCAGATATCCCTCCGCGGGTTTTTCTTTGGGGACGAACGCTTTCAGGCGTCTGTCGATCTCGTTCTGCGGGACGCGCAGATTGATCTCGCCCTTTTCGATGTCGATTTCGATCGTGTCGCCCTCTTCGACGATCCCGATCACGCCGCCCGCGGCGGCTTCGGGACAGACGTGTCCGATCGCCGCGCCGCGCGTCGCGCCGGAAAATCTTCCGTCGGTGACGAGCGCAACCGTATCCCCCAGACCCGCGCCGACGATCGACGAAGTGGGGGAGAGCATTTCGCGCATTCCCGGTCCGCCTTTCGGGCCTTCGTAACGGATCACCACCACGTCGCCGGGACGAATCCGGTTGGAAGTGATCGCTTCCATGGCTTCCTCTTCCGAATCGAACACGCGCGCGGGACCGCTGTGACGGTACATTTTGGGATCGACCGCGCTTTTCTTTACGACGGAGCCTTCTTTTGCAAGGTTCCCCTTTAAAATCGCAAGTCCGCCGTACGGCGAATAGGGGTCGGATACGGGTCGGATGAGTTCGGGGTCTTTCACGCGCGCGGTTGCGGTCAGTTGGTCCTGCGTGACGCCGGCGACCGTGAGCGCGCTTCCGTCGAAGAGGTCTGCGTCGATCAGCGTGCGGATGACGGCGGAAATTCCTCCCGCCTCGTCCAGTTCTTCGATATAGCGTTCGCCCGCGGGGGCGAGTCTGCAAAGGTTCGGCGTCTGCGCCGAGATCTCGTTCATGGTGTCTACGGAGATCTGTTCTTTGGAGAAGCCGAGTTCGCTTGCGAGCGCGAGGAGATGCAGAACCGAGTTGGAGCTTGCGCCGATCGCCATATCCACGCGTTCCGCGTTTTTCAACGCAGTCTCCGTGAGGATATCGCGGGGGCGTATGTCATTTGCGAGCAAGCGCATGACGGCTTCGCCCGTGCGTTTGGCAAGCGCGATCCTCGCCGAGTATACGGCGGGGACGGTACCGTTTCCGGGCAGCGCCATGCCCAGCGCTTCCAAAAGGCAGTTCATGGAATTTGCCGTGAACATGCCGGAACACGACCCGCAGGAGGGGCAGGCGGTGCATTCGAATTCGTGCAATTCGTTTTCGCCGATCTTGCCGGAGGCATACGCGCCCACCGCTTCGAACATGGAAGAGAGGGAAAGCTTTCCGCCCGCTCTTCTTCCTGCGAGCATCGGGCCGCCCGAAACGAACGCGCAGGGAAGATCGAGCCGGATCGCGCCGAGCAGCATGCCGGGGATGATCTTGTCGCAGTTTCCCACGAACACGCAGGCGTCGAACGCATGCGCCCGCGCGAGAATTTCCGCGCTGTCCGCAATAATTTCGCGGGAGGGGAGGGAATAGCGCATGCCGCGGTGTCCCATGGCGATGCCGTCGCATACGCCGATGGAAGGAACGATCACGGGCTTTCCGCCCGCCGCAAGCACGCCGTCGGCAACGGCGCGCGCGATTTCGCCGAGGTGAATATGTCCGGGAATGATTTCGCTCTGCGCGGAAACGATCCCCACGATCGGCTTGTTCATTTCGCTGTCCGACCAGCCGAGCGCGCGCAAAAGCGATCTCTGCGCCGCCATGTTGCTTCTGTTCGTAAACGTATTCGCCATAATTCCGTCTCCTCCGACCCGAGATTGCGCCTGTTGAGTAAGGGCTCAGATCTGTTCTTTATAGTCCGCCGCATCTTTGATGCACGACCCGCCGCGCGCGATCGCCGTGACGCCTGTGCGGGCGAGTTCGATGATCCCGTAGGGCATGAGCATCGTGATAAAGCCGTCGAGTTTCACGGGTTTTCCCGTCAGTTCTAAAACCGTCGCTTCGGGGGACACGTCCACCACGTTGGCGCGGAAGATCTGACTGATTTCAATGACCTGCGTCCGCGTCTTGGCGTCCGTTTTGATTTTGACGAGCAGAAGCTCGCGGCAGACGGCGTCCTCTTCGACCTGAATGATCTTTTTCACGTCGATGAGTTTATCCATCTGTTTCATCATCTGTCCCAGCACGTATTCGTCGCCGTTTAACACGATCGTCATACGGGCGAGGTCGTCGTCTTCCGTCTTGCAGGCGCAGAGGGATTCAATGTTGTATCCCCGCCGCGAAAAGAGCGCGGCGACCCGCGTGAGCACGCCGCTCCGGTTGGATACGAGTGCGCTGATAATGTAACGGTTCATTTATTTCTCCTCCCATTCGGTAATGATCGTGTCGTACGTCTGTCCCGGTTTGATCATGGGCAACACGTTTTCGTCTTCGCCGATCACGCATTCCACGAGTACGGGCGCGTTGATCGAAAACGCCTTTTTCAGCACGGGAACGATGTCCTCTTCGGTTTCGATGCGCAGTCCCGTCGCGCCGAAACTCTCCGCAAACTTCACGTAGTCCGTTTTCTTGTTTACGACCGTCTGCGAGAAGCGGCGCGCATAAAACAGCTTTTGCCATTGCCGCACCATGCCGAGCGCGCGGTTGTTCATGAGCAATACGGTGATCGGAAGATTTTCCGTGACCGCGGTGGAGAGTTCGTTCAGGTTCATGTTGAACGAGCCGTCGCCCGTGACGAGCAGGACGTGTTTGCCGCTGCCGAACGCCGCGCCGATCGCCGCGCCCATACCGTATCCCATAGTGCCGAGTCCGCCGCTCGTGCAGAGCGTGCGTGGCTTTTCGAGCGGGAAGTGCTGCGCCGTCCACATCTGATGCTGTCCCACGTCGGTCGCGACCACGCAGTCTCTCGCAAGCTTCGCCGCTTCGGTCAGGATCTTATGCCCGAATTCGCGGGGTTTGCCGCCGTTTGCCTCTTGCGCTTTGTATGCCTGCGCGGTTTTGGCGAACGGTCTGTCCTTCACGCATCCGACCATGGGAAGCAACGTCTTTAACGCCTCTTTCAGATCGCCGAGCACGGAGCAGGTGACGAACACGTTTTTGTCGATTTCCGCATTGTCGATGTCGATCTGTACCACCGTCTTGTTTTTTGCGAACTGATCGCGGTTCAACGCGACGCGGTCGGAAAAACGGGTGCCGAGCGCAATAATGCAGTCGCTTTCCATACAGATTTTGGCGGCGGTGTGGGTGCCGTGCATGCCCATCATGCCGCAGAACAGGGGATGGGAGGCGGGGAACGCGCCCAGTCCCATCAGGGTGCTTGCAACGGGTGCGTCCAACTTTTCGGCAAGCGCGAAAAGTTCGGCGCTCGCTTCCGAAGCGATCGCGCCGCCGCCCGTCATGATCAGCGGCCTTTTTGCGGCGTCGATGAGCCGCGCCGCCTCTTCCAGCGCGCCTGCGGGCACCGGCTTGTGTACGGGCGCGGCGGGCGTCTGCGGTTCGTATTCCGTCTGCGCGATCTGTACGTTTTTGAGGATATCCACGAGTACGGGTCCCTTTCTCCCCGTATTCGCGATGACAAATGCCTCGCGTACCGTCGCCGCAAGATCTTTTACGTCCTTTACGATAAAATTATGTTTGGTGATGGGCAACGTGATCCCCGTGATGTCGATTTCCTGAAAGGAATCCCGTCCGAGGAAGTTCAGCCCCACGTTTCCCGTAATCGCAACGACGGGAACGGAATCCATGAAAGCGGTCGCAAGCCCCGTCACGAGGTTGGTCGCCCCCGGTCCGCTCGTGGCGATCACGACGCCCGTTCTGCCCGTCGTGCGTGCATAGGCGTCGGCGGCATGCGCGGCGCCCTGCTCGTGCGCCGTGATCACGTGACGGATCTTCCCGTCCCGATAGAGCGCGTCGTAAATATCGAGCACCGTCCCGCCCGGATAGCCGAATACGGTTTTTACGCCCTGTTCCTTTAAACAACCGATCAGAATTTCCGCTCCGATTTTTTTCATGCCTTCGCCTCCTTCTTGCAAATAGTTCTTATAATTGTATAAGAATTCCGTGTATATGTCAAGTAATTGGGGGTAAAATATGAAAAAAATCATATTTTATACAAAAACAGGGAGCTGCTGCTCCCTGTCGGTTTCAGTATTTTTTCAGCCTTCTTCGCACCGAATACAGGTTTTTCCGCGCCGCCTCCTGCGAGGAGCCGCCCACCGAGTTGCGCCCTTCGGCGGAAACGCGCACGGTGACGACGGCGAGCACGTCCTTTTCGAACACGTGGCTCATCTCCTGAAAGACGCTGAGCGGAATACTGTCGAGCGTGGTTTTCTTGTCGATGCAATAGCGCACGAGTTTGCCTGTGATCGCGTGCGCGTCGCGGAAGGGCACGCCCTTTTTGGCGAGATAGTCGGCGACGTCCGTCGCCGTCGAGAACCCGCCGCCCGCAGCCTCGTACATCACGTTTACGTTCAGTTTCATCTTTTTCATGAGCGCGGTATAGATGGAAACGCAGGAGAAAAGGGTGGTTTCGGTATCGAAAAATCCCTCTTTATCCTCTTGCAGATCTTTGTTGTATGCGAGGGGAAGTCCTTTCAGCGTCGCGAGAAGGGCGAGCAGGTGCCCGTAAACGCGCCCCGTTTTCCCGCGCACCAATTCGGGAAGATCGGGATTCTTTTTCTGCGGCATGATGGAAGAGCCCGTCGAATATTCGTCGGGAATCGTCCAATAGCCGAATTCGTCGGAAGTATACAGGATCGTGTCTTCGCACAGCCGCGAGAGGTGCGCCATGACGAGCGAAGCGTTAAAGGCGTACTCCGCAACGAAATCGCGGTCAGAAACGGCGTCCAGCGAGTTCTGCGAGATCTCGTCGAACTTCAAGAGCTTTCGCGTGATTTCGCGGTCGATGGGATAAGAGGTTCCCGCAAGCGCCGCGCTGCCGAGCGGCATCACGTTCATGCGGGCGCGCAGTGCGGAAAAACGGTCCAGATCGCGCAGGAACATTTCCGCGTACGCGAGAAAGTATTGTCCGCAGGTGATGGGTTGCGCCTTGCGCAGATGGGTGAATCCGGGCATGATATAGCGGAGACTTTCGTGCGCGCGGGTAAGCAGGGTTTCCGTCAGGTCGCGCAAGAGCGCGATCGCGCCGTCGATGCTGCCGCGCACGTACAGCCGCATGTCCGTCGCTACCTGATCGTTGCGGGAGCGCGCCGTGTGCAGTTTCTTGCCCGCGTCTCCGATGCGGCGCACGAGTTCGCCTTCCACAAAGGAATGGATATCCTCCGCGCCCGCAACGGCGAGCGTTCCGTTTTCGATTTCGGCAAGGATTTCTTTCAATCCGTCGCAGATCGCCTGCGCTTCCTGCGGCGCGATAATATTTTGTTCGCCGAGCATGGTCGCGTGCGCGACGGAAGCGGCGATGTCCGCCTGATAGAGTTTTTTGTCGAAAGATAGAGATTCGTTGAAAGAATCCGCGTCCGCGCTCATCGGCGCGGAAAATCTGCCTTCCCAGAGTTTCATAAGTTCACCTCGCAAAGAAATCCGTCGAAATCTTTTTTATTATCATACACGATTTTTATGAATAAATCAAGCGATTGCGACGCAAAACCGGCGCAATAAAATTAAATAAACTGAACGGGCTCTTCGCGCCTTCCGCGCTATGGAAAAATGCGGAAACGGGAGAGGGGATCAATTTCCGATTCAAAGCCGATTCTTCTTGACAGAAAATCCGCTTTGGGATAAAATGAACGTATGATTATTTTGGGGCTGGACCCCGGTTACGGAACAATGGGGTACGGCGTGATCGAAAAAGACGCGCGCGGGAACTGTTCCGCCGTCGATTTCGGCGTCGTCAAGACGCCGGCAAACGAAAATTTCGCCGTCCGACTTTGCATTCTCGAAGAGGGCGTCAATCGGCTGTTCGATCGGTTCCGTCCCGAAGAAGCGGCGATGGAAGAGCTGTTCTTTTCCAAAAACGTGACGACGGGGATCGCCGTCGCGCACGCGCGCGGCGTGATGCTTCTGACCTGCAACAAACGCTGCGGGCGCATTTACGAGTATACGCCCAATCAGATCAAGCAGGCGCTTACCGGTTACGGAAAGGCGGACAAAGGGCAGATGCAGCGCGTCGTCGCATCCCATCTCAGATTAAACGCCGTTCCTCGTCCGGACGACGCGGCGGACGCGCTCGGCGTCGCGCTGTGCCATGCGTTTACGAGCAGATTTTCCACGCTGTTCGGAGTGAAATAAATTGGCGGAACCGTCGGGTTCGGAATCCCCGCGCGGGTGGAGGAGTTGATATGATCGGGTATTTGAAAGGAAAAGTGAAATATCTCGCGCCCGAGTACGTGTTGTTGGAAGTCGGCGGAGTGGGGTACGAAGTCGTCTGTTCGGGCGCGGCGTTTTCCCGCCTGTCCGGCGTGAAGACGGGCGAGGACGGCGAGGTGTACACCTATCTGCAAGTAAAAGAAGACGGGATCGCGCTCTTCGGGTTTGCCGACGTGCAAGAGAAGAGCCTGTTTTTAAAACTCACTTCGGTACAGGGGGTGGGCGCGAAAATGGCGATCGCGATCTTATCGTCCATGCGCCCTTCGGACGTTTCGGAGGCGATCGCGACCGCGGATGCCAAACGCCTTTCGGGGGTGAAAGGGGTCGGAAAGAAGACGGCGGAGCGGATTATTCTGGAATTGCACGGAAAGATTTCCGCCGACGAACTGTTGGGCGGGGAGACCGCGCCCGCCGTGCGCGCCGCCGCGCTTCCGGCGGAGGACGACGACGCGCTGGAAGCGCTGATCGGGCTCGGCTTTACGCGGCAGGAGAGCGCGCGGGCGGTGGAGCGCGCCAAGGCGAAAGGCGCCAGAACGGTGGAAGAAATTCTGACGGCAGTGTTAAAGGGATAAATTGCCGCGTTCCCGCGCGGAGAAAACGGCGTTAGGACAGGTGAATTATGTTTGAAGATTACGGAGAGGACAGGCTCCTCACGAGTACGAAAAGCGAATACGACGCGGAGGAAAACGTTCTCCGTCCCAAGACGATGGACGAATACGTGGGACAGGATAAGGTCAAGGAGAATTTATCCGTATTCATGGCGGCCGCGCGGGCGCGCGGAGAATCGCTCGATCACGTGCTTCTCTACGGCCCTCCCGGGCTGGGTAAGACGACGCTCGCGCACATCATCGCCAACACGATGGGGACGCAGATCAAGCTGACTTCCGGTCCCGCCATCGAACGCGGCGCCGACCTCGCCGCGATCCTGACCAACCTCAACGAGGGGGACGTGCTGTTCATCGACGAGATTCACCGTTTGAACCACGCGGTGGAGGAGATCCTCTATTCGGCGATGGAAGATTACGCGCTCGACATCATTGTCGGAAAGGGGCCTTCCGCGCGCAATATCCGTTTCCCGCTCAAGCGCTTTACGCTGATCGGCGCGACGACCCGCGCGGGCATGCTGTCGTCGCCGTTGCGCGACCGCTTCGGGATCCTCTGTCGGCTCGACATGTATACGCCCGAAGAGCTGAAACGGATCGTGACGCGTTCGGCGCGCACGCTCGGGATATCGGTCGACGAGCAGGGCGGTTACGAGATCGCCCGCCGCTCCCGCGGGACGCCGCGCATCGCCAACCGTCTGTTGAAGAGGGTGCGCGATTTTTCGCACGTCGCGGGCAGCGATACGGTTACGGAAGAACAGGCGCGCCGCGCGCTCTTGAAAATGGAGATCGACGAACTCGGACTTGACGAAACGGACCGCAATCTGTTGCGGGCGCTGATCGAAAAATTCAACGGCGGTCCCGCAGGGCTGGATACGCTTGCGGCAACGATCAACGAGGACGTCAATACGATCGAAGACGTTTACGAACCCTATCTCATGCAGCTCGGATTCATCGCGCGCACGCCGCGCGGAAGAGTGTGTTTAAAGGGCGGTTACGAGCATATCGGGATACCCATGCCCGAGGGCGTGCGCAAGCAAATGACTTTGTTCGGCGGCGACGAATGACGCGCGCCGAGATCGTGCGGATTGCCGCGGAGCAGTCCGCCGTCGACTGCGGGTGCGTTGCGGGAGACTTTTTTCGGGCGGAGAACGTGATCGTACCCTCCCGCAAAACGGCGGGCGCGAGAGTGTATCTGGAACAGCCGCTCGCCTGTAATCTGATCTCGTACGGGGCGAACATCGTTGCCTGCGTGCGGGAGGATTTGCGGGAAACCGTTGCCGAATATCTCGGCAGGCATCCCGTCGCCCATTGTTTTGAAACGCCCGCGTTGCACGAATTCGACGGCGCTTTGGCTCGCTTCGGCGTGCGTTCGTGCTATATGGCGGAGTATTTTCTTCCCGACCCCCGTCGGCTTCGTACGCGGGATTGCGGGTATGATTGCAGGACGCTGTACGCCGCGGATTTTCGCGGTCTGTATCTTCCCGCCTGGAAGAACGCGGTTTGTAAAGCGCGCGCCGAATACGACGTGCTCTGCGTCGGCGCCTACGACGGCGATACGCTGATCGGGCTTGCGGGCGCTTCCGCGGACTGCGAAACGATGTGGCAGATCGGGATCGACGTGTTGCCGCAATACCGCCGCAAGGGGATCGCTTCCGCGCTGACTTCCCGTCTTGCGGCTGAAATTTTAAACGCGGGAAAAGTTCCCTTTTATTGCGCGGCTTGGAGCAATCTCGGGTCGGTGCGGAACGCGCTGTCGTGCGGCTTTTTCCCCGCGTGGACGGAACTGACCTGTTTCGGAACGGAGAAACCATGACTTTAAAAAAGAGCGATTTTTATTACGATCTCCCCGAAGAGCTGATCGCGCAGACGCCCGCCGAACCGCGGGACTCGTCCCGTCTTTTGGTGTATGACCGCGGAGACGGGAAGATCGAACACAGGATCTTTCGCGAGATAACCGATTATCTGCGCGCGGGGGACGTGCTTGTGTTAAATAGGACGCGGGTGTTGCCCGCCCGCATGTTCGCGCAAACCGAAAACGGCGGCAGGGTGGAAGTGCTGTTGTTGAAGCGGTTGAACCTTGACGAATGGGAAGTTCTCGTCCGCCCGGGGAAGAAGTGCAGAATCGGCGCGCGGCTTACGGTGAACGGCGAGCTTTCGCTCGAAGTTACGGGCATTACCGATTCCGGCGAACGGCACGTGAAATTCTTTTACGGAGGCGCGTTCGAGGACGTTCTGTCCCGCGTCGGAAGCATGCCGCTCCCGCCCTATATTCACGAAAAGCTGAAAGATCCCGAACGCTATCAGACGGTGTACGGCAAAGAGAACGGTTCGGCGGCGGCGCCCACTGCGGGGCTTCATTTCACGCCGGAACTTCTCGAAAAGATCCGCGGCGCGGGGGTGGAGATCGCCGAAGTCTTGTTGCACGTGGGCTTGGGGACGTTCCGCCCCGTCAAGGAAGAAAACGTGCTGGACCACAAAATGCACTCCGAATACTACGAGGTGAGCGAAGCGGCGGCTAAGACCGTGAACCGCGCGAAGCGGGAAGGGCGGCGGATCGTCGCCGTCGGGACGACTTCCGTCCGCACGCTCGAAACGGTTGCAGACGAACGCGGGTTTTTATCCCCGTGCAAGGGCAACACGGAAATTTTTATTTATCCGCCCTATCGCTTTAAATGCGTCGACGCGCTGATCACAAATTTTCATCTTCCGGAAAGCACCCTTCTGATGCTCGTTTCCGCGCTCTGTTCGCGGGAAGAGATCATGCGGGTGTACGAGACGGCTGTGGGGGAGGGGTATCGGTTTTTCTCTTTCGGCGACGCGATGCTTATTGTAGGCAGGAGCGACGACGATAAAGAGAAACCGC
>CAJUJF010000026.1 GCA_910586825.1 uncultured Christensenellaceae bacterium | reverse complement strand
TTAGGGCTATGCCCGAAAATGAAATACCACCCGCTATGCGGGTGGATTATTATTTGCGGATTGTTTTTTGTCGGAGATCGATGATCCGATCGGAGCGGAAGCGCGATCGCGCCGCTTTTCAAGGATTCCGTGAAAAATTTTCGGACAAGCTCTTGTGTTTTTTTTCGGAATGTGATACAATATGCGATGGAAATTTAATTGGAGGATAAATAATGCAATATTCACGCGAAGTAGAAGAGATGTGTTGCGTTGCAAAGGGACCCAAACACGATCCCGCGCCCATTCCCGAAGAGGGAAAGTGGATTTGCGCAAAACAGATCACGGACATCAGCGGCTTTACGCACGGCGTGGGTTGGTGCGCTCCCCAGCAGGGCGCGTGCAAGCTCTCGCTCAATGTGAAAGGCGGCGTGATTCAGGAAGCGCTGGTTGAGACGATCGGCTGTTCGGGGATGACCCATTCGGCGGCAATGGCGGCGGAAATCCTGCCACACAAGACCATTCTCGAAGCTTTAAACACCGACCTTGTTTGCGACGCGATCAACACCGCGATGCGCGAACTGTTCCTGCAAATCGTTTACGGAAGAACGCAGTCCGCGTTCTCGGACGACGGTCTGCCCGTCGGCGCGGGACTCGAAGATCTCGGCAAGGGCTTGCGTTCGCAGGTCGGCACCATGTACGGTACGGCGGTCAAGGGCGTGCGCTATCTCGAAATGGCGGAAGGTTACGTTACCCGTCTCGCGCTCGATAAGGACAATCAGGTGATCGGTTACGAATTCGTGTCCCTCGGCAAAATGACCGATTTCATCAAAAAAGGCTTGGAACCCAACGAAGCATGGCAGAAGGCGATGGGACACTACGGCAGATTCAGCGAAGAAGCGGGCGCGGTGAAGTTCATCGATCCCCGCAAGGAATAAGGAGGTGCGGTATGGCTTTATTTGAAAGTTATGAAAGAAGAGTAGATAAAATCAACGCGGCGATTAAAGAATACGGCATCAAATCGATCGAAGAATGCAAGGATATCTGCCTTTCCAAGGGCGTGGATTGCGATAAAATCGTGCGCGGAACACAGCCGATCTGCTTTGAAAACGCAGTTTGGGCGTATACCGTCGGCGCGGCGATCGCGATCAAAAAAGGTTGCAAGAAGGCGGCGGATGCCGCGGCGGCGATCGGAATCGGCTTGCAGTCGTTTTGTATTCCCGGTTCGGTTGCCGAAAACCGCAAAGTCGGTTTGGGGCACGGAAATCTCGGTAAGATGCTCCTTTCCGAGGAGACGGATTGTTTCTGCTTCCTCGCGGGACACGAATCTTTCGCGGCGGCGGAAGGCGCGATTTCGATCGCGATGAACGCCAACAAAGTGAGAAAGAATCCGCTTCGGGTCATTCTCAACGGACTCGGCAAAGACGCGGCGATGATCATCTCCCGCATCAACGGATTTACTTATTGCGAAACGACGTTCGATCCCTATACCGAAACGGTCACCGTTACCAACCAGATCGCTTATTCCGAAGGACCCCGCGCGAAAGTCAAGTGCTATGGCGCGGACAATGTTCCCGAAGGCGTTGCGATTATGAAACTCGAAAAGGTGGGCGTTTCCATCACGGGGAATTCTACCAACCCTACGCGTTTCCAGCACCCTGTTGCCGGCACGTATAAAAAGTGGTGCAACGAGAACGGCGTGAATTATTTCTCGGTCGCTTCGGGCGGAGGTACGGGCAGAACGCTTCATCCCGACAACATGGCGGCGGGACCTTCTTCCTACGGCATGACGGATACGATGGGACGCATGCACTCCGACGCGCAGTTTGCAGGAAGCTCGTCGGTTCCCGCGCATGTCGAAATGATGGGCCTGATCGGCATGGGCAACAACCCGATGGTCGGTGCGACGGTTGCGGTCGCGGTTGCCGTTCAGGAAGGCATGAGCAAATAAAAAATATAATTCAGTTAAAAAGAGCTTTCGCGAATCAACGCGAAAGCTCTTTTTGCGGTAGAAAAAAACAGAGCAGGCATAACAATTTCCCGATTGCCGATAATGAAATCGGGAAGGTAAATTATGGCGCGGTTTCCAAATCATATCGGCGTGATTCCGGACGGCAACAGAAGGTGGGCGCAGCAAAACGGCATGAACAAGGAAGACGGATATCGGTACGGGCTTTCCGCCGGACTGAATCTGTTGCGCGCGGCAAAAGCGCGCGGCGTAGGGGAGTTGACCTATTACGGTTTCACGGTGGATAATTGTAAGCGGCCGAAAGAGCAGGTGACGGCGTTTTCGCAGGCGTGCGTGAAAGCGGCGGAAATGATTTTGGCGGAAAAAGTTGCGCTGCGCGTGATCGGAAACACGGAATCGTCCTGTTTTCCCGCCGAACTCCTGCCGTTTGCAAAGCGGCAACCGGAAACGGACGGAAAGAAAATGCGCGTCAATCTGCTCGTCAACTACGGTTGGGAATGGGATATGAAAAACGGATTTCCCTCCCGCTCGGTTCCGAGGATCGATCTGGTGATCCGCTGGGGCGGGATGTGCCGTTTGTCGGGATTTCTTCCCGTACAGACGGTGTATTCGGATATCTGCGTTTTAGACGAGCTTTGGCCCGATTTCGAAGAATCTCAATTCGAAAAAGCGATGCAATGGTATCGCCGTCAGGACGTAACGCTGGGCGGATAAGACGATAGTCCGATCCGGAAAAGGAGATAATATGTGTACAGCCATCGCGCATCAAACAAAAGATTTGTATTTCGGGCGCACGCTCGACAATGATTTTTCTTACGTGGAAGAAGTTACGGTAACGCCTCGGAATTTTCCGTTCCGTTTTCGTTCTGCGGGCGAGGTTTCTTCCCATTACGCCATGATCGGCATGGCGTTCGTTCCCGACGGATTTCCGTTGTATTACGACGGAGTCAACGAAAAGGGGCTTTGCATGGCGGGATTGAATTTCGTGGGGTCGGCTTGTTATGCAAAGGAAGAAGCGGGCAGAATCAATCTCGCGCAGTTCGAATTCGTTCCTTATATTCTCGCAACCTGCGCGGATCTGAAACAGGCTTTGGAACGGATCGGAAAAATCAACGTTACGGACACCCCTTATCGCGACGATATGCCCGTTGCGCAACTGCATTGGATCATCGCGGACAAACACGGCGCCGTTACGGTTGAATTTGTCAAAGAGGGATTAAAAATCCACGAAAATCCCGTGGGCGTTCTTGCCAACAATCCGCCGTTCGGCGAACAGCTATCCAATCTCAACGATTACATGCGCTTGTCGGCGGGAGAACCGGAGAACACTTTTTCTAAAAAGCTCGATCTGAAAGCGTACAGCCGCGGCATGGGCGCGTTCGGTTTGCCGGGCGATTTGTCGTCAAAATCCAGATTCGTGCGGGCGTCGTTTGTAAAACTCAATTCGGTTTCGGGCGATTCGGAAGAGGAGAGCGTCAATCAGTTCTTTCATATTCTCGGCGCGGTGGAGCAGACGCGCGGCGCTTGCGCCGTAGGCGATAACGGTTATGAAATCACGGTGTATACTTCGTGTTGCAACGCGGACAAAGGGGTATATTATTATACGACCTACGAAAATCATGCGATTTCGGCGGTGGACATGCATGCGGAGGATCTCGATAAAACGCAGCTTTACAGATATCCCGTAGTAAGGCGGGAGCGGATTTATCGCCAAAACGAAAATTGAAACAATCCGATCGAAATGAACTTCGTCGGCGAGAGCTTTCGAAAAAGAAAGCTCTTATTTTACACATTTTTCGGTTGCGGGAATAGGACAAAATCTTCGCTTCATACAATAACGAAGAGGTGATGCGATGTTGGAAATGCTGTACGCCGTTCTGGGACGGCTGTTTTTTTTCACGGGCGCCGTTCAGGACGGAAGCTCTTATCCCAAACCGCTTTCGGCGAAGGACGAAGAGAAGTATCTCGCGCTTGCGCGCACGGGCGACGGACACGCGAAGGAAATGCTGATCAAGCACAACATGCGCCTTGTCGCGCATATCGTAAAAAAGTACAACGGCGCGGCGGAGACGGACGATATGCTTTCCGTGGGCAGCATCGGTCTGATCAAGGCGATCAATACGTTCGAATCGGGGCGCGGCGTGCGCCTTGCGACGTATACGGCGCGTTGTATCGAAAACGAAATTCTGATGCTCATCCGCGCGGGGAAAAAGCACAAGAGCAATCTTTCGCTTTCCGATCCCGTCGGCACGGATAAAGACGGCAATGAACTGACGCTGATGGATCTTCTGTTTGAAAAAGAAGACAAGGTATTCGGCAGCGTGGAGCAGTCGCTCATGCAGGAAAAATTCCTTTCGGCGGTAAAAGTATTGCTGAGCGAGCGGGAAACGCTGATCATCTGCATGCGATACGCGCTCACGGGCGGCGTGCCGCTTGCGCAGCGCGAGGTTGCGCAACGGATGAAAATTTCCCGATCCTATGTTTCGCGCATCGAAAAGCGCGCGCTCGAAAAACTGCGGACGGGATTGCGCCGCGAGGACTTTTTTTTGGAGTGACGGGCATTTTATAGAAAAATACGCATAAATTGCTTGACATTGCGAATAATTTCCATTATAATACATACAACATTAAATAACGGCGACGACGGAGAAAAGTAATTTGCGATACGGCTTGTTCAGTGAGCGGGAGAGAGTGGGAACCCCGCAGACGCCGCAGACGAAGAACACTCCCGAGCCGCGAACCGAAAGGAAACGAGTAGGGGAGCCGTACCCGCGGCGTAAACGCGGAATCCTTGGAAGAGGAAACGAGCGACCGTTTCGAACGGTAAATTAGGTGGCACCGCGCGGCTATGCGTCCTAATGAAAGAGGACGGATAGCCTTTTTTTATACAAAATTCAATGCGTCGGTTCGGGCGCGCACGGGAGGTTGGAAATGTGTTCGATATTTGTGCTTACGGGGAAAGACGTTCGGATGGCGGCGGCGGAACGCGCTTTTTACAAGACGCTTTCCCGCGGTCCCGATATGAGCAATTTTTACGAGACGGAACGCGGGATCGTGGGCTTTCACCGTCTTGCGATCATGGGACTGAACGCGGCGGGAATGCAGCCGTTTTCCCGCGGAAAAAATTTCTGCGTCTGCAACGGAGAGCTGTACGGATTCCGCAAAGAGCGGGAGAAGCTGGAAGAACTCGGATACCGGTTTAATTCCGACAGCGACTGTGAGATCATACTTCCCATGTACGAGCAGTTCGGGACGGGCATGTTTGCGAAATTGGATGCGGAGTTCGCCTGCGTGATCTACGACGGCGCGAAAGGGGAATACGTTGCGGCGCGCGATCCGATCGGGATACGGCCCCTCTATTACGGATACACCGAAGGCGGAAATATCGCGTTTGCGAGCGAACCGAAGAATCTGGTCGGACTGTGCGGCAAGATCTTGCCGTTCCCGCCCGGACACTATTACGAAAAGGGAAAATTCGTCTGTTACCGCGATATGACGACGGTAAAGGAAACCGTTCGCGGCGATCCGGACGAAATCTGCGGCGAGATTCGCCGAAGACTCGTTGCGGGCGTGGAGAAGCGATTGGACGCCGACGCGCCCGTGGGATATCTGCTTTCGGGCGGTCTGGATTCTTCGCTCGTCTGCGCGATCGCGGCGAAGCTGTCGGAAAAACCCATCCGCACTTTTGCCGTGGGAATGGAAAAGGACGCGATCGATCTCAAATATGCGCGGGAGGTTGCCGAACACATCGGAAGCGAACATACCGAAATTTACATGACGCGGGAAGAAGTGCTCGACGCGCTCGAATTCGTGATCGCTTCGCTTGCGACGTTCGATATCACGACCGTTCGCGCAAGCATGGGCATGTATCTTCTCTGCAAAAAAATACACGAATCCACCGACGTGCGCGTCCTGCTGACGGGCGAGATCTCCGACGAATTGTTCGGGTACAAGTACACCGATTTCGCGCCGACGGCGCGGGCGTTTCAGGAGGAATCGGCAAAGCGCATCCGCGAACTGCATGCTTATGACGTCTTGCGCGCGGACCGCTGTATTTCGGTGAACTCGCTCGAAGCACGCGTCCCGTTCGGGGATCTTGCGTTTGCGGAATACGTCATGAGCATCGATCCGGAACTGAAACTCAATAAGTACGGCAAGGGGAAATATTTATTGCGCCGCGCGTTCGAGGGCGGGTATCTTCCCGATAAGATCCTTTATCGCGAAAAAGCGGCGTTTTCCGACGCGGTGGGACACTCGATGGTAGACGATCTCAAAGCGTATGCCGAATCCGTTTACGGAGACGACTGGCACACGCTTGCCGAAAAATACGCATATCACGCGAAGCCGTTTACCAAGGAGTCGCTGTTGTATCGGGAAATTTTCGAAAAATACTATCCCGGGCAGGCGGAAATGATCCCCGGTTTTTGGATGCCGAACAAGTCCTGGGCGGGTTGCGACGTGAACGACCCCAGCGCCCGCGTGCTGTCCAATTACGGCGAGAGCGGAAATTGAATCGAGTACGAAAAACCGTCCGTTTGTAAACGGACGGTTTTTTACTTTTATAAATCGCAGTTATAAGGGCTATAAAAAATCAAAGCGGCAAGACGGCGGAAAGATGGGCGAAACGATTGACTTGAACGGACAAAAAACTTATAATATTTTCGTTAGCACATAAGAAGCGGTGCGCAAGGAGATCCGATATGAACGTGACCGAGTTGTTCGGCAGCAACGTCTTTAACGACGAAGCAATGAAAAATCTGTTGCCCAAAGAAGTATACAAATCCCTTCGGAAGACGATCGACGAGGGAAAATCGCTCGACACGAACATCGCGAGCGTGGTTGCGAACGCGATGAAGGACTGGGCGGTTTCGAAAGGAGCGACCCATTACACGCACTGGTTCCAGCCGCTTACCAATTTGACGGCGGAAAAGCACGACAGTTTTATCGAACCCTCGGGCGATCGGGTGATCATGCAGCTTACGGGTAAGAATCTGATCGTGGGCGAGCCGGACGCGTCGTCCTTCCCGTCGGGCGGATCGCGCGCGACCAGCGCGGCGCGCGGATACACCGCGTGGGATCCCACTTCCCCCGCGTTCGTGAAAGAGGGTACGCTCTATATCCCCACGGTGTTCGTCTCCTACACCGGCGAGACGCTCGATAAAAAAGCGCCTCTTCTGAAATCGATGACGGCGATCGATATGCAGGCGAAACGGCTTTTGAAACTGTTCGGGATCGAATGCCGCAAAGTGTCCACGACGGTCGGACCCGAACAGGAATATTTCCTCGTGGACGAAGAGGTGTATTCTCAGAGAAAAGATTTACAGCTCACGGGCAGGACGCTGTTCGGCGCGCCGCCCTCCCGCGGACAGGAACTCGAAGATCACTACTTCGGTTCGTTAAAGACGCGGGTCGCGGAATATATGAAGGATCTTGACGAAACGCTGTGGAGTTACGGAATTTTCGCCAAGACGAAACACAACGAAGTCGCGCCCGCCCAGCACGAACTCGCGCCCGTATTCACGACGTCGAACGTTGCCGTGGACGACAACCAGCTCACGATGGAACTGATGAAAAAGGTCGCGAAAAAGCACGGGCTGGTGTGCCTGTTGCACGAAAAGCCGTTCGAGGGCGTGAACGGTTCGGGGAAACATAACAACTGGTCTCTGTCCACGGATACGGGGATCAATTTGCTGGATCCCGGCGATACGCCCGAAAAGAACGACCGCTTTATGCTCATTCTCGCCTGTATCGTTTCGGCGGTGGATCAGTATCAGGGGATTCTCCGCGCGTCCGTCGCGTCGGCGGGAAACGATCACCGTCTCGGCGCGAACGAAGCGCCTCCCGCGATCATCTCCGTCTATCTCGGCGATCAGCTCGGCGCGATCGTGGACAGCATCGTACTCGGCAGAGAGTACGTTCCCAAGCAGGCGGTCCCCGGTTCGATCGGCGTGCCCGAGTCGCCCATTTTCCCGATCGATACGACGGACAGAAACAGAACGTCTCCGTTTGCGTTTACGGGCAACAAATTCGAATTCCGCATGCTCGGCTCGCAGGCATCCGTCGCGGATCCCAATATCGTGCTCAATACGATTGCGGCGCAGGCGTTCGCCGATGCGGTCGAGGCGCTTTCGGGCGCGAAAGACTTCGGCAAAGCGTGCAGAGCGTATGCGGAAAAGCTGTTCAAAGAGCATTACCGCATTATCTTCAATTACAACGGTTACGGCCCCGATTGGGAGCCCGAGGCGGAGCGGAGAGGGCTGCTCAACAATAAAACGACGGCGGACGCCGTACCTGCGTTTTTCGGCAGAGAGAGCATCGACGTGTTCCTGCGGCAGGGCGTTTATACCGAAAAGGAAGTCGTCGCGCGCGCGAATATCGCCCTTGAAAATTATATCAAGACGATCAACGTAGAAGCGCTCACCATGATCGAAATGGCGAAGCAGGACATCTATCCCGCCGTAAACGGCTATATCGCGGAAATTTGTTCTGTCGTCGCGGCAAAGCGCGCGGTGAGCGAAAAGATCGCTTGCGAAAAGGACGTCGCGCTTGCGGAACGGCTTGCGCGCGATAACGAGGCGATGATGAACGCCGTCGAAAAATTGGAAACCGATCTGCTCGAAATGCCGGAAGGAAACGGACCCGCGTCGCAGAAAATGGCGCACGTGATCGTTCCGGACATGGAAGAAGTGCGGCGTTGCGCCGACGGCATGGAACGGCTTTGCGCTTCGGGCTATTGGCCTTTCCCCGTCTATACCGATCTCATGTACAGCGTCAAGTGATGAAGGGTTGCAAGTTCGGATCCGCTTCTGCAAAATGCAGAAGCGGATTTTCGTTTCGCTTGACTTTCTTCCGCGATTGGAGTACAATGATGAAAAAATTTCGGAGATAGCTATGGCGGATTGTACGCACGACTGCTCTTCTTGCAGCAGTAATTGCAGTTCCAGAGATCAAAAATCGTTTATCAAACCCTTGCACGAAGCGGCGCGGGTGAAAAAGGTCGTCGCCGTCGCCAGCGGGAAAGGCGGGGTAGGAAAATCCCTCGTCACGTCGCTCTTGGCGGTTCGCGCGGCGGCGCGCGGGTATCGCGTCGCGGTACTCGACGCGGACGTAACGGGACCTTCGATCCCCAAATCGTTCGGCGTGCACGAACGCGCGCGCGGCGCGGAAGGGGAGATTTATCCCGTGCTTTCGCGCAGCGGGATTCAGATGATGTCGATGAACTGTCTGCTCGAAAACGACGAGGACCCCGTCATCTGGCGGGGGACGCTGATCGCGGGCGCGGCGGTGCAGTTCTGGACGGACGTCGTGTGGGATGACGTCGACATCATGTTCATTGACATGCCGCCCGGAACGGGCGACGTTCCGCTCTCCGTATTCCAGAGCATTCCGATCAGCGGCGCGGTCATCGTCACCACCCCGCAGGATCTTGTGGAAATGATCGTGAAAAAAGCGGTGAATATGGCAAAACTCATGAACGTTCCGATTCTGGGGCTTGCGGAGAACATGAGTTATTTCACCTGTCCCGATTGCGGAAAACGGCACAGGATTTTCGGGGAGAGCAAAGCGGACGCGCTCGGCAAGGCGTTCGGAATTCCCGCCGTTGCGAAACTGCCGATCGATCCCGCCGTCGCGCGGCTTGCCGACGAAGGAAAAATCGAGCTTGCCGACACCGATGCGCTTGCGGACATTTTCGTGCAGATCGAACGGGCGAAGGGGATCGAAAAATATAAAATCTGACGGATACGAAAAAGCCGACCGCTGATGCGGTCGACTTTTCAGATTATCGTTACTGTTTTTTGGGAAGGATCACTTCCGCCGTTGCGGCGAAACGCGTTGTGGATTCCATTGCGTTTTCGCAGGTGGTGCGCGTTTTGTAATCGGAACTGATCGCCATCAGACTTCCGTTCGCGCTGAACAGCTTAAAGAAGTAATCTCCCGATTTGGCGCGCACGATATCGAATCTTCCGTTGCCGATATTGCGTTTAAAGGTTTCGATGCCGTTTTTTGCGCCCGAAAGGGTGGAATAATCGCTTCCGCTTGCCAGCATCTTCTCTCCGTTCGAAGCGAACAGTTCGAAGATGTATCTGCCGTCCTCTTTGGCGAGGATCATCCATTTCCCGCTGTACGGCGCGGCTGTCCGCTCCTCTTTTTCCGTTTCCGGCTTCGCCTTTGCGGGTTCCGCTTGTTTTACGGCGGGTTTCTGTTCCGTTTTCACGGGTTCTTTCTTTCCCTCGATTGTTGTCGGTTTTTTCGCGGCGGGTTTTTTCGGCGCTTCGGGTTTTTCTTCCGCTTTCTTTTTGACGGGCGCTTTCGGTTCGGCGGTTTTCGCCGCCTCTTTCTTTTCGTCCGGTTTCTCCGTTGCTTTCGGCTCGGCTTTTTTGGCGGCGGGCTTTGCCGCTTTTACGGTCTCTTTTTTCTCCGCGGCGGGAACGGTTTTTTTCGCGGGCGCGGGTTTCTTTTCCGGTTGCGCCGGCGCCGTTTCGGGTTCGGGACGGTCGGAATCCTCAATCGCAACGGGCTCTTTTTCTTCCGCGTCCGGCAGGATAACGGGCGCCTCTTCGGGCGTCGTTTCGGGTTCGTGGCGGACGGTCTCCGCCGCAACGGGCTCTTTCTCTTCCGCAGTCGGCGCGGGAACGCGTTCTTCTTGCGGTTGCGATTCGGCGGGCGTTTCCCGCGTCTCGTCCGCGCGGGCTTCGGCTTCCGCTTCCTGCGCTTTGCGTTTTTTCGATTTTTTTACGGTTACGGCAAGAGCGATCGAAACGATTACGATCAGCGCCAAGAGCGCGCCGAGAATGATCGTAAGCAACAGATTGCTTTGCAGGTATTCCCAAAAAGACATGGCCAATAAATTCATAAGGTTACTTCCTGTTACTTATTCACTTCATATTCTATCACGGAAAGCGCGGGCTGTCAATCCATTGACAAATGTTTTTGATTGCGTTATTATGAAGGTATGAAAAAAATCGCGATCATCGGCGGCGGCGCGGCGGGGTTGAGCTGCGCCGTTATGTCGGCAAGAAAAGGATATTCCGTCACGCTGTTGGAACGCGGCGCGCGGCTGGGAAGCAAGCTCTCCGCAACGGGGAACGGGCAGGGTAACGTCACTAATCTCGATATGAGCGCTTCGCGGTACTTTTCCGACGATCCCCTTCGGGTTTCCGACGTGATCGCCCGTTTCGGCGCGCAGGACGCGATCGGATTTCTCGAAAGCATGGGCGGGATCTTTTTGCCGGACGGGCGGGGTCGGGTCTATCCCGCGGGCAGACAGGCTTCCGCGGTGACCGATCTGTTCCGCCGCGAAACGGAACACCTCGGCGTGCGGGTGATGCTCGGCGCGCGTGTGACAAGCCTTTCTCGTCGCAAGCGGTTCGAACTGTCGGGCGACGGATTTTCGGAAGAGGCGGATGTCGTCGTGCTTGCAGCGGGCGGAAAGGCGGCGGCGAATTTCGGGACGGACGGCACCGCGTATGCGCTTGCGCAATCGTTCGGTCATACCGTCGCGCCGCTTTCGCCCGCGCTCGTCCAGCTCCGTTGCGACCGCGAAAGCGTTCGGGGGCTGAAAGGGATCCGCACGGAGGCGGTTTTGCGCGTTCTGCGCGGCGGGAAAGAACTTTGCCGTTACCGCGGAGACGTGCTGTTTACGGACGCGGGGGTCTCCGGCGACGCAGTATTCCGCGCTTCATCTTATGCGGAAAAGGGGGATAAGTTGCTTGTCGATCTGTTGCCCGACGTTTCGGAAGCCCGCTTGCGCGCGGCAATCGGCGAAGCGCGGGGGGAGGACTGTCTGCTCTGTCTCGTGAACAACGGTCTGGGGCGCATGCTCTACCGCAAAGCGGACGGAAAAGAGGGGCTGATTTCGCTCTTGAAAAGTTATCCGCTTACCGTCGAGGGGAAACTCGGTTTCGAGCGCGCGCAGGTGACGCGCGGGGGAATCCCGCTCAAAGAAACGGACGGGGATCTGATGAGTTTGAAACGTAGCGGACTGTACTTCGCGGGAGAAATTCTGAACGCGGACGGGGAATGCGGCGGCTATAATCTGCACTGGGCGTTCGCTTCGGCGCATTGCGTCGCGGAGGGAATATGAAGCTGGTACTGCATAATCTGGTGTTAAGACCGCACGAAAAAGAGCGCGCGCTTCTGAAAATCTGCGAAAAGAAGTTGCATGCGCCCTGCAAGTATTTTAAGATATTAAAAAAATCGCTCGATGCACGCGACAAGTCGGCGATCCGCTGGGTCTATTCGGTGGAGTGTTCGGAGCGGGAAGAGCCGATTCTCGCGCGCGAATACCGCAGGATTGGAAAGCCGCGCCCGAAAGTAATCGTCGTCGGGGCGGGTCCTGCGGGGCTGTTCTGCGCCGTGCGGCTGATCAGACACGGGATCCTGCCCATTCTGATCGAGCGGGGAAAGCGCGTCGAAGAGCGGGAAGCGGACGTTATGCGGTTTCGCGCGGAGGGTGCGCTCGATCCTGCGAGCAACGTCCAGTTCGGCGAAGGGGGCGCGGGGACGTTTTCGGACGGAAAGCTGAACACGCAGACCAATTCGCCTTTGAACCGCGAGGTGATCGAAACCTTTCTCGAATTCGGCGCGCCCGCGGAAATCGGCTATTTCGGCAAACCGCACATCGGCAGCGACAATCTGAAAAAGGTCGTCGCCGCGATGCGGGAATACGTCGTGCGAAACGGCGGCGAGGTGCGCTTCGGCGCGCGGCTTACCGATATCGAGAGCAAGGACGGCGTTCTCTCCGCCGTGAAGATCAACGGCGTACGGGAGGAAGCGGACGAGCTGGTGCTTGCGATCGGACACAGCGCGCGGGACACCTTCGAAATGCTGTTGTCCCGCGGCTTTCCCATAGAACAGAAAGAGTTCGCCGTCGGGGTGCGCGTCGAGCATTTGCAATCCGCGATCGGTCGGGCGCAGTACGGCGCGGGCTATGCGGCGCTTCCGCCCGCGGATTACAAACTCGTCTCCCATGCGGGCGAGCGGGCGGCGTTTACGTTTTGCATGTGTCCGGGCGGGTACGTCGTACCTTCGGCGAGCGAGGAGGGGGGAGTCGTCGTAAACGGCATGAGCAATTTTGCCCGCGACGGGAAGAACGCTAATTCCGCGCTCGTCGTGCAGGTCACAAAAGAGGACTTCGGCGGCGGTCATCCGCTTGCGGGCGTCGCGTTTCAGCGCAAGCTCGAACGCGCCGCGTTTGCGGCGGCGGGCGGGAACTATTGCGCCCCCGTACAGCTCGTCGGCGATTTTCTCGCGAACCGCGAGAGCTATTATTTCGGCGAAGTCAAACCTACGTACGAACCGGGTACGGCGTTCGTTCCCATGCAGGCGTTTTTGCCGCCCGTCGTCACCCGCACTTTGCAAGCGGCGTTGAACGACATGAACGGGAAGCTCGTCGGATTCGCCGCGTACGACGGCGTGCTGACGGGCGTGGAGTCGCGCACGAGTTCGCCCGTGCGGATATTGCGCGGGGACGATTTGCAGACGAACGTGAAAGGGGTGTACCCGTGCGGAGAGGGCTGCGGCTATTCGGGCGGGATTACCTCTTCCGCGGCGGACGGTCTGCGCGTCGCGGCGGCGATCGCCGCGAAATATTTCTGATTTTACGGCGTTTTAATGATCTTTTCACAAAACAAACACTTTCGTCCTGTATGATAAAAACATAAAAAATCTATTCGATCATACTTCTATTTTTTCATATTCTCTCAAAACGGAATTCCTCGGGTTCGCTCGGGGAATTCTGTTTTTTCGCTTCTTTGAAAAGCAATCGGTTTATTTTTCGGGAACTTCTTGCAATCGGGACCGTTTTGTGGTAAAATAAGGCAAAACTTAAATTCTGGGGGGAATTTTATGAGAAAGCACTATCGGTTTTGCGCGCTTGCGCTGGGCGCCGCGCTCTCGCTTTCGGTCTTTACCGCTTGCGCGGAAAATGGGACGCCCGATCTGCCTTCGGGCGACGGGGCGGTTTCCGCGCGGATCTGTTTCGACAATCTCGACGGCGGCTATCTGAGCGATTCGGATACGAAGATCGCGGTCGCGGATGCGCAGAACATCGCGGGCTTCGATGCCGACGGCGTGAGGGTTGCCGATTACGCGCAGATTGCGGAATATTCGGACGGCGTGTTCACGGCGAAGTCGGCGGGACACGTCACGTATACGGCGAACGGGGAGACGGGAAATATCCAGGTCGTACCCGCGTACGCCACCGATCCGAAAAATCAGTATACGGGCAAAAAGGATCAGGATACTTCGCTGGTCAACGGAGCGAAATATCTCGGCAACACGCACGACCCTTCGTTTATCGAAGTGGAGGAATACGGCGCGTCTACGTACTATCTTTTTTCGACGGGTTGGAACACGGGCAACGATATTCACGTTTCATACGACAACATGATCACGTGGGAATATGTCGGCAAGACGACGCATACGACGGACATTTCGAACGGCGCCGTGATTCCCGAGGATCTGAAAAATTGGCTGGGCGCCAAAGACAACAGCGGCGACATTCAATGGTGGGCGCCCGATGTCGTCGCGGCGCCGGACGGCGGTTATTGGCTTTATACCTGTTGCGTTGCGGCGAACGACCAGGCAAAGTCGTCTGGCTCCGCCTCCTTTACGCCGAGCTGCGATTACTCAATGGCGTGCATCGTCTTGTACCATACGGACAGTCTGGATAAGAACTGGAAGCTGAATTCCAATTCGTTCGAATATGTAGGGCTTCTCATGCAGTCGGCGATCCCCCGTTCTGGCGGAGACATCGACGTCAACTCCATCGATCCGCAGATCGTTTACGATACCGACGGAAAAATGTACATGGCTTACGGTTCGTTCGGAACGGGTAACTGGATGCTGGAACTCGATCCGCAGACGGGGTTGCGCAAAGACGGCGTGTATTCGGACGGCGTTTATAAGGATTGGACGGAGATCCGCAGGGAACGGAACAGGGTCGTGAGCGGCGATGCGGAAGTCATGAACGGGACGAAGTACCGCGACGATTTCCTTGCGGGCGTCGAGGTGAAATCGGATTTCTACGGCGCCATGATTTCGCTCGGTGCGATGGAAGCGCCCGTGCTTGCCCGTCACGACGGCGTGAAAATCGCCGACGAGACGGCGGAATGGAAGGACGGCGAACCCGTCGGCGTTTCGGGAAAGACCTATTACTATTCCATGCACTCCTATAATTGGTTGGAATCCAATTACCAGATGTGGGGCGGAAGGAGCGAAAGCGTCTGGGGGGTTTACAAGTCCGTAAACGGCGGGCTGGTGTACAATATCGACGTCGGCGCTTCGGGCAATCAGGGAAACAAGTACATGGGCGGATTCAAATGGCGGGACGGCTCGAAAGCGGAGGGCTGTACCGAATTCGATATCGTGCTTCCCGGTCACAACGACTTGTACACCGCGAAGAACGGCGCGCATTACGCGGCGTATATCACCCGCACCTTCGATTATGCGGGCGAATCGTTTGCGGTGCAGGTCCATCAGTATTACCTCAACAGCATGGGGGATATCTGCATCAATCCCAACCGATTCGGCGGCGAGATCGAGCGAGGCGTCACCAAAGAAGAACTGTTGCGCTATACCGACGGCGGGAGATTCGAAATGGTCGTTCTTACCAACGCGCAGGACGCCGCCATTCAAAGCCCCGGCAATAACGCGAAACTGCTCTCCATCAACAACGAGTCGTTCGAGGTCGTTTTGACGGATAACGGGAAGATCACCCGCGGCGGCGTGGAAATCGGCGATTGGCTGATGTACGGCAAGGGGTACATCAAATTCATGTTCCATGAAACGTTGAAGGGGACCGGCGTGTACGACAGCGGCGAAACCGTCTATTACGGCGTGGTGCGCCCGAGCTGGCTCGGAAACCGCAATCAGTCGGGATTTACGATCAGCTGTCTCGGACACGGCGGCGAAAAACAGAACATGGCGATGTTCATGAACAGCTATTCCAACATTTCGCTGTGAAAGAAAACGAAACGGATCCGGTGATTTCCGGATCCGTTTTTATCTGTCTTTCTCAAACGAACAGCGTTTCGTAGGGGTTCGCATAGTTGCCCGAAAGCGCCGCGTACAGTTCGTTTGCGCGCAGGTCGGTTTCGAAACAGGGGACGGCGTCTTTTTTCAATAACGAGTAATCGCTCTTTCTCACGATCGCGGGGAACCCGCCTTTCGAAAGTTCCGCTAAAATTTCTTCCGCTTCCGTTTTCTTAACGGCAAGCGTCTTGCAGTACAGCGGCGTTTCCGCATAGTTCCTGACGTCTTTCAGCCGGATGCCGAGGAAGTTCTGCATCAGGATCCGTTTGAGGCGGGAGAGCGTATAGCGTTTGGAAACGACCTTTTTCAGCATATCGTCGTAATCGGGGTTGGATCTCGTCATGGCGACCAGTCGGTTTTCCAAGCCTTCCGAGCAGTCGGGGCAAGCCGCGATCTCGTCCGCGGAAGCGCGCAGAAGCGCGCACAGCGTCGCTTTTTCGTAGGGAAGCGGGCGGTATGAAAGGTGTTCCCGATACACGAATTCGGGCATGTTGCGTTTCAACGCTTTCTGCGTTTTCCGCGTCACGCCGCCGTTCCGCGCGATCCCGCCGTCCTGTTCGAGCGCGGCGCGCAAAGCGGTCGCGGAAGAGAAATCTTTAAACAGCGCGGTGTCGGCGTAACCGCCTCCGACGCGCTGAATGGGAAGCGGTTCAATCGGTTTTCCCTTCAAAAGCAGCGCGCGGCAGTATTCCGTCCCCAAAAGATTGTTGGGGGAAGAGAGCAGGCTTTCGTCCACGTCCGCGTTCATGGAAAGGAGCGCCTCGTTCCGCGCGCGGATGTAAGAAGTGCCGTCTTTCATGTTTTCTTTGAGCGCGGTTTTGAATTGCTTGTCCTCGGTGAGCGTCGCTTTGGCGGCGGCGAGAAAGCTCTCTTTCGTGCCGCTTTCACAGCCGAACGCGAGTTTTTCCACCGCGGGAATGGAGGAGAGGATATGCACCGCTCCCCGCGCGAACAGTTCGGCGGGGGACACGGCGAACGCCGTCGGCAGTTCGATGACCGCGTCGGCGCCGCAGGCGACGGCATGCCGCGCCCGAACGTACTTGTTGAATACGGCGGGCTCTCCCCGCTGCGTGAAATTGCCGCTCATCACGCAAAGAATTTTATCGCAACCGCTCAGCCGCCGAATTTCGGAAAGCTGGTAACGGTGTCCGTTATGAAAGGGATTGTATTCGCAAATTACTGCACATATCTTCATTTTTGCCTCTTTAATACAATATATTGTGTTTTGAACACTAACTTTGTACTACATATTGATTGTTCGCTTTTCGTTGTCCACGATTTGTCCACGCTAATTACCGTCGCTTTGAAAGAATTTTTGGATTTTGTTAATTGCATCCGCTTGCGCTTCCAAAGTTGCGTGAGTATAGACGTCCAAAGTGGTGGAAACCCGAAAAGGACACAAGATTTCGGTATTCCGTTATTTGTCGTG
>CAJUJF010000025.1 GCA_910586825.1 uncultured Christensenellaceae bacterium | reverse complement strand
GCCATAAATTGAGGGCTTTTTGCTTTTCTTTTGCGGTGTATTTTTTACCTCTCATGCTCGTCAATAATGTAGTAACCGAAATCTTAATAAACTTTACGCCGAACGCTATGCCTTTTTTCGTGGTAGGATTCGTATCGAGCGGAACGCGCCGCCCTGCACCCCTGCCGCGCTTAAAAATCATTTCGGGCGTGAGCTTTATCGGCTTTACATTGTTTGCTCTTATAATAGCCTTTCTTTGCGGCTCTGTGAGCTCCGCAACCTGCGCTAACGCCTTTTTACTCATACCGACATATTTTTCCTTGTAGAGCTTAAAATCAAGCCCTACATCGGATATAATCGCGTGGCGTGTGCTTTGCAGTTCGTCTATGATAAAGTGCCTGCAAAATTCAAGCAACCGCCCTTGCTGTTTGTCCGATATAATTTTCTTTTTCAGCGTGTCATACTCTCCGAGCGTCTTTTTATACGCCTCGCTTTCCTTGCCTGCTCGCATACCCGTATCGGAGAAATTTATGTACATCGAATACGAACAAAAGAGCAAGACAAAGAACGCCAGCCCGAGCTTAGTCCAATCGGCAAACGAGCTAAGCTGTATATCCGTAGTAAAAACTACGATTACGACGAATACGAGAAATACACCTACGATTATTCCCGAATTATTGAGAAAACCTTTTGCGATTTTTCTCTTTGTATTGTGCATACCCTCAACGACATTCCCCACCGAGGGCTTGTCGTCTTTCTTTTCGCCTATCGGCTTAATCGGCTCCGCCATCGCCGCCACCTCCGCTATTTTTATCTTTATCGGGCTTTTCGGACAATCGCGCCGCCCACTTAAACAGCAACGCGCCTATTCCGTTTGAAATCGCGCCGACTATACAGACAAAACGCATTTGATAAATGATGTTTGCCAAAAGTATTGTGAGAACGGCAAGCCGCCCTCTTGTCGAAGTGTTTTTTGCCAAGGGGCAAGGATTGTGTGTGCTCCATAGACCGCTTTAAGATTAAAATGCGACCGCCGTAGTTCGAGTTCGCGTTCGACGCGTCATTGTTACCGTTCCAATACCAGAGACCGCCATTAGTCCCATTGTTCCAATAGCCGCCGACATACAGCACCGCCACACACACTACCCTATAAATTGTTGTTGAATTAAAGATAACGCTAAGGGGGAGGATTCCCCCTTAGCAATCCCTCTCAAAGAGGCTTGTAACAAAGGCGACCGCCGTCGCTCGAGCCCGCGCTCGACGCGTCAAGGCTACCGTACCAAGACCAGAGACCGCCAAAAGTCCCATAGTACCAATAGCCGCCGACACACAGCACCGTGCCGCCGTAAGCAACAGCATAATCGCAATAGTATGTAGAATCGGAGCCGCCCGAAACGGAGCTTGCGTAACCGAGCGCAGGGAATTTGTCAAAGTACGAAATCTCTTTTAGATAGCTTGCGCCGTCCGCCCTTTCACCCACATAGAAATACGGTGCCGCCATGTTCTCGCTCACATAATGATTCGGGTCAAGGCAGATATAGATTTTTGTACCGTCAAAAGTGATACCGTCGCACCACTTGTACACGTTGCCCCACGGATTTTCAATGCCGCGATATTTGCAAGCGTGCTTTCCGTCCGTATTGCTCTCCTCGGAGCCCGACGCGGTTTTTACGCCGTCCGTTCTACCCGTTTGCACAGCCGCGCTGTTGCTGTTCATATAGCCGTACATACAGGCTCATAAGTGCTTTCGCTCAGCTTGTTTGCAAGCGGAAAATGATTGAGTTTATAAACCGAGGTAGTCCGTTCCCGTAGTTCTCTCCGAGCCGATAACCTTTTTGGCAATCTGTTCGAGGTCGGGTCTGTTGCACGGCAAAATGAGCGTGTCGGGCACATATTCCAGCGTCTCGCCGTTCTCGTCCTTAAAGTTGCGCATTTTGTTTGCGAGCTGTCCGAGAGCCTTTTCAAACGCGGCGGTGTCCGCGCAAATCCCTTTCTTAAAGAAAAAGTTGCTCTGCGTCTTGCTTTTGAACTTGTCTTGTTTGAACGGGTGCGCCGAATGGAAAACAGGCTTACCGTCGCCCGTGGTGAGGTCAACGAGTGCCTTGTTGAATTTACCCTCGGAATCGGTCGCGTGTGCGAGAGCCCACGCCGCGAGCTTGGTACGGGTCTTGTAGTACGCACGGACAAAGCCCTTAGGCTTTGCTTTCATATTTGTACCCATACCAAATTTTGCGTCGTCCGCCATCTCCTTTGTGATGGTAAACTCTTTCATAAAGGCGATATGTTCAATCGTCTTTTTGAATCCGAGTTCGATGTTGTCATTCTCCGCACCATCGCCCTCTTTGGTGCTCTGGAGCCTATTGTAGAACAACAATCAAGAAAATAAAGTCATGATTCGACGCAATTTTTCATATATCTATTACCATGAAAAAATCTTGTTTAAGTCTGGTTCTGCTCGGCGCGCTGCTGCCGGCGCTTACCGCATGCGGCGGTTACGATTACACCGATCACATTTCGGAAGCGCGCGAAGATATTTTTTGCGCCGAAACGGAAGATTTTACCGTAACGCTAAACTGCACCTCGCGCGAATACCCCTACGCCTCGGACGGCATCGCCTGCCCCACGGGCAAGATCGCGGAAATTTCGCTGATCCCCAAAGAACGCGCCGCGGGCGGATACGAAGTTTACGTGAAAGGAGAAAAGGATTGGGGCGGCGAGACCTCTTTCCGGAACACGCGCGGCGATTACTTTTATTCGCAGACCGTAGAGGCGTTCCCCGAAACGAGCGTGACGATGCGCATCGTCTGGGACGGCGGCGAACGGGAGCTGACCGCGACTTCCGTCAAAAACGAAAACACGATCTCCGTCGACGAGGCGCTCGACTTTGCTTTGAAGAAAGAAAAAGACACCGTTGCCCGCATGACGAGAAACGGAAAATTTTTCGGAGAATTTTACGTGCGGCTACTGAGACGGAACACCAATTACTATTACGTCGGGATTGTGGACACCGACGGAAAAACGATCTCTCTGCTTTTGAACAGCGAAACCGGCGAAGTCCTTGCCCGCAGAGAAAACTAAGCGACGAAACCGCCCTGCACGGGCGGTTTTTTTACTGGGCTTGACAAATCGACGGAATATGGTATAATGATTAAAGTGGAACAACTTTCCCGCAAGGTTTCCGGACGGCGCTTCGATCGCTGCGAAAGAGACCGGAGATACGACCATGCGAAAGAACGTGTACGGAAAAAGAATCAGAATTCTTTCCGTGTTGCTCGGCATCCTGATATTTCTGGCATGTACGGCAACCGCTTTATTGGCGTGCAGCATCGCATGCGAACGTTCCGCGCGGTTTGTTCCCGACTACCCGAAAACCGATCTTACCCAACTCGCGCAAGCCGAAGATTGGACGGACGAGAATTACGACGCTCTGTTCCGTCAGACGGGCTTGGGACGGCCTGCGCTCGACGAACTGAAAACGTACGAAGACTTTGCGGAAAAGCTCAAAGAATTTCAGGACGAATTTTTCTATCGCGGCGAAATCGAACACAATATGGAGGCGGTCACGACCCCGCACGACAGATTCGCCGACGGACACTCCGCCCCCGCCGCGACCCTTAAAAAGGGCGATATCATTCTCTCGTCCGCCTGTCACACGTTCGGTTGGAGAAACGGTCATGCGGCGATCGTTCTGAATCCGCGGCTCGGAACCACGATCGAATCCTTTACCCCGAGCGAGCCGAGCGGAATCGGAAGTCTGAAATGGTTTCTCAACTCTTCCAACTTCATAGTTCTGCGGCTGAAAGCGGAATACCGCGAAGACGTCGACCCCGAAAAAGTGGCGGACGCGGCGGCGGAAAATCTGATCGGAATCCCCTACGATCTGACCGTGGGCGTGCTGTCCCCCAAAGACCAATGCAAAAACGGACGGACGGCGAAAAAAACGCAATGCGCGCACATCGTATGGCAGGCGTTTTACAATTTCGGGTTGGATATCGACTCCAACGGCGGCGCGGTCGTCGTGCCGCGGGACATCGCCCGTTCGAAGTATTTCGAAGTCGTGCAGATGAGCGGGTTCGATCCCGATAAACTCTGGTAAACACAAACCCCCGAACGAATCTTCGTTCGGGGGTTGTTTTACGTTTCAATATTCCGACAAAATTGTGTTCTGTACGAACAGATATTCGTCGCAGATACGGGCGCGCCCGTCTTTCTCTTCCAGATATTTCGCCGTCCTGGCGTACGCTTTCGAAAAATCTTCTTTCCAATCGGTCTCGAACTCCTTGCGGTATTTCTCCGCGGATAGCCCCTCCGCCGTTCGGAGCGCAAGCATCACGAATTCGAACTTCGCATCCTCCCGCGAAACTTCCGCGCTGTCCACCACGGGCAGAAATCCGGAAAGGATGCATTTGATGTATTCGTCCAGATCGAGCGTATTCGTCAGACGGCGCCCGCCGATGAACGAACTTGCCGATACGCCGAATCCGATATACTCCCCCCGCCGCCAATAGTTCAAATTGTGTCTGCTTTCATAGCCCTTACGCGCGAAATTGCTCACTTCGTATCGGGCGTATCCCTTTTCCGCCAGCAACGCCCTGCCGTAGTCGTAGAGCGCGGCGACCTCGTCCGCATCGGGCAGTTCGCCGTTGAGGTAATCGGTGTAAATCGGCGTTCCGTCCTCCGGCGTGAGCGCGTACATGGAAATATGTGTCGCCCCGCTCCCCGCGGCGATTTCCACCGTCTTGCGGACGTCCTCTTCCGTCTGCCCTTTGAGTCCGAGCATGATGTCCGCCGAAAAATTTTCGCCTTTCAAAAGGGACGCGCAGTACAGATAATCGCGCACGTTATGGATCCTGCCCAAATTTTCAAGCTGCGCGTCGATCGCCGTCTGTAAGCCAACGGAAAAACGGTTGATTCCCGCGCGTTTGTATACGGCGATTTTCTCTTCGTTCACGGTGCCGGGGTTCATTTCGATCGTGATTTCCGCGTCTTTCGCAAGACGGAAACACTGCGCGATCTTTTTCATCGCGCCGTATATGTAATTCGGATCGATCACGGAAGGCGTACCGCCGCCGAAGTACACGGTGTCGAACGTCCTCTCCTTCAACTCTTCGCCGCGCTTTTCGATTTCCTTATAAAGGCACGCCATGTACGCTTCGGCAAAATTCAGCCGGTTGGGAAAAGAAGTAAAATCGCAATAGGTGCATTTATGTCTGCAAAACGGAATGTGTAAATAAATCCCCGCCATATTCACCCTCTGAACAGATATTTTTCGAGATCGACGTAACCGTCCGCCGCCTCCACGCCCTCGGCGCGGAGAAGCGCGGCCTGCGCTTCCCAACCGCCGAACGCGAACGCGGGCGCAAGCCGCCCTTCGCGGTTCACGACGCGGTGACAGGGAACGACGACCGGATACGGGTTCCGATGCAACGCGTTGCCCACCTGCCGCGCCGCACGGGGACGCCCGATCGCCCGGGCGACCATCCCGTAAGTGACGACGGCGCCGCGCGGAACCGTTTTCAGATATTCGTAAACGCTTTCGTCAAATTTCATCGAACCCCCCGTCTGCGCCGGTGCCGTTCACTTCTTGTCCTTGTTCGTCTTCAAAATTTCCATGAACACTTCGCTCGGAACTTCTACGGAACCGACCTGCCGCATGCGTTTTTTGCCCTCTTTCTGCTTTTCGAGCAGTTTCTTTTTCCGCGTAATATCGCCGCCGTAACACTTGGCAAGCACGTCCTTCCGGACCGCCTTGACCGTTTCGCGGGCAATGATCTTTCCGCCGATCGCCGCTTGCACGGGGATCTCGAAAAGTTGGCGGGGGATCGCGTCTTTCAAGTTTTCGCAAAGTGTTCTTCCGCGCGAATATGCGCGGTCTTCGTGTACGATTGTCGAAAGCGCGTCGCACGCGTCGCCGTTGAGCAGAATATCCAGCTTCACGAGTTTGCTCTTTTCATACCCCGCGATCTCGTAATCGAAGCTCGCGTATCCCTTGGTGCGGCTCTTCAACTCGTCAAAGAAATCGTACACGATCTCGTTGAGCGGCAGGCGGTATTCGAGCTTCACGCGGCGTTCGTCGAGATAGGTCATATCCTTGAACGCGCCGCGCTTATCCTGACACAGATCCATGATCGCGCCGAGATAATCGGGCGGGGAATAGATTTCCGCTTTTACGATGGGTTCTTCCATGCTCTCGATATCGGACGGCGGCGGAAGATGGGAAGGATTGTCCACGTAAAGATCCGTCCCGTCCGTCTTATGCACGAGGTAGGAAACGGACGGCGCGGTCGTGATGATGTCGAGGTTGAACTCTCGTTCGATCCGCTCCTGCACGATCTCCATGTGCAGCAGCCCCAAAAAGCCGCAACGGAAACCGAACCCCAGCGCAACCGAACTGTCCGGTTCGAAAATCAACGCGGCGTCGTTGAGTTTCAGTTTCAGGATCGCCTCTTTCAAGTCGAGAAATTTACTGCCGTCGAGCGGATAAATCCCGCAGAACACGACGGGCTGAACTTTTTTATATCCGGGCAGAGGCGCGGGCGCGGGGTTGGACGCGGAAGTCACCGTATCGCCCACGGCGACGTCTTCGATCGACTTGATACTCGCCGCGATATACCCGACTTCCCCCGCCGAAAGGGAAGACTTCGGCTGCAAATGAGGCGCGAACGCGCCGACTTCCGTCACGTCATAAGTGCGTTCGGAAAGAAAGGTCCTGATTTTGTCCCCTACTTTCACGCAACCGTCTTTGATGCGCACGAAGAGAATGACGCCCTTATAGTTGTCGTAATAACTGTCGAAAATCAACGCGGAGAGCGGCGCTTCGGTATCGCCGTCGGGCGGCGGCACGAGTTTGACGACCGCTTCCAGAATATCGCGGATGTTCGTCCCCTCTTTTGCGGAAACGCAGGGCGCTTCGGAAGCGTCCAACCCGATGACCTCTTCGATCTCCGCTTTCGTCTCCTCGATCCGAGAGGAAAGCAGGTCGATTTTATTGAGAACGGGAACGATTTCGAGATTGTTTTCGAGCGCGAGATAGACGTTGGCAAGCGTCTGCGCCTCCACGCCCTGCGTCGAATCCACAACCAAAATCGCCCCCTCGCACGCGGCGAGGGAACGGCTGACCTCGTAAGTAAAGTCTACGTGACCGGGCGTATCGATCAGGTTGAATTCGTATTCGTTTCCGTCGAGCGCGGTATAGAACATTCTGACGGGCGTGAGCTTGATGGTGATCCCCCGCTCCCGCTCGATATCCATGCTGTCGAGAAGCTGTTCTTCCATATCCCGCTTGCTCACCTGTCCGGTGAGCTCCATAATGCGGTCGGCAATCGTGCTTTTGCCGTGATCGATGTGCGCGATAATGCAGAAATTACGTAAATATTTGCTGGGTTTGGACATAACTTTTTTCCTTGATCGGAGAATAACGCGGCAAGGCAGACCGAAAAAGATCCCTTGCATCGCCTGCGCGCCGCCGTTTTTTCGCGAAATACCGCGTTCATATTCAGAACACGGCGTTTCAAAAAACCTTGCAGGCAAGTTTTTTTGTTTCTATTATAATGATTTTCGGCAAAAATAGCAACCGCTATTGCATTTTTTCGCGGTATTTGATAAAATATTCTTATGAAACAGACCTTTTTAAATCATCTTCCCGTTGCGCACCGCGGACTGCACGGAAACGGGATCCCCGAAAACTCAGTCCCCGCCTTTCTGAAAGCGATCGAAGCAGGCTATGCGATCGAAACGGACGTACGGCTTTCGAAAGACGGCGTTCCCGTCGTCTTTCACGACGACACGCTCGTTCGCATGACTGGACGCAACGGAAGGGTGGAATCGCTGACGGCAGAGCAACTGAAAACACTTTCGCTCCAAAACACCGCCGAGCGGATTCCCCTCTTTTCGGAATTTTTAGAACTGCTCGGCGGGAAAGTCCCTCTGCTGCTCGAAATCAAGAACATGAAAACGGACAGAAAGACGTTTATCGGAAAAATCGTCCGTGCGCTCGAAGGCTATGCGGGCGAATACGCCGTACAGAGCTTCAACCCCTTCTACGTCAAAGAATTCAAAACCCTGCGGCCGGAAATCCCGTGCGGCGTGCTTGCGACCGCGCAGTCGAAAAAATCGGATTTCGACGGTTCTCCCCTCTGGCGGATCAAGGCGCGCGCGATCAAAAACATGAGTTTCAACAAATCGGTAAAGCCCGACTTCATCAGTTACAATTTTCAGGACTATCCGCAAAAATCCACCGAAAAATTTCACGGCTTGAAACTCGGTTGGACCGTACGCTCCCCCGAAGAGGAAGCCGTCGCGCGCAAATACTGCGACAATATCATTTTCGAGAACTATCTTCCCCAACTCAAAGAAAGCCGGACGCCGATGATTGACAAGTCCTTGTGATTTGCGTATAATTGTATAAAATAACGCCCGAATAAGGAATCTTTATGCTGACACTCGAAAAGATAAAAGACGCGCAGGCAACTCTTTCGAACGCGATCTACAAGACCGACGTGATCCGCGCGAGCAAGCTCTCGTTCGACTACGAACTCTATCTTAAAACGGAAAATCTGCAAAAGACGGGATCGTTCAAAATCCGCGGCGCGTATTATAAGATTTCGAGACTGTCCGCGGAAGAGAAGAAAAAAGGCGTCATCGCCTGTTCGGCGGGCAACCACGCACAGGGCGTCGCGCTCGCCGCGAGCAAAAACGGGATCCGTTCTCTGATCTGCCTGCCCGAAGGCGCGCCCATTTCCAAAGTGGAAGCAACGCGCGGATACGGCGCGGAGATTTGCCTCGTTCCCGGCGTATACGACGACGCGTATAACCGCGCGATCGAACTGCAAAAAGAACAGGGTTACGTATTTATTCATCCCTTCGATGACGAAGACGTCATTGCCGGACAGGGCACGATCGGTTTGGAAATCCTCTCCCAGCTTGTCGACGTCGACGCGATTGTCGTGCCGGTGGGAGGAGGCGGTCTGATCTCCGGCGTTGCGTTTGCCGTAAAAGCCGTAAACCCCAAGGTGAAGGTGTACGGCGTACAGGCGGCGGGCGCTCCGAGCATGCTCAACTCTCTGCGCGACGGAAAGGTGGAATCCCTCTCCTCCGTTTCGACGATTGCGGACGGCATCGCCGTAAAACAGCCGGGGAAATGCACGTTCGACTACTGTAAAAAATACGTGAACGGGATCGTAACGGTAAACGACGACGAGATCGCAACCGCCATTCTCGCGCTGATCGAAAAAGAAAAAATCGTTGCCGAAGGCGCGGGCGCGACGCCGCTCGCCGCAGTACTCGCGGGGAAACTCCCCGAACTGAAAGGCAAAAAAGTGTGCTGTCTGATTTCCGGCGGAAACATCGACGTTACGATCATGAACCGCGTCGTCATGCGCGGGCTGATCATGAGCGGAAGGCAATGCACGCTGAATATCGAACTGCTCGACAAACCCGGTCAGCTCGTGGAAGTTTCGCAGATCATCGCCGGCTGCGGCGCAAACGTCACGGGCGTACACCACGAGCACGCGCAAGCGGGAAGCGCGGTCATCGGCTGCTTCCTTCGGATCGACATCGAAACGCGCAATTTCGAACACATCGCTCAGATCAAAGAAAAACTGACGCAAGCCGGATTTCGTATCTGCCATTCTTAATCGGGAGGAAACGACGATGAAACAAATACACACCCATTCCGCACCCGCCGCAATCGGCCCGTATTCGCAGGCCGTCGCCGTAAACGGACTGCTGTTTACTTCGGGGCAGATCGCAATCGATCCCGCGACGGGAGAAGTCGTGACGGGCGGGATCGAAGCGCAGACCGAACGAATCTGCATGAACCTGAAAGCGGTGCTCGAAGAAGCCGGCACTTCGCTGAAACGGGTCGTAAAGACGACTTGCTTCCTTGCCGATATGGGCGACTTTGCGGCGTTCAACGGCGTATACGGAAAACATTTTACGGAAAAACCCGCGCGTTCCTGCGTTGCGGTGAAAGCGTTGCCCAAAGGCGTGCTCGCCGAAATCGAAGCGATCGCGGAATTATAAAACAAAACAAAGCAAATGCCCGACGGAATTCGTCGGGCGTTATTTTATAATTATCATCTCCTGCGATCGATCTCGTTGAGCAACTCCTGCGTTCTTCTGCTTCTGCCGTCGTCGCCGGACTGCACGATAATCACCTGCGGTTCGCTCTTCGGCTGTCCGCCGACCACGAAAGGCTGCTGCGCGCCGTCCATGACGATAACGGGCGGTTGCGGCGCAGGCTGATACACGGGCTGTACGGGCGGCTGTTGGAACACCGGTTGAATCACGGGCTGCTGATACACGGGCGGTTGCTGGTATACGGGCGGCGCCGGAGGATAGACCGGCGGCACGGGCATTCCGCCCATCGGCGGATAGGGATTCGCCGCATACGGATTCGCGCCGTACTGCGGCATTCCGCCCATCGGCGGCGCGCCGTAAGGATTGACGGGCGGTGCTTGGTGAAGCATTGCCGCCTCTCTCGATTCCTCTCTTCTTCTGCGCTCCTCTTCGCGGCGTTCGCGCTCTTCCTCGCGGCGGCGTTCTTCCTCCTCGCGGCGCATCTGACGCTCTTCTTCGCGGCGGCGCTGTTCCTCTTTCCGCTCCTCTTCTTTCTGACGCAACGCTTCCAGACGCTCCTCTTCGCGCTGACGCCGTTCTTCTTCCCGCTGACGGGCGGCCTCCTGCCGCTCCTCTTCTTTCAGGCGCGCGGCTTCTTTGCGTTCCTCCTCCCGTTGGCGGAGTTCCTGCTGACGCGCGTCCTCTTTCAGTTTTTCCAGACGCTCCTGCTCGCGCTGACGGCGTTTTTCTTCCTGCCGCTCGGCATTGGCTTTTCTGTCCTTCGCGCCCGCTTTCCATTCGCGCGCGGCGTTGTCCACGCCCGCCAACGCTTTTTTACGCGCGCCGATCACGGCGAAAAATATAATCAGCCCGATGACGGCAAGCGCGATAAACCCGATTGCAATAAACGTCCAGATTTTCATATCGAATAAGAACGTAAGCAACCCGAAACTCATATTTCTTCCTCCCAGGTAAATTTCTCGAAACTTCGCGCGGACGTTATTTCCGCGTCGTTATGGAAATGCGATTCCGAATCCCCGCAAAAACGGGATCGGGAAAAGCTTATAATCATACACATATTCATTTTACCACTTTTTTGTACCGAATATCAATCCCTTTCAACAATAAAATCAAAAAAAAGTAAAAAATATTTGTCGTTTTCGTCATTTTTTCACAATTCAGGTAACAATCGGAAAATTTTCCGTTTGCAACGCGCATTTTTTTCGGAAAACCGACGCGTAAAACAGAGCACTCCCCGCCTTTTTTGAAAAGGCGGGGAGCATCAATTCTTTAATCCTCGGGCAGATCGTCAAGATCGTTGAGACTGTCCTGATACTTCTTGATCTCCTTTTCGGCTTCCTTCTTCTCTTTCCGTTTCTTTGCCGCAAGGATCATGAAGACGATGAACAGAATCAGACATACCGTGATCACGATGATCTGCCACAGCGGGAAGTCCTCGGGCAGTCCGAACAGCCCTCCCGGAAGCTCGAACTGCGTTTCCAGCTCGCTTCCGATCATCTCGTTTCCTTCCAGATCCGTGAACAGGAATTCCACGTTCCCCTTCTGATCGTTCTTCACTTTCGCCGTCACCGTGTAGTTCTTTCCGCTCTTCAACTCTTCCTTCGTCAACACCTTCCCCGTTTCGTCTCGGTACTCGTACTCCACGTATCCCGCGTATTCCTCCGGTACTTTCAGCACCGGCTCTTTCCCGCTCGTGTCCCATTCTGCCTTTACCTGCGCCTTCTTCACTTCAAACTCGAATATAAGATCGCTCTTGTCCTTGCTGTCCTTCCACTTGAAGTTTCCGTTGATCCGCGCGATTACTTTGTATTTCCCCGCGTTCGTCGGCGAGAAATACTCCCCACCTACTTCCGTCTCGTTTCCCTCTTCGTCCACCGCGTACAGTTTCAAACGGCCGTTATTCAACAACTCTTCCATGCCACTCGGCATCAGTTTCTGCGCAACGCCGTTGAACGTCGTCTCCATCACTCCGTTCTCGTTCACCGTTCCCCCCGTCGCGCCCGTATACGTCGGCTTCTCGATCTCCCCGTAGATCACTCCTTCTTCGTCTCCGCGGTTGAAGCTCTTCTCTTCCTCGACTCCCTCCGCATATACGATCTCGATATTCTCTTCGTTCCCCGCAGTCGGTCTCAGCGTCTGGTAGAACGTCTTGTTCCAGCCGTTCATCCATTCGCTCTCGCTCACCTCTTTCCCGCTCTCGTCCGTGATCTTGTTCTCAATCAGTCCCGTCGGGAACGTGCTCTCGTAGTTCGCCTCCCACGGCGTGTTGTTCTTCGGTGTCGACGGATTCGTCCAGCCCGTTACCGTCACACGCATCTTCTGGATCTCGATCTGCGCCAGATAACTCGGCGCCGTTCCCGCAACTCCGTTCACCAAAAACTTCACGTTGTTGCTGTCGATCAGTCGCGCCGTCACCATATACGTTCCCGCCGCTTTGATCCCCGCCAACGCCTCTCTCAACTCCTCCATCTCCGATTCCGTCGGACGCTGCGGGTTCCCGGCCGCATGCGGGTTCGTGTACAATGTATGCGCTTCGAAGTTCGCGTCGTAATACGTGATCGCGGTGATCTCGTAATATAACCCCAACTCTTCGGGATTCAGTCCCGCGTACGTCAGAATATCCAGCGTCTCGCCCGTGAACGAATGCGTGTCGTCGTCTTTCGGCGCGTTGATCTTCTTCGGCTCCACCTTCCATTCCTGCGTCGAAGAATATCCCCCAGCGCCCGCGTCCTCCGCGAACATCGCAGGTAACGACCCGAACTTGAAGTTACCCCCTAACCCAGCCAGCACGGCTTTCGTCTTATACGACGTTCCTCCCGTCGCCACAGCCGTTTCGTCGCGGCTTCCGCTGTACGTGATCACCTGCGGACGCGTACCATCGCTTCCGTCGTTCCCAAGTCCGCTCTCTTCGTACATCTGCGCCAATAACTGCTCCGCCGCGTCTCCGTTCTTGTCTCCCTTCGGCAGTCCGATCAGGATCACGTTGTGTTTGATCGCGTTCCCGTTTTCGTCCAACCCGAACTGCATCGGCGACGAAGGATTGTATTCCACTTCGATCTCTGCTCCGTTTTCGTCCTTGACCAGATACCCCCACTTCACCTGCGACATATCCAGCACGTACGGCTTGATCTCGAAATCGAAATATTCGTCCGTCGCGTAATAATCCTCTTCCGCCGTCGCCGTCAGTTTGATCTCGATCACGTATCTTCCCGCGTCCTTCGGCGCGCCGCCCAGCAGTTCCCCTTTATAGTGCTCCGCTGCGTTCCCAGCGTCGTATACGTAGTATTGCACCGTGAACCGCGACGTAGGGAACGCGTTACTCCCCACTTTGATCTCCAACTCTCCCCCGTTGTTGCCGTCTTTCAGTTCCCCGTGCGTTTTCCCGTCGTACGTGTACGGCGCGCCGCTCAGCGTGATCTGTACCGCCGTTCGGTTGTCTCCCGTCTCGAACGACTTCGTGCAAGCCCCGTACTTCGGTTCCGGATCCGTTTCGTCCACGATTTCGATCGCGTCGATCCACAGCGTCACTCCGTCCGACGATACCCCCGACGCCACCACCGCTTTTACGTAGTAGTAGTGCTTCGTACCCAGTACCGACGTCACTCCGTCCAACCCGTCCAGCTTCGTCCCCGGACCCGGGCTGTTCGCCGTCGTGCCCAGATCGTAATACTCGTACTCCACTCCCGATACGTTCTGCAACGTCGGAACGTAGAACACGTTCGAGTCGCTTCCCTGCTGCGACGTCGTCCACGTACTGCTCCGGATCACCACTTTCCCTTTTACGATCTTCCAATCCAGTCTCAATAGTCCCGAAGGGATACTCTCGTAGTTCGCGCTGTCTCCGCTCACGCCCGTACATTCCGCCGTATACCCGTTCGCCGATATGAATTTCTCTTTATTTCCCGTGTACGCGCCCGTTGGGTTCGTGATCGTCACGCCCGTCGGCAAGCCCGTCAGCGTCAGCGTATAGTTCTCCCCGTACCACGGGATCCCCGCGTCTCCGCCTGCCGCGTCTCCGTTTTCGTCCAGATACTCCCATACCCCGTTGTCCGCGTCCCAACGCGCGGGATAGTTCTTCGTGTTACCTTCCGTGTCCGTGTACTGCCATTTCACGTTCGTGAAATCGTATTTCGCTTTCTCGATCTCCCATTCGATCGTGATCTCGCTCGTCGTGCTCGTGCCGCCGCCCGGCGCCGGGAACGTGTGATCCCCGTCCGTCGTCTTCAACGCAACCGTCGTCACGTATTTCCCCGCCACGCTCGCGCTTCGGTTCTTGTATCCGTTGTCGTATTTCGACGTGTCGATCGCGATATACGCGCTCGCAAAATCCGTCGTGTCTACCGTCAGTTCGTACACTACCCCCGTCGTCGTTGACCCGTTGAACTTGTACGTCAGCTTCCCGTCCGCAGGCAGCGCCTGATCCGTTCCTCCGTCTTCCGTGTACGTCCAGCTATACGACGGCAAGCCCGCCCCCGCCGTCCCGATCACAAGCTTATACCCCGATCCGTTGTTCAGTCCGCTCAACGCCGTGCTCAATTCATAGTTCCCGTCGTGCGTGCCCGCCGTTCCGTTGCTCAGTACCGGTTTTAAATAGTACGTGCCCGTCGTGTACGAACCCCCGAACACCGATATGTCTTTGTCCACCGTGAACGTATACGTACCGTCTCCGTTGTCTACTCCCGTGATATACGACTTCCCGCCTGCCGTGTCCGATATTTCAAGCTTCAAATTCACGCTGTCCGCGCTCTGAGTCCCGTCCCCGTTGAAAATCCCCGACACCGTGATCGTACCCGACGAACTCTCCGAGTCCGCCGCCCAACCCCATACGTTATTCTCCGTCGTCGTATACGATAACGTGAGCGCTGTCGCGGTTATTTCAAAATTTACCGTCTTCGGCGTGCTCGTTCCGTCCGCCCACTCATAATTCACCGCATCGGCGATCGAAAATTCCGCGCCGTAATTCCCCGCATCGCGCATTTGCAATTCGAGCGTGCCGTCCGCATTCTCCTTGATCGTCGGTTGCGGAGATAAAACGGTCGTGTCCTTTTTAAAACTCACCGAAAGCGGATTCCGCGGATACGCAACCGAACTCGTTGCGGCAACGTTTTTGTTCGGATAATCGCTCGCCTTAAAGGTCTGATCGGCGCCGTTGAACGGCTTGGAAGAATTTGCGCCCGTCCCGAAACTCGGCGTCGCGAGTTGTGCTTTTTTCACCGTCAGCGTTGCGGTGTCGGTCGTCTTGTCCGGATCCCGCCCGAAAAGCCACTTCGTTTTACCTCCGTCCGCCCTCGTCTCCAAAAGCGATTCGAAAGTAACCGTATACGTTCCCGCTTCGGTGAACTTCACCTTCGTTGCCGACGTTGCGGGCACAACGGGATCTACAACGGAGGGCTCACCCGCGCCCGCGGGCAACGTTCCGTCATAGACAATATTCGTGATCTTCATTTGATCGGCTGAATAACCGGAAATCGTCATAAAATCAAAAGTCTGTTCCATTCCGTTATAGGTCTGTACGGGAATGTCGGGCACCGTTGCCGTTTGGACAACGCTCTTTGCCGCTTTCGATAAATTCAAGTGGAACGCGGGGCGGATGCCTAGCGCCGTATCAACGTTGATTCCCGAAGAGCCTAGATTATGCGCGGAATTAGGATTAACGTTTGAGATGCTTCCGGCGGACGAACGTTCCCAACAATTCTTATCGGCGAACATTGTGCTGTCCGTTTTCCAAAGGCCGGCAGGCGCCCTAGAACTCCCGATTTCCCCCTGCGCGACAAGCCAAAGTTTATCGTTTTTCCAGGCATCGTATCCCGTTTTAGACTGATGATTACCGGGCTGCATATTCGGCATCGACGTCGAATATGCATCGTTATTCAGATTCAACGTAGCGTTGTTGTTGATTTTATTACTGACCGTCGCTTGCCAGGCCAAATCCGCGGGAACGGCAATGTAGTCGTACAAACTTCCCGCAATGTTCGGAACCGTAAATATCGAATAATAGCGATCCGTACGCGGCGTACATGTCGTTAAATGGCTCGAACTGTCGGCATAGCTCCCGCCGTTGTTGAGCGAAACGGCACGGATCTTGCTGGTGCCGTACATAGAAGCGGGATAAGCATCATTATTTGTACTGCCGATAAATGCAGCGTATCCGGCGGTATTAAAGGAATCCTTTTGCCAGAGCGTAAGAATCGCGTCGTTTCCGCTTTTGGACAAATAGGTTGCAAACCAATCTTTCCCGGCAACGGAAACAATTAAGTTATTCCCGCCGTTTAAAACGCGGAAATCCGCAGAAGTCTTTGTCCCCAACGCCTCGACGTCGGTAATCTTGGAATTGGGCACGCCCGTAAGCAAGTCGTATATTTTTTGCAATTCGTCCCCGTCGAACACGAGCCCGTCGGAACGGGTATCGTAATCGGCCAAGGTTATGGAACCGATCGAGACCGCCTTTGCCGTAAAGTCTTTTTTGAACATAGAAAAAGCGCCCGCCAAAAAAAGCAGTACGCTTAAAATTGCGACCAAAATCGCAGACAGAATACGGGCGCGGTTTTCAGCTAAATAGCACCCCCCCCCCTTGACTTTCATACGGTTAAAACGCACCTGAGCGCTTCCTTTCTTTTTCTTATTTCCAAACATAAAATCTCTCCTATGTCGCTCTTCTCTTTTTGTCGCTCTTGCATTTGCGATTCCGCTTCGGCAAGAAACACAAACACCTATACACTATTATTTTACTATATATTTTTCTTGTTTCCAAGTTTTTTTATCGAAATTTTTAAAAATTAAGTCGATTTTCTTATTTTTATCACAATTTTTCTATTGCTTTTCAGTATTATGTGTAATTTTACTTTGTTTTTTCTGACGATAGAAAACCCCGCGGACGAAATATCGACCGCGGGGTTCCTTTTCCGGTTATTCTTCGGAGAGTTCTTCCATGTCCTCCCGGTACTTTTTCATCTCCTCTTCCGCTTCCTTCTTCTCCTTCCTTTTCTTCGCCGTCAGGATCATGAAGATGATGAACAGAATCAGGCATACCGTGATCACGATGATCTGCCACAGCGGGAAATCGTCAGGAAGACCGAACAGTTCGTTCAAAGCGTTGCTCGACACTTTGAACGTGAACTCGTTCACCGCGCTCACTCCCGTCTTCCGCTCTCCGTTCTCGTCCTCGTACTCGAACTCTACGTTCTCTCCGTCTTTCAGCGTCACCGTTACCTGATAGTTCGTATCTTTCACCAACGCCTCTTTCATTACCGTCTTCCCCGTCGCGGGGTCGCGGAATTCGTACGTCACTTTCAGGCTCGCGTACTCCTCAGGCAGTTCGATTTCCGGGATTCCCTTATTCGTCTTCCACGACAACGGGATATACAGCTTTCCGACTTCCACTTCGTACGTGATCGATACCTGCGTCTCGTGGTACATGCTTCCTTCGCTGTCCCAGTGTCCTTTTCTCCCCGCTTTGAACGAGATCGTGATCTCGTACGTGCCTGCGTTCGTCAACGTCACCGTGTTCCCCGTCACTTCACCCTTGTTCGTCACCGAGATTTCCAGAAAGTCGCTGTCGAACGGCGTCAGCGTCAACTGTTGCGCTTTCCCGTTATACGTCAACTGCGTCTCCGACAGCACCGGGATCTTGATCGGCTTCGAATCCTGCGGCAACGTATCCGTCAAAATGAACTTGTGCTCCAACAGCGTTTCGTCTCCGTCTTTGCACGCGATCGTCACGTTCCCTTCCAGTTCTTCTTTCACACGCACCCGCGCTGTATACTCGATGTTCTTCGCCGTCGGCGTCACCGTCGTCGTCTTCTCTTCTCCCGTCTCCGGATCCACGTACGTGTACACCAGCTCGTAATACCCGCTCGGCACCGCTTCCGGCTCGAAGATCGGTCTGTGTCCGTTGTTCCAGCCTGTGATCGTGATCACGTACGGATTCACGTCCACCGATACCGTCTGTTCCAGACTTCCGTCCTCGAAACTCACGTTGTTCGGATCTATCACCGTAAACGTCAGATAATATCTTCCCGCGTTCTCCGCCGTAAACCCGTCCAGCAACTCCCGATCGCTCGAATAGATATCGTCCGTGTATTCTACCTTCACCGTCACGTAATCCGACCAGTTGTTCCAGAAAAACTCGTTGTCAGGAAACAGTAGTTCCAATAAGTTCGGCGCGTTCGTCTGATCGAATACGATCTCTTCTTCCGGCACCTGCGGCAACGCAAGTTCCAGCGTTTCGATCTCCCACGACAGCATCGCGTAATAGCCGTTGCTCGTCTTCGTCACGTTCAA
>CAJUJF010000024.1 GCA_910586825.1 uncultured Christensenellaceae bacterium | reverse complement strand
CCTTGCGGCGTATGCGCTACTTGCCGCGACCGCGCCGCGGCATTTAAAGCCAACGGAATAGAAGACCCTGCAATAAAAGGAGAATAATATGCCAAGAGAAAAACAAAAGGAAGGTATAACCCTGCTCGGTAACAACAACACGAAATATCCGCAGACTTACGACCCGTCCGTTTTGGAAACGTTTGCAAACAAACACCCCGGAAGGGACTATTTCGTAAAGTTCAACTGTCCCGAATTCACAAGCCTTTGCCCCATTACGGGTCAGCCCGATTTTGCCACGGTCTATATTTCGTACGTTCCGCGCGAAAAGATGGTTGAAAGCAAGTCTTTAAAACTGTATCTTTTCGGGTTCAGAAACCGCGGCGATTTTCACGAAGACTGCGTGAACATAATTATGAACGATCTTATCGATTTAATGGATCCCGCCTATATCGAAGTATTCGGCAAGTTTTTGCCACGCGGCGGAATCTCCATTGACCCCTATTGCAACTACGGAAAAAAGGGGACCAAGTGGGAACAGATAGCCTGGGACAGGCTTTCGCACCACGATATGTATCCCGAAAAAATCGACAACAGATAATAAAAGCGGACGTCCGTCCGCTTTTATTATTTTCAGGGCAAGCTCCTTTTCGCTGGACACTATCCCAATAAAGCCCTGAAAGGGACATTTTCGCATAGAAAAGACACACGCGAAAGAGTTTTGTACGCTCCTTTTGCGTGTGTCTTGGTGGTGCACCCGGCGAGGATCGAACTCACAACCTTCAGCGTCGGAGGCTGACGCGCTATCCAATTGCGCTACGAGTGCAAAATATCGGTTTTGTTTTTCCCGAAAAAAGGAATCCGTCGTATCTTCGGTCGGTAACGGAAGCTATTATACCACATTCCGCAAAAAAATGCTTTATATTTTTATGTAAATATGGTAAAATAAAATAAAATTTTTCGGGAGTAACAGCGTTTTATGGCTAAGACGGTCGTCGTCGGAATGAGCGGCGGGGTGGACAGTTCGGTCGCCGCGCTGCTGTTAAAAGAGCAGGGCTATCGCGTCGTCGGGCTGTTTATGCGGAATTGGGAAGAAGAGGACGCCGACGGCGTCTGTACGGCGGAAGAGGATTTTGCCGACGTACGGCGGGTTTGCGGCTTGCTGGATATTCCTTATTATACCGTCAATTTTGCCAAAGAATATTCGGAACGGGTGTTCTCGTATTTTCTTTCGGAATACGCCGCGGGCAGAACGCCCAATCCCGACGTGCTGTGTAACCGCGAAATCAAATTCGGGCCGTTTAAAGATTACGCTTTGAAATTGGGCGCGGACTGTATCGCCACGGGACACTACTGCGGGATTATGCATGCGGACGGCGTTCACCGCCTGTTAAAGGCAAAAGACGCGGGCAAAGATCAGACGTATTTTTTGAATCAGCTTACGCAGGCGCAGTTGGACGGCGTCTTGTTTCCGCTTGCGGATCTGGAAAAGAGCGAAGTGCGCGCGATTGCGGAGCGAAACGGCTTGGCAACGGCCCGAAAAAAGGATTCGACGGGCATCTGTTTTATCGGCGAGCGGAATTTTCGCAAATTCTTACAGACCTATCTCCCCGCGCGGCGCGGAAAAATTTTGTCTTTGGAGGGCGAGGAAGTCGGCGAACATCTCGGACTCATGTTCTACACGCTCGGTCAGCGCAGAGGGCTTGATCTGGGCGGAAAAAAGGGCGAAGAGGGCAGATGGTTTGTCGTGAGAAAGGATTTACGAAACAACGTGCTGTACGTCTCTCACGGCGACGAAAGCCCGCTCTATTCCGACTCCTGTACGGTAGAGGGGATGAATTTTATCCCGAACGCACCGTCTTGCAACGAGTTTGCGTGCAAGGCGAAATTCCGTTACCGTCAGGGCGAGCAGGGCGTGCGGGTGAAGCGTACGGGCGATAGCTCTTTGAAGATCTTTTTCGACGAACCCCAGCGCGCCGTTACGGAAGGTCAGTACGCCGTACTCTACGACGAAACGCAGTGTCTCGGCGGCGGCGTGATTACGGGCACGGAATGAAGTTGTTCGAAAAAATTCGGTTACAGGTATAAAAATAAAATCATAAGTCAATAACCTCCGTGTCAATGCGGAGGTGTTTTTTATGAAAAAAATTGCGGTAATAGCGGTTTTGGCGGCGGTGATCATAGGAATTTGTTTCGCGTTTGCGGGACAGGGCGGAGAGCGTCCTTCGGGGGAAAACGCCTCCTATTTGCGGGTGCATATCCGTGCAAATTCCAATTCGGAAACGGATCAGGCGGTAAAGTACCGCGTGCGGGATAAGGTCGTGGAATTTCTGACGCCCACGGTCGCGGATTGCGCGACCAAGGAACAGGCGATCGCAAAAATCGGCGGCAAGCTCGACGAAATCTCCGCAGTCGCGGAACGGGAACTGCGGGCAAACGGTTATACTTACGGCGCAAAGGCGAGCCTTCGCACAGAGCAGTTTCCCACGCGCGTGTACGACGGCGTTACGTTGGAAGCGGGCGTTTACGACGCGCTGATTCTGGAACTCGGCACGGGAAAAGGGGATAATTGGTGGTGCGTGGTCTATCCGCCGCTGTGTTTTACGGGCGGCAACGCCAACGTGATTTATAAGAGCAAGATCGCGGAGATCATCAGAAAATTTTTTGCCTGATCGTTGAGGACCGATCGGCAGACCGATCGTAAAAACGCCGTAAATCGGCGGCGAAATGCAACGGTTTGATTGAAAAACCCCCTTTGCGGAACGATTCCGCGGAGGGGGTTTTACGGGAAAAGTTTACGGCAGGACGGCGTGCGCGGAAGAAATAAAAATTCACGCAGTTTCGCATAATATTTTCCGCTTTGCGCACATTACGCATAGGAGGAAATTATGAAGAAGTTTTTGGCAATCGGCGCGTTGACGCTTGCGCTTTCCGTAACTGCGGCTGCGGGAATCGCGGCAACGAGCGCAAACCGTTCGCAAGATGCAGCCGATACGGCGCTTGAACTCGTCGTAGATGCCGCCGTTCTCCGTCAGGGAAGTTCGGGCGGCGAAGTGAAAGAAGTTCAGCGCAGGTTGAAACAATGGGGTTACTATTCGGGCGCGGTAGACGGAATCTTCGGCTCCGGCACGAAAAAAGCGGTTATTTCTTTTCAGAAAAAGAACGGTCTTACGGCGGACGGCGTTGTGGGCAAGGCGACTTACGCCGCGCTCGGCATGAACGATTCGTATGATGTTCTCGATAAACCGAACAGGAAACCGAGCGGTTCGTCGAACTACACTTCGTCCGATCTGTATCTTTTGGCGAAGACGATTTACGCCGAAGGGCGCGGCGAAAGTTACACGGGACAGGTTGCGATCGGCGCGGTGGTCATGAACCGCGTAAGAAGTTCGTCTTTCCCCAATACGATCGCGGGTGTCGTCTATCAGAAGGGCGCGTTTACGGCGGTTGCCGACGGACAGATCAATCTCGAACCCAATCAGACCGCTTACGACGCGGCGCGCGACGCGATGAACGGATGGGATCCCACTTACGGATGTCTTTACTATTACAATCCCGCCGTTGCGACCAGCGCCTGGATATTCAACCGTCAGACGGTGACGGTCATCGGCAAACACGTATTTGCCATTTAAGGAGGAGACATGGAAAAGAAAATCGGAAAAAACGTATCGAGCGGCGCGGAAAAAGTGGAACGCACTGCGAAAAAGAACGAGCTGGTCTCCGAAGCGTCGGGCGCGACCGCAAAGAAGCAGAGCGCGAAAAAGCCCGCGAATAAGGCGACGGCAAAGAAGAGCGTGAAGCCCGTTAAAAAGACGGGTAAGCGTGCGGAAAAGGCGATCAAAAAGGAAAAGGCCGCGGCGGAAAAACGGCTCGAAGCCGCGAAAAAGCGCGCGGAAAAGAAAGAGAAGAAGCTGTTGAAGCGCGCCGAACTCAAACAGGCGAAGTTGGAAAAGAAGGCGCGTTTGCAGGAAAAGAAGCTCGCGAAAAAAGAGATGATCGCAAAGAAACGCGCGGAGCGGAAACAGAGCAAATTAAACAAAAAAGCGGCGCTGAAAGAAAAGCGCGTCGAACGCCGCGCGGAAAAGAACGCCCGCCGCGAAATGCTGAAAAACGAGAACAAGGCGGAAAAGCAAAAACGTCTTGCGCGCGAAAAGAAAGAGCGGATCGCGTTAAAGCGTCAGAAGAGAGAGGCGAAGGATAAGGCGCGCGAAAACAAAATGAAATCGAGAGAAGCGGCGCGTGCGCGCAAAGCGGAGGACAAAAAGCACAAGCGCGCGCAGAAGACGGAGCGCAGAAAACACGCGCCCGGATTCGGCGGCTGGCTTGCGGCGGTGATCTCGCTCGGCGTTGCCTGCCTTGCGCTCGCGACCGTCGTGACCGCCGGCGGATTCCGCATGAACGACATGACGATCAGCGCGGAAAACGGATACCGTTCCACCCTCTACGAAATGGTTTCTGTCTCCGAAGACATGGAGGACAATCTTTCGAAACTCCGCGTTTCTTCGGGTCGTCACGAACAGCGGAAGCTGCTCACGCAGATTCTCGTGGACAGCGCGTTGATGGAAAGCGCGCTCGAACGGATTCCCGTAGACGCGGCGACGAGCACGGATATCTCCGCGTTCGTCAACAAAACGGGCAACTATGCGCGCACCCTGCTTTCGAAGCTGGCGGCGGGAAAATCGCTCACCGAAACGGAAAAGAACACGATCTCTTATCTGTATAACGTGAACGGCAAACTCTACAACGAACTGAACGATCTTGCCACGACGATGGACGCGGGCGAATTCCGCAAATTCCTGAAAGGCGGCGAGGGAAGCGTTTCGCAGAAGTTCGGCGAAATGGGACAGACTTCCAAAGAAGAACCCGAAGACATCGTGGACGCGCCGTTCTCGGGCGAGGGCAACGTCGGCAACAACGAACTTGCAAAGCTGAAAGTCGTCACCGAGGAGCGCGCGGAAGAGCTCGTGCGCGGGTATTTCAACGGCTATCACGTGAAAGACGTCCGTTATACGGGCGAGACGGCTTCGAAGGACATGGCGTGCTATAACTATGTTCTGACCGATGAAAACGATCTTGAAATCTATGCGCAGATTACGAAGAACGGCGGCAAACTCGCTTTCTTCGACACCTATGAAATTTGCAAGGACAAGAATTTCGACCTCGAAGCCTGCGACCGTCTTGCGCGCGATTTCCTTTCCGATCTCGGCATCGACAACGTGGAAGCGGTATGGCTTTCCGATGCGGGAATGGTTGCGGACATCACGTACGTGAGCCTTGAAAACGGTGTGCGCGCCTATTCCGAGATGATCCGGATCCGCGTGTGCGAATCGAAGGGCAGAGTCGTCGGCATGGAAGCGAGAGGGTATCTCCTCAACGGCGGCAGCGGCGTGAACGCGACGGCGCAGCTCTCCGAACCGGAAGTGCGCGCGATGATCTCTTCCGTCGTGGAAACGGGCAAAGGGCATCTTGCGCTCATTCCGGTCGACGGCGAGGAAGTGCTTGCGTACGAATTCCTTTGCAACTACGGCGAAGAACAGTACGTGATTTATCTCGATGCGAATACGGGCGAAGAAGTTCAGGTATACCGCGTTCGCGAAAGCGCGAGAGGAAGCTATCTCAGATAAATGCGTTTCGGAAAAAACGGAAACGAACATTCCCCGCGGGAGTCCGCGGGGAATTTACTTATAAAGCCGCGCAAATTCTTGCGCGGCTTTATAATGAGAAAAAATATGGGTTTGGGATAATCTTTGTGGGATCCGAACCGAGTCGGATAAATTCATTATAAACTTTCGAATATAGGATGTCAAGCGTTTTTCGTAAAATTAAATATGTGTGAAATTTTCGGGAAACGGCGATTTCTTCTTGCAAAACGGCAAAAAAAAGACTACAATAACATCGGAATCGTTTAGAGCTTAAAGGAGCCGCAGAATGTTTCATATCGTACTCGTCGAGCCGGAAATTCCGCAAAACACGGGAAATATCGCGCGCACGTGCGCGGCGACAGGTTCTCGGCTGCATCTCGTGCGGCCGTTGGGATTCGAAATTTCCGACCGTTATTTAAAGCGTGCGGGATTGGATTATTGGGATCTCGTGACGGTGACGTTGCACGACAATTTCGAGGAATTGCTTGCGGAAAATCCGAACGCAAGGTTCTTCTTTTTTACGACCAAGGCAAAGACGTGTTATGCCGACGCGCGTTATCGGGAGGGCGATTTTCTCGTGTTCGGGAAAGAGACCCGCGGGTTGCCCGAAGAACTGCTCGTCTCCCGCCCGCAGGACTGCGTGCGGATCCCGATGATCGGCGAAAGCCGTTCGCTGAATCTGTCCAATTCCGTTGCGATCGCGGTCTACGAGGGATTGCGGCAGAACGGGTTCGGCGGGCTTGCCGCGGCGGGCGAACTGCATCGCCTGAAATGGGAATGAAACCGAACAAAAAAGCTTTCCTGCGCAAGGCGCTGACCGCGGCGTTCTCGCTTGTCTGGACGGCGCTTTTGTTCCTTCCCGTGGGGACGCGCACGGGGGAGGCGGAAGAATCGTACGAATGCCGTTGGGCGGACGGGAGCGTTTCCGTTCTCAATTACGATCGGGCGTATCCTTACCTCGGCGGGATCGGCGAAAACGGGGCGATCTCGCTGCTGAACGGGCAGACCGCGGGCATGGTTGCCGCTTCTGCGGAATTTTCCGCGGCGGAGACGGCTTTGCGTTCGGGGGGATTGGGCGAGATTCTCTCGGTCTCCGCCTCGGACACGGGTAGGCTGGAACGCGCCGCGCTCTGGCGCGTGTACGGAGAAACGGTCTGGTGCGCAGGCGGATTTTTCGTCTGGCAAGGCGACAGGATCGGACGCGTTTCTTCCGCCGTCGGCACGCGCGCGGTGCTGTTGAGCGGCGGCATGTCCGCGTCCGCGCTGGCGTCCACGGGCGCGACGCGGCTGGAAATCAGACCGGATGCGGAGGTTTTTGCAAAGACGTTTTCGGGAACGGCGATCGAAACGGTGACGGCATGCGCGCCCTATTTTTACGAAGCGGGCGCGCTCTATCGCGACACGGCGGGCGGCAGACGCTTGCTCGCGGGGATTCCGTCGGCGGAAAGCGTGCGGGTGCGCGGAAACGATTTTGCCGATCGCGGCGCGCTGTTGCCCTGCCTTGCGCTGAGGGAACTTACGCTCGGTTTTATCGGAAGCGATCCGTACGCATCGGGCGGCGACGGCGCGGATTTATTCGTCTGGCTCTTTTCGGACGGGTCGGAATTCCGCGTTCCGGAGACGCTGGAAAAATTGCGGGTGACGGGCGGAAAGATCGGGGAGCATGCGTTCTACGGTTGCGGCGGAATCCGCGAGATCGACCTGTGCGGCATGGACGCAGATGCGATCTCCGCCGAAGCGTTTTTAAGCTGTTCGGGATTGCGGCGGCTGCATTCGCCGCGTCCGGTTTCGCTTGCGGGCGCATACGGCGTGCGGGTCCTGCCTTGCGGCTGTTTGGAATATAATTCGGAAAGGGGGAGCGATTTTGATTAAAAAGATTTTCAGCCGTTTTTCGTTTGTTGCGCTTACCATTATATTTATGTTCCTGCTTTCCGTCGCGGTTTTCATCGCCGCGTTTTACGGCGTCAATATCGCGATCGTTTATTTCTTTCCGAAAACGGAATGGGCGGTCCGCGTCGGCATTGTGCTACTCGATTGGCTCGCGCTCGTGATCGCCGTGCTTCATGCCGCCAACCGCGACATGGTTCCCGAAACCAAGATCCCCTGGATCGTATGCATCACCGCGCTGAATATCCTCGGCGTTGCAATGTATCTCGTATTTTCTTCCAACCGTCCCGGCAAGCGCGCGCGGAAACAGTACGCGTTGCTGCTTCGCAATTTCGAGCCGTATCACGAACGCGCGCTCGGCAAAGAAGAGACGGAGGCGGCGCTCGGAAGATGGGCGGATACGAGCGAAGCGCTCGCCTCGTACAACGCCGTTCTGCACGCAAACACAAAGACGGAATATTTCCCTTCCGGAGAAGAATACGCCGAGCGGCTGATCGGCGACCTGTCGCGCGCGGAAACGTATATCTTAATGGAATTTTTCATCATCGCGAAAGGCAAGCTCTGGTCGCGGATCTTGGAAACGCTGAAAGATCGCGTCGCCGCGGGCGTGGAAGTGCGGTTGATGTACGACGATATCGGTTGCATGGGCAAGGTTCACATGCGCTATCACAAGACCATGCGCAAGCTCGGTATCAAGTGCGTGAAGTTCAATCCCTTCGTGCCCGTCGTCGCCAACATTCACAACAACCGCGATCATCGCAAGATCGTCGTGATCGACGGGAAAATCGGGTATACGGGCGGGATCAATCTTGCGGACGAATACGTCAATCTGAAACGCCCGTTCGGGCATTGGAAGGACACCGCGGTCCGTCTCGAAGGGGAGGGCGTGCGGAATCTGACGCTGATGTTTCTGCACTTGTACGATTTGCAACGCGGGGTTTCGGAAGACGTATCCCGTTATCTGCTGTCCTCGTACGAACGGTTCGAGGGCGAGGGTTACGTACAGCCGTACGGCGACGGGCCCCGTCCGCTTTACGAGAGGCAGATCGGCGAGGACGTTTATCTGAACATATTGAGCAGCGCCAAAAAATCGGTATGGATCACGACGCCCTATCTGATCATCGATTACCGCATGCGCGAGGCGCTCGTGCTTGCGGCGCAGAGGGGAGTGGACGTGCGCATCGTCACGCCGCATATTCCCGATAAAAAGATCCCGTTCGCGCTGACACGCTCCAACTACATGGCGCTCATCAAAGGCGGGGTCAGGATTTACGAGTACCTGCCGGGGTTCATTCATGCGAAGAGCTTTCTTGCCGACGGCGAGGCGGCCGTCGTGGGAACGATCAATCTCGATTACCGTTCTCTTTTGTTCCATTTCGAAGACGCCGTGTTTATGTACCGCACAAAAGCGGTGAAACAGCTCGAAGAGGATTTCGAGCGGACGTTTGCGCAGAGCGCGTTGCAAACGGAAGCGGACGCGAAAAAGAGCGTCGTCTGGCGCGGTATCTGCGAAATCGCGAAACTGTTTGCGCCGTTGTTTTAAAATCGGAGGGAAGCACATGATTCATTCGCTCAGCGGCGGCGTGATTGCCGACGACGGGATTTACACGTTCGTAAAGGTGGATGCGGAGGGAACGCCGCGTTGGTATCTCGCGCCCGTTTTCAGACCGAAAGCGGGCGATCGGGTAAGAGTTCCGCTCGGCGGCGGAGAATGCGTCGCGACCGTTTTGCGCGTGGAGAGCTGTTCCCGCCAGACGGCGCCCGTGCCGCTCAACCGCGCGCAAAGCATTTTGGAGATATTCCCCGCGGAAAACGTTTGACTTATTTCGCGACACCTATTATAATATCGCATACTGAATCAAATCGTCGGAGAACGCGCGTGCCGCAGCCGCTGCGTTGATAAGACGTCGAGTGCGCTCGGATCCGTCGGCGCGCTTTTTTTATGCAGAGGAAACATGAAACGTCAAAGAATCGGACTTTCCGAACATTTCACCTATCAGAAAATATTGCGGTTTACGCTGCCTTCCGTGATCATGGCGGTGTTTACTTCCGTGTATTCGATCGTGGACGGCGTTTTCGTCTCCAAAGCCGTGGGCGACGCCGCGTTCGCGGGGTTGAATCTGATCTTTCCTTTTATCATGATTCTGGGCGCGGTCGGATTGATGATCGGCTCGGGCGGAAGCGCGCTGATCGCCAAGACCCTCGGCGAAGGCGATCGGGAACGCGCGCTCGGTTATTTCAGCTTTTTTGCGATCGCGATTTCCCTGCTCGGCGTTCTGCTGGGCGGGATCGGGATCGCCGTCGTCCGTCCGGTCGCGGAACTGCTCGGGCGGGACGCCTCTGCCGAAGCGGTGCAAAACGGCGTGTTGTACGGGACCGTCCTGCTTGCGGGGCTTCCCTTTCTCATGCTGCAATTCTGTTTCCAGAGTTTTATGGTTACCGCCGAAAAGCCGATGCTCGGATTTCTCGTGACGGTTGCGGCGGGAATTACGAACGCCGTGCTCGACGCGTTGTTCATTTTGGGTTTCCGCTGGGAGCTTGCGGGCGCGGCGGCGGCGACGGTCGTGGGGCAGGCGGTGGGCGGCATTGCGCCGATCGTCTATTTCGCGCGTCGGAACAACGCAAGCCTGCTCCGGTTTGCGAAACCCCGTTTCGAAGCGAAGGCTTTTTTTCAGGCGTGCGCCAACGGCTCCTCCGAACTGCTGTCGAATATCTCGTTTTCGTTGGTGAGCATTCTGTTCAACGTACAGCTCTTGCGGCTGGCGGGCGATAACGGCATAATCGCATACGGGATCATCATGTACATGAGCAATATCTTCTTCAATATCTTTTTCGGGTTTTCCATGGGAATCGCTCCCGTTGTGGGGTATCATTTCGGCGCGGAAAATCGGGACGAATTGAAGAATTTGCGGAAGAAGTGTTTCGTCGTGATCGCGGTTCTCGGGATCGCGCTCACGGGACTTTCGGAAGCTTTGGCGATCCCGTTTGCGCGGATTTTCGCCACGACGGAAGAGGTGTTTCTGCTCACGCGGAACGGCGTTTGGTTGTATTCGTTCGCCTATCTGCTGATGGGCGTGAGCGTGTTCGGCTCGGCGTTCTTCACCGCGCTCAACAACGGACTTGTGTCCGCATCGATCTCGTTTATCCGCTCGTTTGTGTTTCAGTGCGGCATGATTTTGCTGATGCCCGTGCTGTTGGGTATGAACGGCGTCTGGCTTTCCGCGGTGTTCGCCGATATTTTCGCTTGCGCCGTCACGGTTGCGTTTTTTCTCGCCATGCGAAAAAAATACGGATATTGACCGCAAAACCGTTGACGAATCGGCGCAGTTCGGATATACTGTAATATAGTCATAGGGGAGTAGTCGGCTTTCGCCCGCAAGGCGGAAGCGGTAACGTCCACATATTGCGGGCATTCCGCGGGTGTTATCTGAAACGGCAAGACTTATGCGCATCTTTTTTGCGCGTAAGTCTTTTTTGTTTCCGCGCAAGGATCGTTTGGGAGGGATAGATGAGCGGTTTCGAAATATTTCTGATCGGCGTCGCGCTCTCGATGGACGCATTTGCGGTGAGCGTGACGAACGGGATCGACGAACCCGAAATGTCCGCCGGGAAGTGGTTTTCCGTTGCGTTTGTGTTCGCGCTCTTTCAGTTCGGCATGCCGCTGTTGGGCTATTACGGCGGGTCGGCGTTTTCTTCCGCCGTCGGGAATATCGCGCCCTGGCTTTCGTTTGCGATTCTCGGACTCATCGGCGGCAAGACGGTTGTGGATTACATAGCGGAGCGCGTCCGCGGCGACGGCGCGGCGGTCAGACCTCTTTTCAGGCGGAAAGCAAGGCGCGGGCTTACGGCGGGAAAACTGTTCGCGCAGGCGATCGCGACGAGCCTCGACGCGCTCGCCGTCGGAATCACTTTTCTCGCGGCGGAGACGGCTTTCGGGCTTCCGTTTTCCGTAACGCTCTGCGCGGCGCTGATCGGGTCGATCACCTTCTGTCTTTCGGCGTTCGCCGTAGGGCTCGGCAAAAAAGCGGGCGACCGTTTTTCGGACGAAGCGTGGCTTGCGGGCGGCGTGGTTCTGATCGTGATCGGGCTGAAAATTCTGCTCGAAGCCGTGCTCTGAAAAACGCGTACGGGCGCGTCAGCGCTTGACATTTCTGCGTTTTCATGATACGATTTTTGCGTTGAAAGGGAGTAGTCCTTTCGCCGTGGCAACATACCCCGCGATCGGTAGGTCGCGTGTCTACGGCGGTTCGTATGAACGACGAGACTTTCGGCAAAAATATAGTTTTGCGAGAGGTGTTTTCGGGTATGGAACTTTTTTGGAACGTCGTTTTACTGATTTTGGGACTTGCCTTGCTCATCAAAGGCGCGGACTGGTTTGTGGACGGCAGCGCGGGGATTGCGGGGAAGTGTAAGATCCCGCCGCTGATCATCGGGCTTACCGTCGTCGCGTTCGGGACGAGCGCGCCCGAGCTGTGCGTGTCCGTCGCATCCGCGATCCGTCATTCGACGGACATCGCAATCGGGAACGTCGTGGGCAGCAATATCGCGAATATTCTGCTGATCCTCGGTATCTCCGCGCTCATTCACAATCTCCCCGTTGCGCGGAATTCCCTTATTCTCGATCTGCCCGTTCTGCTCTTTTCGAGCGCGCTTGTCGTGGGGCTCGGGCTCTGGGGACAGGCGCTCGATTGGTGGGACGGCTTGATCCTTCTCGCCGTGTTCGTCGGATACATGGCGCTCCTGCTCGTAAAGGCGAGACGGGTGCTGAAAGAGCAAAAGGAGGCGCCCGTGTCGGGGCCTAACCTTGCGGAACGCGAAAAAGAACACGCCAAGGGCAAGATTGCCCGCTGGTATACGCTCATGAAGCGCAAACTGTGGTTTTTGATCGTTCTGACGCTCGTAGGTCTGGGCATGGTCGTGGGCGGCGGCACTTTGCTGGTCGACGGCGCGAAATTCATCGCCGAATATTTCGGCGCGTCGGAACGCGTGATCGGACTTACCGTCGTCGCGATCGGGACTTCGCTTCCCGAACTCGTCACTTCGGTCATGGCGGCGAAAAAGGGGGAAACGGATATCGCCGTCGGCAACGTGATCGGCAGCAATATTTTCAACATTCTTTTGATCGCCGGCATTTCTTCCCTGATCTATCCGCTGTCCTTTTTCACGGACCGGAATCTCGTGGACGCGTTGGTCGCGCTGGGGGCGGCGGCGCTGCTCTACGCGCTCGCGCTCATCAAAAAGCATGAAATCGGTAAGATCGGCGGGGCGGCGATGCTCGTCTGCTTCGTCGGTTATTACGTCTATTTGTTCGTTTCATAATCCGGTTTTTAAGGAGTTCTTTTGAAACATCTGTATTCCTGTTTGAAAGGTTATCGGAAAGAGGCGGTGCTCGCGCCGCTGTTCAAGCTGTTGGAGGCGGCGATGGAACTCGTCGTTCCGCTCGTGGTCGCGGCGATCGTCAACCGCGGGATCAACGGCGCGAACGGCGCGGATAAGACGTTCGTTCTCGTCGGCTGTCTCATTCTCGTCGGGTTCGGAATCGTCGGGCTTGCCTTTTCGCTTACCGCGCAGTATTTCGCCGCTCGCGCCGCGGTCGGCGCTTCGGCGCGGTTGCGCATGCGGCTCTTTTGCAAATTGCAGTCCTTTTCCTATGCGCAGATCGACGAGACGGGCACTTCGGCGATGATCACGCGCATGACGAGCGACGTGAATCAGGTGCAGGCGGGCGTGAACATGACCCTCCGTCTGCTGTTGCGCTCGCCGCTCATCGTGTTCGGCGCGACGGCGATGGCGTTCGTGAAAGACGCGTATACGGCGCTCGTGTTCGTCGCGGTGTTGCCCTTTCTGATCGCCGTCGTCGCGGCGGTGATGGCGGCGGGGATCCCGCTATACCGCCGCGTGCAGGGAAGGCTCGACAGGGTGTACGGCTCCACCCGTGAAAACCTCGCGGGCGCGCGCGTCATCCGCGCTTTCTGCAACGAGACGAACGAAATCGAAGAATTCGGAAGACGGAATGCGGAGCTCTGCGCCGCGCAAAAAAAATCGGGGTTCGTCTCCTCTCTCATGGCGCCGCTCACTTACGTGCTCGTAAGCGTCGCGGTGATCGCGCTCGTCTATGTCGGCGCGTTACGCGTAAACGGCGGCGGGATCGAACAGGGAGACGTGATCGCGTTGTACAGCTATCTTTCGATCATTCTCGTGGAACTCGTAAAACTTGCGAATCTCATCTTCACGATCACGAAAGCGGTGTCCTGCGAAAAGCGGATCGGCGCGGTGCTCGATCAGTCGGGCGAGTCGTCCGTTTCGGACAACGCGGCGGAACCGAAAGGGGAGGACGCCGTTTCGTTCGAAAACGTTTCGTTTACTTATCGCGGCGGTGGCGCGCCCGCGCTCGAAGGAATTTCCTTTACGGCGAAGAAAGGTCAGGTGGTGGGCGTTCTCGGCGGCACCGGTTCGGGAAAGAGCACGCTCGTCAATCTGATCCCCCGTTTTTACGAAACGACGGAGGGCGCCGTCCGCGTGAACGGGACGGACGTGAAGGCGGTTCCCGCCGAAAGGTTGCGGGAGATCGTAGGGGTCGTCCCTCAGCGCGCCGTGCTGTTTCAGGGGACGATCCGTTCCAATCTGTTATGGGGCGCGCCGTCCGCGTCGGAAGAGGACCTGATCAAAGCGGTCGCGACCGCGCAGGCGGAGGACGTCGTCGCCGCAAAGGGCGGGCTGGACGGCGAGATCGCGCAGGAGGGAAAAAACCTCTCGGGCGGACAGCGGCAACGGCTCACGATCGCCCGCGCGCTCGTGCGCAAGCCGCAGATCCTCATTCTCGACGATTCGTCGTCGGCGCTCGACTACGCGACGGACGCCAAGTTGCGCCGCGCGTTGAAAGAGCTCGACTGTACGGTGTTTCTCGTTTCCCAACGCACTTCTTCCGTCCGTCATGCCGATCTGATCGTCGTCCTGGAAGACGGTAAAGCGATCGGCGTCGGCACGCACGACGAACTGCTGTCGTCGTGCGCCGTGTATCGGGAAATTTACGATTCGCAGGAACGCGGGGAGGAAAGCGCATGAAAACCAGAACGACGTCGCGTAAAACGTTTCGGGAAATTCTGCGGTATCTCAAACCGTACGCTGCGCTTCTCTTTTGCACCGTTCTGCTCGCGGCGGCAACGGTCGCGGGACAGCTCGCAGTGCCCTATTTCGTCGGCAAGGCGATCGACAAGATCGTCGGCGTCGGGAACGTGGATTTCGCAGGGCTGATGCAACTGTTCGCCGTGATCGGCGGCTGTATCGCGGGGGGCGCGCTCGCGCAATGGCTCATGAGCCTTTGCAACAACCGCGTCTGTTATCACGTGCTTGCCGACGTGCGTCGGGACGCTTTCCGCAAAATCGAGCGGCTTCCGTTACGCTATCTCGACGACCGCGCTTACGGCGAAATCGCCGGCGTGATCGTGACGGATGCGGAACAGTTTTCCGACGGGTTGCTTCTCGGCTTTACGCAGCTCTTTACGGGGCTTTCGACGATTGCGGGCGTTCTCGTCATCATGCTCGCGATCCGTTGGGAGATCGCGCTCGTCGTGTTCTGCATTACGCCGCTGTCGCTGTTCTGCTCGAAGTTCATCGCTTCCCGCACTTATTCCATGTTCAAAAAGCAGTCGGAAGTGCGCGCCGAACAGACGGCGTTTATCGATGAAATGATCGGGAATCTGAAAGTCGTGAAGGCGTATACGCACGAGGATGAAAACGAAGAGATCTTTGCCGAAAAGAACGAGCGGATGCGCAAATGTTCGCTGCGCGCCGTGTTCTTTTCTTCCACGACCAACCCCGTTACCCGTTTCGTCAACTCCGTCGTCTATGCCGCGGTTGCGTTTGCGGGCGCGATGTTTGTCATCTCCACGGGCGGCGTTTTCAGCGTGGGGAATCTGACGACCTTCCTTTCCTATTCCAATCAGTACACCAAACCGTTCAACGAAATTTCGGAAGTCGTAACCGAGTTCCAGAACGCGCTCGCGTGCGCCGCGCGCCTGTTCGCGCTGATCGGGGAAGAGGAAGAGCCTTCCGACGCGGAGAACGCGGAGCTGGAAAAAGCGGAGGGACTGATCGCGCTGAAAGACGTGGATTTTTCTTACCGTCCGGACGTCGAGCTGATCAAGAGGCTGAACGTCGCGGCGAAACCGGGACAGCGGGTCGCGATCGTGGGCCCTACCGGTTGCGGCAAGACGACCGTCATCAATCTTCTGATGCGGTTTTACGACGTGAACGGCGGAAGCGTTTCGGTCGACGGATACGACGTGCGCGCGATCACGCGCCGTTCGCTCCGAAAGAACTACGGCATGGTGTTGCAGGAGACCTGGCTGAAAGAGGGTACGGTGCGGGAAAACCTGTGCATGGGCGCGCCGGACTGTACGGAAGAGGAGATGATCGCGGCGGCGAAAGCGGCGCATGCGCATTCTTTCATCACCCGACTTCCCAAAGGTTACGACACCGTCGTGGGCGGCGAAGGCAGTCTTTCGCAGGGGCAGAAGCAGCTTTTGTGCATTGCACGCATCATGTTGTGCCGTCCGCCGATGCTGATTTTGGACGAGGCGACGAGCAATATCGACACCCGCACGGAGCATAAGGTGCAGGATGCGTTTGCGAAACTCATGCAGGGGAGAACGTGCTTTGTCGTTGCGCACAGGCTTTCTACGATCAAGAACGCGGACGTGATTCTGGTGATGAACGCGGGGCGGGTCGTCGAGCAGGGCACGCACGACGAACTGTTGCGGCGGAACGGGTTTTATGCGGATCTGTACCGCGCGCAATTCGCGGGCTAAAAATACGGGCAAACGATTTCACGCGGTGCAAAGCTGAAATCGTTTGCTTTTTATGTGAAATGTAGTATAATGATCGGAATGAAAGATTTTGTGAAACGTATCGGCAATAAAGCCGGAAACGGCGCGCAGATTATCGTCGTCGGCGGGCTTACGGGTCTGTTTGCGGGGATCGTCGTAACGCTGTACAATATGCTCGCTTCCATGACGGAAGAATTTGCCGCCGGATATTACGGGTTTTTCCGCGATCATCCCGCGTTTATTCCGTTGCTCTTTCTGGCGCTTGCGCTCGGTTCCGTCGTCATCGGCGGGGTGCTGAAATTTCTGCCCATCATCCGCGGAAGCGGGATCCCGCAGACGGAGGGCGCGACGCGCGGACTGATCCGTTATAAGTGGTGGCAGGTGCTGCCCGCGACGTTCGCGGCGTCGCTGTTTACCATTTTCATGGGGCTTTCGGCGGGGAGCGAAGGGCCGAGCCTCACCATCGGCGGCGCGTGCGGGTACGGCACGAGCGATCTGTTGAAGCGCAACGCGACGGTGCGGCGGTATCAGATCACGGGCGGTGCGTGCGCAGGGCTTGCCGTCGCGTTCAACGCGCCGCTCACGGGAATGGCGTTCGCGTTCGAAGAGGCGCACAAGCGGTTTACGCCGGAAGTGTTCATCTGCGCGTTTTCCTCGGTGATCGTCGCGGTGCTGACCCGCAATCTGTTGCGGCCGCTGATGGGCTTCGGGGTGGACGCCGTGTTTTCCACTTTCGAATTTGCAGTCGATCCCTCCGATTTTTCCTTTTATCTCTACGTCTTGTTCGCGGCGATCGTCTGTTCGGTCGCGGCGGTCGGGTTCTATTTTCTGCTCTTTCTGTCCAAAAAGGCGTTTCAAAAAATCACGTTCTTCAAAGGCGTGGGCAAGATGCTCGTTCCCTTTCTCGCGGCGGGCGCGTTCGGACTGATCACGGTGTACGCGATCGGCGGCGGACACGGGTTCATCAGCGAACTCGGCAGCGGCGCTTCGGGCTTGAATCGCATTTTTTCCTCTCCGCTCTGGGCGACCCTTCTCATCGTCGTCGCCTTGAAGATCGCGGCGACCGTATTAAACGTCGGCGCGGGCGTGCCGTGCGGGATCTTTATTCCCATGCTCGCGGTCGGCGCGGGACTCGGCGCGCTTTTAACGCTCGCCTGTACCGCGATGGGCATGAACCCCGCGTATGCGGACGTCTTGATCATGATCTGCATGTCGGTGTTTTTCACGACGGTCGTCAAGGCGCCGATCACGGGCATCGTCATGGTGGTGGAACTTACCTGGAATTTCACCTTTTTACTGCCCGCCATTCTCGGCGTCGCGATCGGGTATATCACGGGAGACGTTTTCCGTACGGAGCCCCTTTACGACAAACTGCTCGACGATCTCATCGAAGAGGGGCGGAAGAGGGAAGTCAAGCGCAAGATTACCGTCCGTTTGCGGGTGCTTGCGGGGACGATCGCGGCGGGAAGAACGGTGCGCGACGTTCTCTGGCCCGCGGGCGCGCGCATCACCGCGCTGGAACACGAGGGCGAGAGCATCGTGCCGGACGGCAATTCCGCGCTGTTCGCGGGAGACGTGCTGACGGTCGTGGGCGAGACTTCGAACGAAGAGGATTATCTCGGACTGCTTGCAACCACGGTGGGCGAGTTGATCGATACGGAAAAAGAATAAATCGGTAATTTCGAAAGGCGGAACGGTTCCGCCTTTTTTTTACGCCAAAACTTTCCTGATGCGGTTGAGGTATAGACGGCGCAAAATCCGTCCAAAATATTTGCGAAGGGAGGATAAAGGATGGATTTTACCAAAACGCAGACCTGCATCAATCTCGCAAGAGGTTTTGCGGGAGAATGTCAGGCGGGCATGCGGTATCAACTTACGGCAAAGGCGGCAATGCGCGAAGGATTGGAGGCGCTGGCAAATACAGTGCGTACGATTGCGAAAAACGAAACCAATCATGCGCGGATTTTCTTCGAGGCGATTCTGAAAAATGCGGGAAGCAGAGACGATATTCATATCGACGCAAGCTATCCCTTTCATGCGGGATCACTCGCAGACAATCTGAAATTTGCGGCGATCGACGAACGGAGCGAATCGGAATCGATTTATCCGAATTTTGCGAAAATTGCGCGGGAAGAGGGGTTTGAGCAAATCGCGCTCAAATTCGAACAGGTTGCGAGGGTGGAAGCAAATCATCAGATCATCTTCGAATATCTCTACGAGGCGTTCAAGGACGGCTCCCTCTACAAAGCGGAACGACCGATGCTGTGGATTTGCGGGGAGTGCGGATATATGCACACTTCGAAAGAAGCGTGGAAAGTCTGCCCGTTGTGCGGCGCGAAACAAGGTGAAACCGAACTTCATTTGCCCTTCAAAAAGGAGAATATATGAAAAAGGCGAACAACAAGATCAACAACAAGATCAACAACAAAGCGAACGGCACGACGAAGAACAAGAGCGCGAACGGCGCTCAGAACGTGAAGAACGCGAAAGACGCCAAGGACTGCAAGTAAATGCCGAAGCGCAAAAAATGCGTTTTCAAAAAAGGCGCTGATATGCAATCCTACGAGGATTCGCTCGGAAGCTATACGGGCGTAAATACGGACGACGTATACGAAAAACCCGTACAGGATGCCGACGACCTTTAAATGTTCGGGGAGCGGAAAGACGAGAGTCTTTCCGCTCTTTTCGTCTGTCCCCGTTTCGGGCGCTTTTTACGTCCTCACTCCATTTTCACGAAATATGTTTGGAAATTCGGAAACGGTGTGATATAATGATATCGACGGGTACGTAATCATATAAGGCTGTAACACGATGGAGGTGGACATGAAAAAGAAGAAATTTGCGCTTGCCGCCGTAATTATCGCGCTGACGGGCGCGATCGCGGTCGGCTCTGCGGGTTGCGATTGGCTGGTAAAAAAGCCGGATGCGAACTTCCCTTACGACGGCGCGGTCGCCGAAGGATTTACGGGTACGGAGGCGGAATGGCTCGGTTCCGGTTACGACGCGGGAACGCGGGAATACGCGCTCTATAAAGAAGCGGTACAGGAAGGCTATCGCGGTACTTATCTGGATTTTCTCAAAGAGCTTGGAACGGTCGCGGCAGACGATTCCGCCGCAATCAACCGCGCGCTCACTTCCGTCGTTGCGATCGAGAATACCTACCGTCCCACGAGCGGGACGGAAGAGACCCTCTCCGGCTCGGGCGTGATCGTCTCGCTCGACACGGACAGAGGCGACGCTCTGGTGGTGACCAATTATCACGTCGTTTACAACGTGAGCAAACGGTACGGCAAACTCGGGATCGGGAAGAACATCGACGTCTATCTGTACGGCGGCACGACCCGCCCGATTCCGGCGAAATTCTACGGCGGGGCGATGGAGTACGATCTCGCCTTGCTCAAAATTACGGGAAGCGAATATTTGAAAGAGACGGCGGAAAACCGCGTGTACGCGACGGCGGCGTCGATCGGGGATTCCGATTCGATTGCGGTCGGACAGCGCGTGTATGCTTTGGGCAATCCCGACGGCGAGGGGTTTTCCGCAACGGGCGGAATCGTTTCCGTCGAATCGGAGTATATCGACGTTGCGCGCGCGGACAGCGAAACGCAGAGCATCCGTCTTCCGGAGATCCGCACCGACGCCGCCGTCAATCACGGCAATTCGGGCGGCGGGCTTTTTAACGCGGCGGGTCGGCTGGTCGGGATTGTGAACGCGCGCAGCGAATCGAGCGGCGTGGTCGCTTTCGGCTATGCGATCCCTTCGAATTTCGCGATGTCCGTCGTGCAGAACATTCTCGATAACTACGATCGGGCGGAAGGCGCCGTTCGGCTTGCGCGGCTCGGCGTCGTGACCAAAGTCGAGGACGACAAGGGCGTTTACGACGAGACTTCCGGAAAATTTTTCATTGAAGAAAAGATCGTGCTGGATTCTGTGGAAATCGGCACGGCGGCGTATTCCGCCGGATTGAAGAAAGGGGATACTTTAATTTCCGCCGCGTTGAACTCCGCGTCCGGCACGACGCAGATGAATTTCACGCGGTTGCAACAGGTCGCCGATCTGTTGATGAAAGTCCGTCTCGGCGATACGCTCGTGCTGAAAGTTTCCCGCGAGGGAAAATTTACGGACGTGACCGTGCGGTTTACGGAGTCGAAATACTTTGCGACCGTCGTTTGAAAACGGTTTGGGGTTTTTAAAAATCAATTCGACGTGCCAGCCGTACTGATTGAAAACGAAATAACAAAAGCGCGTATAAAAATTATTTTATACGCGCTTTTTTGGAGCAGGAAACGGGAGTCGAACCCGCCGGGATCAGCTTGGGAAGCTGACGCCATACCGCTAGGCGATTCCTGCAAATTGAGTTGTGA
>CAJUJF010000023.1 GCA_910586825.1 uncultured Christensenellaceae bacterium | reverse complement strand
GGAAAAGGAAATCACGGTATCCAACCTTATGGAAGCGCTCACGAAGTCGCTTGAACTGACGAAAAAGCCGAAACCGCCTGTCGAGCGTGCGCCCAAAAGCAAGAAGAAGGAAGCATAATGGCGGATTTATTTCACGATAAGAACATATCTCCCATGCTATTGAACGAGGTCAAAGAGCCGTACGACGATAAAGCCTATATCTATGAATTAAAGTTAGACGGTATTCGCTGTATTACCTATCTTGGCAAGGACGTAGTGTTGCATAATAAGCGGTTCAAAGACGTATCGGCAATCTACCCTGAACTTTCGGAAATGAGCAAGTGCGTGAAAAAGAATATCGTTTTGGACGGAGAGCTTGTCTTGTTATCGAACGGCAAGCCCGATTTTTATGCGTTGCAAAAACGTAGCTTAATGAGCGATAAATTTAGGATACAGCTCGCGGCAAAGAAGCAGTCCGTGCAGTTTGCGGCATACGATATTCTCTATTACAACGGAAAAGATTTAACGGACAAGCCGCTCATGGAACGTAAAGCAATCTTGCAAGACAAAGTGCGCGAGGGAAACGGATTGAGCATTTCGCGCTATATCGAAGAAAAGGGGATCGCATTTTTCAATCTTGCAAAAGAGCAGGACTTGGAAGGAATTGTCGCAAAGAAGAAGGACGGACTGTATCATATCGGAAAGCGCACGAGCGATTGGATAAAGATTAAAGTCATGCAGGACGAGGATCTGCTTATCTGCGGCTATCAGCCCGACGAGGACGGAATACCCAAAGATTTGATTCTCGGCTACTACGACGAAAACGGTAATTTGCAATGCCGCGGAAAAGTGTATCTCGGCGTGAGCAAGGAGGAACAGGCAATTATCTTAAAATACGCAAAAAAGAACACGGTCAAACGACCGTGGTTCGAGAAATATAAAAATGCTGTCTGGTTGAAACCCGAACTAATCGGCACGGCGCACTATATGCACGAAACGGAGAGCGGCGGAATGCGCCAACCTGTTTGGAAAGGTTTGCGGGACGATAAATAATGGTTTACGCAATTTTATGATTGACACAAAGCTAATTTTGAGGTTTCATAAAGAAATTTTATCGAGAGATGCATGAAATAGGAATGCCGCCTTTATTCGAGGACGGCATTCTTTAGTGCTTTATAAAAAAGTAGTGGACTATTTGTCGAGACTTTCGATCCTTTATCGGCAGAAAACGAACTTGCGGAAGTTCGTTATAAAATATCAACGAGTTTTTCCGAAATTTTTGCGGTAGGCGCGGTAGAAGCTCGAAGCGCTGTTGAAGCCGCAGGAGAGCGCAAGCTTAAGAATGGGCGTATCGCGGTAAGCGGGGTCGGCGTTCATTTCGAGAACCTTTTCGACGCGGACGCTGTTGATAAAATTGCGGATATCCATTTTCACGTATTTACCGAACATATGACCGAGCGAACGCGGCGCATAGCCGAACTGTTCGGCAAGGCTTGTAAGGGACAGATCCTCGGTGTAATGATCGTAAATGTATTGAATAATTTCCGAAAAAATAAATCTTTTCGAGCCTTTTTTTGCAACCTCTGTTCCGTACGCTCCCACGATATGGTGAATCAAGAGATTTGAATAGCTCATGCTTTCGAAGGCGTCAAAGTCGTCATACTGTACCGCAATTCTATCAATCATCTCCAAAACAGGCTTGTTCGCGTCTTTATCGAATAAAAATTCGGGGAGGATTCGTTCGGGATACAGCGAGTTGAATAGTTGCAGATAGTTAGATCCTATCAATAAGAAAGAAACGATAGTTCCCTCGCTATTTTTATAAGAATGAATCTGCATGCTGTTAATGACGACGGCTTGTCCTTCGGTTAAATCGTATTCGCGTTCGTTGATTGTGACGTGCGATCTGCCTTTTACGACGCAGTATACTTCGATGTTGCGGTGAAGATGGTCTTTGTAGCCGATGGATTCGTATTTTTCGGCGTGGAAATATGAAGGAAAATCGCGGTTGGTTTCTTGTAAACTGCGCATCCAATTGCTTGAAACGTTGGTTCCCATAACTCTATTATAAGATTTTTGCGTATAAAGTCAATTATGTGCAGCGGATTTTTATAAATTTCAGTACGCTTTTGACACAAAATCATGCCTTTTTGCGTCGAAAAAGGCAATCATAAGTGATAAAATATAATTGCGAACAAAAAATGTGGTTTTTTTTCGTGAAGGGGTACCCCTTCATTTCTGTTACGTGATATCGTAACAGAAAAACAATTAACAGGATGCCGAACGTAAATCTTTTTTGTTTCCCCCGACGGAAAGATTTACGCTTGCCCTGTTTTTCAAAATATGATCAGGGAAAAGGAAAATACGGTTATGAAAAAAACAATTTGCAGTGTTTTAAGCTTACTGATAACGTTGTCCGCGGTTTTTTCGCTTGCGGCGTGCGGAGAAGATCCGTCTCAAACGGGACATACGCAGCATGAATACGATACGAAGTGGAGCAGCGACGAAACGTATCATTGGCACGCTCCGCTCTGCGACGATACGACGGAACTCAAAGATAAAGCCGCGCACGATTACGACGCAGATCATGTGTGCACCGTCTGCGATTATGCGCAAAAGGGTCTCGGCACGCTGACCGTTGCCGACGTGACCGCATGGACGGACGTAGAGAGTGAATTTCGGCTTGTGTTTGCCGACGCAAGCAAGGCGGAGGCGGTGACGTACGAATACGATCGGGAAAAGATCACGCTCAATGCCGAAAAACAAACGGTCAAAGCCGCGGCGGACGCGGTCGGTCCGGTTCAGGTGAAAGTGCGTTCCGCCCGCCACAAGACAGCGACGTTTACGGTTACGTGCAATACCCTTCCCGCCGCAAGCACGCCGAAATACACCGAATATGCCAAAATGCTCGGCAAGGGCGTTTTGGTCGACGATAACGGGAACGCCACGGGCGCGACGGTTGCGGTGAACGAGAAAACGACGGTGTTTATCGGGGATTCGTTCTTTGACAGACGTTGGTTTTGGACGGATTTTTACACCGACGACTACAACGGCAAAGACGTGTTTTTAGCGGGCATCAGCGAGGCGACTACGAACGATTGGGAACAGTATATGAACACGGTGTTTACGGCGTTCGGCGACAAAGCGCCCAAAAACATCGTCATTCACCTCGGCACGAACAACATCGGCACAGGACAGTCGGCGGCGGAAACAGAAAACGGATTGCAGCACTTCTTAACGCTGTTGCACAAAAAATTCCCGCAGACAAATCTGTATTATTTTGCGATTACTTCCCGTTGGGACGACGACGGTTCGCACAACAAAGTCATCAATTCGGTCAACACGCAGACCAAAACATGGTGCAGAGATAAAGATTGGGTGCGTTATATCGATACCGGATGGATGATCACGAAGGATAAACTTAATCCAAACCACGGCGGTTCGTATATCCATCCGTTACTCGAAACATATTCGATTTTTACCGAACAGTTGCAAAAAGCGGGCTGCGTAATCGAAGAGAAAGCTTAAAGGGAAAAGACGGCGACGTTTCATAGTTTCAAACGGCACATTCTATGTGGATTTCGCGGCAGTGGCAACTTCGGTGTTAAAACTTTACGGTTGCTATGCGCAGGAGAAATAACAACGGCAATCCGGAACTCTTCTACGTGAGTTCCCTGCAAATAAAATAGGTAAGGAGTGGAAAAAGTGAAAGGCAAATTCAAACATCTTGCGGCGTTCGGCGTTCTTGCGGTTCTTGCGGGATCGGCAGTTGCGGCAACGGGGTGCGGACCGAAAAAACCGGAAGGGGCAGGCAATAGAACGGTGGTCATGTATCAGGCGGCATTCGACGATACGGATACGCGCGCTTATTATAACGAACTCGTAAATACGTACAACAGCGGACAGGGCGTAACGGATAACGTTTTCGTGCAAATGGTAACGGGTAGCGGCGGCGCGATTTCGGGACTCGATAACGCGCTGATGTCGGGTTACCCTTACGACGTTGTACAGATCGGCGACACGCAGATCAAGGGACTTGTTTCGACGGGCAGAAAGTTTTTTGTGGAGCTTGATCAATACCTGACCGCCGACGTGAAAGCGAGCATGGAATACGATCAGATTCCCGCGGGGCTTAAAAACCGTTTCTGCATGAATCAGACGACGGAGAACAATAAGTACCTTGCGGGCGAGGGTACGGCGACGCTCGGCTTGCCGATGACAAATGTGCCGCACGTGATGTGGTATAACGTTGCGGCGATGAAAACGGCGGGCATCAACGTCATTTCCGTTTCGGAAACCGAACTCGAAACGAGCGAGCAGTATGCAAAGGTTCAGCCGCACGGCTATGCGGAATATGCCGAATCGCACAAACCCTTCGAAGGCGCAAAGACGTCGAAGAACGAGGCGGGGCAAATCGTGTATAAAGTGTTTAACGACCGCATCTCCATGAATTGGGAAGAGACGCGTTGCCTTTCGCGCGCGTTTATGACGCAGTACGATTTCGAATACGGCTACATTTCGGAGTGGTGGTATAACTACGGTTGGTCGGTCGGCGGCGATTGCGTCGGTTGGGACGAAACAGCGGGCGCCTATAAGTTTACGATCGGCGACGATCAGGACAATTATCTTGTCCTTGCCGACGTCACGGTGAACGGCAGAAAGTACAAGGCGGGCGACGTGCTCCTCTACGAGGATAAAGCAAAGGTCAATTCCGACGCTACGCTTAAAACCACCCTTCAAAATTCCCTGCACGTACTGCCTTCCATGCGCGACGCAACATTGGAATTCAACCGCCTTTCCATTCCGACTTCGAAATACGCGGATACCAGATTAAATGGCTACGGCGTTTCGGCAGAGAGTTTGGCGAACAGAACGAGTAAATTCACTTCGGGGAAGTGCCCGTTTTACAACGAGTCGTACGAAAACGCAAACACGTTCAAAGCGTCGATGCCGGGCGGCGTGGATATTGCTCCCTTAACGCAGTGGCGCGAATATCAGGGCGGCAGCACCTATCAGAAGAACGGCGCAAGCGGCTTTGCAAACGAATACCTCAAAGTCATCGGTGAAACGTATAAGAACGGCAAAGGGGAGGACGAAATCTACACGGGCGAGCTTAAAAAGGACGAAACGACGGGTACGCCGTTCGTCGGCAGAGTGACCGCCGATACGGTTGCCTCTGCGCTCTTCCTTCCCAAAAACACGCGAAACAAGAATTACGACGCGGCGGCAAAATTCGTCGTTTGGGCGGCGAGCGCCGACGCGCAGAAGATCCTTGCCAAGAGCGGCGTGCTTACGCCCAATCAACTCGATGCGGGCTTGGGCGAATGCGCCGCTTATGAAACGAATGTTTTGAAAAACAGTTGGGCGGCGGCTTACATGACGCAGAATTGCGACATCGGCGACTTTGCCTACTTCCTCGGCAATACGTGGATTACGCCGTGGTCGTCTGTGTTCAACAACGAAGTCAGAAAAGGCGATAAAACGCTTACCGACTTCCTTTCCGAAAAACAGAGCGATGCAGATAAAGCATTGGCAAACATGCGTATCCGCATGATGGGGAGATAAGCATGGAACGGGCAGAAACCGCCGCGTTTGCGGAGGAAAAACGCAAAAACAAGAAAAAACCCTTGCAGGTGGGGCGGGAGCGTTGGGATAAGCACGCCGTGATTGCTTGTATTATGGCGATCATCCCCCTCATCGGATTTATCTTGTTCAGTATCTTTCCGCTTGTCATCTCTTTCCTTGCGCTGTTCTGCAACGTCGATTTATACGATCTTTCGAATATAAAATGGAATAACTTCGAGGGGTTCCAATCGGTTTTCGTGCCCGGGCATGCATTCGATTTGTTCGGGTTCGACGTTGCGACTTATTTTTATAAGGCATGCGGTATTACCCTTTGGGTGGCGAGCACGCAGTTCATCACGTTGGCGATTTCGATTGTGATAAGCGCGTTTTTGGCGCAGAAATTAAAGGGTTCGCGCTTATTTCAGGTGTTGTTCTTTATCCCGTACATCTGTTCGGGCGTTGCCGTGGCGATGATGTGGCGGTGGGTGTTCGCCGATACGGGCATTCTCAACGCGATCTTCGGTTCGAATGTAAAATGGCTGACCGACGTCAGAACGATGACGCTTTGCATCATCACCGCCATCATTTGGCAGGCGCCGGGGTACGGCATCGTCATGTATAAGAGCGCAATGAACGACATCAACGCCTCGCTTTACGAGGCGGCCGCGCTCGACGGGGCAAACGGATTTCAGAAGTTTATTCACGTCACCGTTCCGTGCATTGCGCCCACGACCTTCTATCTGCTTATTTCGGGAATCGGCGCGGGACTACTGACGTGCGACATGGCGCTCTTGATCGTTCCCGATTCGTGGGAAACGGTGGGCGGAAACGGCTCGATGGGATTGACGCTTATGCGGTTCGTCTATTATCTCATTCAGAACGACGTGAACAATCAGGACGCATTCGGCAACCGATATATGGTATCCTGCGCGGCGATCATCAGTTGGGTGCTGTTTGCTTTGACGGCTGTCTTTTCGGTCATCCTTTTCAAAAGACGCCAAAAGAGTATGGAGTGAGTTATGGAAGAAATCGTTACGGTTCAAGATCGGAAACGCAAAAAGTTTCCCGTTACTAAAATGATCGTCTATGCAGTGCTCGTCCTGTACTCGATTTTTCTCTTCGCACCAATTCTCACCATTCTCGTTTCGTCCTTTATACCTGGCGACGAGTTGGCGCGGGCGGAGTGGTACGTTTGGGGGACGGCGCATCCCACGTTCGACGGCTACGTCAAACTCTTTACCGAAGATCCCTATATCTTGAGCACGGGGATACCCTCGTTAATCCTCGGGATCATCAATACGCTGTGGATGACGCTCGTGCCGCTCGTGGTCGGGTTGCTCGTTTCGGGCTTGTCGGCTTACGCGTTTTCCAAACTGCGTTTTCCGGGCAGAGAAAAACTGTTCGAGGTCATGGTAATCATTTCCATGGTGCCGCTCGGCGCGTTCGGCGTCATTTCGTACATCTTCTATTCAACGCTCGGTTGGATCAACGAATTGGGTTGGATGCCTCTCGTGATTCCCGGCATGTTCGGGAGCATCAGCACGGTATTTTTCCTGCGCATGTATTTCGACGGTATTCCCACGGGGCTTTTGGAGGCGGCGAGAATCGACGGGGCGGGCACGATCACGGTATTCTTCCGTATCATGTGGCCGCTTGCTATGCCCGCGTTCATTGCGCAGTTCATCTTCGGGTTTGTAGGCGGTTACAACAACTACATGTCGGCATTGCTCTATTTAAACAACAATCCCGACTTTATCACGTTGCAGCTTGTATTGAGCAAGGTCACAACGCTGTTTCCCGGCGCGGAATACAAAAACGTATGGTGCGCGTCGTCGATTATCGGCATTCTTCCGCTTATCGTCATCTATTGTTTCACGCAGAAATATTTCCTCGAAGGGATCACTGCGGGCGGCGTCAAGGAATAATTTATCGGAAATTTTAAGGAGGAAAATAAATGAAAAAAGGCAAATGGGCAATCATGCTTGCGTGCGCGATGTTCGCGTCTACGGCTGTTCTCACGGCTTGCGGCGTGGAGGACGAAACGCAGTATGAAATTGCGAATTATCAAGGTCAGCTCGAAGCAGGGCAAACGAAGTCTGATTACAACAAGGCATTGTTCTACCGCAACGACAAAAAAGCGGACGGCGCCGATCCCTTCGTACTCGACAACACGGCGCGCGACGGCTATTACTATATGTACACGACCGCCGGTTCGTTCTATTCTTATCGTTCCAAAAACCTTTCCGATTGGGAAATGGTGGGCAACGCGCTTGACAATCTGCATTACGGTGCAAACGGCACGACTTCTCTTGCAAGAAGACTGACGAGCGACGCGCTGTGGGCGCCCGAAGTCGTCTACGATGCCGAAGCGGATAACGGCGAGGGCGCTTATTATCTCTTTTTCAGCGCCACGCCCGAAAAGGACGACAGCGTGGTGTCGGGCGGCGGCGCGATCGCTTGCCAACCGTATTATCAGCCTTACGTTGCCGTTTCCAAATATCCCGACAGGGGATTTCGGTTCGTCGACTTCAAAGATGCGAACAGTTGCGGGCAGGAAAATCTGCATACCTATAACGAGCAGCCCGGTATCGAAAAGGACGACGGCAGCGGCGATTATGAAGACGCGTTTACCGATTATTTTGCAAGATATATCTTCCTCGAACCGGGGAAATATTACGAATTCTGCAAAGCGGCGGGAATCGATACGAGCATCCGCGAAAACGACATGGGGCACTACATGGGCGCGATCGACCCGCACCCCTACGAAATCAACGGCAAAAAATATATGTATTGGGTCGTCGACTGCGGCAACAACGGCATCTTCGGCATGGAAATGGAAAATTGGCTCAAACCCAAATGGGAAACGGCGAAACTTCTGACCATGTCGCGCTACTACACCGTTGCCGATTATCAAAAAGCGTTGAACGGCGAAACCGTCGATGCGGTTTCTTACGAAGACGCCGGCAACGTCATCAACGAAGGCATGTGCATGACCGAGCATAAAGGGAAATATTATCTCACCTATTCGGTCAACGATTATGCGAACAATTCCTATCAGGTATGTCAGGCGGTTGCCGACAGTCCTTTGGGCGAATTCCGCAAGCTCAACGCAGAGGAAGGCGCGGTACTCCTTTCGGCAGGTTTGCAGGGCAGCCAGGACGTTTCGGGCACGGGTCATCACTCGTTCGTTACCGTAGACGGCAAGATGTATATCGTCTATCACCGCCACAACAGCGCCATCGTCATGGGCGGTGCGCGTAACCCTGCCGTTGACGAAGTAACGTGGATTACGGTGAAAGACAAAGACGGACGCGATCTGGACGTTTTGTATGCCAACGGTCCGACTTCCACCGTGCAGCCTTTGATTAAAGGGGAGTATCGCAACATCGCGGGCGAAGCGCAAATCAAAGGAACGAAAGATGCGAACTATCTCACCGACGGCGTGCTTTCTCTTTATACGCAGCACAACCCTGCGTTTATCGCAAACGTGAAAGAAACGGTCATTACGAAACAGACGACGTTTACGCTCGATTTCGGATCGGCGCGGACGGTGCGCGCGGTCATGGTATACAACTCCAAAGATGCGTCGACGATTTTCAAAGCCGTTAAACGCATCGAATTCGTATGCGAAGAGAACGGCAAACAAGTCGTGAAATTTATCAAAGATTTGGAATTCAGCAAGGAATATTACAAAGCGGACGATTTGTACGGCAATGCGTATTACGTAACGCCCGGTTCGTGCGTGTATGCGGAGTTCGAAGAGCTTAACGTGAAGTCCGTTCGGGTGACGATCGACCTTCCCGAAGGACAGAAGAGCGTCGGCATTTCCGAAATCAAAGTGTTAGGCAAATAAGGAGGAAGAGTATGAACAGAAAAAGAAAAACCGCAGTCGTAGCGTTGCTTTCGGTATTTGCGATGACGACGCTGTTCGCAGCCTGCGAGGCGTCGAAAAATATTACCGAAGTGCCGACGGATAAGGATTACGGTTACAACAACCCCGACCGCGTGTATGCGCAGCCCGACGAAGGGTTCAAAATCGACGGCAAAGCGGACGAGGAAGTTTATAAAAACAGTAAATGGGTGTATCTGCACAATCAAAACGGTACGAACACCGTTGATCTTGCCATGACGAGCCACTTCGGCGAAAAGGGCATGTATTTCGTCTACGACGTAACCGAAAACACGCCCATCTACGTCAACCCCGACCGCGCAAGTTACATTAACAGCGGAATTGAGATGTATTTCGCGCCGCAGGGCATTACGAGCATGTCGAACGACCACGTGTACGAGATCGACCTCGAGGCGACGGGCACGGTTTCGTTCAAAAAAACTTCGGGCTACGTCGGTTCTTGGGTCGACGTACAGTCGACGGACGCCATCATGGCGTATGCCGCATCCGAATTGAAGGGCGGCGAAGTCAACTCGGGCAACTGTTTCGGCTATACGATCGAATTCTTTATTCCTTGGGACTATGTGCAATGGCTCGGCATGAATCCCGCCACCATGAAGGAAGAGACGGTCAGCGTCAGCCCCGTGCACATTACTTCGTACAATTACAACGGCACAGATCACGAAATCGATCGTTATTGGTATCCGTTTGCGACGCAGCTCGGCGGCGACGGGTTCCACAACGTCGGGCAGTATTTCAAATTCGGTAAAGACGGCGTCGCCGGTACCGTACCCGTCTCATACGTTCAAGGCGATCACTGCACGGTTTCCGGTCCCGCGGCGGCGCTGCCCGGTCTGCCCGTAACCGTCACGCTCACGCCCGAAGAGGGGTACGCCGTTAGCGCATTTACCCGCAACGGCAACGATTATCTGAAATTTTTGAACTATAACGAAGACGGTTCGGCGACCTACACCGTCACCTGCGAAGAAGGTATGTCGTTTTCGGCGACTGCGGAACAGGTTGTTTCGGGGAATAAAACTCTGACGGGAAAGATCAACCTGAAAAAAGCGGGCGGCGATACGCTCAGCGGACTTTCCGCCACTTATGCCGATGTGGACGGCGAGCATACGCTGCCGCTTTCGGCGGACGGCACCTTCGAACTCAAAGATCTGCCGCAGGCTTATTATACGATCACGGCGGAAAAGAGCGGTTACGGAAGAATTACCCGCGGGATTTACCTCAACCGCAATATCGATACGCAGATCGATCTCGAATACGGCACGTTCGATATTGTGGAGGGATCGTGTTGGGATATCGAGAATGCGAACGAAGGCTATCTCATTAAGAAGGGTGGCAGAGGCGTCATTCTTTCGAAGAATATATACGATACGGTCTACGCGGAGGCGAGCCTGCATTACGACGATACGCTCGCCGCAAGTTCTAACGTTAACGACGATATAGAACAGCGTTCGGGCATCCGCATGAAGTTCTCGGGCGGCAAGAGCTGGTCGGTTACGCTCATTCGCAGCGGAGACGCCTACGGTGTCATGTATGCCAAACACAACAACGATTTCATCTTCGGGTGGAGTACCGTGTACGTCTTGAACGCCAAAGAGATTGCGAAATACAAGAGCGGCAACGGCATCAATCTCGGAATTCTGCGCGACGGCACGACGGCTTATATTTATCTCGACGGCGAAATCATTCATACCGAAAACCTTGCGCCCGAGGGCGTGAAAGCGGATGAAAGAGTTCAGATCGGGTTTGAAGGATTTTATTACAACACTCAACCGCAGATCATTCCGTATGCCATTCGGGACGACCATGCAAACGAAGTGGCGATCGTCAAAGATAAGGAAGAGGGCGCTACCGTTTCCGTTTCGGGCGTCAGCAAGGTAGGCGAGAACGTTACCCTCGTTATCGAGAAAAACAACGCCTCCCACGTGCTCTTGTCGTTGCTCGTGAACGGCGTCGAAATGAGCGGTTCGGTCAGAACCGATTTGCCCACGACAGATTATCTTATAATTGCGGAAAACACGAGCCTTACGCTCAACATCGAAGTCGTTTACGGTACGCCGCAGGAGATCACGGCGAATATCGCGGTGGACGGTGCATGGAACGCAAACGGCATCGAATTTACCTTCACCAACGCCGCTGACGAAACAAATGTGAAAACGGCGGTTGTTGCGAACAATAAGATGCGCATCGAGAACATGTTGCAGGGGCGTTGGCTTGTCACGGCAAACGTCTTCGGCAAGAACGTCGAGCTTGGCAGCTATTCAGTCGTTTCGACGGCGGAAAAGAAACTTGACGTGGAAAACGTGTTTATCGGCGGCAAGAAACTCGATCCTTCCGTCATCGATCTTTCTACGGGCAGCTTTGTCTATCACAGCTCCATCAACGAAGATTATTCCATCCGCATCAATGAAGCGGGCGACGCTTTCCTTGCGGCAAAAATTAAGCTCAGCGCAGAGGATAGAGCCAAACTATTAAGGGGCGGCGAGGTTTCCTTCGGTATGTATATGACGGTGGAAGACGCAAACGGCAAACCGACGACGCATTGGACGGATATTTGGATCAAAAACGTCGGAAACGACAATTGGCTGACGATCCGCACCGACTTCGGCTGGGAAGAAAAAATCTGCAATCCGTTTACGGCGCAAGTAAGTTCCAACGAATATTCGAAGGCGCTGTTCGGCAACGGACTTTACTTTGTACTTCAATATAATGCGACAACGGGCGCAATGGAAACTTATTTAGGCTCGAACGATTACAGCGTAAAAAGGTTGCGTGATTGGAAGGACGACGCAAATCTCTTCCCAGCGGGTGGTACGGTCGTACAGGCAGGGTTCCGCGACAATCTCGCTTGGGGCGAAACGGGCGTTTCTGCGCAGGTCGAAGGATTCCGCTACGGCAAGACGTTGTTAGCGGCGCTCGGCGTTGCGGGCAAAAGTGTTATCATCCGCGAATCGGCTGAAAACGGCACGGTAACGTGGGGGAAAAACTCTTATACCGCGGGCGAGAACGTTTCGTGCACGATAGCGGCAAACGAAGGTTATTTTATCGACGCCGTTTTTGTAAACGGATGCGACGTAACCGCTCTTATCGGTGCGGACGGGACGCTCACGCTGAACGGGTTTACCGCTGTCGAACTCGATTTGAATGCGGTATTCGTCAAGGCGGAAAATCTTGCAACGGTTACGTTGACGGTGGAAGACGTTTGGAATGCGGAAGGGCTCGAAGTGACGTTATCGCGCGAAGGCTTTGCGGACATAACGGGCACCGTTGAAAACGGGAAGATCTTCTTGAAGAACGTTATGCAGGGCACGTGGACGGTTCGCGCGCAAATATTCGGCGCTCCCGTTACCGCGCAACTGAAAGTCATGGGAGACGTGAATTTCGATCTCGGCAGCTTTTTCGTATATTCCGATCAGGCAAAGGGCAACGTGAACATTGCCGAGGGCAAACTGACCTATCACGGCGACGCGCGGGAAGATGTGGCGATTAACACTTCGGTCGAGGGCGACGCTTGGATTTTGGGAAAAGTGAGCTTGTCGAAAGAGGATTTCGATAAAATTATGAACGGCGGGCAAGTTCCGTTCGGCATGTACGTAATGTTCAGCGACGGTACTTACAAATACGTCAGCCTGAACCTTTCCAACAAGTCGGGCGATATGCACCTTTGCCTGACCGACGGATCTTGGTGGGAAGACAATCACACTTGGGGAAACGGTTGCAGCAGCCATTTGGGAACGATCAACCAAGACAATACCTATACGTTGAACAAATACGGTGAAGCGCTCAGGGGCGACGGATTGTATTATATTCTCAATTACAATGCGTCGACGGGCTATCTTTCCGTCTACTACGCAACGAACCCCGACGACGTGATCCTTGCCAAGGAAATGGGGCACGACGGTATCCAAAACGGCACGATCGTGAAATTCGGCGTCAACCGGGGACACGGTTGGGGCGAAACGCCCGTCACGTTCAACGTGGTCGACTTCCGTTACGGCAAAACGCTTGCGGAAGCGTTCGGAATTGCCGATCAAACGATTGAGGTCACGGGCGCCGGACAGAAAGAAAACGGAACGGTCACGGTGAGCGAAACCAAACGCGGCGGCAACGTAACCGTCACACTGACGCCGGCAAACGGTTATAAAGTGGAGACGTTTACGGTAAACGGTCAATTCGTAGACGTTGCCAAACTTATCGACGGAACGTATACATTGGAAGGCTATCTCGGTGCGACGCTAAACGTAGAAGCGACTTTCGCGGAAATCGTAAAGGTAAGTTTCAATTTAAGCATTGTCGGCAATAAACTCGGCGTCGAGGACAATACGGCAAACGGCTTGACGGCAACGCTTTCCGACGGTATCCATACCTATTCGGGCACGGTGACGAACGGATCGGTCGCGTTCAATAACGTCGTTACGGGCAAAGGCTATACGCTTTCGATCGAGGGTTTTGTCTCCGCAACCAACCTCGAAGTGCTTCCGGTAACGGGGATCGCAGATACGCTCACGCTTGTATTCGATACCATGCTAAACATGGCTCAAACGTGGAATTGGGGCGACGGCGGCACGTTCTCGGGCGAATACGGCGAAAAGTATAAGCATACGAGCGGCGCAACCATGTGGTACGTAACGAAAGAAAGCTATAACAAAGTAATGATAAAAGCGAACGTCAATACCGATGCAACGGGACGGCAGGGCGTTATGGTCAAGTTCGGAGACGAATACGTTCTTGTTCAGCTCGAAACGGTAGGCGGCGGTAGCAGTTATAAAATCAGTTGGAATGATGACGGCGGTTACAGCAGTTGGGGAACGGGCGTGAAGAACATTACGGGTACTTGGGATGCATTCATCGATCCGCTGTCTTCCGAGCAGGTCGCCGAAATGAAGAAGGGCGAATTGTTTATAACGCTTCTCCGCGACGGAAACGTGATTCACGGTTTCGTAAACGACGTTTATTGCTCAACGCTCACGCTTGACGCAAAATATCAAAACGCTGCCTGTCAGGTCGGTTTCTACGCTACCGATATTAAGGTCAACGCGGAAAGAGAATATTACGTTTCCGCAAACATTCCCGCCGCTTCGGTTGCAATTCCTATGTTCGTTAACGGAACGGTAACTTCCGAACAGACGAATGGCACGGTCGGCGACGAATTGGCGCTCAAAATAACGCCCGCCGCAGGTTACGCCTGCACGAGTCTGAAAGTCAACGGCAGGGAGCTTCTTGCGAACAGCATTACGTCGGAAACGGTTATAAAAACGGTGATGTCCGCGAAATTTGATATCGAAGCGACGTTTACGTCAACTTTCGTCACGTCAATCGATCTTATTACCGGCAATAATGCGGATATCGACCTCGATGCGGACGTGAACGGCATGAGCGTGTACGGCTATGAGATGTTCGAAGATGAAAACACCGTTTATGCCAAGGACGAGAATAATCTTTTGGATATCAGCGCGGCGAAGGATCATAAGAACGGATGGGCAGGCGACTTTGATTCGCATGGTTGGACGGTCGTTTCCAGCGGCAAGAAAGGCGGAGGCGTTTGCATTACGGGCGAGTTCGATATGCAAGTGAAAGTCGTAAAAGGCATGCAGGCGATCCGTATCTTCGTCGGCGGATGGTGGATGGGAAATCATGGCGGCGTATTTACTTTGCAGGATGCGGAAGGGAACGTATACGCGAAAGTGACCTATCGCTCGGCAAACGGTTCGGATCCCAACGATATTTTCGTGTTCAACGTGGATACTTCGTCTTGGGAGAATGACGAGAGCCGCGAATTCGTACTGCACTTTAACGGAAACGGTTTCGATCAGTTACCTTTTGCCGGCGTGCAGATTCTCGGCGAAAATGCGGTCGATTCCGCGGAATAACAAGCGGATAAAAATCTTAAGAAAAGAAAAACGGGGCGGCGGTTTCTGCCGTCCCGTCTTTTCGCAAATAACATTTTAAAAAGGAAAAATAACATGAACAAAACACTCAACAACCTGACGACGGAAGAAAAATTACGCTTGATCTGCGGAAAAGATTGCTGGCATACCTGCGACTTCGACGGAAAGCTGCCGTTTATCAGGGTAACGGATGCAAGCATGGGCGTGCGTATGCCCGTTGATCCCGAACAATGGAGCAGCGGCGATAAACCTTCCGTATCCTATCCGTCTATGCAGATGCTTGCCAACACATGGAATTTGGAAATTGTAAAAACATACGCCGAATGCGTGGCGGACGACTGTTTGGATTACGGCGCGGATATTTTGTTGGGGCCGGGGGTGAACATCAAGCGCTCGCCGCTTTGCGGGCGGAACTTCGAATATTTTTCGGAAGACCCTTATCTTGCGGGTACGCTTGCAAAACAATACATTGCGGCTATGCAAAGCGAAGGTGCAGGTGCGTGCGTCAAGCATTTTTGCTGCAACAACCTCGAGTATAACCGCTTGCAGCAGTCGAGCGAGGTGGACGAACGGACGCTACGCGAAATCTATTACAGACCGTTTGAAATTGCCTGTGAGGCAAAGCCCGTGAGCTTAATGTCGAGTTACAACCGCATTAACGGCGTGCTTGGCTCGGAATACAAAAAAGGTTACGACGTGCTGCGCAAGGAATACGGGTTCGACGGGTTGATCGTTTCGGATTGGGATGCGGTACGCGACAGAACGAAGGCGGCGCAGGCGGGGTGCGATTTGGAAATGCCGTTCCACCCCGAGCATTACGACGCGCTCGTTGCCGATTACAAGGCGGGTAAAATTACCGATGCGGAAATCGACGTCTGCGCGCAGCGCGTGCTCGATCTTGTGTACCGCTGCAAAGCGTTGCAGGCGGGGAAGACGCGCAATTTTACGCAGCAGGAACGGCTTGCGTTTACGCAGACGGCAGAGGAAGAGGGCATTGTGCTCTTGAAGAACAACGGCGTGCTGCCCCTGAAAAAGGGACAAAGTCTGAGTATGTGCGGTTGGTTCGCGCGTCCGTGCGCGTACGAACGGAAAAAACCCGAGTTGATCTGCGGCGGCGGTTCGGGCAGGGTGGAACGGTTGACGCCTATGTTCGATATGCTCGAAATCATGCAGAGAGTGCACGGCGGCAAAATAACGTATGAGGCTGCGTTCTCCGAGGACGGCGTGGACAGTTCGTTTATGATCCCCGGAAATGCCGTAGATAATGCGGCGGAAAGCGACGTGAACATCGTATTTGCGGGCACGGGCGCGCGCATCGAGAGCGAGGGCGGCGACAGACACGCCATGAAGCTCGAAAACACCGCACCTACGCGCGCAATTTTGGATACAGCAGCAGTCAATCCCAACACGATCGTGGTGCTGTTTGCGGGTACGGCGATCGACATGAGCGATTGGATCGATGAGGTGGCGGCGGTTTTGTACGTCGGGTTCCCCGGCGAAAAGGGAGGCGAGGCAATCGCCAACGTATTGACGGGCAAAGTGAATCCGAGCGGAAAACTCAGCGAAACCTTTCCGCTCTCTTATGAGGATACGCCTGCGGCAAAGGGATATATCGACAGCAAAGTCACACGCTACGAAGAGGGATTGGACGTCGGTTACCGCTATTATGATACATACGGCATTCCCGTTTTATTTCCCTTCGGGCACGGACTTTCCTATTCGGAGTTTGAATATTCCAAGATTGAACTTGTCAAAAAAGACGGCTGTTCGCTTGAAGTTTGTTATCATATTTCGAATGCGTCGCAGACGGACGGAAAAGAGGTATCGCAGGTCTATGTGCGCGCGATGAGTTCGTACGTCTACCGTCCGTTTAAGGAACTGAAAGGTTTTACAAAGACGCTCGTCAAAGCGGGCGCAACGCAAAAAGTTTCGGTGCTGCTCGATCGACGCGCATTCGAGTATTGGTCGGTTTCGGAAAACGGTTGGGACGTCGAAGACGGTATTTACGAAATTATCGTCGGCGCTTCCGTTGCAGATGAGAAATTGAAAGCGAAAATCAAAATAAAAGGCGGCGTGATCGCCGTTCTGTAGGTAGTATTATGGAACAAATTATTTACGGCAATATCCGCGTGCAGTTTTTGAGCGAAAATACCGTGCGCATCGAGTACGGAAAGAACGGAACGTTCTGCGACGAAAACACGTTTTTTATTCCGAACCGAACGGCGTTTACGGGCGGCGTTTCTCATTTGCGGGAAGGCAACGTAATTCTTTTCGGAGAATATGAATTGTATCTGCCCGAAAATGCACAATCGCTTGCGGGCGTACGGTTAGAAAAGAACGGCAAGGAAGTTTATACATACAAAGAACTTGCAAACAGCGGAGAATTGCCTGCTTTGGGGAACACGCCCGAAGCGTTCGCGCTTTCGGATACGCCGCGTATCATCGTTCCCGAGGGAGGATATTCCGTCAACCGCAAGGGCGAATATACGGTCGAAGAAAACGTGGAAGATATTTATCTGTTGCTGTGCGGGGGCGATGCGAAGAAGCTGCGCAAGCTCTACGTTGAACTCACGGGTAAGTGCGAGCTTGTGCGTCTTTCCACGCTCGGCGGTTGGAACTCTAAATATTACGCTTATTCGGAAGAAGGAGCGAAACAACTCATTTTGGATTACGAGGCGCATAATATTCCGCTCGACAATATGGTGCTCGACACCGATTGGCGTGCGGCGTCCGACCGCGGAATCGGGTACGATGTCGACACCAAGCTGTTTCCCGATATGAAACGGTTTATGGATTTCGCGCATGCGCACGGCGTGGAAATCATGTTCAACGACCACCCCGAACCCGTAGACGGGGCGGAAAGCGTGTTCTCGCCCGAAGAGATCGCTTACCGCGAAGAAAAGTTGTTGCAGGTCATGGAAACGGGCTTGGATACCTGGTGGTACGATCGGAATTGGCATACCAAATTGAAGAGTCCGTCGAAAGGCGTCAATCACGAAACGCTAGGCTTGTATCTGTTCGAGGACGTTACGCGGCATCACTATCAAAAACAGGCGAACGATCAAAAGATTTACCGCCGTCCCGTACTGATGGGCAACGTCGACAACGTGGCGAACGGGTGCTATCTGAATATTTATTCGAGTGCAAGTCACCGCTATTCCATTCAGTGGACGGGGGATATCGACAGCACGCCCGACGCGCTTTCGCAGGAAGTCGACACCATGTTAAAGTGCACGAATAACTGCATTCCCTACGTGAACGCCGATTGCGGCGGACATTTAGGCAATCCCGATAAAGAGGAATTTATCCGTTGGATGCAGTTTGGAACGCTGTCGCCCGTGTTCCGCCCGCACTGCACGAACGTCGTGGAACGTTTCCGCGAGCCTTGGGTGTACGACAAAGAAACCGAGGATATCGTGCGCGAGTATAACAATTTGCGTTACCGTTTGCTGCCGGTTATTTATAAAAACGCTTATCACGCATACGAAAGCGGCGAGCCGATTTTTAAGGCGCTCGGCTTCGAGTATCCGAACGATAAAGAGGCGTTAAAGCGGAACGACGAATATATGCTCGGGAGTAATTTGTTGATTGCGCCGATTGGGGGCACGTATCCCGCGCCTGTTGCAAGCGAAAATTATAAAATTTCGGTAAAAGCGACGTTCTTCGACGGCACGGAGTTAAAAGGCGATCCGATCGCCCAAACCAAGTGGAAAACGCTTGAAATGGTGCTCAATCACGTATCGCCCGAAGAAGGCGTGCCCGTTTATAATTTCTCCGCGCGGTTTGAAACGTCGTTGTGCTTCAAAACGAAAACGAAGCTTTATATCAAATGTGACGATGGTTGCACGGTGTGGGTAGATGGAAAGAAAGTTCACGAGGATCATACGCTGCATTCCGCCATGCTCTTCCCGCTTTGCGAAGTGAGCGCGAACGAAGAGCATGAAATCAAGATCGAATATTTTCAAGCGGGCGGCGAAGCAAGCTGCGTTTTGTGCGCTAAGGAGGTACAAAGCGAAACGGGCAAGTGCGTTTATCTGCCTGCCGGAAAATGGCTGGCTCCGTTCAACGGCAAAATTTACGCGGGAGAAAGAATGGTTACGCGTGAATACGGTTTGCGTGAAACGCCTCTGTTTGTGCGTCTCGGCGCATTGATCCCGCTTGCATACGCGGCGCATAATACCAAAGAGCAGAAATGGGATAAATTAGTATACGACTTTTATCCCTGCAAGGATGCGGCGGACGAGGGATATCTTTACGAGGACGATACCGAAACGACGGCATACAAATACGGGCAGTTCCGCAAGAGTGCATACAGAGTGGAGTATTGCAAAGAATGCAACGCTTACGTTATAAATCTTTCCAAAGCAGAGGGGACGTTCGCGGGAGAGAAATGTTTTAACGAGCGTGAAATTACGTTCAAGGTGCATTTGTTAAGCGAGCAAATCAAGCGCGTGACCGTGAACGGAAAAAAAGTTGATTTTAAGGTTGTAAAAAAGGATGCTTTCGCCTTCCCCTTGAACGCGGGTGAAGCCGCACCCGATGGCAACGTAATCTGCGTACCAATCAAAACCGACGTATCAAAAGATTATGAAATAAAATTTTATCTGTAAGAAACACAATGAGTTAGCTTATTGCTGAGAATAAGCGAAGAATCGTAAGTGTTATTTTAAGGGATTCAGCGTTCGTATTGAAATAGCTGGGAAATAAGTATCGAGCATTAGACTTGCGGCGTGAAGAACGAGCCGTATTATATGCGTCAGTTCGCATTTCCCTTGGTATACAACTAGAATGTAACGAAACTCGATAGTCTTTTAGTAATTCGCTTTTCATCTAAGAGGGTTTTTCTACCCGTTATGGCGATATAAATGAACTATAAAAAATCCTCGACGGCAAAACGCCTTCGAGGATTTTTTATATGTTTTTTTAGCTGTGAAATAACCTTGCGCAACGCTTATTCAGAATGGTGGCAGAAAAACGAAGAAGGAGGTGATATCGGGTGCGGGCGAACGAACGCAGGCGGGCGATTCTCGAAACGCTTTGTGAGCGTCGGAAAGATACGGAAGTCAACCTTGCGTTTGAGTTCGGCGTATCGAGAAGAACGATCGTGAACGACATATTAGAACTTTCGTGCCATTACCCGATATACACCGTTTCGGGAGGGATAGGCGGAGGCGGAGTGTATGTAGAGGATTGGTATAGGTTAGATTGTAAATTTTTTACGGACAAGCAGTTGGAATTGGCAGAGCGGATATTACCGCATTTACAGGGGGAGGATTACGAAACGATGTTATCTATGATACATTCATTCGCCCCCGGAAAGAGAAGAAGGAAGGTGGAACGGTAATGACGTTAGATCAAGTAAAATCGGATTTGAAAGAGATACAGTATTATTACGCGAAACAAAAGGAATTAGACGGGGCGTCGCGTACCATAGGAGCAAGCAAGATTACAAAGAAAGTCGAACTGTATAACGAAGCGGTTCGAAATGCGCCCGTGAAGTTATATGAGGTGTACGTTTCGCTGTATGTGAACAATAACACGCAACTCACGTTGTCATTTGATTGGGATTGCTCGTTGGAGTATGTGAAGCGGATGACGCGTAAGTTGCGGCTGTTTTTGAAAAATCAATTAGAAGAAGGTGAGGAAGATGAATGACTGTTTGGAAGAAGCTTCTAACGTTTATAGGACGAAGCATTATATCGTGGAACAGGTTCTCGGCATTAACGACAATGAAGTAGAATGCGCACAGTTGTGCAGCCACGATACGTTCTATCGCAGAACGAGGAAGCGCGACGCCGAGTACGAAGAAATGTTTTGTAGCAGAAAGCGGATAGACGGGAAGCTATTGCCCTCTACCATGTCGTCGAGAAAGTATGTAGATTAAGGAAGAGAAGCTCCGAGCAATCGGAGTTTTTTCTTGCCGTGAAATAGAAAAGCGACCTTTTGGTTTCCTTTTCGTTGCCCATTGGTTTCCATATCGTTCCCTTTTGGTTCCCCGATAAACGGACAGAAAAGCGGTACAATAGACGTGTAAATCGGCGCAAGGATAGAAACGGAGCGATAACGCTGCGGAACTTGCAAGCAAAGGGCGGCCGCCTTCCGTAAGGATCG
>CAJUJF010000022.1:200-24614 GCA_910586825.1 uncultured Christensenellaceae bacterium | reverse complement strand
TAGGGCTATGCCCGAAAATGAAATACCACCCGCTATGCGGGTGGATTATTATTATTTTATTTATTTTTAAAATATTCAATTCTATATTCAAGCGTGTATTGACACAAAGCGGAATCGGGAGTATAATATAGGCGGAGCCAGAGGTGTTATGATTTATTTGAAAGATTTCAAACAGGGAAAATTGTTGTACGAGGCGTTGGATTCGGACATCCGGATCGGGATTTTGGACGAGCTTTTGCAAAAGGGGGAACTCAATCTCGCTTATTTTGCAAAGCGATTCGACGTTTCGAACGGCGCGATCACGGCGCACGTGAAAAAATTGCATGCGGCGGGGCTGATCGATATTTCGACGTCGTCGGGCGTGCGCGGCACGCAGAAGATATGCAGTCTTGCCACCGATAAGATCATCGTCGATCTTGTCGGGTTGCGGCAGGCGGAGGGAAGAGTGGAGACGGCGCAGGTGGATATCGGGCATTACGTCGATTACGACGCCAATCCGACTTGCGGGCTTGCGTCTACCGAGCGGGTCATCGGTCGGTTCGACGACCCCGCTTGTTTCGCTTATCCCGACCGGATCCGCGCGGGGATACTCTGGATCGCTTACGGCTATGTGGAATATCTCGTTCCGAACTATCTTGCCGAGGATTCCCGTCTCGAAGAGTTGCAGTTTTCGTTGGAACTCGCTTCCGAAGCCCCCGGTTACGCGGCGTTTTATCCCAGCGACGTGTATTTTTCGGTCAACGGCAAAGAAGTCGGCATGTTCGTGAGCAAGGGGGAATACAACGACCGTTCGGGCACCTGCAATCCGCGTTGGTGGTACGGGAATCTCGGTCAGTACGGGAAAAAGGTGAGCATCGTCATCAACGAGCAGGGTTCGTTTATCGGCGGGATCAGAGTGTCGGATACGAAAGTGTCCGATTTGGGCGTATGCGCGACGGAGAAGATCCGTTTTCGCATTTCCGTGCCTAAGGACGCGGAACATTGCGGCGGTTTCACGCTGTTCGGCAAGGGTTTCGGCGACTACGACGAAGGGATCACCTGCAAATTCATTTGCGCGCGTTGAACGCAAAGGAGCGGAGATAGGATATGATGACGGCGGGGATTTCTACGGCATCGCTGTTCTTGCGGGTCAATACGGAGGACGCCGCCGCGCTGTTGGCGGAATGGGACGTGGGCGCCGTCGAAGTTTTTCTGACCTCGTTCAGCGAATACGACCGCAATTTTTCGAAACAGGTCGCTTCGTGTCTGGGAGCGGAGCGGGCGTATTCCGTACACGTGTTGGGTACGCAGTTCGAACCGCAGTTGTTCAGCGAGCATCCGCGCGTGCGCGCGGACGCGTACGTCTGGTTGCGGCGCGCCATGGAGGCGGCAAAGGAGATCGGCGCGAAGCATTATTCCTTTCACGGACCTGCCCGCATGAAGCGTACGTTTCGGGAGGACTTTGCCCGTACGGGACCGTGTCTTTGCGAAGTCGCTTCGGTCTGCGCGGAGTACGGCGTTGCGCTTTCCCTCGAAAACGTGGAATGGGCGTTTTACAATCGTCCGGGCGTGTTTCGACGTCTCCAAGCGTTCTGTCCGCGCCTTAGCGGCGTGCTCGATCTCAAACAGGCGCGCCTGTCCGGTTTTTCTTATGCGGAGTATCTCGAAGAAATGGGGCCCGCACTCACGCACGTTCATGTGAGCGACGTGACGGAAGCCGGAGTTATGTGCCTCCCCGGAACCGGCACGTTCGATTTCGACGACCTGTTGCTTCGGCTTCGCGACGTCGGGTTCGGCGGCGCGCTGCTCATCGAAAATTACCGGAAAGATTACGCGGATTTTGGGGCGTTGAAAGCGTCGTACGAATTTCTCGCCGAAAAAGTCGCAAAATACAATTAAGGAAAAAATTCCCGCAAACCGCCCGAAAACAAGTTGACAGAAAAAGGACGGTTTGTTATAATGTTCGGGTAACTTGCGTTACGACTAAGTGCTTCGGCGAAGGAGGGTTGAACATGTCTACGATTCGTGTAGGGGATAACGAGAATCTCGAAAGCGCGTTGCGCCGTTTCAAGAGAAAATGCTCCCGCGACGGTATCATCGGCGACCTTCGCAAGAAAGAGTTTTACGAAAAGCCTTCGGTGAAAAAGAGAAAGAAGGCGGAAGCCGCGAGAAAGAGAAGCAGAAACTAAGGAAGAATCCGTAACGATCCCGTTACGGATTTTTTATGCGGAAATTGTCGGAATAACGCATCGGAGGGCGAAAATGGAACGCACGTTAAAAATGCTTGCAAAAGAAGCGAAAACGCGAATGAAAAAGGGTTTTTGGAAGCAGTGCGAGGAGGACCTCGTCCACAGCCGTTCCCACGCCAAAGAAAACGGGATCAACGAAAGCAAGATGGAACGTTACTTCGCCGAAAAGGTGACGACGCAGATCAAAGGGGAATCGCCCGACGAATTTTACCTGCGCGTGCGCGACTTACTGCTCAGCGAAGGAGAGGTGTCCGACGCGATCGGGCGGCTTACCGACAAGGAGTATTACGCGCGGCTCAGCTATTCGGAAAAACAGCGCTATACGCTCGAACTTTCGCAGCGGTACTTAAACGCGCTCGAACGCTTCAAGCGGGAATACGAATTCGAATTAAAGGGCAGGCAGGCGTGAAATTCGGGCGAAACGGTTGAACTTCGGATCGGATTGTGATATAATATCCGGGTATGAACATACTCGACGATTTGAACGAAGAACAGATCAGACCCGTCCTCGATACCGAGGGCGCGGTCCTGGTGCTTGCGGGGGCGGGAAGCGGTAAGACGCGCGTTCTCACCGCCCGCATTTCGCATATTGTGGGCGATTTGGGCGTCTCGCCCGAGAACGTACTTGCCATTACGTTTACGAACAAAGCGGCGAGCGAAATGAAATCGCGGCTCGAAGCGTTCACGGATGTCCGCCGCATGTGGGTTTGCACCATTCACTCCATGTGCGTACGGATTCTCAGAATGTTCGCGCCGTCCCGCGGTCTCAACGAGAATTTTTCCATCTATTCCGAACAGGAGCGTTCCGCCGTGATCAAACAGGCGTTTAAGGAATGCGGTTACGAGGACAGCGAGGGCTTGTTGAAATCGGTCAAGTATCACATTTCCGAAGCCAAAATGCAGGGGCTTGCGCCCGACGACTACCGCAAAGCGCATGCCCGCGAACGGAATATCGACGCCGCGGTCGCGGTGTACCGCAAGTATTGCGCGCATTTAAAAGCGTACAACGCCCTCGATTTCGACGACCTGCTCACCGAAGCGCGCGACCTTCTCGCGGAGGACAAAGAGGCGCGGGAGTATCTTTCTTCGAAATTCCGCTATATTCACGTGGACGAGTTTCAGGATACCAACGCGGTGCAGTTCGACATCGTGAAAATGCTGGCTTCGGAACACGGGAACCTCTTCGTCGTCGGCGACGACGATCAGTCGATCTACGGCTGGCGCGGTGCGAAAATCGAAAATATTCTCCACTTCGAGCGCTTTTATCCCAGGGCGAAGATCTATAAATTACAGCGAAACTACCGTTCGACCAAAGCGATCCTCTCGCTTGCGAACGCTTCTATTTCCAAGAACGCGTTCCGGAAGGGCAAGGAATTGTGGACGGAGAACGAGGAGGGCGAGAAGCCCGTCTATTACGAGGCGGACGAGGAGAGCGGCGAAGCGCTTTATTGCGCGCGGATCGTATCCGAACTGAAGCGGCAGGGGTACCGCCTTTCCGACTTTGCGGTGCTCATGCGCGTCAACGCGCTTACCCGCTCTTACGAACAGGAATTTACCAAATACGGGATCCCGTATAAAATCTTCGGCGGGTTTAAATTCTACGAGCGGAAAGAGATCAAAGATCTACTCGCGTATCTGCGCATCTGCGCCAATCCGAACGACGACGAGGCGGTGATGCGCGTCATCAACGTGCCCCGCCGCGGGATCGGCGACAAGACGGTGCAGACCCTTTTCGATTATGCGCAGCGCGAGGATATTCCGCTGTACTACGCGCTGCTCGACTGCGATTCGCTTCCCTTTAACGCGGGAACAAAGGCGAAACTGCACGCGTTTTCCGATTACGTGAAAGATCTCGTGATCCGCGCGCAGGAAGATCGGGTGGATCTGTTGACGGCGTATCTCGTCAAGACTTCCGGCATCTACGAACAGTATGCGGATCAGTCGGACGAGAGCGTGACGAAGCGGGCGAATATCGACGAGTTTCAGAACTCGGTCGACGAGTTCTCCCGCATGAACGGGGAAGCGACGCTCTCCGACTATTTACAGCAGATCACGCTGTATTCGGATACCGACGAAATGGACGACGGCGATTACGTCACGCTTGCCACCGTGCATGCGGTAAAGGGGTTGGAGTTCCGTTGCGTGTTCTTCGTCGGGCTTGAAGAAAACATCATGCCGACGTCGCGCGCGATCGACGATCCGCACGCGCTGGAAGAGGAGCGGCGGCTGATGTACGTTGCGATTACGCGCGCGAGAGAGCGGCTCTGGCTCACCCGTTCGAAGAGCAGATATCTCTACGGCAAGCGGGAGGCGAGTTCGCGTTCGCAGTTTATCGAAGAGTTGAGAGACGAATTGAACATTCCCGAAACGCGCGCATATCCCCGCTATTCGGGGGATTACGGCGGCGGATACGGACGGTACGGCGGTTCGGGCGGTTACAGAAACTTCGCCGCGCCGCGACGGGTGGGAACTTACTCCGAACAGCGGGAGAAAGAAGAACCTTACCGCACGTTCGGCGCGGGGAAAGCGCCTGCGCGGCCTGCGGCATGGCAGCCTGCGGCGCCCGCCGAGAAGAAGGACGTGACGGGGTTTACCGTCGGCGCGCGGGTGCGGCACACCCGTTTCGGAGACGGAGAGGTCGTCGCGACGCGCGGTCAGGGCGGGAATCTGATCATCACCGTGAAATTCGAAAAAGCGGGCAATAAAGACTTGGCGGCGGCGCTTGCTCCGCTGGAACTGTTATGACGTCGTGCGCGCATGCGCTTACGGGGGAATCATGGAAAGGATGCACGAACTTTGCGAAATTTTAAACCGCTGGGCGTACGAGTATTACGTACTCGACAACCCCAGCGTTTCCGACGGCGAGTACGATAAGCTGTACGACGAACTTCGGGAACTCGAACGGGAGAGCGGGGTTGTGCTTCCGCAATCCCCCACGCGCAGAGTGGGCGGCGAGCCGGTAAAGGGGTTCGAACATCATACCCATATCGCCCGTCTGTACAGTCTCGACAAGGCGGTGACGGAGGACGAACTCTCCGCGTTCTTCACCCGCGTGCGGAAGACGGATCCGGACGCCGATTTTACGGTGGAGTACAAATACGACGGGCTGACGATCTGTCTGACGTACGAGAGCGGCGAATTCGTGCGCGCGACGACGCGCGGAAACGGCGTGGAGGGGGAAGACGTCACCGCGCAGGCATTGACGGTCAAGACTTTTCCGTTGACGATTTCCTATCGCGGAACGCTCGAAGTGCGCGGGGAAGCGGTAATGCGGCTGTCCGCGCTTGCGGAATACAACAGGGAGCATCCCGACGAGCCGCTGAAAAACGCGCGGAACGCGGCGGCGGGCGCGATCAGGAATCTCGATCCCAAAACGACCGCTTCCCGCAAGCTGGAAATTCTGTTTTACGACGTCAATTACATGAGCGAGAATCCGCTTCCGTCTCAGGAAGAGGCGGTTGCGTTTTTGAAGCGGGAGGGATTCAAAACGTTCCCGTATTTCAAAGTCTGTCCCGATTACGACGCCGTGCGCGCGGCGATCGACGAGATCGAAGTCGAGCGCAAACGCATGGACGTGCTGACGGACGGCGCGGTGATCAAGGCGAACAAAGAGGCGGTGCGCGCGGAAATGGGGTATACCGACAAGTTTCCGCGTTGGGCGATCGCGTATAAGTTCGAGGCGGAAGAGGCGGAGACCACGGTCGAGCAAGTCGTCTGGCAGGTCGGCAGAACGGGCAAACTCACGCCGCTTGCGATCGTCCGTCCCGTGGAGCTGGCGGGCGCGACGGTGCGCCGCGCGACGCTGAACAATTACGGCGACCTTACCCGTAAAGACGTAAAAGTCGGATCCCGTGTTCTGGTCCGCCGTTCCAATGAGGTGATTCCGGAGATCCTCGGCGCGGTTTCCCACACCGAGGGGAGCGTTCCCGTCGAAAAACCCGTCCGCTGTCCCGCTTGCGGCAGCGAGGTGAAAGAGACGGGCGCGAATCTTTTCTGCACCAACCGCGACTGCAAGCCGCGTGTCGTGCAGAAGCTTACCCATTACTGTTCCAAAAACGCCGCGGACGTGGAGGGAATGTCGGAGGCCACGATCGCGGTGCTGTACGAAGCGTGCGCCGTTCGGCGTTTTTCCGATCTGTACGCGTTGCGCGCGGAGGACCTGACGAACCTCGAAGGGTTCAAGGAAAAGAAAATATCCAATCTGCTCGGCGCGCTCGAAAAGAGCAAAACTCTTCCGCTCGACAGGTTTTTGTATGCGATCGGCATCGACGGAATCGGCAGGGTCGCGGCGCGCGATCTCGCCGCGTTCGGCAGTGTGGAAAAGGTTGCGGCGCTTTCCGCGGAAGACCTGCTCGCGCTCGAAAATATCGGCGAGATCACGGCAAATTCGGTGCGGGATTATTTTTCCGATCCGGAGAACGTTTCCGAACTCGAACGGCTGAAAAACGCGGGCGTTTCGCCCTACGCCAAAGCCCGCCGCGTCGGGGGCGCGTTCGCGGGCGAAAGCGTCGTTTTAACGGGGGGTCTGAATTCGATGTCCCGCCCCGAAGCGCAGCGTTTGATCGAAGAGGCGGGCGGCACGGCGCAGAGTTCCGTCACGTCGAAAACAACCCTCGTCGTTGCGGGCGAAAGCGCGGGCGGGAAGCTGGAAAAGGCGAAAAAACTCGGCATCCGCATCGTCGGCGAAGAGGAGTTTTTGGCGCTTCTCAAAAGATAATTTGCGATTCTCCGCGAAAGGACTTGATAAATATTTGCGGGTATGATATAATAAACATAATTATATTGGGGTAGTTTTTTACGGATGCCGCCGAAAATGCGGAAGGGGATCGGGATATGTTCAGTATGACGGGTTACGGAAAAGGGGAGTACCGCGAAAACGGCGTAGAGCTGACGGTCGAGGTAAAGTCGGTGAACAACCGCTATCTCGATCTTGCCGTGAAATGTCCCCGCGCGTTTTTGGCGCAGGAAGAACTCGTGCGCTCGATCGTGCGGAAATCCGTTTCCCGCGGACACATCGACGTGTTCGTGAGCTATACCGATACCCGCGAAAAGGAAAAGACGCTTTTTCTCGATAAAAACCTCGCGCGGTCCTACATAGCGGCAAAAGAAGAATTGAAATCGCTCTGTCCCGATCTGGCGGACGACGCGGGGATCGCCTACTTTTTGCGGCTGCCCGACGTGGTGCGCGCAAAAGAGAGCGGCGGTGCGGACGAAACGCTCGTGAACGCGCTGTGCGCCGCGCTGGAATCGGCGTTGAAGGCGCTTGCGGACATGCGTTTTGCGGAGGGCGAACGGCTGAAAGAAGATCTGCTTGCGCGCATGGAGACGATCGGACGGTTGCGGGAAGAGATTTCCCGCCGTGCGCCGCTCGTTGCGGAGGAATACCGCAAACGGCTTTCCGAGCGGATCGCGGAATATCTCGGCGGCAAGGTGGAGGAAACGCGGATCCTTACGGAAGCGGCGGTCTTTGCCGACAAATGCAACATCGACGAAGAGTTGACGCGGCTCTCGTCGCATATCAAAGAATTTTACAGTATCTGCAAAAGCGAGACGGTGGGGAGAAAACTCGACTTCCTCGTGCAGGAATTCAACCGCGAATGCAATACGATCTGCTCGAAATCCAACGATGCGAAAATCACCGCGTACGCGCTCGAAATGAAAAACGAGATCGAGAAAGTGCGCGAGCAGATCCAGAATTTGGAGTGAACATGGCAGGCGTATTGTTTATCGTATCGGGTCCTTCCGGCGTCGGAAAGGGCACGCTCGTCAAAAAGCTCGTCAACGATAATCCTTCGCTCGCGCTCTCCGTGTCGTGTACGACGCGCGCGCCGAGAAAAGGCGAGAAGCACGGCAGAGAATATTTTTTTCTCACGAGAGAGGAGTTTGAAAATCGGCTCGCCTGCGGCGATTTTCTCGAATCGGACGAACATTTCGGGAACTACTACGGCACGCTGAAATCATTCGTGAAAGAGCGGCTGCGGGAAAAGTCGGTCGTACTCGAAATCGACGTGGTGGGCGCGCTCAACGTAAAACGCGATTATTATCCCGCGTATTTCCCGAGCGTCGTGCTGATCATGGTCGTTCCGCCCGACCTCGAAACGTTGGAAAAGCGGCTTTCCGGCAGGAATTCGGAGACGGAAGAAGAACGGCTCGGTCGCCTTGAACGGGTGAATTACGAACTGAGCATGCAGGCGGAATACGATCACGTCGTAGTGAACGACGATTTGCGGAAGGCTTACGCCGACCTTGCGAATATCATAACGGAAGAAATCAAGAAATCGGAAAGGAGATGAGGAATCCATGATCAACGAACCCTCGGTAGACGCGCTTGTGCGCAAACTCGGCACGGAAGAAAACCCCGTGAGCCGTTACGAACTCTGCGTGATCGTTTCCAAGCGGACGCGTCAGATTATCACGCAGATGCAAGCGACGGGAACGCAGGAGCTTCCCGGAAAGCAGAAAGAAATCCTGCTTGCCTGTCAGGAAGTCATGAACGGCAAGGTGACGAGCGTAAAAGACTGAAAACCGCCCCCTGAACGGGGCTGTTTTCTTAAATTTTTCCAGTGCATTTCGGAATATGATCTGTGAAGTCATAGTAGATATCGCGCACAGCGAGGTCGATAAAATATTCGATTACGTCTGCGATTTTCCCGTTGAGGCAGGCACCCGCGTGACCGTTCCGTTCGGCAGAACGACGGTGACGGGTTTTGTGATGCGGGTAAAAGAGCATAGCGAATATCCTTCCGAAAAGTTGAGGAAGATTTACCGCGGGGACGATTACCCCGCGTTGAATACGGAATGTCTTGCCCTATCGCGCAAGATCGCCGAACGGTACCGCTGTCCTTTGGCGCTTACGTTGCGGCTTTTTTTGCCTTCGGAAATGCGCACGGGAAAGGTCGCCGAGCGCTATCGCAGTTATATCCGCATTGCGGACGGCGCTTACGAGCCGCCCGCCCGCGCGGCGGCGCAGACCGCGTTGCTTGCATATCTGGACGAAAAGGGGGAGGAAGAGGCGCCCGTCTTGCGGGAAAAATTCGGCGGGGCGGTCAGCGCGCTTCTGAAAAAAGGGGTGCTGGCGGAAGAAAAACGGCAGATTTTACGCGATCCTTACCGCGGGGTCACGGGCGGCGGCGCGCATACGCTCACGCCCGCGCAACGGGCGGCGGTCGAAAGAGTTTCTTCGACGCCGAAAACGGTGACGCTTCTGCACGGCGTCACGGGTAGCGGAAAAACGGAAATCTATCTGACGCTGATCGCAAACGCGCTTGCGGCGGGCAAAACGGCGATCTTCCTCGTTCCCGAAATATCGCTGACGCCGCAGATGCTTGCGCAGCTTCGCGCGCGGTTCGGCAGTTCGGCGGCGATTCTGCACAGCGGCTTGTCGGCGGGCGAGCGGTTTGACGAATGGCAACGCCTGCGGGCGGGAACGGCGCGGATCGCGATCGGCGCGCGTTCCGCGGTTTTTGCGCCGGTGGAGAATATCGGCGTGATCGTGATCGACGAGGAACACGACGGCAGCTATTCTTCGGAAACTTCGCCCCGATACGACACGTTCGACGTTGCGGCGTTTCGCGCGCGTTACAACAAGTGCAAGGTCGTGCTCGGCAGCGCGACGCCCGCGGCGGAGACGTACCGCCGCGCCGTCGGCGGGGAATTCGAACTCGTGTCTCTTCCCGATCGGATCAACGCGCGGCCCATGCCCGAAGTGCGGATCGTGGATATGCGCAGGGAAGTGCGGCGGGGAAATCCCTCTCCGTTTTCCGCGGTCTTGCGGGAAAAACTGGGCGCGTGTCTGGACGCGGGAAATCAGGCGATTCTGTTTCTGAACCGCCGCGGATATTCCCAGACAGTGATTTGCCGCGATTGCGGTTACGTCGCGAAGTGCGAGAATTGCGACGTTTCGCTTACCTATCACAGCGAAGAAAATTGTCTCAAATGCCATTATTGCGGCACGCGCTATAAAATGCTTCCGGCTTGTCCTTCGTGCGGCGGCGTGCATCTCGGTTACGTCGGGACGGGCACGCAGAAAGTCGCGGCGGAATTGAAAAAGCTCTATCCCGCGGCGCGGATTTTGCGCATGGACATGGATACGACGGGCGGCAAAGAGGGGCATTATCAAATCTTGCGCCGTTTTTCGGAACGGGAAGCGGATATTCTGGTGGGCACGCAGATGGTTGCTAAGGGACACGATTTTCCCGCCGTCACGCTCGTCGGGATCCTTGATGCGGACATGAGTTTGCACTTTCCCGACTACCGCAGCGGCGAACGCACGTTTCAGCTGGTAACGCAGGTCGCCGGCAGGAGCGGGCGCGCGGGCGAGACGGGCGAAGTCGTGCTTCAAACGTACGATCCCGATAATTACATTCTGCGCTTTGCGGCGAAGTACGATTACACGGGGTTTTACGAACACGAGATCGGCATGCGCGCGGCGATGGCGTTTCCGCCGTTTGCCAAGATCGTGCGCGTGATGGTGTGCGGCGCGGACGAGCGGGAGACGGTCGCCGCGCTCAAAGACACGTACGGGCGTTTGCAGTCCGTGTACGCCGCGCATGCGGAGAGCTTTTTGTTTTTCAACCGCATGCACGCGCCCGTAAAGCGGATTCAGAATAAATTCCGCTATCAGGTTTTGATGCGGATCACGGACGAAAGCGTGCTGAAAGAAATTTATGATGCCGTGTCCGCCGAAAAGCATAAAAACGTATTGGTATACGTGGAAGAAAATCCGAGTAATCTGAGCTGACAGGAGGTAATATGATTCGCGAAATCGTACAGATCGGAGACGAAGTGTTGCGCAGGAAGTGCGAACCCGTTACGCGGTTCGACGGAGAACTGTGCAAATTGCTCGACGATATCAAGGAGACGTTGCGCGACGCGAGGGGCGCGGGGCTTGCCGCGCCGCAGATCGGGGTGCCCGTCCGCGTTGCCGCGGTGGACGTTGACGAGGGATATTTCGAATTCGTCAATCCGGTGTTCGTATGGCAAAAGGGCGAACAGGTGGGGGCGGAGGGCTGTCTTTCCGTCCGCGGCAAGTCGGGGATCGTCGCCCGTCCCGATAAGGTAAAAATTATTTTTTACGACAGAAAGGGGGATCGCTATTCTCTCGTCGCCCGCGGATTTTTCGCGCGCGCGATCTGTCACGAATTCGATCATCTCGACGGGATCATCTATACGGACAAAGCGCGGGACGTACGCGACGAGGAGGAATCGTGAAGCTGATTTTCGCGGGCACGCCTGCGTTTGCGCTTCCCGCGCTCCGCGCGCTGTTCGCGTCCGAGACGGTCGCGGCGGTGCTGACGCAGCCGGATAAGCCGCAGGGCAGAAAGGGCGTTTTAACGCCTTCTCCCGTCAAAACGGAGGCGGAGCGTCTGGGAATCCCCGTCTTACAGCCCGTCAAATTGCGGGAGGATTATTCCGCGCTCGCCGCGCTCGGCGCCGATCTCATGGTCACGTGCGCATACGGTCAGATTTTGACGGAAGAAATTCTCAGCCTCTTTCCCAAGGGGGTCTGGAATATCCACGCGAGCCTGCTTCCCGCATACCGCGGCGCGGCGCCGATCGCGCGCGCGATCATCGACGGCGCGGCGGAAACGGGCGTAACGATCATGAAAACGGACGCGGGCATCGACACGGGGGATATGTTTCTCTCCGCAAAGACGCCGATCGCGGAATCGGACACTTGCGGGACGCTCACCGAACGGCTCGGGGAACTCGGCGCGGAACTCATCGTGAAAGCCGTAAAAAATATCGCGATCGGTTCGGAAAAACTTACCGCACAGGGCGAGGGATTCGTCTGCAAAAAAGTTTCGCGCACCGAGGTCGATTTTTCAAAACCGGCAAAGGAGGTCTGCGCGCTGATCCGCGGGCTCTCTCCCGCGCCGCTGTCCTTTGCGTCCGTCGGGGGGCAAACCTTGAATTTCTATTTTGCGGAAAGTCTCGAAACGGACGATATTTCGCCGTCGGGAAGCGTGCTGTGCGCTTCGCCCAAGGGCGGACTTGTCGTAAAATGCGGCGACGGCGCGGTCAGGATCACCGAATTACAGCCCGCGGGCGGCAAGCGGATGTCCGCGCGGGATTATCTGAACGGCAGAAAAATTCGAGAGGGAATGTGTTTTGACAAACCCGTTTTATGACCCATATCAGATTTTGAGTAAAGTATACGCCGAGGGCGCGCACTTGAAAATCGCGCTTGCGGAGACGCCGATCGAAGAGAGCCGCCGCGCGGCGACGGTGAAAACGGTGTACGGCGTGTTGGAGAACGACGGATATTTTACGCATTGCATCCGCACGTTTGCGCCGAAGAATCCGAAACAGAGCGCAAGGATCTTGCTGAAAATCGCGCTCTATTGGATCGTCGTGCTGAAAAAGTCCCGCTTCATGGTGACGGACACCGCGGTGGATCTTTGCAAGCGGCTCGGCAAAGGCGGCATGTCGGGATTTTTAAACGCCTTTCTGCGCGCCTTCGACGAGTCGGCGGTTTCGGTTCCGGAGGGGATCGAAGGGCTGTGCATGCGGAGCAATTTTCCCCGTTTCGCCGTAGAGAAGATCGTTGCGCAATACGGGGCGCGCGCGGAGAATATCCTGCTTGCAAAAAGCCGCGGCGTAAGCGTGCGGTTTGCACAGGGACGGGAACGGGAGTATGTTTCGCTTCCGCACACGGAGACTCCTTTTCACGGCGTGTACCTGTTCGAACGCTTCCGCCGCGACGGAGGATTCGACGACGGGAAATACACCTTTCAATCGGTCGGGAGCGTGGCGATCTGTTCGATCGTCGCGCCGTGCCGGAAGCTGTTAGACGCGTGTGCCGCGCCGGGCGGAAAGTCCGTTCTGCTTTCCGAAACGTGCGAAGAGGTAACCGCGTGCGAACTGCACCCGCACCGCGTTTCGCTCATCCGGTCTTATTGCGAGCGAATGGGCGCGCGGAACGTGACGGCGTTGCAGGCGGATTCCGCGCAGTTCCGTCCCGAGTTCGAAAACGCGTTCGACGGCGTGCTTTGCGACGTTCCCTGTTCGGGGTTGGGTACGGTTGCGGAAAATCCCGATCTCCCTCTGCGGAAAAAAGAGGAGGACCTTGCGCAGTTACTCGAAACGCAGCGTGCGATTCTCGAAAACTGTTCCCGTTACGTGAAAGCGGGCGGCGCGCTGTATTATTCGACCTGTTCGATTTTAAAAGAGGAGAACGACGGTGTTGTCGGCGCGTTTTTGAAAGCGCATCCCTCGTTTTTCGCCGAAAAAGTCGACTGTCCGCTTGCGCACGATCGTACGGAATTCGGCTTGCAGTTCTTGCCCGATACCGCTTACGGCGCGGGATTCTACGTCTGTAAATTAAAAAATAACGTCCGCATTTAAGTCGGACGATCGAGGTGTTTTATGGATCGGAAGAGAAAAAAATATATTAAAAGCTGTGAAATTTCCGAAGTTTGCAACGTGTCGCTCGGCGGAATCAAACAAAAGATTCTAATCGAAGGCTTCCGCAAGGGCTCGCCTATCGTATTGTTTTTGCACGGCGGTCCCGGATTCCCGATTCCGTTTTGCGTGGGCGCGCGCGGGCTGTTTCCGGACGTCACGAAGCGGTTTACCGCCGTGTATTGGGATCAGCTCGGTTGCGGGGCGAACAACTATCCGCTGACCGACCGTTTCGATACCGAGGAGTTCGTACGGATGACGGAACAGCTCGTCCGCTATCTGAAAGGGCGTTTCCCGATGGAAAAGCTCTATCTCGTCGGAATCAGCTGGGGCAGCGTTCTGTCGCTGAGAACCGCGCTCGCGTTGCCGCACCTCGTCAACGGCGTGTTTTCCGTCGGGCAGGTGTTGATGCCGCCGTTGCGTTCGGAAGAATTTTTTGCGGCAGTGGAAAATTCCGCCGCGCCCGAAAAAATCAAGGCGCAGATACGGGAGATCAAGTCGTGCCCGTTGCCGTCGGTCAAACAGATCCTTCTGATCTCTGCCGCGGCGCACAAGTACACGGACGCGTACGGCATGAAAGGGGATCGCCGCGGAAAGAATTCGATGAAAGGGATCATGGCGAGCAAAGATTACCGTTTCAAAGACTTTTTGGCGTGTTTCAACAACGGATACCGTAAAAACACGATCCTTTTGCAGGAACTGAGCGGAATCGACCTGCGGCAGGAGCTTGCCTGCGTGCGTATTCCGTACACCATTTTGGGCGGAATGAGCGATCTCGTGACGCCCGTAAAAGACGTGAAGGAGTTCATTGAATCGTCGGAACTTGAAAATCTCAAATTGATCGAGGTTGAAAACGAGGGGCATATCCCTACGCCGGAGATGGTCGAAAAGCTGTTTTCCGCACTCGCGGAGGCGGCGGGCGTATGAAGAAAATTTTGCAGGATCTTTCCCGAAGCGAGCTGAATTCGCTTACGGGAGGTCTGGGCGAAAAGAAATTCCGCGCGGAGCAGATCTATCTCGGACTCATGCAGGGGAAAAAAATTTCGGAACTGCCCGTCTCTTCCGCGCTTCGCGAAAAACTGCTCGCGCGGTTCGAAGACGAACCCGTTCGGATTCACAAAACATTCGAATCGGCGGACGGCACGAAAAAGTTTTTGTTTCGTTTGGCGGACGGGAACCTGATCGAGGGCGTTCTGATGCAATATAAATACGGGAACACCCAATGCGTATCCACGCAGGTCGGTTGCAGAATGGGCTGTAAATTCTGCGCGTCCACGCTGGGCGGTCTCGTCCGAAACCTCACGGCTGGCGAGATCCTTTCCCAAATTCTGGCGGTGAACCGCGCCTGCGGCGGCAATTTGAAAACGCGCGCGGTGACGAACGTCGTGCTCATGGGCAGCGGCGAGCCGTTCGATAATTACGACGGCGTCGTCCGCTTCCTTCGCAATCTTACCGCCGAGGGCGGCATTCATATCAGCGCGCGGAACGTGAGCCTATCCACTTGCGGGTTGGTTCCCGAAATGAAGAAATTTTCCGACGAGGGAATCCCGTTGAATCTGACCGTGTCGTTGCATGCGGTCACGGACGGCGAACGCCGCCGCACCATGCCCGTCGCAAACAAATACAAAATCGCGGAGATTTTAGAGGCGTGCGATCTGTATTTCCGTAAGACAGGACGGCGGTATATTTTCGAATACAGCCTGATTTCGGGAGAGAATTGCGACGAAGAGCATGCACTTGCGCTCGCGCGGCTGTTAAAGGGCAAGCTCTGTCACGTAAATCTGATCCGTCTGAACGAGGTGAAGGAGCGAAAACTCGGTTCCGTCGGCGAAAAAGAGGCGTACCGTTTTTTGGGGGCGCTCGAAAAGAACGGGATTTCCGCGACGTTGCGGCGCAGTATGGGAAGCGATATCGGCGGCGCCTGCGGGCAGTTGCGCGCGAGTTATCTGGAACAGTCGGAAGCGCCGATAACTACTGATCGACAAACGAAAAAAGCGAACGAAATGGAGATATAAGCATGTTGGAAACAAAAATCGCGCCTTCGATTTTAGCGGGGAACTTTTCCTGTATCGGAGAAGAGGTGGAGCGGCTTACCGCGAACGGGGCGGATCTCGTGCATTGCGACGTCATGGACGGGAATTTCGTCCCGCCGATCACGTTCGGCGCGCAGATGGTGGAGAGCATCCGCCCGCACACTGCGCTCGGTCTGGATTGCCATTTGATGGTTGCCCGTCCCGAAACGCAGATCGAAAGCTTTGCCCGCGCGGGCGCGGACATCATCAGTATCCACGTGGAAGCGTGCGGAAAAAACACGGTGCGCCTTATGCGCAAGATCAAGGAATGGGGAGTGCGCGCCTGCGCCGTCGTGAACCCCGAAACGCCCGTCGAGCGGCTGTTCGACACGGTGGAGGAAGCGGACATGCTTCTCGTGATGAGCGTGCATCCCGGCTGGGGCGGACAGAAGTTCATTGCGGGAACTTATGAAAAGCTGAGAAAACTGCGCGCGTTCTGCATTGCGAACGGAAAAGAAGAAATGGATATCGAAGTGGACGGCGGCGTGACTTCGCAGAACGTGAAAGAAATCGTTGCGGCGGGCGCGAACGTCATCGTCGCGGGAAGCGCGGTGTTCCGTTCGGTCGACATGCGCGGAACGATCGCGGAGCTGCGCGGCGAATGAAAGCGGTGATCCTGCTCAACGGGGAGCCCTATCGCGGGGAGATCGACGCGGCGGACGCCCGCGTCTACTGTTGCGACGGCGCCTACGATTGGGCGAAAGACAAGGTCCGGATCGACGAAAATCTGGGCGATTACGATTCTCTGTCCTATCCGCCCGTGCCGCCTCCCGCCGAAATATTTCCCGCGGAGAAGAACGACACCGACGGCGGGATCGCGCTTTCCCGCGCGCTTGCCGCGGGCGCGACGGAGATTTTCATTTACGGCGGAGGCGGAAAGCGCGAGGATCATTTTTTGGGAAACCTGCACCTGCTTTACGCGGCGTTCAAGGCGGGCGCGCACGCCGTCATGGTCACGAATTCCGCGCGCATTTTTGCGGGAAGCGGCAGAATCGATCTGGGCGGAAACCGCGGAAAAACCCTCTCGATCGTACCTTTCGGCGGCGACGCGCATATTATGGAGAGTAACGGACTGAAATATCCGCTCATAGCACTCGATCTTCGTTACGGCTCTACGCGCGGGATCTCAAACGTCGCGCTCGATGACGAAGCGCATATCCTCACGCACGACTGCGTGCTCGTGCTTGTAAACGAATCGGAATAAGGAGGGAAGGCAATGATCGTCTGTATCAAACCGCCTGCCGCCGTAAGATTGGTTTTGCGGCTGTTTTGCAAAAGAAGATGAGGTACTGCGATTTACACTGCGACGCCCTCACGAACGAGGGCGTTCTTCAAGTTACGGGGGAAAATTTGCGTGCGGGCGACTGTATGCTGCAATGTTTCGCGGCGTTTGTTTCGGCGCGTCACGGTCGGTTCAACGCCGCGCTTGCGCTGTGCGAGAAGTTCGAAGCGCTCTGTAAAACGGAGGGGTACCGCCCCGTCTGCGCCCCTTCCGATCTCGACGTCGACGGACGCGCCGTAAACGCCGTGCTTACGGTGGAAGAGGGCGGCGCGATCGAAGGTTCGCTCGACAAGCTCGCGGTTCTGTACGGAAAAGGCGTGCGCATGATGACGCTCGTTTGGAATCATCCCAACGAGATCGGGTTTCCGAATTTCCCCGATTACGAAGGGCTTTGCGCCGGTCGGGTTTCTTTTTCGACGCGGGAGACGGAGCGCGGCTTGACGGAATTCGGGCGAAGCGTCGTGGAGCGCATGAACGCGATCGGAATGCTTGCAGACGTTTCGCACGGGAGCGATCGGCTCTTTTACGACGTCGCCGAGATGTGTAAAGCGGCGGGAAAGCCGTTTGTCGCGAGTCATTCGGGCGCGGTGTCGGCTTACGATTGCGCGCGGAATCTGACCGATCGGCAGATCCGCAGGCTTGCGGAGTGCGGCGGGGTCGTGGGCTTGGATTTCTGCGCAGACTTCCTTTCCGCCGACAAGAGCGCGGAGGGTCAGCGCGAAGCGATTCTGGCGCACGCGCACGAGATCGTGAACGCGGGCGGGGAAGAGGTGTTGGCGATCGGAAGCGACTTTGACGGGATCCCCGAAAACCCTTACGTCAAAAACCCTGCCGACGTGCCGAAACTACTGGAAGAGCTGAGTCGGGAATTCGGCTGCGCGGCGGCGGAAAAGTTCGCCTATAAAAACTTTTTGCGGGTTTTCAAGGGTTTGGAATAGAAGAAAAAGGACTGCAAAAGCAGTCCTTTTTGATCAAACGGCGATCGGATCGTTTCCGAACGGAAATAAAAAAAGACTGCCGCGCAGTCCTTTTTGTTTAAACGCGTTCTACCTTGTCGCTCTTCAAGCATCTCGCGCAGACATAATCGTTTACGATTTTGCCGTCCTGCTTGTAAGAAACTTTTTGCACGTTCGCTTTAAACGTTCTTCTCGTTTTACGGTGGGAATGGCTGACGTTATTGCCCGACGTCTGACCCTTTCCGCAAACACTGCATACTCTCGACATATCTTCACCTCCGCTGGGAATTGAACTGTTTTCAACGGAGCGACAAATCGTCCCGTAAGTCGATAACTATGATACCATAATTCGGGGTAAAAAATCAATTAAAAACGCCCCGATTTTGCGAAAATTTTTCCGAAAGACGGAAATTTTTTTGAATATCGCTTGCCAAAACAGGCACAATAGGGTAGAATAGATAATGTAAGGTCAGGAGAGCGATATGTCTGTAAGCACGAACAACGCGTACGGGAAAATCTCCATATCCGATCTGGCAATCGCCAAGGTCGCACAGCAAGCCGCGATGGAAAGCTATGGCATCGTGGATACCGTTGCGCGCCGTTTTACGGATACGCTCGCCGAACTATTAAAAAAAGACGCGGGAGGCAAGGGCGTGAAAATCGTCACGTCCGGAAACCGGATCTTTATCGACGTTTCCGTACTCATCAAGTACGGCGTCTCCATCGAAGCGGTTGCGGAATCTTTGAAAGAGAGCATCAAGTATAAGGTGGAGCGGTTTACGGGTATGATCGTAGACACCGTAAACGTAAACGTCATCGGTTTAAAATTATAACTCCGTCTCCGCGTTTTATCAATCGGGAGATAATGAATTCATGCAAAAAACGATAAATTGCGCCTCGTTCCGGAAGATGGTTCTGGTCGGCGCCAAAATGCTTGATAACAATCGGGCAAAGGTGGACGCGCTCAACGTGTTCCCCGTTCCCGACGGCGATACGGGAACGAATATGTCCCTTACGATGCAGTCGGCGGTAAAAGAGCTTGCTACTTCCGCGGCGGGGGATTTCCCCGCGGTCTGCGATCTTGTTTCCAAAGGCGCGCTGCGCGGCGCGCGCGGAAACTCCGGCGTTATTCTTTCCCAGATCTTCCGCGGAGTGTGTTCCGTTCTCAGAAACGCGAAGGCGGAAGCGGATACCCGCACGTTCGCGAAGGCGATGGAAGCGGGTACCAAAGTTGCTTACGGCGCGGTTTCGATCCCCAAAGAGGGTACGATTCTCACCGTCATGCGCATGATGAGCGAGTTTGCAATGAAAAACGCGGGAAAATACCGCGATTACGAGACCTTTTTGCCCGCGGTAATCGAAGAAGGCGACCGCGCGCTTGCAAAAACGCCCGAACTTCTTCCCGTTCTGAAAAAGGCGGGCGTCGTCGATTCCGGCGGCGTCGGACTGATGACGATCATGCGCGGATTCCTTGCCGCGCTTACGGGCGAGGAGATCGTTGAGATCCAGACGGAAGCCGCCGCGAACTCGGCTGACGACGAATTCGGCGACAATTCCGACATCATCAATATGGATTTAGGCGATATTCAGTTCGCCTATTGCACCGAATTTTTCGTGATCAACCTGAAAAAAAGCACCACGCTTGCCGATATCGACAAACTGCGCGAGCGGTTAATGGCGATCGGCGACAGCGTGATCTGTATCGGCGATCTCGAAATGATCAAAGTTCACGTGCATACCAACTGTCCCGGCGTCGCGCTGACTTACGCGTTGGAACTCGGCGAACTGGACCGTCCCAAAATCGAGAATATGCTCGAACAGAACCGCGCGTTAAAGGCGAAGATCGAGGCGGAAAAGAAAGAGCAGGGGATGCTTGCCATCTGCACGGGCGAGGGGATTTCCAAGATCTTCAAGGATCTGTTCGTGGATCGCGTGATCGAAGGCGGGCAGACGATGAATCCCTCCGCTTCGGATATCGCGACCGCGGTTCAGAAGATCAATGCGGAAAACGTGTTCGTGTTCCCGAACAACAAGAACATCATTTTGGCGGCGGAACAGGCGAAAGCGCTCGTTACCAACCGAAAAATTCATGTTATCGCGACCAAAAACGTGCCGCAGGGCTTCGCGGCGGCGCTCGCGTTCAGTCCCGAAGCGAGTACGGAAGAGAACAAGACGAACATGATCCATGCGCTGGACAACGTCAAGGCGGGACAGGTCACGCACGCGGTGCGCACGACCAACGTGAACGGATTCAGCATCAAAGAAGGGGACATTATCGGGCTCGACGACAAGAAGATTCTTGCCAAGAGCGATAATATCGACGAAGCGGTATTAAAATTGCTCGATAAACTGAAAGAAGAATCGCACGAGGTGATTACGCTCTATTACGGTTCGGAAGTAAAAGAAGAAGATGCGGAGGCGCTGACGGAAAAAGTACAGGACGCGTTCCCCGATTGCGACGTGGATTGCCATTGCGGCGGACAGCCCGTGTACTATTATCTGCTTTCTTTGGAATAAAACTTAACGGATTCGGAGAGCGGGAAACCGCTCTTTTCTGTTATTGCAGACTATATTTTTTGAGCGAAATATTTTGAATTATGAAACTTACGGACTTGCGCGGTATCAATGAAAAACGGGCGAAAGATTTTGCCGGACTCGGGATCGGGACCACGGCGGAATTGGCGCGCTATTATCCGCGTTCTTATCTCGACATGACTTCCCGCGTTTCCGTACGCGAGGTGTTTCATAACGAGACCGCGCTCATCGCTTGCAGGATAGTCTCCGTCGACCCCGTGCGCTATACCGGGAGAGTCAAGCTCGTCCGCGCGCATCTGGAGCAGAACGGCGATCGCTTTACCGCGGTATGGTTCAACATGCCGTATATTGCCGGAAAACTGAAAGCGGGAGAATATCTTTTTTACGGGAGAGTTCAGAATAATTACGGCGCGGTTTCTCTTGTGAATCCGTCGTTCGAACCGCTCGATCGGAATTTACGGTTAAAGGGGTTGGTGCCCGTCTATCCGCTTCGCGGCGGACTGACGCAGCGGGTGGTGCGCGATGCCGTCTCCGCCGCGCTCGCCGCCGAACGTTTCCGTTCGGTGATTCCCGAAGAATTGCTGAGGCGGTACGCCTTATCGCCGTTGAACGAGGCTTATTATTCGATTCATGCACCGAAAACTGCCAATGAATTGAAAAAAGCTTCCGAACGGATCGCTTTGGAAGAATATTTCACGCTGATTTCCGCTTTTAAACTGATCAAAGGGGATCGCATGGAGGCGCGTCTTCGGCATTATCGCGTGTCGGAACAGGACGTCGAGACTTTTGAAAAGCGGTTTCCGTTTTCGTTTACGCCGGGACAGCAAGCCGCCGTCCGCGCGATATTCGACAGCCTTTCCGCGCCCGTGCGCATGAACAGATTATTGCAGGGCGACGTCGGAAGCGGAAAGACCGCGGTCGCGCTGACGGGGATTTTTATGGCGTTGAAGAGCGGTTTTCAGGCGGTATATCTTTCCCCGACCGAAGTGCTTGCGGCGCAGAACTACGCGCTGTTGCAAAAGATTTTTCCGGATTACCGCGTGGGGTATCTCGCGGGCGGGAGTACCGCGCGGGAAAAGCGGGAGATCAAAGCGGCGCTTGCCGCGGGGGAGATCGACGTTCTGTGCGGGACGCACGCCGTATTGCAAAAGGACGTTTCTTTTCGGGATCTCGCCTTTTGCGTGTGCGACGAGCAACACCGTTTCGGCGTCGCGCAGAGAAATTTATTGAGCGAAAAAGGGAACAATCCGGATATTCTCGTCATGTCGGCGACGCCGATCCCGAGAACGCTTTCCCTCATATTTTACGGGGATCTGGACGTTACGACGATTTCAGACAAACCGCGGGAACGGCAGGAGATCACGACCGCGATTATTCCGGAGCGGAAGTACGAGGACATGCTCGGATATATCCGTAACGAAGTGCGCGCAGGCAAGCAGGCTTATTTCGTGTGCGCGAAAATCGAAGACGACGAAGGGCAGGTCACTTCCGTCACCGAACTGTACGAGCAGTTGCGGGGGCGGCTCCCCGACGTGCGGTTTGCGTTGCTGCACGGGAAAATGAAAGAGAAAGACAAAGCGGAAATCATGTCCGCGTTCAAGCGCAAGGAATACGACTGTCTGGTGGCGACGACGGTGATCGAAGTGGGCATCGACGTGCCCGACGCGACGATCATGGTGATCTGCAATGCCGAGCGGTTCGGGCTTTCGCAGTTGCACCAACTGCGCGGAAGAGTCGGACGGGGGAGCGAGAAGAGCTGGTGTTTTCTTCTCACGGGAGAGGGCGGCGAAAGCGCGTTGGAAAGGCTCATGATTTTGAAAAGCACGAACGACGGATTCCGGCTTGCCGAAAAGGATCTGGAACTGCGCGGCGGCGGGGACTTTCTCGGCACCCGCCAGAGCGGCAAGTTTTTGAGCGAAATCAAAAATTTGCGCTATTCCGCCGAATCGATCTTCACGGCGAAAAAGCTTTCCGACGAAGCGTTTGAACGGCGTTTGAATTACGAAGAAATCAAACGCGCGGCAATGGAGAAATACGAGAGTCTGAAAGACGTGGTTCTTAACTGATAATCCGTACCGATCGCAAAAAAAGAGTTTGCAGGAAAAGCGTATTTTCCACAGAGAATTAAAATCACTCTCGGAATCTGTACGAGAGTGATTTTTTCATACTTGCCAAACTCACTAATTTGAAATTTTTTATAATTTGAGGGCGAACTCAGTAAAAACCGGTAAAAACTCCTCGTTTTGATATTCGAGTGTTTGCACAATATATCCAAGCCTGTTGACCTCTGCGACCGCAACAACCGAACGATAGGTTATTAATCTGAAAAATTCGCTCGCGGAGTTCAGTGACGGCGACACAAATGAGATATCGTTTACGTACGGGGTAACTCCTTTCAAATTGCCGTTCGGGTCAAAAATCTGACCGTAAAAAATTTTATCCATAAATTTTACGTCGATATTTAAAAATATATTTGTTTGATTGTTTGCTAATTTCATAAATCCGTTCGGAATAAATTTTGCTTGAAACGTCGTATTTTGACTATTCTCTTTGTCGTCATATATAAGTTTGTAACTACTTGGTTTCAAAAGATAAATCTGATAATTTCCATATCCGCCGCTTCCACCTGTTTGAGAAGAACAAAAGAGCAGTTCATTATCCCCGCCAAAGTCAATCATTTCAATTGAAGGGGAATATCCGTTAATCAGCGGAATTTCGTAAGGCGTGTAATGAATGAAATTTACTTTGACTTTCATATCCGTGATAAATGTTTCACCGTTGCCAAACAAACTCGCCGTGCCAATCGTTTCTCCGCTTCGGACAGTCACACTTTTTATAGGCGAAGATGAACTTTCCGCAAAAGCAATCTTATAGTCAAGACAAAAGCATGTAAATGAAATGAAAGCTATGAGCGACAAAATTCCAACGCATTTTCTCATACCGTTATTATATGTAAATTTTGTATTTTTTCACGTAAAAGATTTAATAATTTGTATAAACTATATTTTAGGTAATCCCGCAAGCTTTTTTAACGTGTTTTAGTTATTCTCATTGGGAAACATACAGGCTTGGGGAGTAGATTATCAAGCGAAACTGCAAACCATGAACGTCGATTGGAAATAAAAACGACCGTTGCGTAAAATCGGTTGACAAATTTAAAAAAATCCGATAATATAATATAGCAATAATGCGGAGATGCAATTCGGGCCTGTTTCGGATTCGATTGCAAGCGGATTCCGCAGGACGCACGCCGGAGGCTCGGCTCCGTAAAAACGGACTAAATTTAAATGCTGATAAAACAAGCAGAAGATCTACCGTTGCGCGTCGGGACGTTCGCCGCGTAGCACTTGCGGCTTAACAGCGTTAAGCTCCGTTCTTCCTTTGATCCTGCGGCAAGGGTAAGAGCGTTATTTTAGCAGGGTACGTCGGTTGCGGTGTTGTTTCCGCCGCATCGGATGAATTTCGGGAACACGGCTTGCATAACAGATTGTCTGCGAACTGTTTGCAAGCGGGATTGATCACAGACTAAGCGTGTAGTGTCCGCGTATGAACCTTGTAAGACCGCAGTTCAATTCTGCGCAGGTCCACCAATTTTTTGCAGATAGTTTTAGGGTTTGGTTTCCCGCAAAATGGCGTTGTTTCGGCGGAGCCAAAACAGGAATGCCTAAAACTGAAAAGTATGGGGTTATGGCGCAGTTGGTAGCGCGTCTGCGCGAGGGATCCCCGACGCTTTGCGGTTTCCCGCAAAATGGCGTTGTTTTGGCGGAGCCAAAACAGGAATGCTTAAAACAAAAATATGGGGTTATGGCGCAGTTGGTAGCGCGTCTGCGCGAGGGATACCCGACGCTTTGCGGTTTCCCGCAAAATGGCGTTGTTTTGGCGAAGCCAAAACAGGAATGCTTAAAACAAAAATATGGGGTTATGGCGCAGTTGGTAGC
>CAJUJF010000022.1:0-100 GCA_910586825.1 uncultured Christensenellaceae bacterium | reverse complement strand
GCGTCTGAATGGCATTCAGAAGGTCACGAGTTCGAATCTCGTTAGCTCCACCACAGGAGGCGTATCCGAACACTGGGAGCTGTTTGTATGCAGTACAGGG
>CAJUJF010000021.1 GCA_910586825.1 uncultured Christensenellaceae bacterium | reverse complement strand
CGTTGGGAAAACGGAAATTATTTACCGCCTGTTGAAATGCTACAAATATTAAGCAAATTTTATGATGTGAGCATAAATGAAATATTAAACGGGGAACGGATAAACGATAGTGATTATAAAAACGTTTCGGATGAAAACGTGAAATGCGCACTAGACAGAAGTAACGCCATAATACGTAAGCACAAAAAAATTATGAATTGGATTATTGCCATTGTGGTTGCTTTATTATATATTGTAATTAGTTTAATATCACAAAAATGGCAATACACTTGGATTGTTTGGGTTGTGTATTGCGCATATCGCACAGTCGAAAGCATTGTCAATCATCTTTTGGATATTCACGTTAAGACTAAATAGAAATTCGTTTAAGGTTTTTCACCGCTCCGCCATAATAAACAGTTTGGAGCGGGCCGTGGAAGAACGCACTCACGTTACGGCAGACGAAATCGTGATCACGGACGCGCAAAGCGCCGTGGATTCCATGATGACCGTTGAATACGAAACGGGGCTGAAAAATATCGCGATCTCTAAAAATCTGATTACCGAAAAGTTTTTCGTATTGAGCAACGGCATTGCCGGTGAAATTCTGCAAAAGTTCGTAAACTATCAATTCCGAATCGCTATTTACGGCGACTATACAAAGTACACCAACAAGCTTTTGAAAGATTTCATTTACGAAACAACCGCGGACGCGAAATTTTCTTTACAGACAGTTTGCAAACAGCGATCGAAAAACTGGCGGAAACCGAGCAACGATAAAACCGTTTTCGGTGAATATCCGCTTTCAACGCTTGATTAAATTATAAAATCATTGTATAATCACAAAAAGCGGCAAATACGCCGCTGAATTCGGAGGAACCCGTCATGCAAAAAACGCTTACGATCAAAAAAGACAACTGTCCGCAGAACCACCCTTGCCCCGCTGTAAAAGTGTGCCCCGTCGGCGCGCTGTCGCAAACGGACCACAATGCGCCGATCATCGATCAAAGCAAGTGTATCCGTTGCGGAAAGTGTTCGACGTTCTGCCCTAAAAAAGCGCTTGTCTTAGAATAAACGGCTTATCCCGTACGCAAACCGAAGACGATCGTTTCTTCGCGCGAAACATTTCAAACAAACCGCCGCTTTCCCGTAAAGGAACGCAGTTCGATTTTGTATACCCGCGTCGCAAGCAACGCTTTTTCCGAGCCGCAGGAGAAATTTTCAAATCCCGCGTGCGCGCAGATAAGCGCAAGCCCCTTTTCGGCTTCCTTGCCCGAAACTGTCTCCGCCGTTCCGAATCCGATCACGCTTTCGTATTCGGCGGTAAGAATCCGTTTTTCTTCGTTCACCGCGTATCGGTGAAACACATCCGCCTCCACGCAAACGCGGCGATCTTTTTCAAGCAGTTCGTGTTTCAACCCCTCTTTCGCACCGTGAAAATAAATCGCGATTCTCCCACCGTCCGCTTCGAATCCGAACGATACCGGAACGACGTACGGAAATTCCCCGCCGTTGATCCCGAGACGAACGGTATCACACCGATTCAGAATCCCCACGATATCCGCAAACCCCGTGACTTCTCTGTTTGAAAGACGCATAAAATCCCCTTTAAAAAACGCAACCCGACGGGTTGCGTTAAATTTATTTCAAAAACTTTCCGTATACTTCGGAGACGGGCGTAAAGTACGCAAACGCTCCGGGATACTGCCGAACGATCCGCTGTAATTCTGCGATCTGGCGTTTGCGGATGATGCATACCAGCATGCTCTTCCCCTCCCGCGTATACATGCCCTCGGCGGAAATCTTCGTGACGCCGTGATGCAGTTTATCCATGATCTCCTGCGCGAGCACTTCCGGTTCCTCGGTCACGATTTCGAATTTGAACGCAGTTTTGAAACCCTGCAAAATCACGTCGCAGATTTTGCTCGTCACGAACAGACACACGCAGGCGAGCAGTACCGGATCGAGCTTTTCGGTAAACGTAAATTCCGCGCCGCGGTTATAGACGAAGAAGGAAGCGACGACCACGATCGCGTCGAAGACGGAAGTCAGCATGCTCACGCTGAGATTGCGGTATTTTTTATTGACGAGCGAAGCAAGCACCGTCGTACCGCCGGAAGTCCCGCAGCTTTTCAGCATGACGGCGAGCGCAATGCCCGACACGATCCCGCCGGCAACCGCCGCAAGGAACCCGTTTACGGGAACGTACTGGATATTCGCGACCCAAGGCAGGATCTTCGGATCGAACACGATCAAAAGCCCCGACGTCAGCAACATGGAAGCGGTAGAAACGATCGCTTCGCGTTTGCCGAGAAGAAAGAATGCGATAAAAAACAGCGGCACGTTGAGAATCAATAAAAAGATACCCGAATTCCAACCCGTCGCGTATTCGAGAAGCACCGCGATACCGCTCGTTCCGCCGGGCGCAAAGCGATTCGGTGTAATAAACATAAAAATTCCGACGGCGCGAATGAGACCCGACAGTAATACGGCAAACGTATCTGTCAGCATCAACTTTCCGTGTTTACGCCAAAACTGACGTGATCTTTCCCGCATATCCCACTCTCTCTTTTACGATATGATGTAACGCGTTTATATTATCACAGACGTGAAAAAAAATCAACGGGATTCCCGACATTTCCGGAAAATCCCGTTTCTAATTTTTTCCTGTCCCCCGAAACTCCGGCGGTCGCGCCTTTTACTGCAAACTGTACGAAGCCAGCACGCGGATGCGTTTGGAATCGATGGCGTAAATGAGATTGACGAGTTCGTCGTCGCCGAACGAGCTGTTCCGCCCCTGCTCGTATTCCGCATCCACCGATTCTTTCATTTTGACTACGAGCGGATCGTCTTTCGCGACGCGGTATTCTTCCGGCAGCTTGTAATAGTCGTTGATCCAGAACGCGATCCCCGCAAGCCCGCTCGTCTTATCCACCGCAACGCGCGCGGGGCGATTGAGAATGGCGGCGGTGTCGAAAATATTATAGATTTCCTCGTTCTTCAACATGCCATCGGCATGGATCCCCGCGCGGGTGGAATTGAACGCACGGCCGACGAACGGCGTTTTGGGCGGAACGAGATAGTTGATTTCCCGCTCGAAATAATTCGCGATATCCGTCACGGCGGTGAGGTCCATTCCGTCGAGCGTGCCGCGGAAAGAAGCGTATTCGACCGCCATCGCTTCGAGCGGACAGTTGCCCGTGCGTTCCCCGATCCCGAGCAGAGAACAGTTCACGGCGGAAGCCCCGTACAGCCAAGCGGTAGAGGCGTTCGTAACGACCTTGTAAAAATCGTTATGTCCGTGCCATTCGAGTTGCTCGTGCGGGACGCCCGCGAAATGATTCAAACCGTAAACGATCCCCTGCACGCTGCGGGGAAGCGTCGCGCCCGGAAAGGACACGCCGAAGCCCATCGTATCGCACATTCTGATTTTGACGGGGATCCCGCTCTCTTTCGAAAGCTTCATCAGTTCCGAAGCGAAGGGCACGACGAACCCGTAAAAATCGGCGCGCGTAATGTCCTCGAAATGACAGCGCGGGCGAATCCCGTACGAGAGCGCGCTTTTCACGATGCCGAGGTATTTATCGAGCGCCTGCCTGCGCGTTAAATTCATCTTTTTAAATATGTGATAGTCAGAACAGCTTACCAGAATGCCCGTCTCCGCAACGTTTTCCGATTTCACCAACTCGAAATCCTTTTCGTTCGCACGGATCCAGGTCGTGATCTCGGGAAACTTCAAGCCGAGGTCCTGACAGGCGCGGAGCGCGTCCTTGTCCTTTTGGGAATAGATAAAAAACTCCGATTGCCGGATTAACCCTTTCGGTCCGCCGAGGCGGGACATCATCCGGTACAGATCGGTGATCTGCTTTACCGTAAAAGGAGACGTGGACTGTTGCCCGTCGCGGAACGTGGTGTCGGTTATCCAGATTTTCTCCGGCATATTGACCGGCACGTGCCGATTGTTGAACGCCACTTTCGGAACGGATTTGTAGTCGAAGAGTTCGCGGAATAAATGCGGTTCTTTCACGTCCTGTAACTCGTAATGGTAAATATGGTCTTCCAGCAAATTCGATTTCTTGTTATAACGGATATCCCGCTTCATATCGCCGCCTCCCGCATCCTGATTGGTTTATTTTATCAGAACGGAGATTTTTTGTCAAGCAAACTCCTCGCCCAATAAAAATTTATAAGATATTTTTGCATATTTTCACGTTTTTATTTTCTATATGCAAATTTTATTCAAATAAACAAAAAAGAAGAATGAAAACGGGGAACGGCAAGCCGTTCCCCGTTTCCGAAGATTAAAAAGGTTGTTACTGTAAACGCTTTGATTTTTCCTCTTTCCGCGGACGATTTTCTCTGCACGCGGAACAGCCGCCGCAGCCGGAACAGTTTCCGCCGCAATCACAGCCGCCTTTCCCCTGTACTTTCCGGACGATGCGCCAGACGATCACGCCGACCACAAACAGCGCGGCGGCAACGATGATCAGATATTCGTACCAGTTCATGCATCCTCCTCTTCCGACGCCGCAGCTTCGCCGAGCGCTTCCGATTGCCGCATATTTCCGACGGCGGCTTTTCTGACGGGATGTCTTCGGTTCCGCAACGCAATCCCCGCAACCGCACCCGCGATCACTACCGCAAAGAGAAACGCCGTCCACCACCAGCTTCCGATCAGATAAATCATGCTCGCGACGAAAAACGACGTGCAGACCCAGAACAGTAGCGTCCATTTGAACTTCCCTTTGGGCAACTCCGCCTTTGCCGTTGCGCAAGCCGCGAAGCAAGGAACCGTGAGCATATTAAAGGCAATGAACGCAATCAACCCCGGAATCCCGATCCCCGTCGTTTCGATCATCGCGGTCACTTCCAGAATGCCCTCTTCGGTCGCGATATATCCCGCGCCGACCGCCGCCGCAAGCGTGCCGAAGGTCGCGATCACGTTTTCTTTCGCCACAAGCCCCGTAAGCGCCGCAACCGCAAACACCCATCCGAAGCCCGCCGCAAGCTGGGAACCGAATCCGAGCGGCGTAAACAGCGGTCGGATCAGCATCCCGAAACTGCCGAGAATGCTCTCGTTCATGCGCAGATTCACAAGAATCGTCTCGCCCTCGTATTCGAATTCTTCGAGCAGAAACCGCCAGTCCCAACTGAACGAAGAGAGAAACCAAATGACGATCGTAGACGCGAAAATGACCGTAAACGCCTTTTTCACGAAGTGCTTGGTCTTATCCCAAAGGTGAATCATCAGCCCTTTAAAGAGCGGCTTATGATAAGCGGGAAGCTCCATGATGAACGGAGGCACTTCGCCGCGCATCGTCGTAGAGCGCATGAGCACGACGCAAGCGATCGCCGTCGCCATGCCGAGAAGATACATGGAGAAGGTAATCACGTCGGCATTCCCCACGCCGAAAGAAGCTACGATCGCGCCCGCGACCGCGGTTAAAATGGGGAGTTTCGCGCCGCAGGAGAAAAACGGAATCACGCGGACGGTCGCCGTCTTTTCCTGTTCGTCCGCCAGCGTGCGGGTGTTGATCATTGCGGGAAGCGAACAGCCGAATCCCATGATCATCGGCATGAACGCCCTGCCGGAAAGCCCGAATTTGCGAAAGATCCGATCGAGAATGAACGCAACGCGCGCCATGTATCCGGAATCTTCCAGAATGGAAAACAACAGAAACAGCACGAGAATCTGCGGCAGGAAGCCGAGTACGGCGGAAAGTCCGCCCCAGATCCCTTCGACCACGAAACTGCCGACCCACAGGGGCGCGTTCGCGCAACACAGTTCGAGCAGCGTCCCGATCCAGCCGATCAGCCAATTCCAAAGATTGGTCAGCATCACGCCGGGCGAGAACACCGTGCCGTCGTAGAAACAGGCGACGAGCGTCGTGCCCGCGTTCTGTTCCCAGCCCAAGCCCCCCTCTTCCGCCGAAGCAAAGAGAGAAGGCATCCAGCCGCCGCTGCCGAGGAATAAAAGATTTTCCGAAAAGGTCAGATGAAAAATCGCAAACAGGATGACGAGAAAAACGGGAATCCCCCAGATCCGATGGGTCAGAATCCGATCGGCGTGATCCGACTTGCTCAGAACGCGATCCTCGGTATTTTTCTTTTCCATAACCGACGAATAATTCGCCGAAATATATTTGTACCGCGCGTCCGCGACGATCGCCTCGAAATCCGTTCCGAACGTATCGTCGTTAAATGTCTTTTTAAAAGCTTCCACCATCGGCACAAGATCGGCGTGCATCTCCGTCTCGATCTCGTCCATTTCCGAAAGCTTTACCGCGTGAAAAAGCGGGTTTTCGACCTTCCGCCCTTCGAGCGCGATCGAAACGTCGCGAACGAGGTGCGCGATCGGAGAATCCTTTAATACCGTTTCGCCCTTTCTGCCCTTTTTGCAAACGCTGATCGCACGGTCCATCAGTTCTTTGATACCGCTTCCGCGCAAAGCGGAGATCTCTGCGACGGGAACGCCGATTTTCGCTTCGAGCGCCTTCGCGTCGATCCTGTCGCCGTTCTTCTCCACCGCGTCCATCATGTTCAGTGCGATGACCACGGGAACGTCGATTTCCATGATCTGCGTGGTGAGATAGAGATTCCGTTCCAGATTGGTCGCATCTACGATGTTGATGACGCAATCCGGCTTTTCGTCTAAAATAAAGTTACGGGAAACCACCTCTTCGGGCGTATACGGCGATAGAGAATAGATCCCCGGCAAATCGACGATCCGAACCGGTTCCTCCCCCCGTTTATAGGTCCCTTCGCGCTTGTCCACGGTCACGCCCGGCCAGTTGCCCACGTACGCGGTCGAACCCGTGAGCAGGTTGAAAAGCGTCGTCTTGCCGCAATTCGGATTGCCCGCCAAAGCAAACTTCTTCACGCCTTCACCTCCATCGTCACGCAAGCCGCCTCCGTTTTCCGAAGCGTGAGCTCGTATCCGCGGATATTCACTTCGAGCGGATCGCCCAGCGGCGCCTTTTTCCGCAACAACACTTCGGCTCCCGGCGTCACGCCCATGTCGAAGAGTCTGCGACGGATTTTCCCTTCGCCGGCAACGGTCTTAATGACTCCCTTTTCTCCGACGGAAAATTCGCTAAGTAACTTTTCCACTGTCTCCTCCTTCCGCAGGCATGGTATTCTTATGTTTCCGCCCGCGGCAATATGTATTGATTGTTTCAATCCCCCTTACGGGAGTTTTGAACTGTTCTCACGCAACGAAAATTCGGGAAGCAACGCCGCGGTCGAGCGCGAGTCTCCCCTCTTTCACGATGCACACGACGCTTCCGCCGCACGAAGAAAGCACCGTAATGCCCGACTGCACGATCACGCCGAGATTCGCAAGATGCTTTTTCGTCTTTTCGTCCGCCGCGATTTTTACGATTTTCATTTCCTGCCCGACGGGCGCCAGAATCAACGGCATATCTCCTCCACAAGTTCGCAATGGCGAACTCTTTCCTTCGAAAAATTGTTCGCTTCTGCGAACTTCATGCGTATTTTATCACGAAAAGATGCCCTTGTCAACTTTTTAAAAGGGATTTTCAAAAAAAAGTTCGCCGTTGCGAACCTTTTTTTGAAAGAAACGCGCCGACGTAATCGTCGGCGCATATACTCATTCCACAAACGAAATTTTGATTTCTCCGCAGCCTGTTTTCACTTCCAGCGTCCTCTCCCCCGATTCGGTATCTTTGAGGTTGCAGGAACCGAGCTGGGTCTTGGCAGTGATCTTGTAGTCTTCCGTTTTCCCGATCAGACTCCCGTTGACGGAACCGTTTCCCGAACGAAACCGAAGCACGCTTCCGAGTACCCGCGAAAGACTGATGGCACCGTTGTCGGTATCCGCTTCAACCGTATCGGAAACGACGTTTTTCAATTTGACGTATCCGTTATCGGTGTTGGCGGCGACTTTTTCCGCCGTGATCTCTTCCAACGCAACGTAACCGTTGTTCGTCTTGACCGAAAGATTTCCGAAGCTTCCGTTTCTCACCGAAACGTATCCGTTTTGGGAATTGATTTCGGCATTTTGCACCGAAACGTCTTCCATGCGCACCTCTCCGTTTTGAACGGTCAGCGAAAGAGATTCGATCCTGTCTGCCGGAAGATAGAGAACCGCCCGATTATAAACGCTGATCACCGCAGAGTAAAATACGCCGTGCGACCAGACCATGCGCTGATTCTCCCAGAAATTCGTCGTCCAACTTCCGGAATTCAGCGTAACGCGCCCGTCTTCGCAGGAAAACGTTTTCGGAAATTCCGTGCAGTCCGAGAATACGAGTTTCGCCTCTCCGTCTTCGGAGGGTTTTATGACGAGCGAGAGATTATCCGATTCGACGGACAGATTTGCGTGATCCGCGAGCACAACCGTTTCGGTACGTTCGGAAAATTCTCCCGTGAGCGCGATGTTTCTCCATTGCCAATCGAGTTTCCCCATGCCGAACGCGCCGACGCCGCAACCGACGACGACGAGCGCAATTCCGACGGCGGCTTTTCCGATCAGCGCGCCGTGGGAGCGGGCAACCGCAACCTTTCCGGAACGGCGGAACCCGCGGAAAACCCATGCCGTAAACGCGCCGAATCCGCGCGCCGTCGGCCCCACCAACAGACTGACGAGCAGGCACAGCCCGATCAGAGCAATCCCCGCGCCGATCTGCGCCGCCGCAATGGAACCGGAAGCCGAAATGATTCCGAACGACATGACGATCATGTACACGCCGCCGACAAAGAACGCAACCGTGACGACCGCCGCCGTGATTACGAGCGCAACGCCGACGAGGAATACCGACAGCGCAAGCGCAAACGCGACGATAAAGAGCGGCAACCAAAGCGGAAAGGTCAGGATCCAGACGAGCGTCTTGCCACTGCCGCCGCGCCTTTCGCGCGGATATTCCGGTTCGCGCTCGTACTCTTCCCGACGGTCGACGCGGCGCCCGCGCGGCGGCTCTTCGTAATCGTCGTAACGGTCACGACGGGATCGCGGCGCATGCCGTCTGCGCGGACGATCGCGGTCGTAGTCGTCGTACAGCCCGCCCACGGGACCTTCGTTGGCGTTGAAATAATCCGCGGCGACCTGCTCCGGCGTTTCGAGATCGGCAAAAATTTCTTTGTCGGTTTTGCCGCGCTCGCGCGATTCGTCGATCATCTCCGCATAATACTCGATCAGTTTTTCTTTCTCCCGCGCAGGAACCCCTTTCAGCGCCTTGCGCAGTCGGCGAAGATACGTTTGCTTTTTCATTCGTCCATTCCTCCTTGAATAAACGCATTGATCTTTTTTAATTCTTTCCATTCGATCGCGAATTCTTCCACCCGCTTCAATCCCAAACGCGTAATTCGGTAATACCTTCGCAACCTGCCGCCGTGTTCGCGCGTATATGTAACCAGCAAACCCGCCGTTTCCAACCGTTTGAGAATGGGATAGAGCGTCGATTCGGACACCTCGATGACAACGGAAAGCTCGGACACGATCTGATAGCCGTACGAATCCCCTCGTTTTAACAGGGCGAGTACGCATACGTCGAGCAATCCTTTTTTCATCTGAATATCCATTGAATACCCCTCTTCGCATAATACTATACATTACATAGTATGATCTGTCAAGCGTTTGAAACAATATTTTTTAAAAATTTTTCGGAGAATTTATGTGGACTGCGGAAACGCGGCGGATCTTTGCCCCCTTTGGGGCGGCGAGGGAGCAGAACACATTGCAGTGCGGCGAAGTATTATATAGAAAGAATGCATTTTTAAAAGGTTTCGGACGTACTATATGATAATGACCGAAACCGTATCATGGCTCACGCGTCCCGTTTTGTTGAGCGGCTAAGGTAGAACGTCCCGCCCTCCGAGGGGCTACATTGCATGAGGCGCATCGCGACGGCTTTTGCAAACAGGGACAAATATATAAATAGGAGATATCTCTATGGAAAAGAACACCCCGAACCCCACCATTCCCACGGCGGCGCCCGCAGCGACTGCGCCCACGGGAGAAGAACTTTGCGGCTCGACGAACATTCTCGACACCGTACACCTGAAAAACCTCGTGGACGATCTTTCGAAGCTTTACGCAACGTTCGTCTGCACGAAGGTTGCAAGAGACTCGAAAATCGCCGCGGAAAAACGCCTCATCGAAGCGATCCGCGCCAACCTCGACCGTTACGAGGGCTGAGCAAAATCAATTCTTAATCGCTGTCGCACGATTACAAATCGTCGTCCTAACGACAGGGTTCCGTATCGTTCCGAAACTCGGCGCCCGAAAAACGCGGCAACTCCCCCGACGGAATCGCTTCCGATCGGGGTTTCTTTTTGTGAAATATCGGGCGCGCGAAGGTCAATTTACGCGTTAACGCTTGCAATCGCGATCGTCGTGTGTTAAAATATATTGTATAAAACACGCAACCGTGTTTACGTTGCGTCGGAAAGCGCACACTATCAAAAGAGGACATTTCTGTGATTATCGGTTACGGTTCTACCGCGCATTGCCTGTATCTGCTCTTTTTGCTGTTCTGTTTTCTCGGACTGTATTTTTTGTTCCGCAACCGCCCGAAAAAAGAACAGTACGCCGTGTTGCTGGCAATGATGGGACTCAATATCTTACAACACCTTTTTAAAGCACAACTGTACCCGCACATGTACGGTACGGGATTTACGCTTGAAAACACCGCGTATAACGTTTGTGCGTTTCTGATCCTCGTACAGCCGTTTTTCCTCTTTTCGAAAAACGAGATCTGGAAAAATCTCGTATTCTACGTCGGATCGGTCGGTCCTCTGCTGGCGTTGCTCGCGCCAACCTGGTTTCTCGGAAAAACCATCTGGCAATGGGAATTTTTGCGGTTCTTCCTCTGTCACGCGCTCTTGTTCCTCACTTCGATTCTTCCGATCGCGTGGGGAATCACCCGTATCTCCCATCGACACTGCTGGAAGATCGGGTTGGCGTTCCTGTTCATGTTACTCATCGTTCTGATCAACGATATGGCTTGCATCTTTATCGGTTGGTACGGAGACGCGAAAAACCTGTACGAAGAACTGCTGGGTCTGAACCCGCTGTGGTTGATGCACCCGCCCGAGGGATTCGAGCCGATCGTGAAGATCTTTACCGCGCTCACCCCTTCGCTCTTTCTCCCCTCCGCATCCAACCCGTACTATACGCCGATCCTCTGGTACGCGATTCCGTTCTGGCTGCTCGTCACCCTGCTCGGATTCATCGTCGGCGCACTGAGCGATACGGAAAATTTCAAGAGGGACGCGAAAGCGTTTGCGTCTTTCCTGAAATTCCTCGGCAGAAAAATCCGCAACGGAGTCGCCAGAGTTTACCGTAAAATATTCTGTTCGCACGATTAAACCGAAGCGAATGATTTTAAAAATCGGACGGAATCCGTCCGATTTTTGCAATTATCAAACACTGAATTTTCCGTAAAAAGCGTTTTGCGCCCGCCGTTCTCACGGCGGGCGCAATTTACGAAATAACAAAATATCTCCGAGTGAACCGATAAGCCGGGTTCTGTCGTGCGCGGTCATTTATCTACACCTACCGTCGCCGATAGGTTGTAGCGTTATTCACGGTTTTACTCGGGCGGGCAACCCTATGCGAGCAAAACCCAAACTTGCATCGGACGGGGTTTACATGGCACGGGACGTTACCGCCCCGTCGGTGAGCTCTTACCTCGCCTTTCCATCCTTACCGCTCGCGCGGCGGTTTATTTCTGTTGCACTTTCCTTGAAGTCGCCTCCACCTGACGTTATCAGGCGTCCTGCCCTGCGATGCCCGGACTTTCCTCATCGTACGCAAAGGTACGCCGCGACCGCGTAGTTCACTCGGATTACGATAATTATAGCACAAACCGCAAAAAAATACTTGTTTTTTACACGCTTTCTTGATAAAATAAATGCTGAAAATTTAACCAGACCAAGAGGTTTTTATGAAAAAAACAAAAATCGTTTGCACACTCGGCCCCGCGACCGACAGCGAAGAAATCCTCTCCGCAATGGCCGACGCGGGCATGAACGTGGCGCGCATCAATTTTTCGCACGGCACGCACGAAGAACACGCGAAAAAAATCGCCATGATCAAAAAGGTGCGGCAAAAGAAAAACATTGCGCTCCCGATCCTGCTCGACACGAAGGGACCGGAGTTCCGCATTAAAACGTTTGAAAACGGCAAGATCTTTTTAAAAGAAGGCAATACTTTTACCTTTACGACGGAAGACGTGACGGGAAACGCCGAACGCGTCGCCGTCTCGTACGCGGGGATCTGCGAAGACCTCTTCCCCGGCGATAAAATTCTTTTGAACAACGGACTGATGGTATTCGAAGTCAAAGAAGTGAAAAAGCCGGACGTGGTCTGTACCGTTCTGATCGGCGGCGAACTCTCCAACCGCAAGAGCATGTTCTTTCCCGAAAAAGAACTGCACCTCACCTATCTCTCCGAACAGGACAAAGCCGACCTGCTCTTCGGCATCGAGCAAAACGTCGATTTCGTGGCATGCTCGTTCGTCTCCAAGGCGCAGGACATTCTCGACGTCCGCAACTTCCTGCACGAACACGGCTCCGACGACATCGACCTGATCGCAAAAATCGAAAACCGCACGGGCGTGAATCACCTGCAAGAAATCCTCGACGTTTCGGACGGGATCATGATCGGGCGCGGAGACATGGGCGTGGAAATCCCCTACGAGGAACTGCCCGATATCCAGAAGACGATCATCACCGCGTGCCGCATTGCCGGAAAACGCTGCATTACGGCAACCGAAATGCTCGAATCGATGATCAAAAATCCCCGCCCCACCCGCGCGGAAATTTCCGACGTCGCGAACGCCGTGTACGACGGTTCGAGCGCGGTCATGCTCTCGGGCGAAACCGCGGCGGGCGCCTATCCCGTGGAAGCGGTAAAAGCCATGGCGAAAATCGCGATGCGCGCGGAATCCAAACAGTCCTTTATTCAAGCGGTGGACGACAGCGAATTCCTCATCCGCGGGCTGTCCGACGCGCTCTCCCATTCGGCTTGCCTGCTCGCACGCGACGTTTGCGCCAAGGCGATCGTCGTCTGCACCCGCACGGGCAACACGGCGAAGATGGTTTCCCGCTTCCGCCCGATGATCGACATCATCGGCATGACGACCGATCCGAGAAGCTATCAGAAACTCGCGCTGAGCTGGGGCGTCCTGCCCGCGCTGAGCGAAGAATACCATTCGGTCGACGTCCTCTTCCACTTCGCAAAACAGGCGGCGAAAGATTCGGGACTCGTCGGGAAAAACGACGTCATCGTCATTACGGGCGGCACTCCCAACGGGAAGAGCGGCAATTCCAACCTCATCAATATCGAAACGGTATAACCTTACAATCAAGAACGGGCGCGCGGAGATCTCCGCGCGCCCGTTTGTTTTCTGCAATTATTCAATCTTCGATTCCCGCCAGATAGTCGATGCTCACGCCGAAAAACTGCGCCATCGAAACGAGCTTCGAAAGCGTCGGTTCGCACTTCCCCAGCTCCCATAAACTGATGACCGACTTCCCCACGTCCAGCTCCTTCGCAAGCTGGATCTGTCCGATATTTTTCTCCTGCCGAAGCGCCCGCAGACGCTCCGCGAACAACATATTCATCGGAAATAATTTTCCCATAATTTTGGGAAAAATACTTGACTTCCCATTATAATGGGAATATAATGGACTCATCAAACGAAGGAGAAACCCATTATGTTTTGTAAAAACTGCGGCAGTGAAATTTCCGACGGCACAACTTTTTGCCCGAATTGCGGCGCTTACGCCGAACCCGCTCCCCGCGCGGGAGGCGCGCCCCAGACGCCGTACTATTCCCAACAACCCGTCGTCCAAAAACAGACAAATACGATCGCGATCGTCGGATTCGTATTGTCTTTTTTTATCGCGATCGCGGGATTGGTATGCTCGATTATCGGATACAAAAAAGCGCCGCAGTATCACGGAGACGGCAAAGGCTTGGCAACCGCGGGCATCGTGATCAGCATTGTTGAAATAGTGCTTGGGATTCTTTGGATCATCATTACCATCAGCGTTATCATAAGCGCGGCAAACAGTTTTTGAACACTCTCCCCTCTCCGACCCGCGGAGAGGGGATTTTCATTCCTTTCCGCTTGACAGACCCGCGCGCGATAAGGTACACTGAAACTACATGAAAACGTTACTCAAACCCTTTCGCGCCGCTATCTTCGATCTGGACGGCACGTTGCTCGACTCGTTGGGCGTATGGGCGGAAATCGACTGCCTGTTTTTGAAAAAGCGCGGCATCCCCGTGCCGCCCGATTATCAGCACGCCGTGAAAGTCATGAACTTTACCGAAGCGGCGGAATATACCGCAATGCGGTTTTCGTTGAAGGAATCCCCCGCCGATCTCGTCGCGGAATGGATGGAAATGATCCGAAGCGCCTACGCGCACGACGTTGCACTCACTCCCTTCGCCGCGGAATACCTTTCAAAACTTCGGGCGGAGGGCGTCAAAATCGCCGCGGCGACTTCGGGCGATCCCACCCTTTTTCTGCCCGCGCTTGCGCGACACGGCGTAAAGGAACTGTTCTCCGCCTTCGTCACGACCGCGGAGGTCGGGAAAGGGAAACGTCATCCCGACGTCTATCTCGAAGCGGCGCGGCGGCTTCAAACCCCGCCGTCGGAATGCGCGGTATTCGAGGACGTTCTCGCCGCGATCAAAACGGCGCGCGCCGCGGGATTTTATACCGTCGCCGTACGCGAAGAAAGTTCCCTGCACGAAGAAGCGGAACTTCGCGCGGAGAGCGACGCTTTTATCGACTCTTACCGCGAATTATTGTAATCGAAATAAAAAAGCGTCTTCCCGAAGCGGGGAAGACGCTTTTTTTATTTCGTTTAACCGTTCAACGCACGGGAGAGAGAGCGCACAAACCCGCCGAGCCAACCGAGCGACGGACGGGCGTCGAGAAAAGCTTCAAGCTCGGAAAATTGCGCCGGAACGACGAAGGCGTGTTCCCCGAACGCGTGCGAATTTCCCACGGCAAGCCAGCCCTGCGCCCAGCCGCCGATCGCATACTGCCCGATCGCCGCGCCGCCCACGGCGACGTAACCGATCGAAAGCCCGCCGAACGTCATGACGCCGACGGCGACGCCGCCGAATGCCAAAAGTCCCGTGGAAACGCCGCCCGCGCCGAACAGCAAGCCGAGCGCGATCCCCCCGAACGCCAAAAGCCCCAGCGACATGAATCCCGCCGCGATCAGACCGATCGACAAGAACCCGTAGGAGAAAAACCCCGTCGCAAAATTGCCGAACGCGAAAATCCCCTTCGCGCGGTAAAATCCGAGCCCGAAATTCACGTGCAGAAGCGGCAGTCCGAACACGCGCTTTTTCGAAATATATTCGTAATGAAAGGCTTCCGTATGCTCGATCCTGCCCCAGGTCACCCCCTTGCCGTCCTCCTGCGCCTCCGGCTTGGCGCCTGCGCCCGAAGATTGTCCGAACAGCAATTCGTCCGCCGAAAGCGAAAAGAGCTTGCACAGTTCCAGAATCTTTTCCGTCTCCGGAAACGCGGCGTCCGATTCCCATTTGCTCACCGCCTGTCGGGAAACGCCGAGCCGATCGGCAAGCTCTTCCTGCGTCAGTCCCGCTTTGCGGCGGGATTCGTAAATTTTTTGTCCTGTGGTCATTTCCTATCCTCCGAATTGTTTTCACGGGAATATCATACCGAAAAACAGGCGCTGCTTCAACCGCTTTTGCGTTTCTATTTGTCAACTTCGGGTTGCGTTTACGCTATTTCGGATAAAAACACGCCCGAAAGGCTCTTTCGGGCGTCATGCTCAGTACATTTCTTCTTTGGTGCTGCGCGCAAAGAGTTTCACGATCTCCTCGCGGCAACGCGCTTTGTCGTCGCCTTCGCCGTAACAGACGCGGCACACCGCCTCGGTAATCGGCAGATCGACGCCGTATTTTTCGCCGAGTCCGCGCATGGCGCGCGAAGTCGCGACTCCTTCGGCAAGTTTTTCGAAGCGCTTCCCGCACGCCAGCATTTCCCCGTACTTGCGGTTATGGGAAAAGGGGGAAAAGAGCGTCGTTTCGTAATCGCCCAGATGCGCCAAGCCGTAAGCGGAAAGCTCGCTCCCGCCCATCGCTTTGATGAGCCGCGCGACTTCGCGCGCGCCGCGGGACATCAGCGGCCCCTTCAACGGCACGCAAACGACGTCGAGAACTCCCGCGGCGATCCCCATCACGTTCTTCGCCGCCGCCCCGATCTCCGTACCGATCAGATCGTTGCCGTAATAAAAACGAATAAGATCGCTCTTGAACGCGCCGACGAGTTCCCGCTTCAACGCGTCGCTGGCGGAATCGATCACCATGCAGTTCGGTTCGCCCTGTACGAAGCTCTGAATGTGTCCGGGACCGACCCATACGGCGATCCGGTCGGGCGCGATCCCGCTCTCCGTCAGCACTTCCGAAAGCCGCTTTCCGGTATCGACTTCGATCCCCTTCATGCAAAGTACGAACGTCTTATCCGAAACCGGATACGCCGTGATCCGTTTCATGAATCCGCGCAAGCCCTGCGAACTGATCGAAATCACGATGATCTCCGCGCGGGAGACCGCCTCTTCGAGATTGCACGTCAAAACGATCTTTTCATCGAGCGCGACGTATTCGTTGCGACCCGTATTTTTCAGGACCTCGTAAGAAGGATCCCCTTCCGGTCCCCAAGAATATACTTCGTTCCCCTGACGCGAAAGATACCAGGCGATGAACGAACCCCATCTTCCGCACCCCAAAACCGAAATTTTCATCTTCTACATTCCTCTCAAAATTCCGACCGTTGCCCGCGGCATGCGCGCCGGTCAGATTTCTTTGCGCTCCGAAAGAGCTCTCGCGAGCGTGATCTCGTCGGCGTATTCGAGTTCCGAACCGATCGGCACGCCGCGCGAGATCCGCGTGACCGTGATGCCGAGCGGTTTCAGAAGTTTTGCGATGTACATCGCGGTCGCCTCTCCCTCCACGTCGGGATTGGTCGCCATGATCACCTCTTTCACGTCCCCCGCGCCCACCCGTTCGAGCAGTTCTTTGATCCGGATATCGTTGGGCGACACGCCGTTCATGGGATCGATCACTCCGTGCAGCACGTGATACGCGCCGCGGAACTCGTGCGCTTTCTCGATGGCGATGACGTCTTTCGGCTCTTTCACCACGCACAGAACGGAATGATCGCGCGAACTGCAAATGGCGCACACTTCGTCCTCCGTAAAATTCCCGCACACCTTGCAGAAGCGCACTTTCCGTTTTACGTTGACGATCGCATCGGCAAACGCGCGCGCCTCCCCTTCCGTCATGCCGATCACGCGGTAGGCATAGCGCTGCGCCGTCTTCTGCCCCACGCCGGGGAGTTTGCTGAATTCGTTCATGAGCCGACCGATCGGCTCGATAAAAACTTCCACTTAGAAAAGTCCTCCGCCGAGTCCGCCCATTCCGCCGAATTTGGACATCTTTTCCTGATACACTTCGTCCGCTTTTTTATAGCCGTCCAGAATCGCGGCGGTGATCAGATCTTCGAGCATCTCTTCGTCGTCGGGATCGATCACCGATTTATCGATTTCAATCCCGTCGATGATCTTTTTCGCGTTCATGTACACGACGACCGCCTCGCCGCCCGCCGTGCCGACGATCTCCCAATCGTCGAGCATTTTTTCCGCTTCCTGCATCTCTTCCTGCATCTTCTGCGCCTGCTTCATGAGGTTCTGCATTCCCGCGCCGCCCATGTTGCCGCCTCTGTTGAATCCTGCCATAATGTCCTCCTATTTCACCTCTACGGGATAATCCGAAAAGTTCTTTTTCAATTCCGCGACCGCATCGGCGGTTCCCTGCTTTTCCGCCTGCGCAAAGCGCACTTCGAAATCCGCGATCCCGACGAGCGCGAACGTCTCCGCCATGATCCTGCGGTGGTCTTCTCGGTTCAGCGAGCGGCACACCGTCTCGATCTCCGTCGTAAGCACGAGTTTCTCCCCTTCGTATTCTGCCGCAAGATCGCTGCACATGGTAAACAGAACGCCGTTCTTGCTCGTCTTGCGAAGGGTTCGCATGAATTTGCCGAACGCGACTTCTGCGGTCGCCGGCTTCTCCGCCGGAACGGAAACGGGTTCCGCAACGGGTTTTTCTTCCCGTTTCGTGCGCGGTTCTTCACGCGCGAGCGGCGGATCTTCCGCAAAGGGCGCGTCGTAAACGGGCTCTTCGGGAGGCGGGATCTCCACTTCCCAAGCGTCGTCATGCGCCTCTCCGCGATCCGTCTCCGTGCCCGCAAAGGCCGGAACGCCGAGCGGCATGGGCGTCTGCGCAAGCCGCCGTTCGAATTCATTCATCCGCACGATCAACGCGTCCATGCTCGCGTCCGCTTCGGGAAAAGAAACGCGCATAATCGCCGTTTCGAGCAGGATCCGCGGCGAAGAGGCAAAGCGGAGCTCGTTTTCCGACTTCGCAAGAATTTCCGTCGCGCGCAGTACGGCGCGGCCGTCCGCGCCGTCCGCGATCTCTTTGATGCGCGCAAACAGTTCTTTGGGCAGGGCAAGCAACTTCTCCGCGTTGGCGCAGGTCTTTGCGACGGCGATCTGCGAAAGCAGTTCGAGCAAATCGCGCAGGGTCACGCCGACCGCTTTCCCCTCCGCCAATAGCTTTTCCGTCTCCGAAATCGCAACGGGCATTTCCCCGTGCAACATCGCCTCGACGATCTTTGCCGCCGTCTTGAAATCTGCGGCGCCGAGCGCCGCGGTCACGCCCTCGTAAGTGAGTTTGTCGGAATACGCGATGCAGGTCTCCGCGATCGAGAGCATGTCGCGATCGCTTCCCGCACCCGCGCGGGCGATCGCCGCGACCGCCTCCGGCTCGTAATCCTTTCCGATTTCGTTCAGAATCCCGATCAGATGTCTTTCAAGATCTTCCGCAGGGATCAGTTTGAAATCCAGCCGCATGCAACGGGAGAGAATCGTCGCGGGGATCTTGTGCGGTTCCGTCGTCGCAAGAATGAACACCGCGTGCGCGGGAGGCTCTTCCAGCGTCTTTAACAGGGCGTTGAACGCGCTGTCCGTGAGCATGTGCACTTCGTCGATCACGTACACTTTGTATTTTCCGGAAACGGGCGGGTACTGAACTTTTTCGCGCAAATCACGCATTTCGTTCACGCCGTTGTTGGAAGCCGCGTCGATTTCCGTCACGTCGAGCGAACCTTCCGAAAGCGCGCGACAAGTCGGACAGACGCCGCAGGGCGACCCGTTCCGCGGGTTCTCGCAGTTCACCGCGCGCGCGAAGATCCGCGCAACGCTCGTTTTACCCGTCCCGCGCGGCCCGCAAAACAGATACGCGTGACCTACCGTATTCCGTTCGATCTGATTTTTCAGCACGCGAACCACGTGTTCCTGCCGCACCATTTCGTCGAACGTAGACGGACGGAAACGGCGGTAAAGGGATATGTGCGCCATACAGCCTCCTTGTTTAACTGCGGAATGTCTTTTGCAACTTCTTCTTCGAACGGGCAAGCGCATTGTCGATGCTCTTCATGTCCTTTCCCGTCGTCTCCGCGATCGCGGAATAGCTCATGCCTTCGAGGTACATCGCCATCACGCGAAATTCGAAGTCCGAAAGCGAACGCATGAGTTTGCCGTAAAATTCGGCATTCGATTCGTCAAAGAGCAAAGTGTCCTCCGGTGTGACCCCTTCCGAAAAGGACTCGGGGTCGAACGCCTCGCCGTCGAGCGGAACTTTCCGCCAGGCGACGCGGCAAGCGTCGAGGATCCTGCGCTCCACGCACGTACAGGCAAAATTGCGGAACGGCTTTTTCAGCTCCTCCCGATAGGCGGAAATCGCGCCGTACAGACCGATCATGCCCTCCTGCACGAAATCCTCGGTATCCCCGCCGCGGGTGGGATAAAACGCGCGCCGCCGCGCGATCGAGCGGACGGTGTCCTTATAGCGGCGCAGAATCTCTTCCGAAGCGCCGCGGTCGCCCTTCTGCGCCCGCACGACGAGCGATTCGTCCGTCTCACGTTTCTCTTGCACGTACCACCTCGTAAACCGCGATGCCGAGCGCGACAGAGGCGTTCAGCGAATTGACTTTTCCGAACAGGGGGATCGAAAGCGTTTTATCGCACTTTTCGCGCGTCAGACGTTTAACGCCGCTGTCTTCGCCCCCGACGACGAGCGCGACTTTCCCCGTGAGTTTTTCGCGGTAAATGCTTTCGCCGCCCGCTTCGAGCGCATAGATCCAATACCCGCTCTTTTTCAGCGCGTCGATCGCCCAATTCACGGAAGGCACTTTCGCAACGCCGATATGCTCGGCGGCGCCCGCGGAGATCCGCACGACCGCCTCGGTCACGCTCGCGCCCTTTGCCGCGGGAATCACGACCCCGTCCGCGCCCGCGCACTCCGCGACGCGGATAATGCTGCCGAGATTGTGCACGTCCTCCACGCCGTCGCAAAGGACGATCAAGCTCTCCTCTTTCCCCACGAAATCGTAGAGATCGGAGTATTCGAAATCGGTCGTGTAAGCAATGACCCCCTGGTGATGCTTGGTCACGCTCTCCCGATCGAGCGCGGCGCGATCGACGAACTGCACGCGGATATTCTTCTTGCGCGCTTCCGCAAAAATTTTTCCGAGAAATCCCTGCCCGCCCTTCTCGATCAGAATTTTTTCGACCGTTTTTTCCGTTTTCAGCAATTCGGAAACGGCGTTTCTGCCTTCGGTTTTCATACGATCATCTCCTGCGATTTGAGAAACAAACGCCGCCCGCGCGATCCGCGCGGTTTCCCGCGGATCCTTTCTCCCGACGGCGCAACGCAAAGTCCCGTTTATCCAAACAATGCAATCTACGTTTCGGAAAAAAACAATTCTTCGATCCGCTCCGACTGTCCCGTTAAATACAAATACCCGATCAGCGCTTCGAATCCGGTAGAGCGCACGTATTCTCCCACCGAAGCGTTTTTGCTCTTCGTCGGCTTTTTCGCGTTTCTTCCGCGGCGGAAGATCCCCTCTTCCTCCTCCGTCAAGCGGGGAAGGATCTTTTCGAGCGACAAGCTCTGCCCGTGCGCGGAAACGAGCTGAGCCGACTTTCGGTTGAGTTCCCCCGTATCCGTTCCGCCGCCCAACGCAAGGCGCGCGCGCACGCACAGCGTGTACACCGCATCGCCCACGAACGCCAACACGACGGGATTCATCAGTTTTACCCGTTCTTTTTCCACGGGTTGCGTTAAATATTCCATTCTCGCGGATAATTATAGCACACCTGTCGAAAAATAACAAGCAATCACCCGTATTGCGTGTGAAATCGTAAAATAAAACAGGATAATTTCGCGGAAAATAACCGCGCGAAAAGGTTGCTTTTTTTGTGAAAAGGATTATAATGAAAAAGATTTCGGGATCCGTACTCGGATCTGCCGGAAAAAGAAGGTTTTACGATGGAAGCTTTTGAACTGTTGCTGCCTTTGGCGGTAATCCTGTTACTTTCCAAACTGATGGGGTTGGGATCCCACAAATGCGGCATGCCGGCAGTCATCGGCATGCTGGTGGCGGGCATCCTGATCGGGCTGTTGGAATTCATCCCCTGGGCGCCTTTGCAAGAGGCGTTTTTCGGCGAAGAAATTAAATTCGTTCTCTCCGTCATGAGTAAAATCGGCGTCGTGCTGATCATGTTTTCGGCGGGACTCGGCACCGATCTGAAAAAACTCAAACAGACGGGCGTCGTCGCGATCGTGATCACGACGATGGGCGTCGTCGTCCCCATGCTGCTCGGCTGGCTGGTCGCTTCCCTGTTCTTCGGCTTCGCCAACGTATTGTCCAATCTCTTTTACGGCGCGATCCTGACGGCGACCTCCGTTTCCGTGACCGTCGCCGTACTCAAAGAGCTGGGGAAACTCGATTCGAAAGTGGGCGCGTCCGTCATTGCCGCCGCGGTGATCGACGACGTGATCGGAATCATCATCTTATCCGTACTCACGGGATTCGCGCCCAAAGGCGAAGGCGCGGAAACGGGCTGGAACTGGTTCTCCCCCAACGCGGGGCTGGTCGTCATTAAAATTCTGCTCTTCTTCATCGCCGCCGTTGCGATCGGCGTCGCTTTGCGGAAACTGTTCGATCTGATGGAACGCCGCGCGCCCCATAACCGCCGCGTCCCGATCATCTCCCTCGCCTGCTGTTTCCTGTACGCGTACGCCGCAGAAAAGCTGTTCGGCGTCGCCGACATCACGGGCGCCTATCTGGCGGGAATCCTGCTCGGCGGAACGCTTTCCGAAACCCCGTACGTCGAATCCAAAGTCGACCAGATGGGATATCTCTTCTTCTCCCCCATCTTTTTCGCGAATATCGGAATCGCGAATATCGAATATTTCAGCCGCATCAATCTGCAATTCCTTGCGTTCGGGTTCGTATTCGTCGCCGTCGCGCTGATCGGAAAACTCGGCGGGTGCGGGCTCGGGGCGAAGTTCTGCAAGTTCTCCGGACACGACTCCTTCCGCGTCGGTCTCGGCATGATGGTGCGCGCCGAAGTCGTTCTGATCTGTACCGAAAAAGGGGTGAACTGCGGGTTTGTCGACCCCGCCGTGTTCCCGTTCGTCATTCTGATCATTCTCGTCTCTTCCATTCTGACCCCCATTCTGTTGAAGTGGTCGTACCGCAGAGAAGAGAAAAAGAAACCGCTTCCCCCGCCCGAACACTGGGGCGAAACATTCGAATAATCCGCAAAGCAACCGCAAGGTTGCTTTTTTTGTTCGCGCATGTTATAATACAAGCGAGAAAACTTGCTTGCAAGGGTTTTCGTTATAATATAAAAATGTCTCGGGGGAAATAATTATGCAATACAGAAATCTCGGTAAATGGGGGCTCAAAGTCAGCGAAATCGCGCTCGGAAGCTGGGTCACCGACCTGTCGGGAACAGAAGCGGAGCGGAAAGCGCTGGACACCGTAAACGCGGCGTTCGATCTCGGCATCAACTTCTTCGACTGCGCGGACGCCTATTCGGGCGGCGCGGCGGAGCGCTTTCTCGGCAAAGCGCTCGGCGGACACAAACGTAGCGAATACGTCGTCTCCTCCAAAGTATTTTTCCCCATGGGGCGCGGCGCGAACGATTGGGGACTTTCGCGCAAACACATCGTGGAACAGCTCGACAACACGCTGAAAAACATGAAGCTCGACTATCTGGATCTGTATTTCTGTCACCGTTTCGATCCGACGACGCCCGTCGAAGAGACCTTGCAGGTCCTCTCCGACATGGTCGCCGCGGGAAAGATCCTGTACTACGGCGTTTCCGAATGGTCGCCCGTACAACTCACCGAAGCGTTACACGTCGTAAAAGAAAACCGTCTGCGTCCCCTTTCGGTCATTCAGCCGCAATACAACATGGCGGATCGATACATCGAAGACGAAATTCTGGGGATCTGCGAAAAAAACGGCGTGGGGATCGTTCCATTTTCCCCGCTCGCGCAAGGGCTGTTCACGGGGAAATACCGCAAGGGAAAACCGTTGCCGGAGGGCTCGCGCGCAACCTGGCAGGCGGACAGACAGATCAACAATCTGCTCACGGAAGAAAATCTCGATAAAGTGGAACGCCTGATCCCGATCGCGGAAAAACTGAACGTGCCGCTTTCGGTCCTCGCCCTCGCATGGATCCTGAGAAAGAAACAGATATCCTCCGTCATCACGGGAGCGAGCAAGGCGGAACAGCTCCGTTCGAACGCGAACGCCGTCGGACTTGTCCTGCCCGAAGACGCGCTTGCCGAAATCGAAGCCGTTCTCGGATACACGCCCTTTTGCAGAAAAATCGGCTGAACGAAAGAACTTACGCCGCCCGAAAATTCGGGCGGCGTATTTTTGATTACAGCTCTTTGACCGCGGCTTCCGCCGCGCGCACCGCATTCACGAGAATTTCGACCGCGCGTTCGCAAGCGTCCGCGCTCTCGCCCTCCGCCAGAATCCGGATCAACGGCTCCGTTCCAGAAGCGCGCAACAAAACTCTTCCGCCCGTCACCGATTCTTCCGCCGCCGCAACCGCCTTTAAAACGCCTTCCGCCGCGAGCACGGACTTCTTATCCGTGACCCGCACGTTCGCCGACCGCTGGCACAGCTTCGAATAGCCGCGCGTGAGACAGGACAGCGGACATTTGCTTTCGAGCGCCGCCTCCGTCACCATGAGCGCGGTGAGAATCCCGTCGCCCGTCGTCGCGTACTTCCGGAAAATCACGTGACCGGACTGCTCACCGCCGAGCATATATCCGCCCTTCACCATTTCCTCGTACACGTACTTGTCGCCCACCTCCGTGAGACTGACGGAGATTCCCTCCTTTTCCAACGAACGCAATAAGCCGTAGTTGCTCATCACCGTTGCGACGACGCCGTTACCGTCCAGCTCGCCTTTTTCGCTGAGACGCTTCGCGCAGAGATACAGGATCCCGTCGCCGTCCACCGTCTCCCCGCGTTCGTCCACGCAGATACAGCGGTCGGCGTCGCCGTCGAACGCGAACCCGAAATCGAGCGAATGTTCCGTCACAAGCGCCTGCAAACGGGAAATGCAAGTCGAGCCGCAGTCCGCGTTGATATTGGTCCCGTCCGGCGAAGCGCCCGTAACGTACACTTGCGCGCCGAGCGCGTCGAACACCGCTTTCGAAATCGCCCACGCGCTTCCGTTCGCGCAATCCAACCCCACCCGCAGTCCCCGGAAGGATGCGCGCGGCAGGGACAGAAGATAGGCAAGATAGCGGTTTCTGCCCGCGACGTAGTCGACCGTGCGCCCGATCTGTTCTCCCGTCGCGAGCGGGAGAATTCCGCCGTCGAGATATTCCTCTACCTGTGCAAGCACCTCTTCTTCCATCTTTTCCCCCAGACCGTTGATGAGCTTGATGCCGTTGTCCGTATAGGGATTATGGCTTGCGGAGATCATGACGCCGCAGTCGAACGCGTCCGTCCGCGCGACAAAAGAGACGGAAGGCGTCGTCGTCACGTGCAGAAGATAGACGTCCGCGCCCGAAGCCGTCGCCCCCGCGGTGAGCGCGTATTCGAACATGTAAGAAGAAAGACGGGTATCCTTCCCGACGACGATGCGCGCACGACCTTCCTTTCCCCGTGAAAAATATCTGCCGAGAAACCGACCGATCCTGAACGCCTGCACTGCGGTGAGCGACTCGTTCGCCCTGCCGCGAAAACCGTCCGTACCGAAATATTTGCCCAATGCGCACCTCCCGAATAAACCATTCTATGCGCGCGTTGGAAAATTCGTGAATGTTTTGCATAAAATAAAGGAGACCCGAATACCGGATCTCCGCATAAACAAATTGTTTTTGGTTCCGCGCCGAACGGTCAGACTTTTTCCCCGCACTGTTCGCAGAACGCGCTGTCGATGGGGATCGAAGCGCCGCACTTGGGACAAGTCTGCATCAACGGTTTCCCGCACGTTTTACAGAATTTACTCTCTTTTCTGTTTTCCGTACCGCAGGAACAGGTCATGCCGTCTTCTTCCGCCATGCCTTCCCGCACCGCCGTCACGACCGTTTTTATGGCGGGCGTCATATCCTTCGCCGCCTCGTTGATCACGGGCGCGCTTTCTTTTTCTATGTATTCCATGACTCCCCGTTTAAATCCGTAACGGAGCGCACCGACCCCGATGCCAATTAACGGAATCCCTATGAGATCGAACCAAAACAAGGGCAACGGATCGTATGTCCCTGAATATTTTTCTAAAAGGACGAATCCGATGAGCACCAAAATCAAACCGACGCCAAGACAAACGAAGCCTACGATTTTAAACGCCAATTTTATTTGTTTGTGTTTGTTCATTTTCTCCCTCCTTATTCCCTTACAATTATTATATCACCGTTTTTTTGAGAAATCAATCCCCAAAAAACAAAAATGTTCCCGCAGGGGGAACTTTTTTGTTTTTTCTTTTTAAACGATGCCGTGCGCCATCATCGCGTTTGCGACTTTCAGGAACCCCGCGATATTCGCGCCCGCAACGTAATCGCCTTCGCAACCGTATTCCTTTGCCGCATTGTCCATATTGTGATAGATATTCACCATAATATTTTTGAGCTTGGCGTCCACTTCTTCGAAGGTCCAGAACAGCCGCCCGCTCGACTGCGACATTTCCAGCGCGCTCGTCGCGACGCCGCCCGCGTTCGCGGCTTTGGCGGGGAGGAATACCACGCCCGCTTTCTGGAACACCGCGATCCCTTCGAGCGTCGTGGGCATGTTCGCGCCTTCGCCCACGTATTTTACGCCGTTTTTCACCAGAATTTTCGCCGACTCTTCGTCGATCTCGTTCTGCGTCGCGCAGGGAAGCGCGATATCGCACGGAATCGTCCAGATGCCCTTGCAGCCTTCGTGATATTCCGCGCCTTTCACACGGTTCGCATACTCTTTGATCCGACCGCGCTCCACTTCTTTGATCTGCTTTACCACGTCCAGACGGATCCCGTTTTTATCGTAAATGTATCCGTTGGAATCGTAAAGCGCAACGACTTTTGCGCCGAGTTGCTGCGCCTTTTCGGTCGCGTAAATCGCAACGTTTCCGGAACCCGATACCACGACCGTCTTCCCCTTGAAACTGTCGTTGCGGCATTTCAACGTCTCTTCCGTAATATATACGAGTCCGTATCCCGTCGCTTCGGTGCGGGCGAGACTTCCGCCGTAAGAAAGACCTCTGCCCGTCAAAACGCCCACGTGCTCGTCGCGGATACGCTTATATTGCCCGAACATATAACCGATCTCTCTTCCCCCCACGCCGATATCGCCCGCGGGAACGTCGGTATCCTGTCCGATATGGCGGTACAGTTCCGTCATAAAACTCTGGCAGAACTTCATGATTTCGTTATCGCTCTTCCCTTTCGGATCAAAGTTGCTTCCGCCTTTCCCGCCGCCGATGGGCAGACCCGTAAGACTGTTTTTGAGAATCTGCTCCAATCCGAGAAACTTGATGATGGAAAGATTGACGGACGGATGAAAGCGAAGCCCTCCCTTATAAGGCCCGATCGCGCTGTTGAACTGCACGCGGTATCCCTTGTTTACGTGTACCTTTCCCGCGTCGTCCACCCAGGGAACGCGGAACAGAATGACCCGCTCCGGCTCGGTGAAACGTTCCAGAAGCGCCGCTTTTTCGTATTCGGGATGCTTTTCGATCACGGGTTTCAGCCCGTTGAGAATTTCGGTCGCCGCCTGATGAAATTCCGGCTCGTTGGGGTTTTTCTCTTTCAGTTCTTTCAGCACTCTTTCTACATATTGCATAATGGTTTCTCCTGTTTGCCGAATCCGGCTGATGGGTCTATATGTATATTATAACAGACTCCGCCGCAATTTGACAAACCGATTCCGCATGATTTGCGCGAAAGCGGCTTCGCAATCCGTTATGAGAACTATAAGTTACGATTATAGTTTCAGCCGATCGGGAACCTTTCCGCACGGATCGAAGAATGATTCGCAAGGCATTGCAAAATCCGTTGCAATTTCCGAAAAAATGTTGTAAGATATGATTACGTTTCCGTAGTTAAATGGATATAACAGCCCCCTCCTAAGGGGCCGTTGTGGGTTCGATTCCCGCCGGGAACACCAAAAACGGCTTGAACGTTCAATTCAAGCCGTTTTATTATTTTTCAACTCAGCGTTTATCCCGATTTATGCCCTGCGCATAACGCGCAGGGCAACCGCCGAAATCTTACGGGGGTTTGCGTTATACGCTGATCTGTTTGACAGTCAACGTCGTGTTCACGCCGCTCCCCAAGGTAATACCGACGGCGAGCAACGCCGACAGCGCCATATCGATCACGTCTCCTGCGTTCAACGAAATGATAATGCTTCCGTTGTAAAGCGAGCCTACGCCCACCGACAAAACGCGCGAGATCGACGCCTGCGGGATCGCCGTTCCGTTTCTGCGTACCGACATCGTAACGGTCGTACCCAATGCCGCAGACACATTCGAGTAGTAATTGATTTCGTACACGCCGGCAGTTCCCACGGTAATACTGTTGGCGGGCGTATTCGTCACGTTTTTCAACGGCATCGCGGAAGGAAGCGGCAGCTGCGTTGTCCCCCCTACCGCCAGGTTAAGCGTTTGCGGCGTCGTATTATACAACCCGCCGTAAGCGTTTAAATCGGTTGTACCTGTGGCTCCGGTAGGACCCGTTGCGCCGATGACACCTGTGGCTCCGGTAGGACCCGTTGCGCCGACAGCGCCAGCAGGACCGGTTGCACCCGTCGCGCCGGTGACACCTGTGGCTCCGGTAGGACCCGTTGCGCCGACAGCGCCCGTCGCACCCGTGGCACCCGCAGGACCGGTGGGACCTATCGCGCCCGTCGCGCCTGCAACGCCTTGTTCCCCCTGTACGCCCTGTACGCCCTGTATGCCCTGCGGGCCCGTAACGCCGGTAGGTCCGGCAGGTCCCGTTACACCGTCTGCGCCCGCAGGGCCGGTTGCACCCGTTGCGCCTGTCGCGCCCGTCGCACCCGTGGCACCTGCAGGACCGATGGGACCTGTCGCGCCAGTAGCGCCCGCAATACCCGTAGGACCCGTCGCGCCGATAGCGCCCGTCGCACCCGTGG
>CAJUJF010000020.1 GCA_910586825.1 uncultured Christensenellaceae bacterium | reverse complement strand
AAATCGACCTTCTAATTTTGAAAGGGAATAAGGCTTATCCGATCGAAATCAAAAAAAGTAAGAACCCTTCCGACGCCGATAAAAACTTTAAGGCACTTGAAAAACTAAATCTCGAAGTACAAACGGGTTTAATTATCTGTATGAATGACGAACTGATCCCCTACAACAAAAACGCTTGGTATTGCCCTGTTTCTATCATATAAAATAGCTATAGGATTTGAACCGTACAGGCTTGCAACGACCGTACTCGCCATAATATTGAACTGCGTATAGACAAAATCATTCGAACCGCCCGGAGAATGAGCTTCGAAGATGACAACTGAATGTTTCGAATTGTCAATAATCCGATTGTCCGTTAAAGATTTTCTTTCAGTATAATCATCATTATCGATTTTCATCAATGTAAATTCATTCCACCCCGTAAATTTCGCAAGATACAAATTACAGTCCGCTTTTTGCTCTAATAACTTAATCAGCGAATTGTCCATATAAGCAAAACTGCTTGTTTTCCCGTTATTACTCCAATGTCCGGCCGTTCCCTCCAACCCGTGGGTTACAAAGGTGACCTGCGGCGCCGACGTAGAAACCGTTACTCCTGCGCGGCGGTGATCCATATCGTAACTTACGCTGCCGTATGTATAGTCCGTGCCCCTTTCCGTCTTGGTGGTAATGGTTGCGTCGTATGTGTTGGCGTTGCTGAAAAACGCTTCGTCATAATTCGTTGTTGCGCGCGCAAACGTAAAGTCTTGCGGAATCAGCGCGATCGCAAATATCAATACGAACAAAAACGCCACCGCAGAAATGATGAGTTGCTTTTTGCATTTTTTCATTTGTATTCCCTCGCTTTTAGTTTTTTATGCTTGTTCCCATTTTGCGTAAAGCCGCGTCACTTCGCGATCGTCGTAATCATCGAGAATCGTATCCCTCAATATTATTATCTCGTCCCCCGTCTTATCCGTTGCAAAATCCCACGCATTTTGGCACGCCGATTCTTTGTACCACCCTGCAAAGGTATATCCCTCTCTCGTCGGTGCAGGCGGGATAAATTCCGCAACGCTGTTGTCGTAACTGTCTGCCCAGTAATATCCCTCCTCCGGCGCTCCTCTGTAATTTAGTTTGTAAACTAAGTTCGCTAATTTATCTTTTTCAAAATATCGTTCTCCTTTGTTTATCTCCTTGGCAAAATATTCCTCAGCCGCTTTATAAAAAACAATTTCTCCCTTTTGTAAAATATCCCTCAAACCATCAGGGTACAAACTTTTCCATTGTACTAAATAGCCATTCCCAACCCCCATACTATCACGGAAAAGCAAACTTTTCCATTGTCCTTCAAACGGTATAAAAGGAGCAAATAATTTTTTTATTGAAGGATGATAACCATACCATATATATCTTTGCCCCCACATAGGCAAATAGCCGATTTTCCTTTCATATCCAAAATCTATAATAGGAATATTGTTAATTGCATTTGGCAATATCAAGTATTCCTGTTTTAACCCTAATTCGGTAAAACCTACTATATAGCCTTTGGGATATTTTCCGCTCTCCTCTCGCACTGCATATCTGTAATACTCGTTCTCATACTCAGGTAACATTTCTTCTGGAATTCTGCATTTTGTCAAAATTCCACACGACGCCGCCAAAAATATCACCGCAAACAATAACGACCAGAATCTCCCCATTTTTGCTTTTTTCATTTGATTACTTTTTGAAATCCCCTTATAGTTTATAATATCCAACTCGCTTATTTTCCCAAATATGCGATCGTGTTTTTATTATATCACTATAAAACAACGATTTCAATAGTAAAACAAATAAAATGGTAAAAAGTATCAAATTTTGCAAAAATTTACCTGTTTGAATATTTTTGACGACCGCACAAAGCTCTGTTTTCTCCCGAAATACAAAACGCCGAACGTCGGGACCGAAATATTCAGTCCAGCGTTCGGCGTTTCACTCGCGTTGATTTATGCCTTTGCGATAAGCGTTCCCGTAAGCGATCCGCTTAATGAAGATAGAATTTTACTTCATGATCTTCCGTCGTTGCCATTGTAAAGCGAACGGAAAGAACGTCTCCGTCGCAAGCGCCGCTTCCCGTATGAAACGGAAATACCCTTTGCTTTACGCTTTTTTCAAAAGGAACTTCTTGCCCGTTCACGCAAACGCGCGCAACGCGATCCACCCCTTGCAGAAGATGATATTTTAACAGAACGTCGCGTTTTTCCACCGCCCGCTCGCCCTGAAAACCGCCTTCGGCGGCATACAAATTGACCGCAAAAGCGTTCTCTTCGGGAAGATACCGCGCGGAATACCCGCTCTTTGCAAACGCTCCCGTTTGGTAAGCGGTCGTTTCGCCGTCGTCTTCGTAAACGTATCCGGAATCCGAACCCGTTTTATCGGGATAGAAGTCGTAAACGAGCTTTCGCCAACTTTGTTTCTTCGTATTTTGCGCGTGTTCCGCAAGCGGGATCAGCGCGCCCAACCGCACGAAAAGCGGCATGGAAGATAAGTCGTACCGTTTGGAAACCGTCTGCTTTCCGGAATAAACGCTTCCGTCGAACACGTCCATCCAGCGCCCTTCCGGCAGGTAGACTTCCCGCTCCGTTTCGTCTTTCACTTCCGCAACGTACAAGCCCAAAAAGGCTTCCCCGTCCGCCTGGAAGTATTCGAGTTCCAGATCGTGTTCCACGTTCGGTTCCAGTACGTTGAGCGGGAACAGTACCGCAGAGTGCTTGTTGTCGTCCTTTAAAACGCACTTCCCGTCGACGTAAACCGTTATGCCGTCATCGCTCTTCACGTAAAGCCGCATCGGCTTATCCACTTTGATTCTGGTGCCGATCTTCGCGGAAAAATTATAAACGGGAACGCCGTCCGCGGGAGATTCGTGATGAAGATTCAGATACACCTTTTCCCACACGGCTGTTGCGACGGGCGCGCCCTTTCTCTCGATTCCGTCGAAATACGTCACGTGTACGGGCGCGGCATAATTTTCCGCCGTGAGTTTCAGCGGCACGACGCCGCAAATCGGCGCAACGAGCAGGTCGTTGCCGAACAGGTACTCGTCCTTTCTCACCGCGTTGCCGTCGTCGGGGAAGTCGAGCGCAAGCGAACGGAACATCGCCTCTCCCGTCAGATATGCGCGATACGCCCCCGTGTAGAGGTACGGCAACAGCCGATACCGCATCAACTCGTATTCCCTAACGACGTTTAACGTCTCCTCGTCGTACAGCCACGGTTCGCGAAAGCGTTGGACCGTATTGGTGCAGTGCGGACGGAAGACGGGCGAAAGCGTACCGTATTGCATCCAGCGGATAAACTGATCTTTGTCGGGATTGCCCGTATGCCCGCCGCAATCCGAATGCACGTACGGGACGCAGTTTTCGGAACAGCGGACGAGATTTTCCACCTCTTGCGCAAGCGTGCAGGACATGCTTGCAATGTCGCCCGTCCACTGGATCGAATAGCGGTGAGAAGCGCTGTCGCCGATCCCGTAATATTCGCCGTTGGCGATGTCGACCGCATTGCCCATGATGACGGGGCGGCGGTAAATATCCCGATTCCCCGATTTTTTACGGTAAAAGTTCTTGGTGACGTCGTGAAATAGATAGAGTCCGAACGTCTCCCACTGAATGTCTTTGACGGGCGAAATGAGGTGCGTATGCCAATTTCTGTCGTACCACCAGGTATCGACGCCGAGCGCCATCAGCGATTGCAGATTCTTTTCCCGGTATTCGATTTCTTTTCCGTCGAATACCGCCGCGCCGTCTACCGGTTCGGGATGATCGTTGAACATGACTTCCACGTTATGGCTGTGCGCAAAATCCAAAAACCGCTTCATGTCGGGAAACAGCTTTTCGTTAATGCCGTAACCCCAACCTTGTTCGCTGAACCGCCAATCGGTATCGATCACCATGTTGTCGAGCGGAACGCCGTGCCGTTCGTAATCCAGAATCAGCTGTTTTGCCTCCTCTTCGCAATACGGGTAATACTTGGAATTCCAGCCGCCGAGGGTGGACAAGCGAACAAGCTCGCAACGCCCCGTCAGTTCCACGTACAGGCGGCGGAGCTTTTTCGGATCCTTTCCCGCGAAGAGCAGATAAAAGTCCTCCGCGTTTTCCTGAATGACGTATTCCCCTTTCCGTTCTGCGGAATAGCCGCCTTCGGGGATCAGAATACGCGGACAGTCGGAAATCGCGAATACTTCGGGCGTGTTTCCGGGCGGCGGAAGTTCGCCGCTGTTTTTCAAAGGCCGATAGGTATAAACCGTCTCCCCGTTTTTCTCCAAGCGCAAGCCGTCGAACGTGCCGCCCTGCGGAAGATGCAGGGCAAAGTCCCCAAAGCGCAACACATTCTCTTTTAACGCATACGCGGGACCGTCCGCCGAGAACTGCCGACGGTCGGGGATAAAAAACGTCTCCCCGTCGCAAAACTCACCTTGATATTTCCGCTCGATGCGGAGAATATCCGCGCCTAAAAATCCGATTCTGATATCGTTGTAGATCAACTCGTTTTCCATGAAAATTATCTCTCTGCTTTTAATATTTTCCCGTTTACGTCGAGCGGGCATATCCGCGCCGTGCGGCAATCGGGCGCCGACTTATCCGCCGAAAGATCGCGCGCGTGATAGACGACATAAAACTTTCCGTCCTCTTCGATCACGCTGTTGTGTCCCGTCCCCTCCTCTTCGCCGTTGCGGCAGATAAGCGGCGCGTACACGTCTTCGGACGGCTGTTTTTCGAATTTCAGCTTTCTCAGATCGTCCTCTTCCCCGTATGCATGGGCATAGCCGAGGAAATACTTTTCATTCTGATAGCAGTTTCCGGAATAGGTTACGTAGTGGTCGTTCCCCTTTCTGAAATAGAAAGCACCCTCGATCGTATGCCAATTCTGCCCTTTCCGGAAACGGTCGTACATGAAAATTTCTTCGTCGAGCGTGGGCACGACGACCGCGATCGGATTTCCCTCTACGGTGAACATATCCGTAAGCCTGTCGACGACGATATACGTTCCCGCGCGTTCCGCTTCCGCGTCGTTGACGGAATAGAAGATATAATAATCTTTTCCGCTTTTCACGACGTGCGGATCGATGGAAAAGGCGGGCAGGATCGTCTTTTTATAGACGAAGGGACCTTCGGGCGAATCGCTCACGGCGACTTTGATCGCCTGCCGGTGCACGTCTTCTTCCTCTTTCGGCATCGAAGAGTAATACAGGTAATACGTCCCGTCGCGCTCTATGATGCAAGGCGCCCAATATTCTTTCATGCCCGTTTCGGAGAGGGTTCTGCCGAGATATTTCCAGCCCGATAAAAGACTGTCGGAACGGTACGTTTCCACGCCGTTCGCGCCCGTTGCATAGAGATAATACTTGCCTTTCGTTTGAAATATGTAGGGGTCGCCCTGCGATACGGGCGCGCCCTCTTCGGGAAAAATCAGTTTCATAATTTTAAAGTTTGTGCGCCGCGAAACTGCGGCGCACACATTCTCCTTTTGCGCTGTTATGCAAGTTCTTCGTATTCTTTCGCCGTGTAGATGCCGTCGCCGTTTACACATGCGGGATTATATTCGATGTGCGTTCCCTTCGGCCTCCACCATTCGTCGGTGTCCTTGCCGCCCAGAACTTCGTTGTTGTTGATTTCGTCGCCGGGGGTTTTCCAGGCAACGCCCACGTGCATCATACCGTCCTGCACCATATAGTCGTATTCCACGAGGTCTTCCGTCGCGATAAAAAGTTCGACGATTGTATAATAACTGGAAGCTCCGAGTTGCTGAACCGTGCTCTTTACGCGAATCGCGGGATTATCCGCTTTGAATTCCGTTGCCGAAACGGCGTAGGCGTAATACTGTTTCGCACGCAGATTGTCCTGTCCGAAACTCGTTGCAAACACTTCCCCGATCCGGAATTCGAAGTTGGTGTTCCGCCACCAGTCGTTCTGACCGAAGGTGAATACCGCATGCCGCGCTTCCACCGCAAGATACAGCCCCTCGCGCGTCATTTTTCCGTAGAAGTTGACGCTCTTGCCCTGGAACTGGTCGGTACCCGTAATGCCGATCGTCTTGTTCGCCGCCGTCTGCCAGTCGGAGAGATCGCCGTCGAGTTCGATCCCGACGTTCTCCGTCGCGGACGCCGCGCCGAATTCCGTATCGCCGCAGAGGTATTCGTTTCTGAGATACATACCGTACTTCGTGACGAATGCGAAATGCTCGTAGTTATCGGCAAGCACGCCGTAGGGCGCGTACCAGGCGTCGCCGCCGGCATAGTTGTACGAACCGCCCGTGATCGGCTCTCTGTTGTCGTCCGTTTTGATCGCGACGCCGATGCGGAGCGAACCGTCCGTTTCTTTCATGCCCGAAATCAGACTGTTCGGGAAAAACACTTCGAAAACGCTGTAATGCTTCGTGTTTTTCTCCGTCCCCGCCGCATGCGCGTAAGCGGCGATGATTTCCGCGGAACTCTTGCCGACCGTGTATTTCCCGTCCGCAGAAGACGCGAGATAGACGTACTGCTGTACAGATTTCGCGCCGAAATGAACTTCGAAGTTCAAGTTCTTCCACCAATCCCTTTCGCCGCTTGCAAGCCCGTTGTGATAGATCTCTACCGCGAGGTACAGACCGTCGTCGCGGAGCACGCCGTACCAGGTCGCCTGTCTTCCGTCGTCCTTGACGATGCTGTGCGCGCCGACCGTCTTCGAACCGATCGCCGCCCAGTCTTCCAGACTTCCGTCGACCGTGACTTTGATCTTCCAGACCGTCGTGAGCGTTACGTTCTTCTCCGGCATCGCAAAGAATTCGTCCGCCTGATAGACCGTTTCGCCGTCCGTCCAGCCGAAGAAATCGTGTCCGTCTCTCTGCGGCAGTACGGCGGTTACCCGAACGCTGTCCCCTTTCAGGAAAGCGCCGCCTGCGGGAAGATCGCCCTCCACGTCCTCGTCGCTGAACGCGTAAGTTACGGTGTATTCCTTTTCCCATACGGCGGTGAAAGTGATCTCTTCCCCGCCCATATACACGTTACTGCCGGCGCGATAAACTTCCGTGCCGTCGCTCCAACCCATGAAGCGGTATCCTTCCCGCGTGAGCGCCGCGTCCGCAAGCGCGATAATCTCGCCCTGCGCGTACGCCTTGTCGTCGGTAGGAAGGGTGCCTTGCGTCCCTTCCGCGCCAGCCGCATACGTCACGCGGAAAGTACCCGTCGCGTCCGCCGCAACCCATTTGGGAGTAAACGTGACGTCCTCTTTGGGCATTACGAAACCGCTGCCCGCGGGATATCCGTACTTGCCGTCCGTCCAACCCGCGAAGTTGTAACCGTTTCTCGTAAGAGAATTTTCGGCAAGCGCAACCGTATCGCCCGCAAATACCTTTTCCGCGGCGGGAGCTTCGCCCGTGACGCCGCTCTCCGAACCCGCCGAATAAGAAAGCGTATACTCTTCGCCGATGCCCTTTTCTTGAACGGGGATCTGCACGGTCAAAGGCGTGCCTTCGATCGCCCACCAATCTTTTCCGTTGAGATTGCTGTCCGCCGTCCCGTTCGACGATTTGAACGCGAAGCCCACCTTGATGAGTTCGTCTTTGCCCAGCCCGTCTTTTTCAAGCGAAGCAAAGGGAACGAAAATTTCCGCGACGGTGGAGTACGTTCTGTCCGGATTGCGGGTGCTGATCATCACGGCGTCCATATATCCGCTGTTTCCGAAACCCGTAAGCGCGTAGTGGTTGCTCTCCCCCGTACCGTTTACGTAAAATTCGATATTCGTATTGTTCCACCAGCCCTCGTCCCACTTGGTGGGCGTGAGATTTACCTTGTGCTCTACTTCGTAGGCGATATACAGCCCGTCGGCGCCGCGGAACGCGCGCACTTTCATGGCGTTCCCGTTGACCTCGTCCGCGACCGTTTTCGCATGTCGGTTCACGTCCTCGTCCGTCCAATCGGAGAGATCGCCGTCGATCGAGGCTTCCTTTGCAAGGTACTTATCCAACTCGGCTTTTACCTGATCGCGGTCGGTCACGAACTCGTTGTTTGCAAACGTCGCCTTGGTGTTAAAGCACATCAGTCCGGGGACCGCGCCCTCCGATTCGGGAGCGAAATCCTTTACCGTTTTGACAAGCACGCCGTTCAGCACAAAGTACAGATCGCCGCCGTAGTAAATGGTTTCGAGCTGTTTGCCGCGGTACTTTTCGAGATAAGCGTTCCCCCAATGCCCTTCCATAGAGGTAGACGCGTTGTTCTCCCACAGCCAGTTCGTGCCGCCCGCGGTGGACTGCACCGCGCGCACCGTGCCGAAGTTCGTGCCCGTTCTCTGCGCGGCGTCGACGTGGAAGGTCTGCAACGCGCGCTCCGATTTGTTCACGAGCCCGAACTTGGGGAAGTTGTCGCCGTTGAGGAAGGGATTCACCGTCGTCTGAACGTTCAGCGTCGTTTTCAGATAATAGCTGTCGTGCGGGACCGTATCGAAGTAATAGAACTCGTTGTATCCCTTATCCTGCGCAATACCCGTTCCTTTTTCCTTAAAGCCCGCCGTGTGCGCCGTCATCCCCGTTTCGTCCACCACGTACCAGGTCGCGGGCTGACCCAGATCGCAGCCCAGCATCATCGTCCACGTAGCGCGCGTGGAATTGTACGGGTCGGGCATGGTATTGAAAGAAGGCGCGCAGACGACCGATTCGGGTTTCTCGGAAAGACCGATCGAGGAATACGGAAGATACAGTTCCACCGAATACCCCTCCGAACGACCGTTCAGTTCTCCGTCGATATGCACCACGCCCATGCTGGGAATATACTTCTTGGTATAGGCGTACTTCATGTCGTCCGCAGGGAACCCGATCCACTGATCGGGCGTGCCGTTCGCGCCCAGACGCAGCTGAACCACGTTGCTGTTCAGCGTCTCCGTGCCGTTGGGCGCAACCTGAATTTCGACGCTCGTGTTGTTGAACACGTCGTTCCCCGGATTGTAGTTTACGAATTTATCGTTGGACACGAACCCGAAGAACACGCCCTCTTCGCCCAGATGAGCGTACACTTTCATGTTGACGTCGTTCACGTCGGAAAAACTCAAATGCTTCTCGCCGTACTCCTCCGTCTTGACGAGTCCGTCCATCTCGATGCCCTGATCGGGATATTCGAGAGCGCGCCAGTCCTTTTCGCTCTCGCCGCCTTGATTATAGGAGTATTTTTCGAACTTGTAATCGCCCGAACAGCCGACGAGCGCCGCCGCCGAAAAGCCCGCGGCAAGCAGGGTCAACCCCGCGAGTAAAACCGTTTTCTTTTTCATAGCTCTCCTCCTCATTTGCCGAGTACCATAATTTCGGAAAGCGCGTGCGCCTCGGAAATTTTGGGCAGCGTGATTTTAATGGATTTTACGAGCATCGGCTTGAATTCGAGCGCGAACGTACCGCCCGTCACGTAATACTCTTCGCCGGGATAGTATTTGTTCCAATCGAACCGCAGATCGCCCGTATAAGCGGTACCCGTATAATTGCCGTCCTTGAACTCGAATTCGATCTTCGAAATTCTGCCCACGGAAAGATCGTAACTGTAACTGTTCGCGATGAAGAGCGCGGTCACTTCTCTGTAATCGGCAAATTCCAGCGTGATCACCGCCGCGCCTTCGTCCATTTCGAACTCTTTCACGAACGTTGTGTCGTCGTGAATTTTGATGATCCCGTCGTTGAGATATTTCACGTCGCTGCCCGCGGCAACGTTCGTGCTCGATACGACGGCGTCCTTTGCGATATTCTTCCATTCCGCCGAAATCAGCGGCATGTGCGAATAGGAAGGTCCGTTGCAATGGGGAACTTCCAGCCCGCTTTCGTTCGCGATCCACTGGATCTCGTCGAACGCGAACGCGCGCCCGCCCTGGATACTGCCGAGCTTTCTGTCGATGTGCGCGTGATAGACGATAAACGTCGCGCCGTTCGCGGATACGAAGCTGTGATGTCCCGTCCCGCTCATCCATTCGCCCTCGCGGTACAAAAGCCAGCCGCCCTCTTCCCGCGTCAGTTTTTTAAAGGGACCCATCGGACTGTCGCCCACCGCGACGCGCACGGAATAACTCGTTTGCGTGTAACTGTTTACGGAGAGCATGAGATAATATTTATCCCCGCGTCTTACCATAAAAGGCGCCTCGTTGGTGTTGCCTTCCAGATAGTTCGGATAGGACGTCACCGACTTGTTGTCGCCGATTTCGAGCTGGTTGGCGACCGTCAGCTTTCTCATCTGCGTATAGTCGGGCGTCCAGTCGTCGTTCATTTTGATCACGCAGATCGCGGATTCCTTGTGGAAATCGCCCAGATCCTGCACGAAGTACAGATACTTTTCGCCGTCCTCGTCGATGAACGGACTCGCATCGATGACCTTCATGTAACCGGGAAGTTCCTCGGTCGTCTTGATCACGTTCCCCGCCGCGTCCGTCTCCACCTTTCTGATGGAATCGCCCGTGTACCAGCTCTCGTCGATTTTCGTACCGTCGGGTATTTTTTCGAAATCCAGAAGCGGACGGAAGACTTTCAGTCTGCCCGCGCCGAGACCCGCCTTTTCCGCCGACACGTTATCGGTGACTGGCGCCCATTCCTTCTTCTGCTCCTCGGTCGCCGTTTCGGAATCGGTGATCCACTTCGCGTACTGCACGAAAGGTCCTTTCGGGCTTTCGCTCACCGCGACGTCGATATAAAACTTATAGGGGTTGTAGAGATAACTCGCGTTGTAGAACATCATGTACAGCCCCATGTCCGCATCGTAAATGACCTCGGGCGCCCAGTACATCGCCGTCGCAAACGCAGTATAGGTCGTATTGTTTTCGATATACATGGTGGGATTGTAGGCGACGCCCATGCACTCCCAATCGTTGAGATTCTTACTGCGGTAACAGAGGTATCCCGTCGCGCCGATGGGGTCGGATGTGGAGTACATGTAATAATACCCCTTCTCCTCGCCCTCCGTCACGTAAATCGCGGAAGGGTCGGCGCCTTTCTCTTTCAGATCGTTCTGATAGACGAGGTCGTGATTGTAATCCTGTTCGATCACGTTTCCCAACTCGTCCACTTCGCTCGAATAGTAATGATATTCGAGCTTTACGCTGCCGCCGCCGCAACCGGTCAACGCGCCCAGGGCGGCGCCCGATACCAGCACCGCACTCGTAAGATATATAATCGGTTTCTTCATAATTTCTCCTCTTCTTACTTTAATCCCGAAACGGCGATACCTTCGATAAAGTAACGCTGTGCAATGAGATAAATCGCAATCGTGGGAATCAGCGCAACGATCGTAGACGCCATAATGTGATTCCACTGCCCCTGATAGTTGCCCGCAAAGCTCGCAAGCGCGACCTGCAACGTTTCGTACTTCGTACCGCTCAAATACAGCATGGGTCCGAAATAGTCGTTATATCCGCCGACGAAGCCCAAAACCCCCTGCGCGATCAACGCGGGAACGGAAAGCGGCAACAGCATTTTGAAAAACATTCCGAAATAGCCCACGCCGTCCAGACGCGCCGCTTCGAGCGTCTCCGAAGGGATCCCCATAAAGAACTGCCTGAGGTAGAACACGCAGGCGGCGGCGCCGAACATGCCGGGGATCATCATGGGAAGCGGCGTCTTGTTCCAGCCGATATTGTCGAAAATGACGAACGACGGCACCAAAGAGACCATGCCGGGGATCATCATCGTCGCGAGCAAAATCGCAAAAAGAACGTTCTTCCCGCGGAATTTCAGCTTCGCGAACGCATACGCCGAAAACGCGGAGGTCAGAAGTCCGAGGATCGTGGGCGGAAGAATGATCCAGAGCGTATTCAAAAATCCGGTCATGATCGAGATATAACCGATCGGCGTTTCGAATATCGCCTTATACCCGCCGAAGTAAAAGCCCTTCACGGGGAACCACGTGAAAATGGTTTCGTTTACTTCCGCTTCCGTCTTGAAACTCGTGACGAGAATGATATAGAACGGAACGAGAATCCAGAGCAGAAAGAGCACGAGGAAGAAATACACGAACACCGTTTTCGTGATATTCACGGGGTTGTGTTTCATGGTTCCGATTTTTTTGGGAGTTTCGTTATTCATCATAGCTCACCCACTTTTTCGAAATTTTGAAGTTGGCGAAGGTGACGATTCCGATGAGCAACGCAAGAATCCAGCCCACCGCCGTCGCGATGCCGATGTTCGAACCGCCGCCCTCGTTAAAGAGCTGACGGTAGAGATAGAACACGATCGTGATCCCCGCCTTTCCCGGTCCGCCGTCCGGCTTCATGACCTGAAATCTCGTGAACTCCTGCAACGCCCCCATGACGCCCGTGACGAGCAGAAAGAACACCGTGGGCGAAATCGCGGGCAACGTAATTTTAAAGAACTTGGTGAACATGCCCGCGCCGTCGATATCCGCCGCCTCGTAACAGGACTTGTTGATATTCGTGAGCGCCGCCGAAAGCAGAATGATATTGAACCCCGTACCCGACCAGACGAGCACCACGAACATGACGAGACGGAAGGTGTCCGGCGAACGCACGAGCCAGTTGATGACGTCCGCCCGTTCTTTGTAAACACCCAAATTCCACAGAATGGAATTGAGGATCCCCGCGTCGTAGTTGAACATCCACTGCCACATAAACGTGACGGCGACCATGGAACAGACGTACGGGATAAAGAATACCGTCTGGAACAGCTTCTTTCCCTTTTTGCAGTTGTACAGCATCATGCTGATGAACACGGACAGCGCAAGGGACACGAGCGTCGTAAAGATCACGAAGACCGTGTTCAGGATGGACTGCCAGAATTCGGGGTCTTTGAGTACCGTCGCAAAATTATCGAACTTGGCAAACGTTACGATGTACGGGAAAAATTCGTCCGAATAATCGGAAACGAGCTGCAACCCGGGGAAATGATGAAACGCAATGTAAAAGGAAAGACAGATCGGAATCAGACCGAATATCAAAAATCCGATAATCGGAATGCATGCAAACGTCCAGCCGATCAATTCCTCTTTATTCGTCCATTTCCTTTTGGGTTTCGGGGAAGGGTTCTTGACGAACGGTTCGCCGAACCCTTCTTCCGCAATCGGTGTTTTCGGTTCCGCCATACGCCGCCTCCTTAGTTATTTTTGGGTTTCGCTGCTAAATTCTTGGAACTGTAAGTGTATTTATAGAGCGCCGTCTGCGTGCTTGCTCCCCAGAGCGAGAAAAGCTCATCCACCGTCTTATGGTTCTGGGAATTCGGTTCGCGCACTTCGTTGTTCAGGCAGTTCGCCCAATCGTCGATCCAGTCCGCGTCTTTCAGATACCACCAGTCGCCGGGCGTTTCGTACTGCGCGGCGTCCACGAACACCTGCGCGTTCAAAGGCGCCTGCGTCGGCTGTAAGAAAACGTCCGTTTTCGCGATGTCGATCTGGTTGGGAATGCAGAAGCCCGCTTCCGCCTGCGACGTCTGTCCGGGCGTGCCCGCGATATATTTCACAAGTTCCCAAGCCGCCTGCTTCTTTTTGGAACCGCGCGCGATCGCAAGCCCCATAGAGCCGCTGTGACCCGCCTGCACGCCGTGTACGGTAATATTGCCGTCCGCGTCGTACTCCTTGTAAACGGGAAGCGGAGCGACGTCCCAGCTCTCGTTATCCTTCATCCAGCTGCCCGCCGTGCCGATCTTTTTGCGGAGATGGGTAACTTCCCAGCGTCCGCCCACGAACATGCCGAACGAACCCGCGGAGAAACGGTCGCGCGCGGACTGGGCGCCGATCGATTCCTGCCCCATGGACACGCTCTTGCCGTACACTTCCACGCCCTTGGACGTGACGCCCGCCAATTCCGTTTCGGGCGCGGTGAGCGCGGCGAATTCGATGAACGCGTCTTTCATGGAAGGAAGCTGGTTGCAGTTTTGTTTCTGCGCTTCGGTCAGCGCTTTTTTATCGGTATAGGAGATGATCTCCCCCGCTTTGTATTCGTTTCCGTTGACCTTGACGGCTTCTTTGCAATCGTCTTTGACGATCCAGTTCACCGTCGTATCGTTGAGCGTGAACTCGTAATAGCCCATGGGGTTGCCGTCCGCGTCGTTGCCCTCGGGAACGTATTCCACGCAGTCGCCGCCGATCGACCAACCGTAATTGAACCACCATTCGGTGAAATAACCGTACTTGCAGGCGTCGACTTCTTTCTGCATCTTCATGGCGAGCGTCGTCGTTTCGTCCCAGCTCATGGGAACGCGGTTGTTAAAGTACCACTTGCCGTCCGTATGTTGGAAATAACCTTTTTCGGGATACCCTTTCGATACGAACTCCGCATCGGTCGGATCGAGCGAAATGTGTTCGATCCCCATTTCCTCCATGTACTCTCTGTTGTAATACAAAACGGTGGGACCGATGTCCTTGGGAAGCGCCCAAAGCACGGAGGTCGGCGTGGAGGTCGCGGTCGCGATATCGAAGCGGTAACGCTGGATTCCCTGATCCCAGATCTTGCCGGGCGCAGTGAACTCTTCCAGCCCGTCGTACTTGGCGCTGCCGTCGGGGTTGGTCAGATTTTCGAGATAACCCGCGCTCACCCAAGATTTCAGATGCCGGTCGGGAACATAGATCACGTCGGGCGGGTTATTGCCGCTGAGCTGCAACGCGTTATTGCCGGGGTCTTCGTGATTCCCCGAATATTCCACCTTGATTTTCTTTTCCGCGCCGATCGTCTTGTTGAATTCCTTTACGATATTGCCGAACACTTTCAGTTCGTCCGCGTCGCCCGAACCCCAGAACTGCAACGTGGTCAATTTCGTGTTGCCGCCTTTTCCGCCGTCGTCGTCCTCGCCTTGTCCGCAAGCCGCCAATCCGACCACGGAAGACGCCGCCAGTAGCGCCGCAAGAGATACGATCAAAGTTTTCTTGAATTTTGCCATAACTTTCTCCTTAAATGCTTTTATACGATCTTTTAAATGTTTTTTCGGGAAATCTTACCTCTTCTCTCCCGCCGCAAGTTAAGGGGGGAAACGACGGGAGAAAGAGGCTGTCAGAGATCAGTCCTGCTTTGTCGCTTCGGGAAGCGCCGCAACCGCGACCGCCTGCCATGCGACCTGTCTGTCAGCCGCGCCGTGCGAACGGCTCTTACCGATCACGAGGTTGAAATCGCTTTCCGCCGTGACTTCGAGCGTGAACGTAACCACCCAGCCCGAACCGTCGCCCGGCTCGTAGTTGATCATGTTTTTCCCGACGACGAAATTGCCGTTGCCGTCATAGATCGCCGCGCTGATGTCGGCTTTCCAGGAATTGAGATACGCCGTGATCGAGTACGTTCCCACCGCAAGGTGCATCGCGATATGAATCTCGCCGCTCGCGGCATAGTAGTTGTTGGTGTATTCCGAACTCCCTTCCCAACTCTCGTTGGAATCGCTCGGGTTCGAAGAGCCTTCGGTCGCATTCGAGCCCATCAACACGCCGTCCGTCCACTTGAACGCCGAGAAGCCGTCCCACAGGTTTCTGGAAGGATCGACCGCCTTGCCTTGGTTGTTGTAATAGGTTTCACCCGTGATCGCCGTGCCGCCGAACTTGCGATAAGTCGCGGTATCCGGTTCCCAGTGCGAATAACGCCAATCGAGCGCGCCGACTTCGGTCAAGTTGACCTTATTGCTTCCTTTTTCGCCTTCGACCTTCTGTGTGACCGCCGTACCCGTTCCGGCAACGATTTCCGTTCCCGTATACGCCGTCGTGCCGACGACCGCAACCGCAACGACGTTGATGTTCCCGCCGCCCTCTTTGGTTCCGACAATCGTCAGCGTCGCGGAATCGATCATTTTGGAAGTATCGAGCTTAATGGAAACTTTCCGCGCGATCCCCGAATTTCCCGCCGTAAACGAGACGGTTCCCAGCACTCTGTCGCCGAGCTTGAACGTAACGGTCGCCGTCGCGTCGTACGCGCCCGTGTAGAACACCACTTCGCTCACGCGGTTATTGATGAGTATCGGGAGTTCGAATCCGTTGCTCGTCTTTCCGTAGCATTTTCCGAGGTTCCTGCCGCCGATTTCAAAGCCGTAACCGATCGTCGCCTTGTAATCCCAGAAGTTCGTATTTACGGAGGAGGGCTCGCCGATCAGGGCTTCTCTTCCGTCCATTTCCACCGTCGCTTCGTTGCTCCAATGCTTGTAGTCGACCGTCTTGAACTCGTCGGACACGCGCGAAAGATTTTCGAAGTCGTAATTCAGTTCGGTCAGCACGGCGTTCGTATCGGGAATGGTCACGGTAATCTCGCAGGTAAGCGTTACGCCGTCGGCGGTTTTCGCCGTGATCGTCGCCGTACCGACCGCAACCGCGGTAACGAGACCGTTTTCGTCTACCGTCGCGATTTCGGGATTCAGGGATTCGAACGTAACGCCCGCAACCGCTTCTTCGGCGTCATCGAGAACGGAGAGTTGCTGCGTACCCTCCCCCTCTGCTCCCGCCGTCAAGAGCGCTTCCGATGCGTTGAGCTTATAGGCAACGACCGTGACGCGGACTTCCAACGTCTTGCCGTCGATCGTAACCGTGATCGTCGCCGTACCCGCCGCAACCGCGGTGATCAGTCCGGTTTCGCTCACCGTCGCAATGTTCTCGTCGGAAGAAGCGTAACTGATTTCCGCCGTCCTGACGGGATTCGCCGCAACGTCGATCTGAGACGTCGCCGCGAGCGGAAGCGTAACTTCGTCCGCACTGCCCAGCGAATACTCCGTCACGGTCACGTATGCGAAGAATTCCGTTCCGCCGACCGTCACGGTGATCGTCGCGGTACCCGCGCCGACCGCCGTGATCGTACCGTCCTGTCCGACCGTTGCGACCGTCGCGTCGTCCGAAGCAAAGACGATCCCTTCCGTAACCGTAGAGCCGTCCTTCGTCACTTCGATCTTGCCCGCCGCATTGCCGCCCAGCGTTGCGTTGAACACGCTCTTCGCGAGCGAATATTCGGATTTCTGCGCAACCGCGACCGCCGCCCAGCCGTGGTTTCCGGCGCCCTGTCTCGTCACGAGAAAGGTATACGTGCTCGCCTCGGTTGCATTCACCGAAACTTTTGCCGCGACCGCCTGACTGCTGTTGCCGTCGCCGTTGACGAGCTTCTGCGCGTCGATCAGTTTGTTGCCGTAACCGTCGAGCACGGTCACGAAATACGAACATTTCCAACCGGAGAGATAGAGCGTGACTTCGGTCTCGCCCGCGGGAAGACGGACGGGAATATAATACTTATCGTTGATCCACTGGAAGTTGTTCACTTTGTCGCCCGCAAGCGCGTCGACGCCGTCCGTCCAGCTGAAATACTGCTTTTTGTTGCCGTAGGTGTCATAGCCGTCGCCGCCGACCGTCTTGATCGCGTTCGCTCTGATCACGCTGTTCGCAGGCAGACCCGCTTTTCTGGTCATTCCGCCGTTTCCGTTCTTAGCGTACACCCAGTCGAGCGTACCGACCCCGGTAAGATCGATCACGCTGTCCGATTCGGGCATGAGCGCGGTCGCCTCCGCCGAAGCGGTCCCTGCGCATTTACCGTCGTCCGTGCGCGCGTCTTTGCCGACGACCGCGACCGCAACGAGACTGATGTTGTCCTTCCAGCCGTTATCGGGTTCCGGTCCGCAGGAAAGCGTCACGGTGACCGTCTGCGCGGTCGCCATTCCGCTCACGTCGGGATAGATGCGGAACTGCTTGTTCTTGTCTACACCGTCGTTGCTTCCGCGGTTGCTGAATTCGTATACCGTGTGGACTTTGGCGCCGATCTTGACTTCGATCGTGTTCTTCGCGTGGTAAGCGCCCGTAAAGATTGCGATATATTCCGTATTCTCCGTGAGCGCGACGGTAAAGGAAATGCTGCCTTTAAACGTCCAGCCCGCCGTAAGATCGTTGAAGCTGGAATCGCGCACGGTGCCGTTCTGCCAGTTGATCTTCGCGCGGTAGTCGTAGAAGTACGCGGCGCGTTCCCCCGTCAGTTCGCCGATCATGGAACCGCCCTTCATTTCGTCGGCAAAGCCGTTGCCGAAGTAATGCCAGTCGAGCGTTTCCTTCGTATCGTCCAACTTCGAAAGATTGACCGTATAATCCACGCCGTTTTCGTATTCGATCGAGTTCGTCGTCACGGGAAGCGTGCAGGCTGCGATTTCGCATTCCAGCACGACGCCTTCGTACGTCGCCTTGACGGTGGTTTTCCCGACGCCGACCGCCGTCACCGTGCCGTCCGCCGATACCGTAACGATCTCTTCGTCCATGGATTCGAATACCACGTTCGCGGGATCGATCACGCTGTTGTCGGAAGGATCCCTGACTTCGAGTTTAAAGGTGTTCGTTCCGCTCGCCGTAACGATCGTGTGCGAAGTCTCGTTGAGTTCGTAATTCGCAATGGTCACGACGACGGTGCCGATCTGAATGCCGTTTACCTTGACGGTCACGATCGCTTCGCCCGATTTGAGCGCGGTGATCTCGCCGCTTGCGGAAACGCTGATTTTATCTTCGCCGTCGTCGAGATGGTAAGTCGCGTCGATCGCGTGACCTTCTGGATTGCTCGCAATGATGATCCGGCTCTTTCCGCCGAGGAACAGAGACACCGAAGTATCGCTTGTAATGACGTATTCCGTAACCGTCACGAAGACTCTTCTCTCCGCGCCCGCATACGAAACCGTGATATACGTTCTGCCCGCGCCGACCGCCGTGATCTTGCCTTCGGCGGTTACGGTGGCGATCCCTTCGTCCGCAGACGCAAACGAAGCGGCGGGAGCCGTACCCTCTCCGACGAGCGTCACGCTCGCCTCTTCGCCCTTATTCAGATCGTAAACGGTCTGTGCCGGTTCGAAACCGTTCGCGCCCGAAACGGCGATCGCCGCCCAGCCGACGTTCCCCGCGCCGCGGCACTTCAAGATCTTCAAGCTGTATTCGCCCGCTTCCGCAACGTCTGCCGTAATGACGACCTTGCTCGAAACGCTCGCGTTTGCTCTTTCATCCGCGCCCTGATATGCGTTTACGAAATTGCCGTTTTTGTCGTACAGCGCAACCAGATAGCCGCAATTCCAGCCCGTTGCAAACAGCGTGACCGTCGATTTGCCGCGATCGAGCCGGACGGGAATCGTCACGAAATCGTCCGCATAACGGAAAGTTTTCAGGTTTGCGGGAGCCGCTTCCGTGCCGTCCGTCCAGTTGAACGTCGCGCCGGGATAATTGTTTGCGGAATTCGGATTTTTGCCGTATTCGATGCCGCCCGTCTTGATCGTGCCGTCGGCGGGGATTCCCGCCTTTTTCGCGCCGTTCGCGGAAGCCCAATCGACGCCGCCCATAGCCGTCAGGTTCTGCGCGCCCGTGACCGAGGTTGTTACCTGCGCGGAAGCGCTTGCCGTCGCCGAAACGGTATGCGCTTCCTTGCCTACAACCGCAACCGAAACGAGCGATACGTTCCCGCCGTTCGTACGGGGGCAGATCACGGCAACCGTAAGATCGAGCGTTTCGCCGTCTTTCAGCGCGCTCGTGTCGAGGGTGAGTTCGTATTTTCTCGCAAGCGCGTCGTTTCCGCCCGCGAAGGATTCGGATTGCAACACGACGTCTCCGAGTCTGAATTCAATCGTCGCCGTTTCCTTCCAGCTGCCCGTAAAGATCACGATTTTGGAAACCGCGTTCGTCACTTTCACGGGAACCGTATAGCTGCCGTGTACGGCGCGCCCGTAGGTGTATACGCCGAAGCTGTTCGCACCGTCCGCGTCTTCGAAGAACACGGGGGCCTTGTAATCCCAGAACGCTTCGTCGTCGCAGCCGACCATGGCGTAATCGCCGATCAAATCTGCGTTATTCTTCATTCTGGCGGGCGAAGGGAATTTCTCGGAAGTATGATATTGCCGCCAGTCGATCGTCTTGTTCCCGTCGAGGCGGGTAAGATTCACCGCGCCCGAACCGAACGTATAATCTTCATGCGCAAGCGAGGAGGACAGCACGACCGAAACCGTCGTGGTCAGGCTGATATCCGTACCCGTCACGCGCGCGGTGATCGTCGCCGTGCCGAGTCCCGCCGCCGTGACCAGACCGCTCTCGCTTACCGTTGCGACCGTATCATCGGAAGATTCGAACGTCACTTCGAAATCCGCCGCGGGATCGCGCGTGACTTCGAGCTGAACGGTATTGTTCGTCGCGCCCAGATTCAGCGTCGCTTCTTCGTAATTGACGTCGTAGATAACGCCGGAACGGACGATCGCCGTCGTCTTAAATTCTCTGCCGCCGACGGTCACGGTGATCGTCGTGGTTCCCTCGGTTTTCGGAACGACACGGCCGTTCTCGACCGTTAAAATGCTCTCGTCGCCCGAGGCGAAGACAGCAGAAATCTCACGGTCGGGATCTGCCGTGACCGTGATGTCCTTTTCCACTCCTGCGCGGAGGATCGTTTGTTCGCCCAACGCCTCGCCGCCGATCTTTACGGTGTATTCGGTAACCGTAACGGTTGCCGTCAGTTCTTCTCCGTCTACGAGACAGGTGATCGTCGCCGTGCCTTTGCCGACGCCCGTCACCTTTCCCGAACCGCCGTCTACGATCGCAACGTCCGTGTCGGAGCTGCTGAACGTATGCGGACGCGTGCTTTCGCCGATCTCGGGAGTCGTAATCAGCGTCAGCTTCCCGATCGCGCCGGCGGCGATATCGAGCGAAGTTTTATCGAGCGAATAGGTATATTTTTGCGCGACGACCACTTTGCAAGTGAGTTCTTTGCCGTTCACCGCCGCCTTGACGGTCGTTTCGCCTGCCGCAACCGCCGTGATCAATCCGCTTTCCGAAACGGACGCAACGGCGGAATCCGCGCTCGAATAGACGACCGACTGTACGGGACGACCCTCTTCGTCGAACACGGAGAGTTGTTTGGTCTCACCCGTTTTTAAAGCGAGCGAAGTTAGGTCTAAATAGTACCCCCCCCCTCAACTTGATCGTTCTTGACCGTAACGGTACAGGAGAGCGGGTCCTTCACGCCCTCGATCGTCGCCGTGACGGTGACGGTACCCGCGCCGATTGCCGACACCACGCCGTTCGCAACGGTCGCGACCGCCGCGTCGCCCGATTCCCAGCTCACCGGTTTGGCGGGCACGGGCGAGATCGTCAGTTCTTTTTCCTGCCCGACCGTCAGAACGATTTCCGTTTCGCTGAGCTTGTAAACGGTTTCCGCCTTTTTGCGGCAGCCCGCCAAGGCGAATACCGCAGACGCGATCAACAGTCCGATCACGAGCCAGATACTTCTCTTCTTCATAAATTTCCTCCCGATTTTATTTTCAAATTTATTTCCGCAAAGAAGCTTTTAAAATGCCGACATCATTCCGAACCGTAAAACGCGTTTACGGTTCGGAATGATTTTTCAGCCCTCTGCGGGCAGATCCTCAGTTGCGCTTTTCTTCCGGAAGCGTGCCGATCACCTGTACGGCGGAGACGGAAGCGTTGCCGCCGTCGTGCGCGCCCGTCGAAGCGATGACGACTTTGATTCTGGTCTTTCCCGTCACATTAACGGGAATCACGACTTTCTTGCAGACCGAATCGCCGCCCGCCGTGAACGAGGTGTTCCCCTTCATCGTGCCGTTGTAGTCGTAAACGGTGATCTGGTTGCCGCTGTTCCACGCGCCCACGTACAGAACGATGTAGTCGGTATTCTCGTCGACGTTAAACACGATTTCGATATTGCCGTTGCTGTTCGTGTGGAAACCGTTCGAGGTGCCGATACAGACCGTCTCGCCCTCGCCGTCCGTCCACGAAACGGAAGACTTGAAATCGCCGAAGCGGTTGGCCTCCGTATAAGCGACCGAACGAATGGCTTCGCCGTCCTTCTTGTACACTTCGCCGTCGTCGCCGTAATTCGCCTTGTACCAATCGAGCACTTCGCCCTTGTCGGATTCGGAAAGGTTTACCGAAGAAGGCAGCGTTTCCTGCGTCAGTTCCGTGCGGGGAAGTTCGGGCATCGTAAGAACGGAGTCCTCCGCCGCCGCGTTGCCGCAGACGACCGCGCTGATCCCCACTCTCGCCGCGGAACCCGTGCCGGCGCCCGCGTCTTTTCTGGAAGAGTGCACGCTGTAACGCACGTAAATTTCCGTATCCTCTTCCGCCGAAACGGCGATCGTGACTTTTCTCGTCGTTTTGCCGTTGAAGTTGTTGTTCAGATTTCCGCTCGCGCTGAGCTTTTCGTTCTCGTCGTCGAGTATGATCGTTCTCACGTTGCCCGCTCTGTCGCGCACGGTGAGTTTTCCCACGCACTGCTCGCTCACGAGATAGAGCGTATACATTTTCGCCGCGCCCTTGTTCACTTTCAGCGCAACGTTGACGTCTACCTGACCGGTGATCCCGCGGGAAACGCCCTCGCCGAGCGCGACGCCTTCGCCGTTCGTCCAATCCGCCTGAATCGCCGCGTTCTGGGAAGCGTACAGTTCGAAATCGCTCGTCAGTTCGCCGATCAGGTGCTTCGCGCCGCCCTTGCGCGCCGTTTCGTTTCCGAAGTACGCCCAGTCGTCGTAAGCGGAGTTGTCGAGATTAATATAGTCTTTCACGCCGTCCGCGACCGCAACGTTGAAATTCGCGGCGGTTGCGTCGTATTGCGCGTTCTTCGCAAAGGTCGCGAGCGCGGAATTATTCGCAAACTCCACGACCACCGTCGTTTCTTTTTCGATATTGCCGGAGAAAGAGAACTCGTAAACCGCCGTATCCGCGGAAGCGCCCGAGAAGGAGAAGGGAGACGCCGCGTTGTCGCGCGAATAATAGCGCATGCCCGTAACGCGCTTTCCGTTTACGGTGACGCTCTTCACTTCGCCGAGTTCTTCAAACGCGTGCAGGCGAACGTTCCACTTCCGGTCTTTAAACGCCTTTTTTCCCTCGAACTCGCCGACCGCTTTGCCGATCCGGATGGTGTACTTTCCGTCCACCGCTTCCGCCGAGATCTTGGTCGTGCGATAGTTGCCGAATTTATAGGCCTGCGTGACCGTGTCGTCCTCGTAGAGCGTCGTTTCGGCGAGGCTTGCGGAGGGATACGCGTCCAGCGTAAGTTCGCTCCAATCCTTTTCGTTCAAATTCTTCATGTCGGGCGCAAGCACCGCAAGCGAACCCTTTCTGACGAAAATGGGAGAAGTTTCAAGCGGGTGCGTCACCGTATAAGTGTACGGTCCCTGATATTCTTTGCCCGACCATACGTCGATCCAGGTTCCGTCGGGAAGGAATACTTCGCGGCTGTCGTAACAGTAGGAAGCGCCTTTCGTCGGCTTCTCCATGCCGTACATATAGAAGTGCGCATTGTTGCCCTCTTCCACGTATCTGATCTCGATCGTGTGCGTGCTTCCCGCCTTATAGTAATCCGTCTCGAACAGCACGTCGTACTCGTTTTCCTGTTTATCTTCGTTGTAACTGTTTACAACCGTCTTGTTGTCGATTCTGACCTGCACTCTGTCATCCGCGAAGAAGGAGAACTTCATATCGGTATCGCCGACTTTAAAGTTACCCTTCCATTCGATCGAGAAATTGTCGGCGGGAAGCCCTTTCGGTCCCGCAAGCCCCCAATCGAGCACGAAGTCGGTGTCCGCTTTCCGGTAAACGGGTTCGCCAGCACAGTCTCTGTTGGAATAATAGCTGCCGAGCAGTCCGTTTTTGACGACGCCGCCGTCGCTGTGCGTAAAGAATCCGTCGTCGAAGCCCGTCTTGATATAAGCTTCGTTGATGGGCGCAACGATGATGCCGTCGCCCAGCAAAAATTCGTCGTTCCGCGACGCTTCCCGATATTGGGGATAGGCGATATCGAGGCGGCGCAAAATGGGAAGTCCCGTGTTTGCGTTTTCCGCCGCAAGCGCGTAATAGGTGGGCATCAGATTATACTTCATGCCGACGTATTCTTTGGTAACTTCTTCCGCAGTGTCGCCGAACAGCCAGGGCATTCTGCCTTCCTGATGGCAATACACTTCGTGCGTGCAGTGCACGCGGCAGATCGTGCTGAGCGCGCCGTACTGGATCCAGCGGGCGTACATGTCGTCGGTGACCGCGGAGGTATGTCCGCCGATATCCGAACTGACGTACGGGATCCCGTTCTCCACGCTGCCGTAAATGGAATCGCGGATTTCAAGCGCGAGCGCATGTTCGTCTACGCCGATGTCACCCGTCCACTGAATGGTATATCTGTGAGAAGAGAGATCGGAAGCGTATTTCCAATTTCCGTGCAGACAGCCGTCCACGTTGCCCATGATGATCGCGCGGCGGGCGAACTCTTCGAGTTCCTGTTCGGAAAGCTCTTCATAGTATTCGTTTTCGATAAACTGGAACGCGTACATTCCCCAAGCGAACACGGAAAGATCCTGATCGGGAGAATTGAGCGCGGTATGCCAGTTGCGGTCGTACCACCACATATCCAGTCCGTAAGAGAGGATCAGCTTCAAGTTGTCGCTGCGGAATTCTATTTCGTCTTTGTCAAGACCGTTCGTCGTCCCTTCGCTGGGTTCGGGGTGATCGTTAAAAATCACATTGACGCCCATTTCGTGCGCTTTTTCCAGAAACTCCGTCATGTTGGGGAAGAGATTTTCGTCGATCTCGTAACCCATGCCGCCCACCGCGGGGTCCATACCGGGCGTCTGATTGACGTCGCCTTTTCTCCAATTCGTATCGATAACGAGCATGTCGATGCTGTAACCTCTGTCGAGATAGTCCTGAATCTGTTTCAGCGCCGTAACGTCGTCGTACACGTACCAGCGCGAATCCCAGAATCCGAGATTTTTAAGATCGACGAGATTGCTCTTGCCCGTAAGCGTTACGAAGTCCTCGCAGAACCCCGCGTAATTTTCGGGAACAAACACGTAAACGTCGGGCGCTTCGTTCTCGAAGTCCCAACCGTTGAGTTCGATTTCTTCTTCCAGCACCGAATATCCGTTGTCGCCGGGCACGATGCGCGGATTATCCGAAAAATACCAGCCGCGCAGATCGTCGGAAGGCGAAGGCAGATAGGTGTTCGGAAGACTCACGCCGTTGTATTTATAGAGCGTAAATCCGTTTGCGTCCGTCACGTACACGCCGGAGAGTTCTCTCGCCGTCTGCGGCACGTGCACGAGGTAAGAACCTGCCGCGATCCGGATTTCTTCGCCTACGACGGCGTAAGAGGATTCGGGCGCTTCGAAATCTTCGCGTCCGAGCACATAAAAAGTATCTCTGTCCTCGAAGCCTTTCTTTCCCTTCTCCTCGATACGGACAACGGTATCGGAAAGAGGCGTGATCCGCACGGTATCGTTGACGATATACTTTTTCGATCCGTCGCTATCGTCTACCGACACCACTTCCTCGGCGCGTGCAAACGTGAACGAAAACACACTTAGCACGGGTGCAAAAGCCGAACAAATCAGCAAGAACACCATAAATACGCTTAAAAGCGCTATGGCAACGCATTTCACACTTCCAGCCGCCCTCTTCATACTTTCTTACCTCCATATTGATAATTTCTATCATTTTTGTTTCGAAAAAAATTGTTGTACTTTTCACGCTAATATGCTATAATATCATTATAATCCAAATTTCGTTTTTGACAATAGGTAATTATAAGCAAATAAGTGAGGATTCGTAAATAAAAAATCAGTGAGGAAAACATTTTGGCACAACAAACCAACCGTCAGATCGATCCTTTTAAAAACATCATTTACGGCAATCTGAATCTGGAACAAAAGCATTTGTTCGGCGGAAACATGGAATATCCTTTCAATATCGAGGCGATCGGAATCACGCACCCCGACAAGGATTATTTCATTTCGCGCGAGCGCTCCGATTACCACGTCATAGAATACATCGTGTCGGGAAAGGGCGTCCTTTCGATCGACGGGAAAGAGTATCGTCTGGAACCGGACGACATTTATATTCTGCCGCCGGAAAGCAAACACAGCTATCGCGCCGATCCCGAACAGCCTTACTGCAAAATCTGGTGCAATTTTTACAGCGACACCTTTGCGAAAATTCAGATGGATTACCACTTAGACGGGAAATACGTGTTTCACGCGCCGGATTGTAAAGAAGACTTCGTCCGCTTGATGGAAATCGCCAACTTCGGGAGCCGCATCAACGACGAGGAATGGGCGAACGTCGCGAGCGTACTCATGAACGTTCTGAATAAGATCGCCGCGCGCTTATATCGACCGGAGGGCAATCACGCCCTCGTCGCCCGCGCGAAGGAGATCCTCGACAACGCCATCTTCGACAATCTTACGATCGAGGAACTCACGAAACGGCTCTTTGTTTCCAAAATGATCCTGACGCGGGAATTCAAAGCGATGTACGGCATGGCCCCCTATCATTACTACTTAAACAAAAAACTTTCCCGCGCAAAGCTGATGCTGCACAATTCCAACATGTCGGTCAAAGAAATCAGCGAGAAACTCTGTTTTGCCGACGAACACTATTTTTCGGGATTATTCAAACGGAAAATCGGCGTTTCGCCTTCCAAGTTCCGCAAACTCCTCACTTAAAACACGATCGCGGCGTTTATGCCGTGAGAATTTTATAGCTGTTTCGTGTGCATTTGTATTCGTATTTTCTTTGCATATTGACTTTCCGTCCCTCCTCCGCTAAAATTACGGCAAGCGACTTTATAATAAGGAAGGTCAGATGATGAAGAAAAAACGGTTTACTCTGCCCCTTGCGCTCGTCCTGGCGGGAACGATCGCCCTCGGCGCAGGTTGCGGCTCTGCCGGCGGCGAACAAAAAGCGCCCGTTGTGACCGTGCAGGACGGTTACGTTTACGTGGACGGCGTGAAAACGGATATACAGGTGAATCCCGCGCCCGAACAGCCCGAAAAACCCGAACAAAAAACCGCCTTCGAACTTTGGAAAGAGGATAACCCCGACTACACGGGTACGGAAGCGGAATGGCTGGCTTGGCTCAAACAGCTTACCGAAGGACAGGAAGAGCCGAAAGAAGAAATGCTGGAATATAAATTGATCGAAAACGGAATCTTTAAGGGCAACGTAACGGCAGGTTCCGCGCAGACGGAAAACGCCGCCCTGACGATGAACAACGCGGTGCTTCGTTTGAACGAAAGCGTCGTTCTGCCCGTCGGCGAGGACGCCTCGTGGGAAATCGACGTCACGGGCGCTTTGCTTACGGGATCGGCTACGGGCGCGCAACTGTTTGCCGGAAACGCTTTCACCGAATTCGGAAGAGCGTACATCGGCGCCAATAAAACGAGCGGAATGGTCTATATCGGCGTGAGAATGAACACCGTATACGTCAATTACGGCTGGAAACTCGACGCTTCCGTCACGGGATCGGACAACGTATTCGGCACGGAACACAGATACGTTTTCAGTTACGAGGACGGGATCTATTATCTTTCCCTGGACGGCGGCGAAAAAATGACCATGACGGATATCAACTTCAACCAAGCGAACGCCAACTGGCTGGGCGACCCCGAAGCGGATTCGCGGAACTTAAACGAGCTGATCCGCACCGTGTTTGCGCAGGACTATGTCGAAATGACGAACATCGGCATCGACGGCTTTGCGTGCAACTCGAAAATCAGCAATTTTTCCGTCAAAACTTCCGCGCCGAAGGGATATAAACGGCTGTTGTCTCACCCTTTGGCAGGCAAAAGGATTTTCTACCTCGGCTCTTCCATTACCTACGGCTCCGCTTCGGGCGGTGTCGCGTTCGGCGATATCATGCATAAGATCACGGGCAACCCCTATTCCAAAGAAGCGGTCTCCGGAACGACGCTCGTAGACAACGGAAGTTCTTCCTACGTGCAGCGACTGAAAAACGGCGCGCTCGACTTCGCCGAAAAACCCGATTATCTCGTAGTACAGCTCAGCACGAACGACTTCTCGCAAGGAAAGCCTCTCGGCACCGTACAGGAAGGAACGAAGTCCGAAGACTTCGATACGAAAACCATATCGGGCGCAATCCAATATATTATCGCCTACGCCAAAGAACGGTGTCCTTCCGTGAAAGTCGTGTTCTACGTGGGGGCGGTGCGCAACGGCTGGGGTTTTAAAGCCGCATACGAAAATTACGTAAACGGCGATTTTCAAAAGATATGCGAGAAATGGAATATCGAACCGCTCGATCTGTTCCACGCCAAATATAAGAGCTATGCCCATTTTTGGAGCGACGACATTCATCCGACAATCGACGGTTACTCCGCCGGCTGGACGCCTCTGTTCGTAAAATATTTCATGGATCGTATTTAAAAAATCGATAAAAAAAAGCGCCTGCTGTGATCGAATACGAAGGCGCTTTTTTACTGCAATGCGGGCGCGTTTCGCAACCCGTCCCTTGATATCAACGGAAAACCCCGCGGACGAAATATCGACCGCGGGGTTCCTTTTCCGGTTATTCTTCGGAGAGTTCTTCCATGTCCTCCCGGTACTTTTTCATCTCCTCTTCCGCTTCCTTCTTCTCCTTCCTTTTCTTCGCCGTCAGGATCATGAAGATGATGAACAGAATCAGGCATACCGTGATCACGATGATCTGCCACAGCGGGAAATCGTCCGGCAGTCCGAACAGTTCGTTCAAAGCGTTGCTCGACAGCTTGATTTCAAACTCCGTCTCCACCGTCGCGCACGTCACCTGCTCTCCGTTCTCTTCTACCACGAACTCCGCGTTCTCTACGTTCTCTCCTTTCAGCTTTGCAGTGACCTTATATCCTGCGCCAGTGTTCAGTTCTTCCGGCAACAACTTCTTCCCTTCCGCGTCCGTATACACGTACTCGATCAATCCCGCGAACACTTCCGCATCCCAGCCTTCCGGCACCGACAGCTTCGGCGCTTCCTTCTTGCTCTTCTGCTCCCAGCTCGCTTCGATCCGCGCCTTCGATACACTCACCGTGTACGTCACCGTCACTTTCGTCTCGTTATACGTCTCGTCCGCGCTCTGCCATACCGCGTTCGCTCCGTCTTTGATCTTCATCGTCACCGTATACTCGCCCGCGTTCTTGAACCGCAATACTCCGTCCGCGTATTCTCCGCCTTCCGTCACGTATACCTCGATCACCTGCTTACTCACTTCCGTGAATCCCTTCACTTCTATACTCTGTTCGCTTCCGTTGAACGTCAGCTCTTTCGTCGTCAGCGTCGGAATATTCACTTTCGTCGTGTTCGGCGGCAGTTGGTTCTTGTTCGTAAACTCGTGTACCTCGTCTACTCCCTCTCCGTAACTCAGCGTTACGTTCCCCGCGTACTCTTCTTTTACTTTGATCCGGACCCGGTATTTGATATCGAATCCAGACGTGCTCGTCGTCGGCTTCTCTTCTCCCGTCTCCGGATCCACGTACGTCGCGATCCGTTCGTAGTATTCGCTCGGTACTTCACCGTCGAACAGCGGCTGATGATTACTCCCCCAGCCCGTCACTTTGATCTCGAACGGCTTCACTTCCAACGCGATCTGCTTCGGCGTCACCGTCTCGTCCTTCCACATCACGTTGTTCTCGTCCAAAAGCGTGAACGTAAGCGTGTAGTTCCCCGCGTTCGCCGCCGTTAAGATCGGATTCCCGTTCTCGTCTACCAGCGTCTCAGGATCCCCGAACAGATGATCCGGTTCCGTATACGTCACACTCACGCTGAAATAGTCCGACCAGTTGTTCCAGATAAATTCGTTGTCCGCGAACAGCAACTCCAACAGATTCGGATTCTCCTGCGCGTTGAACACCACGTCCTCCGACGGCGCTTCCGGCACTTCCAGCTTCAACGCACCGATCTCCCACGACAGCATCGCGTAATAGCCGTTGCTCGTCTTCGTCACGTTCAA
>CAJUJF010000019.1 GCA_910586825.1 uncultured Christensenellaceae bacterium | reverse complement strand
ACTGTTTTTGTGTTACAAAAAATCGTTTCTTTCTTATTCTATTTTTAATCTGCGTAAACCGAACAACAGTCCGGCGCTGCCCCCTTTGCGAAGTCAGCTTGTCTATCATAACATATTATCATTATGAAAGTCAAGCGTTTTTTGCAACTTTTTTCGAATTTTTTTGGAAATTTTTGGAATCTTTCGATTTCTTTGTTTCCGATCCGACAAGCGCATTCCGCTTTCGAACAGCTTGCATATAATATCACAACACTATGCATAAGTCAACTGTTTTTTGCAACATTTTTCACAAAATTTTTGTCTTTTTTTGTCTTTTTTGCAGACCCCCTATCTGTTGTGTTTTACCGCGGTTTATGATACAATAGGTGTGATTCGGGGATTTTCCGAGGAGGTGAAAAATGAAAGTATTGCGCGTCGTTTTTTGTATTCTTGCCTGCGCTTGCGTGCTTGCCTGCGTTCCGACGGGAATTTTCGGCGGTTGGACGTGGGCTTTGGTCTGCGCGCTTGCGGCGTGCTGTTTCGCCGCGGGAATGTTCTTTTTTAAAAACAAATCGGAACCGCGGGAAGAGAAACCGGATTTTATGGACGATTCCCAACCAAACGATCGGGATCGGGAAGAATGATCCTCGCGCGCGTACTATAATATATAAGGGCGAAAATTGTCGCTTTCGATAACAAACTTTCCCGTCCGGTTATGGAAAGCAAAGATCGCGCCACGACGATAATTAAACACGCGTCCCGCTGTTATAATAAACAGATATGCTCGTTTTAAAAGCATGCCGGTCGAGGATCGCGAGCATTTTCGACGGGGAGTTTACTTTGCATAAATAACCCGAGAAAAGCGGAGCGCGACAAAGAGATGCGCCGCTTATAAAAAGAGCATACAGCAAAAAGAGCCGTCCGAAAATCGGACGGCTCTTTTTTGACCTCGAAAGCGGAACGCCGGGAATGAAAATAAAAGGAGGAGACCGGCCTTCCCGCAATTTGTTTGTTATACGAGAATAACCTCGTGCTCTACGGTTCCGTAAGAATTCGCCATGAGGTTGTATTCCACGTGGATCTGTTTCACGCTGTGCGGTTCCACCGTAAAAACGTAACGGAATTCCTCGTTGATCGCATCGCCGTATTCGGACGCGCGGTACACAAGCGCAAACTGCGCCGTGTTCTCGATCAGCTTTCCCTGTTCGTCGCGCACCAGTACGACGAGCGCGCCGCTGTTGATCGGGTTGAGCCGCACGGTGATCTCGCGTGCGCTGTCGCCCTGATTGACGAACGTGAACGTGTCGATATAATCTTTCATCCAATTTCCGATATTGGAAGTTCTGCCCGTGACGTCGTAATAATCGTTCCCCGTAGCAACCGACTTGCCATTGTAAACGGTATGAAACGTCGTCATATCCGTACCGACCGCGTCGTGATAACGCTGCACGTTGCTGTGCGTATACCACACCGTGCCGTGTTTTTCGTGCGGGGTGGACTCGATCTTGGAGAACGGCTCGCCCTTTTCCCCTTCGCCTTCGGCAAAATCTTTGTAGTAATTCGTATACGTGACGGGCAGGGACTGCGCGGGCGTCTTGTCGTTGAACGTCCACTCCGCGCGGTTGTCGACGAGCATTCCCTCGTCAACCCCTACATGACAGCGCTCGGTCGGATACACAAACCCGAGATGGGAAGTCGTGTCGTTCTTGATCTCGGAAAAATCGGTGTAGACGTAAAACGCCGCTTCCGCGCTTCCGGAGACCTCGAACAGCACCGCGCCGTTCTGGCAGGTGGAATTGACAAGTCTGTCGCCCGTATCGGACACGACGAATCCGCCGAACGAATCGGTCTTCGTTCCGCCGATGACGTACATATACTGCCCTGCGGGGATCCGATAGGTGATCGCCTGAAATTGCAGATTGGGATAGTTCCCGCTGAATCCGTACCATGCGTCGAAACTGTTTTTCTGTCCTTCCGTCCAGTCGCTCATGTCCGGAAGCTCGAATTTGGTGTTATAGAAATTGATCCATTCTTTTTCGCCGTAATACGATCCGTCGCCCGCCTGCTGATAGCCCACGTTCTTTACCGTGATATACGCGTCTTCGGTTCCCGTATTCCGCACCTGATACCCGTAGTACACGTCCGTTTTAAACGACTGGTGTTCGAACGTGAAAAACACTTCGCGGTCGGAAACGTCGTTGCGGGTAAGCGCCTTGTTCAGCACTTCCGGCGTGAGTTTTTCGGGCGCGTTGGAATAGACGTACAGCCCGCCGGCGCGCTTCACGTATTCGAGCGTCGCCTCTTTCAGCGGATCGGTATCCGCGTTTCCGTGCACATCGTAGGCGCCCGTATCCGGCGCATTGATCGGATCGAACGGAAGCTGCGAAAGGTTGTTTTGCGCGGAAACGCTCACCCGTACGTTCGGCTTATCCGCACGGACGGAGAAATATACCACATCGTCTTTTTTCAGATCGAGTTCGAACTTTACGGGATCGTCGTTCAGCTTCTTCCCGTCGGCGTCGTAAGCGGTAACCGCGCCGACCGAACGCGGAATAGAAACGCTGTATACGTCCGTGTACGGCGCTTTCATCTTAAACTTGCACCCGCCGTTCTCTTCCACCGCATAGTAGGAAGAAAGACGCAATTCGGGCAACTCCGCATAATCCTCGGCGCGGAATCCGCTGTCCCCGCCGTTGTTTCCGCTATTTTCGCCGCTTCCGCAGGCACAGCAGGAAAACGCAACCGCGAACAGTGCGGCGGCAAGCGCTAATTTTTTTATCGACATCTCGTTCCTCCTCCAATCCGGTTACTATCATAATATTACACTGCCCATCCCCGTTTGTCAATGGCGGTTTTGAAAATTTTTTTGCTTTTTTGGAAAAATATCGCTTGTTTTCGCTTGTTTGAAAAAAATTTTTACGGAAAAGATAAAAGTCCCGCGCTTTTCCGCACGGGACTTGTTTTCAAAATACGCGATTTACGCTTCGCAGTTCTTTTTCAGCGTCGCAAGACTTTCGGAGAGTTCTTCGGGCAGTCTGTCGCCGAACTGTTTGTAATACTCCGCAATCTCGTCCGCCTCGGCGCGCCAACGCTTCTTGTCGACGTACAGGATCTTTTCGAGCGTCTCCTTCGTGCAATCGACTTCTTCGAGATCGATGTCCTTGGCATAGGGCACGAACCCGATCGCGGTCTCCTGCGCGTCTACTTCGCCCGCGCAACGCTTCAAGATCCAGTCGAGCACGCGCATGTTGTCGCCGAATCCGGGCCACATGAAATCGCCGTTCTCGTCCTGACGGAACCAGTTGACGTTGAAGATCTTGGGCGGGTTGGAAACCTTTTTACCCATTTCGATCCAGTGCGCGAAATAGTCCGCCATGTGATAACCCGCAAACGGCTTCATCGCCATGGGGTCGTGACGCAGTACGCCGACGGCGCCCGTCGCCGCGGCGGTGGTTTCGGAACTCATGATCGAGCCGACGAACACGCCGTGGTTCCAGTCGCGGGACTGGTATACGAGCGGCGTCGTAGTCGCTCTTCTTCCGCCGAACACGATCGCGTCGAGCGGCACGCCTTCCTTGGAGTTGAACGCGTCGGAGAGGCAAGGGCAGTTGACGGCGGGCGCCGTGAATCTCGAATTGGGATGCGCCGCCTTTACGCCGCTCTCGGGCGTCCAGTCGTTCCCCAGCCAGTCGATGAGTTTTTCGGGCGCGGGCTTCGAAAGCCCTTCCCACCAGACGGTGTTGTCTTCGGGATTGATCGCGACGTTGGTGAAAATGGTGTTTTTCTGCGTCGCCGCAAGCGCATTGGGATTGCTCTTGACGTTGGTGCCGGGCGCGACGCCGAAGAACCCGTTCTCCGGATTGACCGCCCACAGTCTGCCGTCTTTTCCGACGCGGATCCATGCGATATCGTCGCCCACGCATTCCACTTTATATCCCTTTTCGAGATAGTGTTTGGGCGGAATGAGCATCGCAAGGTTGGTCTTGCCGCAAGCGGACGGGAACGCCGCCGCCAGATACTTCTTCTTTCCGTCGGGATAGGTCACGCCCAGAATGAGCATGTGTTCCGCCATCCAGCCCTCGTTCTTACCGAGGTAGGAAGCGATGCGCAGAGCGAAGCACTTCTTGCCCAGAAGCACGTTTCCGCCGTAAGCGGAGTTCACGGAAATAATCGTGTTGTCCTCGGGGAAGTGCATGATATAACGCTTTTCGGGATCGACGTCGCACTTGCAGTGGAATCCCTTGATAAAGTCGCCGTCTTTGCCCAGCGCCTTATAGCAATCCACGCCCACGCGGGTCATGATCGCCATGTTCAGCACGACGTAAATGGAATCGGTCACTTCGATCCCGATCTTGGAGAACGGGGAGCCGACGACGCCCATCGAATAGGGAATGACGTACATCGTGCGTCCCTTCATTTTGCCGCGCGCGATTTCGCGGCAGAGCGCGTAAGCTTCCGCGGGATCCATCCAATAGTTGATGGGACCTGCGTCTTCTTTGTTCTTGCAGCAGATAAACGTACGCGCCTCCACGCGGGCGACGTCGTTTTCCGCCGTGCGGTGATAGTAACAACCGGGAAGTTTTTCCTGATTGAGTTTGATCATTTCGCCCGTTTTCACGGCTTCCTCGCGGAGCTTTGCGAGCTGCGCTTCGCTGCCGTCGATCCATACGATCTCGTCGGGACACGCGAGTTCCGCGCTTTCCTTTACGAAATCGAGTACCTTGCGGTTTTCGGTAAGAGCTTTCATAATAGTGCCTCCTGTATTTTGGTGATATCGGGAAAGATTCCCTTCTCGTCCGAGTTTATTATACCACCAAATTTTGTCAATGTAAACAAGATCGGTGAAAATATTTTTTTGAAATCACGGATTTGGGGTTCAGGAATCGCTCACCCGCACGTATTCGCCGGTGTCCGCATCCTGAAAAACGACGTAGTAACCCTCGTCGTCCGAAAAACAGGTCGCGGGAACGAACACGCCGCGCGCCTTCATCTCTTCGGGCGTTTCTTCGGAAGCGGACGCCGCCACGCAGAGATAGCGGGGGATCCCCTCTTCGTAAATGATCCCGATGAGCGCGCCGTTCGAACTCACCCATTCCGACGCGGGAAACGCCGCGTTCAGCCTTTCGTCTTTGGGGAAACGGGCGAAGGCGTCGTCGAGCCTTTCGCGTACTTCCCGATAGTAGGCGAGGGTTCTGCCGACGGGGCGCGGAGAGAGAGCGCCGTCATCTTCAAAAGCACCGCCTTGGTCCGCGTCCGCGCCGTTTTCTTCTTGCAGGCGTACACCAGCGCGAGCATCTTCACCGCTCTCGGATAACCGATAGTAGTCGTCCGTTGCGATTGCCTCGTCGTCGTACGCCCTTTCGCGAAAGGGCGGCGCGTCCGCTTCCTCCTCTTCCGCGGCGGCGGACACGATCTGCGCTTCCCGATCTTCGGAAAACGGTTGCCGCTGTTTGCGGGCGGGCGCGTTCTCCGAAAAAGCGTTCATGAGCTCTTCGAAGCCGCGCGGCGCTTCCCCGCAAGCGCCGTACGCGATCGGCTGCGCCTCGGCGCGGATGAAACAGAGCAGCACGGAGATCCCGCGCGACAGAGAGGGCGCGTTCGCAATCCGCATGGACGCGCCGTATTCGACGCAATAGGTCTGTCCTCCGACCCAGACGGCGAACGCGTACCGCCCTTCCCGAAGGGGCGCGATGCCCGCGATTTTCGGTGTGAGCGTGAGATCGCTGCCCAGCCGTTCGGCATAAACCGCGCCCGTCAGCGCGCCGCCGTCCGCCGAAAACCCCTTTTTGACCTGTTTCAGAACGCAAACGCGTTTTTCGTATGCCATATCCTACCTCCCGTATCTCGCGCCCGTCCGTTCCGCGCGCCGTCCCTGTATTTTATCACAAACGCGGCGTCGGATTTCGTCGGGATAAAACGGATTCCCGATATTTCGGACGAATCGGCGTGAAAAAATTTTATTTACAAACGCGCGCACGCGTGATATAATATAGAGGATATGGAAAAATTAGCTTTTTGCGACGGAGAGAAACTCGGCGTATTCGACGGGGAAAACACGAGTTTTTTCGAAAGCAACTACATCCGCCGCTATCGGGAATACGCGGAAACCCGCACGAAAAACGACGAATGGAAATTCGGCGGCGAGGGCGCGCGCTTCCGCGGCGACTACGACCGCGCCCGCTTGAAACAGGAAAAGATCTACGCTTCCGTAAACGCCGTGCAATGGGACGGCGAAAAACTGATCTACGCCGCGACGGTAAACGGCTCGTCCGCCATCTACCGCAAAGACCTTTCGGACGAGAAAGCGGCGGAAGAACATATTATCTCCTCTTCCGACGAGAGTTTTTGTTCTCTTCACCGCGTGGGAAATCTGCTCGCCGTCACGATCGAACACGGCGACGCGACCTCCTCGATCGGTACCCTCGACTGCGCGACCGCGGAACTGAAAACGCTCACCGACGGCGACTCCCGCGACGCAAACGCCGTATTTTCGTCCGGCGCCGACGCAATCCTGTTCGACACCATGGGCGTGGGGCGGACTTCGGACGGCGAATTTACGGGAAAATACACGCCCGCCGCGGTGTGCAGTCTTGACCTCAACACCTTGGAAATCAAAGAAATTTTACAGGACGGGAAATATTCTTACGTTCATCCCAAACAGGCGAAAGACGGCGCGCTCTACTGCATCCGACGTCCCGCGAAAGCGAAGCGACGGGGAAACGTGTTTCTCGACATCCTCCTGATCCCTTTCCGCATATTACAGGCGATCGTCATGTTTATTCAATATTTCGTCATCGCCATGACGGGAAAATCGCTTACTTCCGAAGGAGACAATCCCGCGAAGGGAAGAGAACAGAATTCCCGAAAACTGTTCGTGGACGGCAATTTCATCGAAGCGGAAAAGGAGATGAAGCGGAACCGCAAACAGAAGGACGCGGACTACGGATTCATTCCCCGCTCCTGGGAACTGATCAGGATTTTTCAGGGAAAAACGGAAACGATCAAAAGCGGCGTTTGCGACTTTGCGCTCTGTCGGGACGGCGGCGTTTACTGCACGAACGGCAGAAGGATCTTTTACGTAAGCGAAGGCGTCTCCAAAAAGATCGCGGAGACCGAAAAATGCCTCTGCGTCGCAACCGCCGAAAATTCCGATCGGAAAACCTACGATTTGTTCGGATTATAAAGCGGAGCGAACCGGCGCACGAAAACAAAAAAGCCCGATAAGGTGCGTTCGTCTTATCGGACTTTTTTTAATCATATCGCTATGAGGAAAAATATGAAATCCACGGTCACCGTCAGAAACTATCGGAGTTCCGATTGTGAAAAAGTCGCCGAACTGTTTTACGAAACGGTGCATACCGTCAACGCCGAAAACTACACGGCAGAACAACTGTTTGCTTGGGCAAAAGACGAAAGACAATTACAAACGCGCAAAAACGATTTCATAAAACAACATACCCTGATCGCCGAAATCGACGGGAATATCGTCGGGTTCGGGAGTATGACGGACGCGGGGTGTTTAGACCTGCTCTATATTCATAAAGATTTTCAAAGAAAGGGACTCGCAACGAAACTGTGCGACGAATTAGAGCGGGGTTTTTCCGTCGTCGTAACGCATGCTTCCGTGACCGCGAAGCCCTTTTTCGAAAAACGCGGATATTCCGTCATGACCGGACAAACGGTGGAACGGTCCGGCGTAAAACTGAAAAACTACAAAATGCAAAAGATTCTTGCAAACGACTTTTAACCTTTATTGCTACGATCACGATTTTTCCCGCCGCAACCGCGCGGGTTTTTTCTTATAGAATCGGTTTCGAACGCTCTTTCCCGTTCCCCCGCGGATACTTTTCCGGCGTACAGCCGATTTTTTCGACTTTTACCAGCGTGCGTTTCCCGTAGTTTTCGGGCAGAAGATAGACCGTCGATTCCGCTTTTCCCCCGCCCAATACGGCAATCGCGCGTTGCGCTTCCTTCAATTCTTCTTCCGCTTCCCCTTTGTAAGCCAGAAATATCCCGTTTTTCCTCACAAACGGCAGGCAGTATTCCACAAGCGAACTCATGCGCGCGACGGCGCGGGCGCAGCAGACGTCGAATTTCTCCCGAAACGCAGGAGTTTTCCCCAATTCCTCGGCACGGCTGTTGACAACCGTCACCCGATTAAGATCCAATTCCCGTATACACGTCCGCAGAAACTCGCATTTCTTCCCCGTGCTTTCGACGAGCGTGAAATTCAGATCCTCTCTCACTATTTTCAGCGGAATCGAGGGAAATCCCCCGCCGGAGCCGATTTCCGCAACGTTTGCGTTTGCATAAAATTCATCGATCCCCGCCAGAGAATCCAAAAAATGTTTGTATAAAACGTCCTTTTCATTCATAATCGACGTCAAATTATACTTTTCGTTATACGTTCTTAATAACTCCGCGTACTTTAAAAACTTTTCTTCCCGTTCGCGGTAAAGCGCGGTGATTTTATTGAAATCCGGCTGATTCATGCAAAGATTATATCACGTTTTTCGCGAAAACTCAACGCTTTGGGGACAACCTTTTTTTCTTTTTCCACAATGTCGATAAAACTGTGGACTACCTTCCTCTTTTTCGCTCTCCCGACTTCTTTCCCCTTCCCCTTCTATTTTCGGCATGTGGAAATCCTTTCTTTTTTCCACTTTCTGTCCACTTTTTTTCCGGAAACGAAATTCTCCGCTTCTTTTCTCAAAACGGGGTAAATCACTTGAATTTTTTCTGTTTTTTCGTTATAATGGAGATACTTCGGACAAGTTGGCAAAGTCTTTTAAATAACTTGTCCACTTTTCCACAGCCCTTAATACTATTATTAAATAATATTCTTATAGAATAAAAACATCTTGGAGGAAACGTATGAAATTCGTATGCGACGGATTATCCCTTTCGGAAGCGGTTATGAAGGTAAGCAAAGCTTGCGCGGTGCGTTCTACGGCGCCCGTGATGGAATGCATCAAAATCAGCGCGGATAATGACGAAGTCGTTTTTCTCGCGAGCGACGGAGAACTGTCCATTCAGAAGACGGTAAAGGCGGAAGTCTTCGAAAGCGGGGAAATCTGCGTGCCCGGAAAACTGTTTTCCGATTTTGTATCCAAACTGACGGGAGAAGAAATCAGCATCAACACCTCCGATAAAGGAATGGAGATCAGATACCGCGATTCCGGAACTTCGATGCAGACGATCCGCGCGGAAGAATTTCCGAAAATCGATTTGGAAATCGGAGAGAACTATTTCGAAATGAAACAGAACGATCTGAAAAAGATCATCTCCGAAACGACGTTCTGCTGCGCGCAGGACGACGCGCGGCCCGTTTTGAAGGGATGTCTGATGGAGTTTGGCGACAAATTGGAAATGACCGCGCTCGACGGTTACCGGCTCGCCCTTTCGGAAGCGAAGATTCTTTCGAAGAGCGGAGAAAAATCTTTGATCTGCCCCGCGAGAACGCTCGGCGAAATTTCGAGAATGCTTACGGGCGAGGAAGAGGAGATCACGCTTTACAATAAAGGGGGACTGCTGATGGTGAAAAGCGACGGAATGATCGTCGTTTCCAGACTCTATCAGGGGGATTTCATCAAAAAGGAAAACGTGCTTCCCTCCCGTTTTACGACGAACGTCACGTTCGATAAAAACGAGCTGATCGCAAGCGTGGAGCGTGCCGCCATCCTCATTCGCGGCGATAAAAACAATCTCATTACGTTGGAGATCGAAAACGACGGCGTGAACGTCTCTTCCGCTTCCGAGATCGGAAACGTTGCTGAAAGGGTTTCCGCGGAGACGGACGGCGTGGAACTGAACATTTCCATGAACGCGAAATATCTGCTCGACGCGCTCAGGGCGCTGGAGGAAGAAAAAATCACGATCTCTTTCAACGGCGCGGTTTCCCCCTTTATTCTGCAAAATGCGGAAAAGAAAGAGAGCCTTTATCTGATCTTACCCGTGAGAAACGCCGCGTAATTGCTTGACGAATCTTGCGAAAAACTTTATAATCGAAAAAAATAATCAAAATCAGGAGTAATATAAATGAAAAGAACGTATCAGCCCAAGAAGAGACAGAGAAGCAAAGTGCACGGTTTTCGCAAGAGAATGGCGTCGCAGGGCGGCAGAAAGACGTTGAAAAGAAGAAGAAACAAGGGCAGAAAGCATATTTCCGCTTAACGTTCGGGTATGAATTACCTGCGGATCAAGAAGAAAAAAGAAATCACCGGACTTTTGAAGAACGGAAAACGCAGTCATGCGTCCTCTCTCACCGTCGTATACGGCGGCGGGGAAAAGACGGCGATGGCGGTTTGCGTGGGGAAAAAGTACGGGAAAAGCACGCAGCGGAACCGGATCAAACGGCTTTTGCGGGAAGCGTTCCGGATCTGGGCGGACAAGCTGGAAAAACCGCAGCGGTTTCTTTTGATTCCGAAGGTCGCGGAAGAATATTCTTTTGCGGTCTATCAGCGAGAAATCGGAAAAATTCTGAAAAGGGAACGTCTGATTGAAAATCAACACCCGAAGAGTGATTGCGCAGAATATGAAATATCTGCGCAAAACGGTATTTAAGCCGTTTTTGAGAGGACTGTGTATCCGGTTGATCTGCTTTTATCAGAAGCACCTTTCCCGTCATACCTGTCTTTACTCCCCCACCTGTTCGGAATACGCCAAACGGTGTATTAACAACTGGGGCGTCGTCGTGGGAATCCTTCTCGGAATCTGGCGCATTTTACGGTGCAATCCCCTCTCCAAAGGAGGGATCGATCCCGCGCCGGAAGTGTTCTGGAAGAAGAAGTGGCTCCTTTAAAACCGGAATAAAGAAATGTCATCTTTGATTAACGCCGTAAACGGCATCGATTTTTCCCTGCTCGAACAGGGATACAAAATAGGACTTGACTGGCTCGGTCAGTTTGCGCGGGTCATTATCGAAGGCGTGGGGATCATCGGTCTCGGAATTATCGTTTTCACGATATTCTTGAAAGCGATCACCCTGCCGTTCGATATTTATCAGCGCGTAAAAATGAGGAAACAGACGCTTATCATGCGCGAAATGCAGCCGGAACTCGAAAAGTTGCAAAAGCAGTACGCAAACGATAAGACGACGTATAATCAGAAGATGATGGAACTGTATAAAAAAAGCGGTTACAGCATGTTCGGCGCCTGTTTGCCCATGATCATCTCGCTTGTGATCCTGATCGTTGCCTTCCAGGGCTTCCGTACTTATTCCGATTACGCCAATCTGAACATGTATATCGACATGTCGGAACAGTACAATACGGCGATTCTCGAATATTCCGCAAGCGGGAAAAACTACCGTTTGCCCAAAGAAGGTGCGGAATACGAGTTTACGATTCCCGACGAGTGGGAGATGAACGTAGAATATTCCGACGCGGAAAACGGCGTGATCTATACTCTCACGACCATTCCCGTGACGTTGGAGGGCGGCGAGACGAAGGAAGAAAAGCATCTTCAAGTCGTCCCGATCGACGAAAATAAGTTCCTCTTTTACACCTATTCGCTCGAAACTTCGGATATCAGAAAGGAATACCGGATCGATTTCGATCGGTTGTACGGGAAAAACGCGGACGCCCGCGCGTTTATCGACGCCGAAGTAGAAGCGGCGCGCGCCGCGGCGAACGAAGCGAACGCGCCGTTCGGAGAAAAAGAAATCGCGGACGCCAAGAGAACGGCAAGCTCGAAATTCACCGTGAAAATCGGCGCAACCGCGGTTAAAGAGTGGTACTCGAAAAAGGAAAACAGACCCTCTTTCCTCTGGGTACAGAACGTGTGGTATCCCGACGTATCCTATAATCACCCCATCCAGCCCTGGTCGTCCTTCAAAAGCCAGTTCGGCAGTAAAAAAGTAGAGTTTGCAAAGACGGACGAACACGAAGCGTACCGGACCGCGCTGACGAACGTATTCGACGAGCCGCGTTACGAAAATCTCGTTTCGGAGCTTACGGAATACACGAAACAGCCGAACGGATATTTTATTCTGATCATTCTCTCGATCGGTTTGATGGTGCTTTCGCAGTTTATCTCCATGCGCAGTCAGAAAGAGACGAACAAATATCAGACGGTAGACGGTTCGGGCGCGACTTCGCAGAAGATGATGCTGATCATTATGCCCATCATCTATGCGATCTTTGCGTTCATGTACAGCGCCGCGTTCTCGATTTACATGACGATGAGCAGCGCAATTTCCATCATCATTACCCTTCTTTCCAATCTGATCATCGGCAGGATTTTCAAAAAGAAAGAAGAAGCGGCTTTGAAAGAGAAATATACCCGTACATTGCCCTGGCAGAAAAAAGAAGACGCGGGGAAAAAGAAGAAAAAGAAATAAATCTGCAAAGAGGAAAAAAATATGGCTAACGAATTTACCGGAAAAACCGTGGACGAAGCGGTCGAAGCCGGACTTGCGGAAATGGGAATTTCCCGCGAAGAAGCGGAAATCGAAATTCTGGACGAAGGAAAAAAGAAATTATTCGGGTCTCAGCCCGCGCGGGTCAGACTCAGCCGAAAGGAAACGCTCACGGACGGACAGCGGGCGGTGCGCTTCCTCGAAGGGCTCTTCCCCATTCTCGGCGTGAGCGCGGCTCCCGTTCTGACGGACGAGGCGGAAAAGATCGTGATCGAACTGAATGCGGATTCCGTGCGCAGCATCATCGGCAGACGGGGAGAATTGATCGACGCGGTGCAGACGCTTGCCGGCGCCGTTGCGAATACGGGCAGAAGAGATTATAAGCGCGTGGTCGTGGACTGCGAAAACTATCGCGAAGAGCGGGAAGCGACCCTGAAACGGGTTGCGGAGAAGCTTGCGGCGAAAGCGGTGCGGCTCGGCAGAAAAATGCGGCTGGAACCCATGAATCCTTACGAACGCAGGATTATCCACTCCGCGCTTGCGGACAACGACGAAGTTACGACGAAAAGCGAGGGAAAAGAACCGATGCGGTTTGTCGTGATCTTGCCGAAGAACATGAAGCCGTACGGCGGAAAAAAGTTCGACCGCAACGGGAACGGCAAAGGCGATCGCAACGGAAAATTCAGGAAAGACAGAGACCGCGGAAACAACCGTTTCGGCGAGAAAAAACCCTACCCCAAGCGGGAACTGCCGACGGAAGGCACGCCCGAGTCGTCGGGAACGAGCTTGCGCAGCGCGTCTACGGACAGCGGGTATAAGAAAGGCGGGTTCAGCGGATTCTTCGGGACCTATCTCGGAAAATCCGACGAAGAAGGATCGGAAGAATAAAAGCGTATAAAAAACGGACGGGAAAGGAAATCCCGTCCGTTTTTGTATGTAGATCAGTTCTCTTCAAGCCATTTTTTGGCGTTGGCTTTGGTATAAGCGGTGATTTTTTCCGTGGAGTAACCGGATTGCGCGCCGCCGTAGGTATAAAGGAAGTAATCTCCCTCCGGCGTAACGTACATCGTCGTCTCATAGCCCGCGGGATCGCCGAACACGCCTGCGGTCACCTTCTTGACGACGGTCGCCGTCGCAGTGTCGTAAGTCTTCGTCTTGGTAGTTTTAACCATGGAACCCTCCTTTTTTCAATATTTTCTCTATTTTACGCTTTTCGGGAGGATTCGTCAACGGCAGAAAGGAAAGATTTTCCAATCCCCCCGCTCTTGTGAATACGGAACAGTTTTTCGGAACGGCTTGCGTCTTTTCCGTGAATAAATTACGCGTTTAAGAGTTCCGCGCGCCGCGTCGTAAGCGAAGCGACGGCGTTTGCAATGATTTCCGCCATGGAGTAGACGACGTTGAGCCGCGTGAGGTTGAGCAAAGAATAGGAAAACGCCGATTTCCGCGCAACGATGCCCAGAATGGATACGTCCCCCACTTTTCCGAGCCGCTTGTTTGCGCCGGAACCGGGGCGCAGCGCCCCGTCGAATATTTTGATCAGCCCGACGTCCGTTTCTTCCCCCACCGCGGCGTCGATTGCGATCACGCGGCTGTTCGGGTGCGTTTTTTTCAGAAACGCGTTTACGTATTTCACTTCTTTTGCCGTGACGGGAGTTCCGAGCGTGCCGTATACGTAACAGGACGCGTCCGCGCCGTACTTGCGCAGAAGCGAACCGGTGACGGGACCGAGGGAATCCCCTACGGCGAGATCGCTGCCGATACAGAGGACGACGGGCGGCGCCGATAATTTTCCAAGCGCTTTTTCCAGAGCAAGCAACAGTCCCGTTTCCGCCATCGAGTTATAAAAGTGAAATGCGTAATCCATAATGCGTCCTCTTTTCCGATATTTTTCCGATTATATCCCCTCAGCAGATTTTTATAACAATTTCACGGGAATCAATCGACTTTTGACCGAAAAAATGGTATACTGAAAGGGCTTAGGCGGTTGAAATCCGTTTTATTCGGCAAAAATCAGAAAAAGGGGGTGAAAAGTTGTCCTGGATCTTAGACGTTTTGTTTTTTCTTCTGATTATCATCGGAATTTTATTCGGCGTTCGGCGTGGATTTATCGCAGGAGTCTGTAAACTTGCGGGGACGATCCTTTCGGTCGCAGTCGGCGTCTTGTTCTGTAACGCGCTCAGCGGACAGCTGGAAGTCTGGTTCGGGATGACGAGCGCGCTTACGGGCGCAATCGGGCACGAGACGATCGCCGGCTGGATCTCGATCGCGATCTCCTTTTTGATCCTCCTGATCGTGACAAAGCTCGGCGCCTGGCTCTTGGGCGTTTTCGGAACCTTTCTTGCGGAAAAGATAAAGCTCTTTTCTCTGATCAACAAACTTTGCGGGGGACTGCTGGGACTGTTCAAATCGCTCGTTCTGATCTTTCTGCTGTTGACGGCGTGCTATTGGCTGACGCAATGGCTGAATCTGACGGCGTTGGAGTCCTTTATCAATCAGAGTACCGTTGTCGGGGTCATCTTCCGCTGGGAGTGGTTTATCGAGCTTGCGCAATTCCATTTTCTGATCCCCAAGGGATAAATTAAGAACTTAACAATTGTGCGCCATAGAAAAGCATCAATCAATCGGACAGCGCAGAAATGCGACTGTCCGATTCTGTATTTAAAATATTCGATTATATTTTTCGCCGCCGAGGGCGGCACGTGTTTTTAACGGAGTAAGATTGTTTTTTATACGGTATTGTTTGGTTACGTAGGGGGAACGAAGAAAAAACCGGGTTTACGTATAAAGAATCCCCGATACACGTATAATAAAATGCTAGCAGTTGAAAAAATACCGATACAGAGCTATATTTCATTATTATTATCATGCACCCAATGTTTCACGTGAAACAACAGTTTTTGAAAAAATTCGGCTGGTGTTTCATGTGAAACATTGCTTTTTTGTCAAAAACAGGGAGTGCAAGCCGTTTTTCAACGAATTTTCCTCAAAAATAAGCAATTTTAGGCGTGAATTGTGATAATTATGTAAATTCGGAAAGATTTGGCAAAAAACACTTGATATATTCTTGCAAATGTGATACAATAATCCTATAAAAAATACGCATGCTATCATGCGAGTATATTATTTGAAAAGGAGAGTAAATTTGAGCAAAGCAGTAAAAACGACCCTGCTGATTGTGCTCGTTATTGTTTTGGGGATCGGCATCTATTTTGTTGCGGCGACGCTGTCCAAAAACGAGCGAAAACGAGCGACCAGCGAGTTTCTTCAACTGATGCAGTCGGAAAACACAGAAACGGGAGATAAACGCATCGTAAAGGTTGAGTTTGACGGATATTGCGTATACGGTTACACGAGTGTCAAATCCGGAAATTACAGCTATTGGACGTACTATGCAAACATGTATACGGGTGAAGGTGCGGATAAGGTAGAAGAATGGGTCGAGAAATACGGACTTGAAGAATTCAACTACCGCAACCCGAACGCAGGTGCAAATTGGAGCAATATCATTTATATTGCGATTTTGGTCGCCGGCGTCGTGCTTTTCTTCGTGATCTTGCGCGCAACAAGCGGCGGCGGTGGAAAAGTGATGAACTTCGGCAAGACCAAGGCGAAGGTTTCCACCAATTTGAAAGTGCGTTTCAGTGACGTTGCGGGCGCAGAAGAAGAAAAAGAAGAATTGAAAGAAGTCGTGGAGTTCTTACGCAGTCCGAAGAAGTTCTCCGATTTGGGCGCGAAAATCCCCAAAGGGGTGCTGCTTGTCGGCCCTCCCGGAACGGGAAAGACGCTGTTCGCCAAGGCGGTCGCAGGGGAAGCAGGCGTTCCCTTCTTCTCGGTCAGCGGTTCCGACTTTGTAGAAATGTACGTCGGCGTCGGTGCGTCGCGTGTGCGCGACCTCTTTGACCTTGCGAAACGCAATCAGCCCTGCATCATCTTCATCGACGAAATCGATGCGGTGGGTCGTCAACGCGGAGCGGGACTCGGCGGCGGACACGACGAACGCGAACAGACTCTGAACCAGATTCTCGTACAGATGGACGGTTTCGATACCAACGAAGGGGTCATCGTCATGGCTGCGACCAACCGTGCCGATATTCTGGACAGCGCGTTGCTTCGTCCCGGCCGTTTCGACCGTCAGATTTACGTCAACCTCCCCGATGTTAAGGGGCGTGAACAAATCCTCAAAGTTCATGCAAGAAACAAGCCCTTGGCGGCGGACGTCAACTTTAAAGTCATCGCGCGGATCACCGCGGGCTTTTCCGGAGCGGATCTTGCGAACTTGTTGAACGAAGCGGCGATTCTGGCGGCGCGCGAAGGAAAATCGACGATCGGCAATCTGGAACTTTATGAAGGAATTAACAAAGTTATCATGGGGCCGCAGAAGAAGAGCCGCGTCGTGACCGAAGCGGACAAAAAGAATACCGCTTATCACGAAGCCGGACACGCGATTCTCGCCAAGCTTTGCGAATATTGCGACGAGGTGCAGGAAGTTTCGATCATTCCCCGCGGAATGGCGGCGGGATACACCTTACAGCGTCCCGAAACGGACGATCGCAGCGATACGGTGAATAAGCTGAACGACGACATCTGTATGGCGCTCGGCGGCAGGGTTGCGGAAGAACTGGTGATTCACGATTACTCGGCGGGCGCGTCGGGAGACATTCAGCACGTTACGGCGCGGGCGCGGAAAATGGTCACGGAATGGGGCATGAGCGAAAAACTCGGTCCCATCGCCTACGGCAGCAGCGGTCCCGTGTTCCTCGGAAGAGACTACGAAGAGCGTACGGTCTATTCGGAACAGACGGCGTCGATGATCGACGAAGAAGTCAAGCGCATTATCGGAACGCAGTACGAGCGCGCGAAGAAACTCCTTTCCGAAAACCGCAAGATTCTGGACAACATGGCGCGCGTGCTTGTGGAACGCGAAACCATCTATACCAAGGAAGTCGATATGCTCATGCAGGGCGCGAGCTATCAGGAAGTGCTCGAATATATGGAAAAGCACGATAAAGGCGTTCCCGACAGCCCGTTCGGAGAAGCGGGCGAGACCGCGAAAGAAGCCGTGAAAGAGACGGCGAAGGAAGCGGAAAAGGCGGAGGAAGTCCCGACGGCGGAAGCCGCGGAACCGAAGCCCGACGCGAAAGGCGAGCGGAAAACCGATAAAAAGAAAAAAGAGAAAAAAGACGGCGACGCGGAAAAAACGGACGACAGTAAGGAGTAAACAAAAATGGGCAGAATCATCTCGTTCTCCAACCAGAAAGGCGGCGTCGGGAAAACGACGACTTGCGTAAACATGGCGGCGTATCTCTCCGCCGCGAACCGCAAAGTCTTGCTTGTGGACCTTGACCCGCAGGGAAACGCGACGACGGGGCTGGGGTTTTCGAAGAGTTCCCTCAAAAAGTCGGTCTACAACGTGATGATCGACGAGGAGGACGTCAAAGAAAACATTCTCCCTACCGAATTGCCGAATCTCTTTATTCTGCCGTCGAACATCGATCTTGCGGGTGCGGAAGTCGAACTCGTGTACAAGAAAAACCGCGAGAAAGTGCTCAAAGGCGCGCTCGAAAAAGTGCGCGCGGATTACGATTATATTCTGATCGACTGTCCGCCTTCGCTGGGCTTGATCACGATCAACTCGCTAGCCGCGGCGGATAGTGTGATCATCCCCATTCAGAGCGAGTATTACGCTTTGGAAGGGCTTTCCCAGCTCATGAACACCATCGCGTTGGTGCGGCAACACCTCAACAAGAGTTTGAAAGTGGAGGGCGTCGTGCTTACGATGTACGACGGGCGTTCGCTGATCAGTAAGCAGATCGCGGCGGAGATCAAGAAATATTTCACGAAAAAACTGTACGAAATCGTCATTCCGCGCAACGTGCGCCTTTCCGAAGCGCCCAGCCACGGCAAGCCGATTTTGTTGCACGATCCGAAATGCATGGGCGCCCGCGCTTACGGCGCGCTGACGGAAGAGTTTATGAAAAAAACAGAGGGAAAAGGAGAATAAGAGAAAATGGTGAAAGGGCTTGGAAAGGGGCTTTCCGCACTGTTCAGCGAGACGGAAGAGGCCTACGAAAACGCGCAGACGGAGAGCGGCGGAAGCGGGAACGGCGGTGCGACGGAAGTGCCCGTTTCGGAGGTGTTCCCCAATCCCGATCAGCCGCGGAAGGCGTTCGACGAAAACGCGTTGAACGATCTTGCGAATTCGATCAAAGAACACGGCGTGATCATGCCGCTCGTGGTCAATAAGACGCGGAACGGCAACTACATGATCATTGCGGGCGAACGCCGTTACCGCGCGGCGATCCGCGCGGGGCTTGAAAAGGTTCCCGTGATCGTCAAGGATCTCGACGAGCGCGAAATTCAGGAAATTTCCCTGATCGAAAACTTACAACGCGAAGATCTGAACCCTATCGAAGCGGCGTACGGCATGAAGCGGCTGATGGAAGAATTTTCGCTCACGCAGGAAGTGCTTGCCGAGCGGTTGGGCAAATCCCGTCCCGCGATCGCGAATACCCTTCGCCTTCTGACGCTGAACGCCGAGGTGATTGGGTTGGTGCGCGAGGGAAAACTCTCTTCCGGTCATGCGCGTACGCTCGTCACCGTCCCTTCGGAATCGCAGGCGGAGCTTGCGCGGGAGTGCGTGAAAAACGGCTGGTCGGTGCGCGATATGGAGCGCGCGGTCAAACAGTTCCTCAATCCGCCCGAAGTGCTTGCGCGCGAAAAGGAGAAGAAGAACGCCTTGGCGAGCGCGGAGCTGAAATATCTGGTGGAGCGCCTGCGCGGCACGTTTAAAACGAAGGTCTCCCTGATCGGTACGGATAAGAAGGGCAGGATCTATATCGACTATTACACGCGGGACGATCTCGATCGCATCAGCGAACTTTTGGACATTCTCGACAGAATGGAATAATCGGCGACAAAGACACAATGTTATACTACAATAGACTTCGCAGATAAGGCGAGTCGATAATCTTTGAAATCCTTAAATGGACTTACCTTACGATATTCTCTGGGTCGCTAAAAAAACTAAGTGTACGGAGCGTAGTCTGTGGCGATGGAAAGCTCAGTATGACGGCACTCTGAAAAGCCTTGAAAACGGCTCCTGCGTTCCGCATACGCCGCATTTCAACGCACACACGCAAGAGGAGCGTAAGCACATCGTCGATATTTTTACGGAGAATCCTGACATTACTTATGCGGAGGCTTTGGGTATTCTACGCCAGCGTTACGCTTACAGCAGGACTTACTACGGGCTTTATCGGTTTGTAGTCAAAAACGGTCTGCGCCCTCACGAGGAAATCAAAGAGGCTTATAAACAGCAGCCTTACTTTACGCCTGAGATGTTGGGGCAGAAATGGCAGCTTGATGTCAAGTATGTACCGAGAGAGTGCTATTTGGGCGAGCTGGCTTATGAGAAATTTTATCAGTACACGATTATTGACGAGGCGACGAGGGAAAGGTTTATTTATGCCTACAAAGAGCACAGCGGCTGGTCAACAGTTGATTTTATCAAGAGAGCCATCGTGTACTTTGGGTATATGCCTCATACGATACAGACGGATAACGGCACAGAGTTTACCACGCCTGCAAACGCAAAAGAGGAGACAATGCACATAATGGATATTCTCCTGAATAAGCTGAGAATCCGCCATAAGCTGATTAAGCCGAGAACGCCGAGACATAACGGTAAGGTAGAACGTAGCCACCGCTCCGACCAAGAGGCTTTTTATAACCACCTGACTTTTTACACTCTGGACGAATTACAGGAAAAGATGGGGGCGTGGCTGAACAGATACAATGACCGCCCTCACTCGCAGCTCAGGAACAAAGAGGGTAAGAGGGTCTGGTACTCTCCTCGTCAAAAGAGGGCTGAGCTTTTGGAAATCCTGAAAGAGTGCAGGGGCGAATTTAGGGTAAGATTTATCAAGCCGAAAGCGGCTTAGAGAAAGCCTACAACAAATAGGCTCTTTGAAAGATAAGAGCCCTTTTTTGCTGTCCTGAAAGCCGAGAAAATGCGTTGTTGTCGGTCAAAAATGGCAATAGCCGCTAAAAATCTACCTCTCAGGCGGTCTTTGGGAGCCTAAAACTACCCGTGAAAAGAAATTTTTAGAAAAGTTAAGAAATTTTCTGAAAAATGCTTGACAAACATCAAAAAAAATTCAGAAATAGCATTGACAAACGAAAGTCGGTGTGTTATATTTATGGCAATACAAGGAAATGACGACGGGGGGAAGTCATGATCATGGGGCGTATTCGCTAACTTTTTTCATGCTTATTTTTGTTGCGTAAAGCGAAGAAGGTTTACGAATACGTTTTTTGTCTCTTTCTACCCTCTCGGCGGCTTTTCCGTCGGGCGGGTTTTTTATTTTCTTCCGCGCTCCCCCTGAGTCGTGCGGCAGGTATAACCCAACGGAAGTATGTCAAAGTTATTCAAGAAACAAATCTGGGAGGAAAGAAAACATGAAACAGAGCAAGATACTTAAAAAAGTATCACTCGTCGCCCTTTCGGCGGTAATGGTGAGCGGCGTTACGCTTACGGCGGCGGGTTGCGGCGGCGGAACGACGCCGACCGGAAATCCGACGACGATTTCGGTCAACATCTTCTGCAACAAAGCAGACGAGCACACCAACCGCACGATCTGCGCAAAGTGGGGCGAAGAGTATTCCAAAAAGATGAACCGCGAGGTCAAAGTCAACCTGATCGTCAACCCGAAGAAAGACGCTTATTTCGAGGACCTCGGTAAACTGTGGGCAACGCCGTCGGCGGTTGCGGACGTCATCTATCTGTCGCCCAGCTATGTGCAGTCCTACGTCAAAAACGGTTACGTGATGGATCTTTCCGAATATCTCGGCGCGGAAGCGGGCGAGAGCATGGGACAGCTCTGGGAAAACGCGGTCGGCTATTACGGGTACAACAACGCGGATCCGAACTACAAGCCCGGTCAGAAGATCGTGTACAAAGCGGACGGCGCGAACGGCGCGGGCTTCTATACCGAGAGCGGAAATTCCAAAGTCGGCGTGTTCGGGCTTCCCAAAGACTATTCGAACTTCTCGATGGGATACAACCGCCGCTATTTCTCCGACGAGTTGAAAAAGGCTTACGAAACGACGCTCGGTTCGACCGCGCGCGACGTCAAGAACGTGAGCAAAGTCGCGGGTCAGAGCGGTTACGCGTCGAAATACCAAGGGTATTCCGCGACCAATTCCAGCAACTTCGTCGCGACTTACGCCGCGACGGGCGATTATACGCTTTCCGACGGCACGACCAAACACGCCGAAGCGGGCAAAGAAGCGCCGATCATTTCGGTGGGCGTACCCGTCAATTACAAACCGTTCAACTTCTATCGCTATAACGACTATATGAGCGCATTGAACGCGGGCGATCCGATGGCTTGCGCGGTCGACGCGTTTACCGACGGCGAGGGCTATACCGTTACGATCCCCGGCTTCCCCGGCGACACGTTCGACATCGGGAATCAGGCGAACGCGAAAGCGGAAAACGTTCCCTACGACGCGGGCATCGGACATACGGTGTTCACCTACGCCGAATACGGCGCGCTCGTATGGGCGATCACCTACTATCTGAATACGTTCGATTGGGATTCCGCGACGCCCAACGCGGGTTCGGGCGGACTCACCGTTGAGGGCGCGAGTCAGGTCATTTACGGCAGCGAGCAGTACGAAGGCGCGCAGGGCAACGCGCTCTATCTCCTCCCCTGGGCGGCGTCCAACGACGCGGATCTTATCAACGAAGATTCGACGAGCTGCGTCAATCCCAACGCCAAAGCGGACACGACCACCAACGCGCTGGAACTTGCCGGCGACGCCACGGAAGACCGTGAGAAGATGAATCTCGACGGCACGACGAGAACGGCGAAGGTGCAGTACGGCTTCAACAGTAAGAACTTCATCGAAACGTACGGCGCGTATCAGGAATTCGGTTCGACCTGGAACGGAAACTCCGGCAACGCGGGCGACGAATCCACCACGAAGCAGAACGCGTCCGGCTGGGATTACTTCTGCATGGGCGCGGCGGTATTCTACGGCGCGGGCACGTGGGACGCGGCGACGCGGAACGACACCGAAATGTCCGTATTCGAATTCGGTCAGATGCCGATGCCCGTTGCGGAAAAATATGCGCTCTATTCCAACGTCAAAGACGCGAACTTCGATATGAAAGAGTACAGCAACGATCCGAAAGCCAAGGAAACCGGCGACGGCGTAAACAACGACGGCGCGCAACGCGCGAACCTCTCGGCGGGGAAAGTGGTCTATTCGAAAAACGAAGTGATCGCCAACCAGATCAAGCGTCAGGACAAATGGGCGGCGCGTATGGACTCCGTCGGCTATGCGGCGAACGGCAGATTCGCAAAGATGAGCGAAGATAACGCGGAGTATTGGAAGCGCGAAGCGACCGCCTCCCTGATCATGTCGCTCACGATCGGCAAGGAAGAGCAGATCACGCTCACTTATGCGGGTGCGCAGCTTCCCAACTACCGCAGCCAGTGCACGGAATTCCTCCGCTATCAGGAAGCGGAATATGCGAACGGAAGCTTTAAAGATATGCTTACGCCGGAGGGCTTCTCCACGACGACCGACAAGGCGGAAGGCAGAAGAATCTGGGATCATTATTATACCGTTGCAAAAGCGATGGCGGCGGATTCCCGTTCGACGGGCAGTAAGCGCGGTTTGACGGTTGCGGAATGGATCGCGCAGAGCGGATATAAGGACTACGACGGCACGAGCGATCTCCGTTACGACACCCAGTACGCGAACGTGAAACTCAGCGAGTTCACGGGCGAAAAGGATACCAACATCGGCTTCGCGATGAAAGTTCTCCGCATGGTGTGCTTCACGTATGCCGACCGCGATCTGAACATCAGAATGCAGTACGGGCTGAACTCCGTAAGGGATTCGAGCATGTACACCGCCAACAATACCTGGATCGGTACGTTCAACGCGTCCGGTCAGGCGACGATGCTTGCGTATATCAACCAGAGAACGCTCACCTCCGCCGAAATGCAGAACTTCAACGGCAGCGCGCTTGCGCGTACGATCGGCGACAGAACGGGCAGAGCTTTCTGGACCCCCGCCGTCTACTGCATCGGGAACGCGGGCAACGCGCAGAGCGCGCTCGGCAAGAAATAATTTCAAACACCTCCGGATATCCTGCGTTTCCGCGATTGCGGAGGCGCAGGGGATACTCCGGCGACGGAATCATTTACAGGAGGGAATTTTATGGAAAATCAAGTGGCCGCAGGCGCGGAAGTCACCGCGACCGACGCGGCAGTCGTTTCCGCGGAAATTCCGCAAAAGAAAAAGAGAAAGCCGATCAACCAACAGAAGTTGCAGGATAATCTCTGGGGCTGGGCGTTCTGTCTCCCGCTCATCGTCGGCACCGTTCTCTTTATTTACATCGCGCTCGTCGTATCGCTGTTGCTTTCGTTTACCAACTACTGTTCGAGCCAGGGCGGGCTGTGGGACTTTCTTGCGACGATGTTTTCGGGCGGGAAACCGATCAACGGCGACAGCGTGTTCGACATGTCTTGGATCAGCGGAGACTTCTCCGACGGCGGCAAAAACGATCCATTCTTTTGGTACCGCTTCGCGTTTACCGAAAAGCTCTGGTCGGCAAGTCTTTGGCAGGCAAACAACACCACGGTCGTAGACGGCGTCTTCGTCGGGCAGACGGTGAACGCCATGGGCGCGACCATGTTCAACACCGTGTTCTATCTGATCGGGATCCCCATCGGCATGGTGCTTGCCATGTTCTTTGCGGTTTGCATGTCGCGGGATATCAAAGGCGGGAACGTGTTCCGCGTCCTCTATTATATCCCTTGCGTCGCCAGCTCGATTTCAATCATTTACACGTTCAAGATCATGTTCAAGACGGAAGGGGTGATCAATCAGATCCTCGGCACTTCGCTCCCGTGGATGATGGACGGGGCGAACGGCGAATACGCTTGGAGTCCGTCGATCGACACCTATTGGAGTCAGGGTCTGCTGAGCAAAACGATGATCGTGATCATGTCGGTCTGGAAAGGACTGGGCGGGACGATCATTCTGTATGTCGCGGGGCTTTCGGGCGTGAACGCAGCGACCAAAGAAGCGGCGTCCATCGACGGCGCGAGTTCGTGGACGACGTTCTGGAAAGTGACGATGCCGGACTTGTACCCCGTCATCTTTTATAACGTGGTAACGGCGGTCATCGGCGGCATGCAGATCTACGCCGAACCGGAACTGTTCTTTGCGCTGACCAGCGGGCATCCGAACCTGATGACGTCGGGGTACGTGAGTCTGATCTGGCATTTCGGACTCAACAGGCCCAGCAATCAGACGGGAAACCTCTATTCGCTCGGCGCGGCGTACGGTATGATCCTTGCCGTGATCATCTTCGCGCTGACCTTGTTCCAGTTCTGGCTGGACGGAAGAAAGAAGGACTGAGGGGGGAAAAGAAATGGAAAACGTTCAAACGACGCAGCCGGAAGAAAAGGAGTATTCCGCATTCCGTTACGCATTCGGCGCCGTCCTCGCGTTCTTCGGAATTTCCAGCAGAACGCACCGCGCGAGCAAAAAACGCGCGAAACTGGTCGTCGACATCGCGACTTACGCGGTTCTGCTCTTCGGAACCTTTCTCATGATCTATCCGCTCTGGTGGATGCTTGCGGGCTCGTTCGCGAACACGCATATCCCCACCAACGAGACGATGGCGGGACTCGCCAAAGACGAACTGCGGGAAATGATCTGGTGGCCCGTCAACTTCAACACGTTCAAAACGGGCACGGAGTACGGCGGACCGTTCTACAACTACGCGTATCTGTTCCTTTCGGCTTTCAAGGGCGGCGGCGCCTCCGGCTTCCCCGCGGGCTATTCCTATTGGCGGGCGATTCTCAACAACCTCATTTACTCGGTCGTTCCCGTCGTGGTCGGCGTGATCACGTCGGCTTCCGCGGCGTTCTCGTTCGCCAAGATCAACTGGATCGGCAGGGATAAAGTGTTCATGTTCCTGCTTGCGGCGATCATGGTCCCCGGACCTTCCATCATGATCTCCCAATTCGTGCTTTACGACAGTTTCGGCATGGGCAACCAGACGCCTCTGGCGCTGATCGTCCCCGGTCTCTTCGGCTCCGTCATGACGGTGTTCTTCATCCGTCAGTTCCTGTTCGGGCTTCCCACTTCGATCATCGAGGCGGCGAAGATCGACGGCGCGGGATATTTCCGCATCTTTTGCAGTTTCATCCTGCCGCTCGCGATGCCCGCGATCATGGCGCAGGGACTGCTCTCTTTCATGGGCTGCTGGAACAACTACATGGCGTCCTACATCTTTATCAGCCGGAATTCGGTCTGGATGAATCTGCCGCACGCAATGTCCATTCTCGGATCCGTTCTCGACAGCGATCTGGGTCCTGTCATGGCGGCGTCGGTGCTGTGCGTGCTGCCCGTGCTCATCCTGTTCGCGTGCTTCCAGAAACTGATTATCGGTTCGCTGATGCTCACCGGCTCCAAAGAATAATCCCATTCGGAACGGAGCGGCGTCGCTCCGTTTTTCGTCGCGGGATCCGCGGCAACAAGTACAATCATCAGGAGGATTTTATGAAAAAGAATAAATTGGTCTGTATCGCGCTCTCTGCGGCGTTTGCGCTTTCCGCGGCGTCGCTTGCGGCGTGCGGGACGACGGATCCCGGTCCGAAGCCGCCCCTTCCGACGGGGGACGCGGTGTATCCCACGGCGGATTATCTCAACAATCTCTATTCGGGCAATGCTCTGACCGAAGCGGGGAAAGGACAGAATTCCACGCACGATCCCGTGTTTGTCGAAGCGAAGGCGGCGGGGAAATCGGTGTTCTACGCGTTCTCGACGGACAACGATCAGTTCGGCGTACAGATCCGCAAGAGCGAAAACCTGTACGAGTGGGAACGCGTCGGCGTGGCGATCGACGGCTTTACGCCGACGATGAAAGCGGACGACGTGCGGCAGATGTATGCGAACAACCGCGGCGAATTGCAGCCCGTTTACAACGTCATGACTTCGCTCGTCGGCTGGAACAGCGATTGCTGGACGCTCTGGGCGCCCGACGTCGTACCCGCAACGTCGAACAAGTCGCTCGACGCAAACGGCGAATGGTGGTTGTACTCCTGCTGGACGTCCACTTTCGGTTCGCAACATTCCGTCATCTTCAAGTGCAAGTCGACGACCGGCATCGAAGGCCCCTACAAATACGAGGGGATCGTCGTGCAGGACGCGCCGAACGACGGCGCTCTTAATGAAATCGACCCCAGCGTGTTCTATACGCCCGACGGAAAAATGTACCTCTCTTACGGTTCCTATTTCGGCGGATTCGGCGTTGTGGAGCTGGATGCGAAAACCGGTTTGCGTCCCGCGGGAACGGACGTGAAAACGCCGGGAACCAAAACGCTCGACAGTGTAAACGCGGAAGGTTCTGCGATCAATTATCACACCGTCAAAGTTTATGCGGGCGATATCGCCGCCGAGGAATACGACGAATCCAAATGGGAAGAGCAGAGCAAGTATTATATGATGGGCAGCTGGGGCGCACTTGCGTACAACTACAACATGCGCGTGTGGACCTCGGATACCCCGAACGGCACGTTTACTTCCGAACGCGGAAGCAGCGGTTTGCAGGTCTCCGGCACCTGGACCTGGCGCAAAGAGGGCGAGGGCGGTCCCGAAGGCGGGGCCAATACGCCGCACAAGGATAAAGATCTCAATTTCTATATCCCCGGACACAACGACATGCTCACGACGACGGACGGTAGAAACCTGATCGTCTATCACAGCCGCGTCGGGGAAGGGCGCAAGGACAACAAGCCGTCGTTTGCGGAAGGCGAGCACTTCCTCCGTACGAGCCTTTACGACTTCAACTCCAAGGGACAGCTCGTCATCAACGCCAATCAGTACGCGGGCGAACAGGTCGGAAAGATTTCGCAGGAAGAGTTCCTGACCAAGACGGACGGCAAATTCTCGATGATCGTTCTGCAATCGCGCGACAACGAGAAGTACGAGGAAAAGGCGACGATCTACCACGCCGAGGACTGCGAACTCACGCAGGACGGCAAGGTGAAAAAGGGCGAGACGGAAGTCGGCGTCTGGAAACTCTACGGCGATCACTATATCTATCTCACGGTCGACGGACTTGCTTATTACGGTTCGGTAATGCCCGCCTATATCCGTCGGTACGACGCGGCGTTCGGCACGACGGACAACAAGGGACTTACGGTTTCCGCGATTTCCGATACCTTTGCGGAGAACGGACGGCAGGAAAACAAGATCCTCTATATGAACATGCGGTTCGAGGATTGACGGGCGCAGGAGCGCGAAAATCGATTATGGCTCTCAAATATCCGAAAAATCCTCATTTTAACCGACTGATGTTGCGATCGCCCGACTGCGCTTCCTGGCAGGAAGGCTGTGCGCACGACCCCGCGCTGCTTGAATGGGACGGGCGATACTATGCGTATTCCACCGATACGTTCGGCGCGCCGAGCGGGTATCAGATCCGCGTAAGCGACGATCTGTTGCATTGGAAATATCTCGGCGCGGCGTTCGCGGTCGAAGGCAACGCCGCGAAATACAAAAAGGGCGCGGGCGGGAAAGGCGCGGGCAATCTGCAGGCCGCTTACGACTGGTGCGTTACCGACCGCCGCAAGATTCCGTGCGGAATCTGTACCCGCACGGACGGAAACTTTTCGCTCTGGGCGCCTCATTGCGTGCGGGGATCGGACGGCAAATTCTGGCTGTATTTCTGTCTCACGGGGTATTTCGGCGGCTCGAAGTCCTGTATCGGGTTGGCGAAGTCGGATTCGCCCGCCGGCGGGTTCGAATGCGAAGAATTGCTCGTGCAGTCGCCCGAAGGGTGGCGGACGCCCAACGCGATCGACCCGCAGGTGCTGTTTGCCGAGGGCAGAATGTTTCTCGTATACGGCTCCTTCGGCATGGGTTTGTTTTTGATCGAACTCGATCCCGAAACGGGCTTGCGCAAAGACGGGCTGACTTACGCCGACTGGGAAACGGGCAAGTGCGGATTCGCCGATTATTACGGCGTTCAGCTCGCATCCGGTTCCCTCGAAGGCGGCGCGATCCGCTTTCATAAAGACGTGCCGGTTTTGGAAAACGGCGTCTGGACAAAGAAAAACTTTTACTACCTCACCTGTTCGTACGGTTCGCTCTCCTCTTCTTACAATATCCGTTGCGGAAGAAGCGAACGTCCCGAGGGTCCGTACGTGGACGTGAACGGCAACCGCCTGATCTGTTCGACGGATCTCGGTACGGGTAACAAACTGCTCGGCTCCTTCCGTTGGGAGGACGCGCCCGTCGATTTCTTCTGCCCCGGGCACAACGATCTGTTCGTGACCGAAAAAGGCGTTCGGCTGGTTTCGTACCACTGCCGGACCAACTTTTTCATCGAACGCGGCGCGAGCATTTCGAACAACGTGCATTTTCTCTATCTCGGTCAGTACGCGTTCAACGAGGCGGGCTGGCTGGTGATGAACGCCAACCGTTATGCGGGCGAAGAATTGCAGTCCGTTTCCGAAGAGGAGCTGATCGGGATTTCGGACGGGAAGTTCGAAGCCGTTCTCTTCGATCAGCGGTTCGAAACCGTCAAGGCGAAACGGGTATTGCTGAAAGCGGACGGAACGGTCGAGGGCGAATATAAGGGAAGCTGGCTTTTGCACGACGGGTATTATCTGCGGATGGTGTTGGACGGCGAAGAGTATCTCGGCGTCGTCATGCCCGCCTGGCTGGATCACCGCGGCGCGGCGGGGCTTACCGTCACGGCGCTGGGTTCGAAAAGCGGCGCGGCGCTACATCTGAATACCGTCAAACGGATCTAACGAAAATACAGCCGCGCGCCGATTGTTGTTATCGGCGCGCGGTTTTCCGAAAAAAGAACGCGCGTTGCCGCGCGTTCTTCCGTGAACCGACGTTTCTTTTTCAATCTGGGGGGAAAGAAAACCTATGTATGTTCACTGGCTTCCGTTTTCGGAAACGTAATATTATTTTAAATCACCTAATATGCGATTGTCAAGCAAAATATCGCACATTATGCGATATTTTTTGCGCCCGAAGGCAATCATCGGAAAAAGGGTGAAAAACATGCAGTTAAAAGATATCCAAAAGAGGTTGCGCGAATGTATTTCGCGAAGCGGGTTCTCGCAGAAAGCGATCGCGGCGCAAATCGGGGTTTCTCCGCAAACGGTTTCCAAGTATATGTGTGAGGATATTTTTCCCGCGCTGGATACGTTCGCAAAGCTGTGCAAGACGCTGGACGTGACCGCCGATTATATTTTGGGGTTGTCGGAATATTGACGGCGGGCGGTTTTTCGTCAAAAAATTACGAAAAATTACGGAATCGTTGTAGACAATCCCGACCCGAAGTGCTATAATGGGCAGAGAGTTAAATTTAAGGAGTAACGTAGGATGGATCTCAATTTACTTACCATCATCGTCATGTTTGCGGTGGTTCTCGGATTGGGGTATGCGGCGCTCAATTTCTACCTCACGAAAAAGCTGAAAGAGGGGAACGAGCGCATGCAGCACATTGCGGCGAAGATCCGCGAAGGGGCGGGCGCGTTTATCGCATACGAGTACAAGATCGTTGCGATCATCGGCGCCGCGGTCGCCGTGGTGCTTGCGCTTCTGATCGCTTGGGAAGCGGGTATTGCGTTCGTGATCGGCGCGGCGATGTCCGCGACGGCGGGTTACGTCGGCATGAAGATCGCAACGTACGCGAACGTGCGCGTCACCAATGCGGCGAACGAAACGCGCAGCACGGGCAAGACTTTGAAAGTCGCCTTCCGCGGCGGCTCGGTCATGGGGCTTTGCGTCGCGGGCTTTGCGCTTTTGGGCGCGATCATCGTCTATTGCTGTTTCGGCTGGGCGGGCGGCATGCTCAAACTCACCGAGGCGGGGACCGTCGTGACGCATACCAATTTCATTACCAAACAGCCGTATAACCTTTCGATCATTCTGTCGGGCTATGCGCTCGGCTGTTCGATCATCGCGCTGTTCAACCGCGTCGGCGGCGGGATTTATACCAAGGCGGCGGATATGGGCGCGGACCTCGTGGGAAAAACGGAAGCGCATATTCCCGAAGACGACCCCCGCAACCCCGCAACCATTGCGGACAACGTGGGCGACAACGTGGGCGACGTCGCGGGCTTGGGCGCGGACCTTCTCGAAAGTTTCGTCGGCTCGATCATGGCGACGATCATTCTCGCGATCGAACTGTTCGTGAATACGGCGAACGCGTCCGCGATGATCGGCGCGAGCCTGTTGCAGAAGATGATCCTTTTCCCCATTCTGTTCGCGGGAATCGGACTGATCGGCTGCGTGATCGGGATTTCCTATCCCCTGCTCAAACCGAAGCTTTCGGACAACCCGCACACCGAACTCAACCTTGCGACCTGGATTTCGGCGGGCGTCACGCTCGTGGGCGGCTGTCTGCTTTCGATCTTCCTGTTCAACGGCGAAACCGCCGACGCGCTGAAAGCGGCGAAGCTGAATCTCGGACCCATTTCGCCGTGGGTTGCGGCGGCGGTCGGAATCGTCGCGGGGATCGTGATCGGCATTATTTCCGAATATTACACCAGCTACGATTATAAACCCACCAAAAATATCGCGCACGCGAGCAAAGAAGGGCCCGCGCTCACGATCACGCAGGGAATGGCGACGGGGATGATTTCCACGATGCTTCCCGTCGTGGTGCTCGGGATAGCGATTTTCGCCTGCTATGCGATCGGCGGCATGTTCTGCGTCGGTTGCGGCGCGATGGGAATGCTCTCTTTCGTCGCGGCGACCGTTTCCGTAGACACGTACGGGCCGATCTCGGACAACGCGGGCGGAATTGCGGAAATGAGCGGGCTGGACGAAGAGGTGCGCGCGATCACCGATAAGCTCGACAGCGTGGGCAACACCACGGCGGCGATCGGCAAGGGCTTCGCGATCGGTTCGGCGGCGCTTGCCACGATGTCGATGATGTCCAGTTACCTGTATGCGGCGGCGGATCAGTTCTTCCTCGACGGTTTGCTTTCGCTCAATATCATTCGCGGCGACATCATCGTCGGCGCGATCGTCGGCGCGGCGATCCCCTTCCTGTTCAGCGGCATGCTGATCAACGCGGTCGCGAAAGCGGCGCGGAAAATGGTGGAAGAAGTGCGCCGCCAGTTCAACGAAAATCCGAAGATCCTGACCGGCGAAGAGGACCCCGATTCCACGAAATGCGTTACCATTTCTTCGCAGGGCGCGCTCAAACAGATGGTCGTTCCCTCGATCGTCGCGATCGCGATCCCCGTCGTATGCGGATTCATCTTCGGCGCGGGGTTCGTCGGCGGGATCCTGATCGGCGCGACGCTTTCCGCGATCATGCTCGCGATCTATACGGGTAATGCGGGCGGCGCGTGGGATAACGCGAAGAAGTATATCGAATCGGGCGGCGTGGAAGGAAGCGGAAAAGGCACTCCCGAACACGACGCGGCGATCGTGGGGGATACCGTCGGCGACCCGTTGAAAGATACGGTCGGCCCCTCTTTGGATATCCTTATCAAGATCATGAGTACGATCTCTCTCGTGTGCGTGGTCGTGTTCAAAGATTTCAACTTGCTCTCCGCATTGCATCTCGAAGGTATTTTCGCATAATCCCGCAAAGCGGTAACAAAAGCGCGGTTCCGAAATCGGAACCGCGCTTAGTTATTGATATGTGTTTGTTTGCGTTACATGACGACGATGTTTTTCTGATTGAACACCGCTTTGAGTTCCGCGGGAAAATCGTCGTCGGTAATCAGCACGTCGATGTCTTCGATCTTCGCGAACGTGTAGGGCATGATTTTGCCGATTTTCGAACTGTCGAGCATCATGTAGAGCGACTTCGCTTTCATGCGCGTCATTTTCAGCAGGTCGGCTTCGATTTGCGAAGCGCACGAGAATCCGTATTCGGGGGTGAACGCCGTCGAAGAGATGATCGCGAGTTCGAAGTTCGTGTTGTCGAAATAACTCTTGGCAACGGGCGAGGCGGTGGAAAGGTTGTCTTTCATCACCTGTCCGCCGATCATCGTAACGTGTACGTTCTTCTTTTGCGACAGCTCGATGGCTACCGCAAGCCCGTTCGTGAACACGTGCACGTTCATGTCGGGCATTTCTTTGGCAAGATACATCGCCGTCGTGCCGCCGTCGATGAAAAGCGAACAGTTCTCGTCGATCAGGCTCGCCGCTTTTTGCGCGATCTTGATTTTTTCGTCGGTATGGATCGTCGATTTTTTGGTGTACGGTTCTCCCGAAACTTTCTGCACCTCTTTTACCGACATCGCGCCGCCGCGCACCCGAATGATGCGTCCTTGCTGTTCCAGCTGGAATAAGTCTCTCCGCAAAGTCATTTGCGATACGTTGGGAAAGAACCCGTCGAGCTGTTCCAGCGTCAGCTTTCCGCGTTTGTCCAACAATTCTGCGATTTCTTCAATCCGCTCCCGTTTCATAGCAGAGCCTCCCATATAATTCTACGTGTAAAATATTAACACAAAACGCAAAAAACTGCAAGTATATTTTACGGATAATTTACGATTCGGAAACTATTTTTCAAAAACGTTCATTAAGTTGATCGAAAATGTTAATATTTTACAGCAAACCGCGGCGCGGGGAGAAAACGCGCGGCTCTCGGATCGGGAAATTCGTGCGCAGAAGTTATTCGATTGCGCGGGGAATGTTGTTATAAGATAGGTTTGCAATTCAAAAGCAAGCCTATTTTTTATTACCC
>CAJUJF010000018.1 GCA_910586825.1 uncultured Christensenellaceae bacterium | reverse complement strand
ACCTTATCACCCTTCATCAGCGTAAGCAAAACGACAAGTTTTCGCTTTTTAAGCCAAAAAATTATGCTAATTTTTTGGCTAATTCTTGGGAACAGCGTAAGCTGGGGACGCTGGGCGAAACTTATGCTGGTTTATCTGACAAATCAAAAGAAGACTTTGGACATGGCAAAGCCGAATTTGTTCCTTATATGAATGTTTTTATGAATCCGATTGCTGATGTCGCAATGACGGAAGCTATTGAGATAGACGACCGACAGGCTAAAGTAAAAAATGGTGATATATTCTTTACAACGTCGTCAGAAACACCTGAAGAGGTGGGAATGTCGTCTGTTTGGCTTAAAAATGGTTCAAATATATATCTAAATAGCTTTTGTTTTGGGTTTAGACCAAGCGAATCCATACCGTTATAAAAAGCATTTTAGGTGAGAGCTACGAAAATATTCAATCAGAATCAGCAACATTTTTAGATAAGGTTATCGTCGAGGAAGAAGCCGAAATTATACGAATGGTATTCCGCAACTACCTCGCAGGCGATTCCGTTAGACAGATTGCGGATTCTCTGAATGCGGAAGGATATGTGACAAGGAAAGGACATCAGTTCAAGCCTAACTCAATCCTCAATATCCTCGCAAACGAAAAATACACAGGTAATGCGATACTCGGAAAGACTTTCAAACCTGATGTACTGTCTAAGCATCGAGTAAAGAACGAAGGGCAAGCACCGAGCTATTATGTAGAGAATAGTCATCCAGCAATCATCAGTCAGGAACTGTTCGATATGGTACAAGCAGAAAAAGAAAGACGCAAAAACCTCCGCTCAACCGTAAAAACGGGCAAGGGAAAGTACAGCAGAAAATATGTGCTGAGCGGATTGCTGGTCTGTGCAAACTGCGGGGCGAAGTTCAGACGAAACGGACGCACGGTTGCATCTGGGGAATTTATTCCTACATGGGTATGCATTACTCATCAAAAAGACCAGCAGTCATGTAAAATGCGACCGCTGAAAGAGAAAGATATATATGCCGCATACGAGAGGGCAGTCAAGCGATTGCTGGGCGAAACCGATGGATTAATGGACATAATTAAGCAAACGACTCTCGAAGGAATGAACATAGAGCAACCCGAAGACATAGAGGAAATCCGCAAAGCTCTAATGCAAGCGAGAAAGGCGGTGCTGGACTTGTTCAAGGCAAAGAGAGATGGCGATGTGTCATTGGAAGAATACGAGCGGAAATATTCAGAATTCAGTCAGCAGATTGTTGACCTTGAAGAAAGAGAGAAAAATGTGCATGCTCAAAATCTTCAATGCCAGCTGGCGCAAAAGCGGTTGCAAGATGCATACGAACTTATAGACGAGGCAAGATCGAATTGCACCGATAAAGACGTAATGCGAAAATTACTCGATGCAATAAAGGTAATTAGTAAGCATGAGTTAGAGTTCCAGTTCAACTGCGGTATTGACATTAAGGAAACCGTTTAGTGAATAGCAGAGTGGGGTTATATATAAATAATACCACTCGGCATTCGTATGCTTGACAGACGAACAGAAAAGGTGGTAGAAAGAAAAAAACTGCCTTAATGGAGGTCGTATGTCGGCAGCGGAAATTGTTCAAATAGTTATCGGCGCATTATCATTGATAGCAACGGTTGCGGTATCGTTTTTCATCTATTGGTTGCAAAGTAGACATGAAAAGGAAATGGCTAAGATAGAAGAAAAGCATCGCCAAGAAAAGTTGGCTGAGGAAGCTAACAATTTCTTGATAGACCATGAAGATGAGAGAGATTATCTACCTTGGTGTACAATTGCAACCAATCAGCATCAGCATGAACGGCATAACCGAAAGATATACACGGATTTCTGCCGTTGCTCTGTTGAGCTGCAAAACAAGATTTTGGAAATGGCAGAGTTTACGGTTAGGACTATCAAAGACACCGATTGGGTAGATACTGCATTTGAAAAGCTGGAAAAAGATATTGATTGTTATAAATTGGGTGAACAGCCGTTTCTTTATGAGGGGGCGAAATACTTCCATCGAGCATTTACTCTATATCGAGAAAATGAATTTGAAGAGAATTATAAAAGAGAACTAAAAGCTATTTATAAAACAATTCAGTTATTTATAGTAAAGGAAGAAGAAAGGAACAGGGTTAGCCTTAGAACTTATATTGAACAGTATTTTGATTATGTGTTGGGCGAGATACGAAAGGAAAATATTGAGTGGGAAGAACCTTTACCGCCTGTTGATTATGCCTGGGAACATTATCATCTGGGTTATGCGCCAGAAGAAGACGTGTGTTATTGGGTAATGGAACTTGTTCTAAACTTTGTTGTCAATATTCATAATAGATTTGGTACAACCGTTTTTGATAGCATAATACATGACAATGCAACTGATGCGCAAGCTGAAACTTATGAAGATAGGTACTATGATATTCTTTATTGGATGTATTATACATATTGCTATAAGGCTGGAGAAAAAGAGGGAATAGAATTAGAATCGAAGAAAAAGAAAGTGAAGAAACCAAAGGCGACAAGGAAACAAAAAGTTAAAAAGGATAAGAAAAAATCGAAAAAAGGGGTTGACAAATCCTAAAAATATGATATACTACAACGATTTGGCGCAGAAGCGTGAAATGGCGGCATGGGCGAAAGGAGAGTAGTATGTTTGAATACGTTACAAAAGCAGAGTACAAACCAGTTAAACAGGAGCTTGAGAAAATAATCAATCAAGTTCAAGCCGTAATGCGTAAGAAATACGAAACAACCTTTCAGTTCAGCCTGATAGGGAGCGGCAAAAGGCATCTTGTAACTCGCATTGTCGGCGGAAACGGCGGTTATGATTTTGATTATAATTTGATAATCTCTGCGCCGAAGTCAGGATACCACTATAAAGCGGATGTTGTAAAACAGCAGTTTATGGATGCTTTCAGGACTGTATTGAAAAATACGAAATATAAAGATCCGCAAGATTCAACGTCGGCTATAACGATAAAAGTTGTTGATAAACAGAAAAGCCGTATAGAACATAGCTGTGATTTTGCGATAATTTATTACGATAGCAATCGTAGCGAAAACGGGTATTATTACTTAAGGCATGACAAACGGCAAGAAAGCTATGACTTTGTATTCAGGAATTTGAGCCGTGATGTTGATGCAAAGGTTGATGAAATACTTGAATTTAACAACGGCTGGAATGCGATCCGTGACGAGTATTTAAAATTAAAAAATGCCAATCGGGATAACAACAAGCATTCGTTCTCGCTCTATCTTGAAGCAGTAAATAACGTTTATAATCGCTTACCCGATGAAGATGATTATTATGATGACGATGATGACGATTACTATGATGATTAATTCCTGGGGAAGGTCTTAAAATGAAAGTATTATCAACAAGGCTTGAGCTCATAAACGAGTTCAACGAAAAAGAAATGAACTCGGTCATCATCCGATGGCTGAAAGGCAACGAGCCATGCAAGGCGATCGGAACGGAATATGAGAACACCGTCGATAAAAGTGCGGTTCACCTAACCGACGAATATTGCCTAATCGATACGTTCAAAACAAGGAATGAAAGTGGTGACTACTTTCTATTCAAATTTGAACAAACCTATTACGAGCAAATTTGGATAACCGAGATAATTCTGAAATCCACGGATGCGGAAAAGGTTTTATACATACACGTAAAATGTAATGGCGATACAACAAGATTTGAAAAAGTGCCGATTATCCGTACAGACATAATTCGGGCGTTTATAGACAGTAAGTACATAAAGCCAACTGCTATCCCAATAACGGCGCAGCCAGTATATACGACGGAAGAGATGAAAGACCTGATCGTCGATGCGGTAAACGGTAACTACCAACTAACGATGCCAATGGTGTTCGCAACTAAGATATTCGATAGTGCTGGGTATGAAATAGACATTGATAACCTTGCTCGACGGCTGGCTGGTATGGCGTACATCGTAGCTGAGAACGAAGATGGGTATTTTGATTGTCTTAAAGATATTAGTTCCAATGTAATTAGGAATATAAATGATGCCCCAAACGCAAAGATAAAAATGAAGTATATTTGGTATGCGAATTATTACAATAGAGCGGTAAAAAAATTAAAACAGTGCTATCAAACAGGATTGCTAATTGACATGACACAATTTAAGTAAGCTCCCCTGCAACCTTGCAAGAATATTGCTTGATTGCAAGGTTGCAAAAGGAAGTGCAAAATGAAATATTACGTTGTGGCTGACATCCACGGCTTTTATGACTATATGATAAAAGCCTTGACAGAAAAAGGTTACTTTACGGATGCGGCACCGCACAAATTAATTATTTGCGGAGATTTATTCGACAGAGGGAAACAGAACAAGGAAGTACAAGAGTTCGTTCTTGGACTTTTGAAGAAAGATGAGGTCATACTTATCAAAGGCAACCACGAAGACCTGTTGGTGGATTTTGTGGAGAAGTTGCCGATATACGCTGGAATGGGTTTTCAATACACTCATCATTTTTCTAACGGAACAGTACACACAGTTCGTGATTTAACTGGAAGTACTTTAACCAAGATGGGAATGTACCCTGAGATGACAGTAAGCAAAATGAAGCAGACGGGATTTTTCAGAACAATTCTCCCAGCAATGCGAAACTATTACGAAACCAAGAATTACATTTTTGTGCATGGGTGGATACCGTCTCTTGCTAATGGTACGGGCGGCAATGCAAGTTTCTTCCAATTCAATCCCGAATGGAGAAATGATGATTCCGCTGGCTGGTATTTTGCACGTTGGTATAACGGTATGCTTGCTGCGCATCAGGGTGTTATAGAGCCTGGGAAGACGATTGTCTGTGGGCATTGGCATACATCATTCGGACATTCAAAATATGAAGGTAAGGGTGAGGAGTTCGGCAAGGATGAAGACTTTTCGCCTTACTATGCGGATGGAATAATCGCGCTTGATGCTTGCACGGTACACAGTAGGAAGGTTAACTGTGTTGTCATTGAGGATGATGAGTTGACTACCGCCGATGAAACGTAAATCTCAGCCACCCTTAAATTTTAGGTTTCATGGTACACTTGACTTATTTCAGCTGTTGGATGTGTGTATGGAAGCTAACATCCCTAAGGTTGAAAAAGCTATTGCAGATTGGAAGTCTCAAAGCGAAATAGCCGATAAGTGTCCAAAAATATGCACAAATCAAGCAAATGACTGTCCAAAAATATGCATAAGGGGGTTGACGATGGATAATATGCCTAAATACAAGATTTCTATCATTGGCGATTCCATTTCTACATATGTGGGATTCAACCCTTACGGCTACCCCGTATATTATAAAGACGATAGGGCATACGACAACGAAATAAATAGTGTAAACGATACCTGGTGGAAACAAGTTATAGATGGCATTGGCGGAGAACTGTGCATCAACAATTCGTATTCGGGTAGTCTGGTCGCTGGAGTATTTGAGTCATCGGCTTGCTCAAAAGAGAGATGCTCAAATCTGCATGGCGAATCTGCCCCGGATGTTATTCTCATTTATATGGGGACTAATGACAGAGGGTATGAAATAAAAATCGGGTTGAATGAACAAGAGAACACAATGGGGTTTTATGGGGCATATAGGGTTATGCTACAACAATTAAAAAACAATTATCCTACGACTAAAATCGTGTGCGGCACATTGTTGATGGGCTACAAAAAGGACGGAAACGATCGTTGCGTGAGAGCGGATTCGCGCTATAATTATGTGATAAGATTGGCAGCAAAAGAAGCAGGTTGTCTGCTGGCAGATTTAGCACAATCGGGCGACCGCTACGAAACTTTGGACTATTGCCATCCGACAAATAAAGGGCATAAGGAAATCGCAAATCTTTGGTTAGCAGCATTAAAACCTTTACTTACTAAACAAGACTAAAGATGACTTCATCAAGATTAATGAGGATTAACTATGGAAGAGTATTTAATAAGATTATTCAGAAAACTCAATACTCAATTGAAGAAAAAGGTAATCTATATAGTCAAAGGGCTCACCACTTCATTAGATAATAAATACTTAATGTTAGTGCAGCAAGGATGCAGTCTTCGCACGAAAGAGGTATTCTTTAAGGGCGCAATATAAAAAATAAGATTGCAACCTTGCGGATATGGCGATAAGGTTGCAACCATAAATGTAATCTTGATTTCTTGAAATCTCACCTCTATAGGGGGTGGGATTTTTTTGTGGTGTTGGAAAAGGGGAGTTTTGGTCAGATGCCTATCGTTCAACCCCAAAAAATGGGGAGTTTCGGTCAAGACACGCAAAACAAACTAAGTTGAACGATTAAGTTTGGCTTAGTTTGTTTTTTTATGTCTTGAACAAGCGCCGCATATAAAACAAAATCCCGATCGGTCACCGTCGGGATTATTGTCTGCGGTATCATTGTAATAAATTTCGATTTATCGTCATGTCAGCTTGATCTATTGGATTATAAATTCCATGGTATAATTGATATAACGAAAAGGAGAAAGGATATGGGGATATTTGACGGAGTTTTTAAGAAAACGGTTACCACGTTTTTGAAAGATGGGGACGGTTGGCGGCAACGACAGAATGATAGTCCATTGGATATAGAGGTTTGTGGTGGAATCGCGGTGGCAGATCCGACGACGCGTACTTGTGAACTTTGCGTTGCAATCAATAAAACAATCTTCAAGAACACCAACAAACCTAATGAAAAACAGCATCCGTTTTGTAAATGCGCACAAATTCCGACCGTGCTGAAAGAAGTTGCGCTTGAATTTTCAATGGGAAAAATTAAAGACTACTTGTTCGTAAAAAAAGTTGACTTGATGAAAAGCATGGGTTATATTATAGAAGATGCCGAGGAAGTTTACGATATTATTGCCGAATCAGCCAAAAGAGAATTTTTGAAAGGAAAATACGAACTCGGCATGTTAAATGGATATGGGCAAAGAGTGAGCATTACAGTGGAATTAGCAGGAAAACGCAATAAAAGCGGGCGCATATATCGGTTTCTCAGCGGATGGATGGCATACCCGAACGGAAAACTACACAATAATACGCCTTTTTCGGGTTTTGTGAAATGAGGAGGTAGTAAATGAAATATATGGATCGCGTTCGCGTTCTTACGGATGATTACGTGGAATTTGGAATTCATAAAGGGGATGAGGGGCATATATTGGCAGCGGAAATACGATATGGAACGTTTTTATTTTTTAGAGAAAACCCCGAAACTCTTGCAGACGATGCCGATGCATCCGTAAAAATACAGGATTTGGAAGTGGTGGAAAGTTCCAACGTAACAGATGAGGATATTTTAGAAGAATTACCGCTGCATAATCCCGAATGGGGTTGTAAGGTGGAGGACGGCTATATTCTGAACTTAAAGGGCGAACGGTTGAACAAGTACGCTTATAATTATACCGTACCGGCATAAAAACCGTTTTCAGTCTGTATAGAAACGTTTCGGCGTGAGTACGAATATGATCAACAAAGCGATTCGCGGCGGTTTGGAGTTCGCTTTCCGTGTTAATACAGCCGACATTATTCAAATCGTGTTTCAACGCGGCGAATACGGGGTACATGTAAGTAGGAAACTTAGGAGAAAAGAATGACAGTCATTCAGAATCGGAATTTTCCGAACGAAAGAGATCTGTATGCGGCAAACGACGTATTGATCAAGAATTGTACTTTTCAAGGCGAAGAGGACGGCGAATCTGCATTGAAAGAAGCAAAAAACGTGAAGCTTGAAAATTGTTTGATGGCTTTGCGATATCCGCTCTGGCATGATGAAAACGTGGAACTTTGCGACGTCACGATGACGGATACTTGCCGCGCCGCGTTGTGGTATACCGACGGTTTAACGGTGCAAAATTCCCGTTTGTTCGGGATCAAAGCTTTGCGGGAATGCAATCGGGCGGTGATTTCCGCTTCGCAGATAAAGTCGCCGGAATTCGGCTGGAAAAGTCATTTCGTCACCTTAAAAGATACCGAGATCGAAAGCGAATATCTGTTTTTGCTTGCGACCGATTTGCATCTTGACGGCGTTCGGTTTCAAGGGAAGTATTCGTTCCAGTACGTTGAAAACGTGACGATTGAAAACAGCGTTCTCGATACCAAAGACGCGTTCTGGCATTCCAAAAACGTAACCGTTAAAAACAGCGTGGTGAAAGGGGAATATCTGGCATGGTATTCCGAGAACCTGGCGCTGATCAACTGCAAAATTATCGGAACGCAGCCGCTTTGCTATTGCAAAGGATTGAAACTGATCGATTGCGAAATGGTGGATACGGATTTTTCGTTCGAATATTCCGAAGTCGAAGCGTGCGTGCGCGGGACGATTCTTTCGGTGAAAAATCCCCGCGCGGGAAAAATCGTCGCCGACGGAATCGCCGATCTCATCTATACGGATGACAGTAAATACCGTTGCGAATGCGAGATATGCGTCCGCAAGAGCGCTTGATTTATAGGATCCTTCAACGCAATGAGATGCAAAAGCGCGGAGCGTTTGCGGTGTGTTTAGAGGGATTAAAGCAAGGATAGATAATTGATTCTTTCATTGCTTTTTACTATTGTTTGCTATAATAAACGACGGTAAACAGATTTAACGGGAAAATATAATATGGAATTTATCCTTACATCACTCGAAAAAGAAGATATTCCTACGTATAAAAAAGATATGCAAGAAGCGTTTCAACGAGACGCAATGCAGGAATTTGATGATTTAGACGTTGAAATTTTGCCGAAAAAAGATATCGACGAGGCTTTGACCAAGAAGGGTGCGGTTGCTTATAAAGCGATTGTCGACGGAACAATGTCGGGCGGCGCTATCGTAGTGATAGACGAAAGTACGCAGCATAATCATCTTGATTTTTATACGTGAAATGTGGAGTACAAAGCAAAGGTCTCGGCAAAATGATATGAGATGAAATCGAAAGGTTATATCCCCAAACAAAGGTGTGGGAAACATGCACGCCATATTTTGAAAAGAGGAACCTACATTTTTATATCAACCGTTTGGGATTTCACGCTGTGGAATTTTTCAATCCGTATCATAGGGATAGGAGTATTCCCGATGATATGGTAGGTGGAGATTACTTTTTCCGATTTGAGAAAAGAATGAAACAGTTCATTTAAATATTTTGCCCTGAACATGATAAATAAAAAGTAGAGCCCGCTAACTTCGCAAGCGAAGTTAGCGGGCTATCTGTTTGTCTATGAAAAATTATTATGAAATGTACCCTTTACGGGGCTTTGGTTTTAACTTCGTTCCTTGCTTCGTTTTTGGCACGGATAATTTCGCGAAGGGGCAAAAGAATGCTTACGGCGCGGGTTGCGGCAAAGAACCGGTCTGGCGGAAGCGGATAGGGCTTGCGCCGTAGTAAACCGTAAATGCCTTTGTGAACGCGTGTACGGAAGAATAGCCGAGAAGTTCGCTGATGTCGGTTACGGTACGGTCCTCTTCCGCAAGCAGTTTTTTCGCTTTTTCCATTTTCAGACGGCGGTAATAGTCGCGCAGAGAGGTGTTCATGATTCGGCTGAAAATTCCGGAAAGATATTGATATTCATAATTGAATACGGCGGAAAGCTCGTACAAATTTTTAATGCGCAGCAAGTGACGGTCGATATAATGAATGATCTGATACACAAGCATATTTTCGTTCGTCGGCTCGATTTTGAACTGCGATTTTGCACCGTACAGCATTTGGCGCAACAACGTGATCACCATGTTCAGAATAATGCTTCCGATCATTTTATCGCTGAAAATGCTCTCGCGTTCCAATTCTTCGAACAGCGCCATAAACAGTCCGTCCAATTCCGGAACGTGCGCCAGCCGTTTCCGTCCGTCGCGGAACTCTTCGAAATTTTGCAGTAATTTTTCCGTGGCGCCGTCGAGCGCGCGGAAGCCGAGAAATTTATAACGTAACGGATTTTTTGCGTCCGACACGATCTTATGCCGTTCTCCCTCGAAAGATAAATAGCAGTCCCCTGCGGCGATATCGGTCGGCACGCCGTCGGCGAACGACGTGCCGCACCCGCTTACGACAAACGTCAGTTCGTGACAGGGCTGTTCGTGTTCTGCGATTGCGGTGTCCGCGTTTCCGTACAGCTCTCCCGTCTGGAAGAGCAGAAACGGTTCGCAGGGCTTCATGACGGGCGAAAACGTCTTTTGGTAATGATATTTGAAAGGCAGCATGGCTATATTATACGCTTTTTTCCGTGTTTGTCAATATTAAGCGAAAAGATTAAAAAATGATAAATCGGAGAGGAAAAAAGAACAAAGACAGAATTTGCGCAAAGGGGTATAATGAAAGAAAAACAGGAGAACGATATGGATAAACAATTTGTCGTGGGCGTGATCGGTTGCGGTAGAATCGCTTCGAACGCGCACTTGCCCGCGTTGCAGGAGCTTGACGGGGTGCGGATCAAATACGCGTGCGATCTGATCGAAGACAAATGCCGCGCCGCGCGGGAAAAATTTCCGAAGATCGAAAAAATCACGACGGATTACCGCGATATTTTATCGGATGCGGAAGTGGACGCGGTGTTCGTGCTCACGCCCAATTTCGCGCACTACACGGTTACGATGGACGCGTTGCGCGCCGAAAAGCACGTGATGTGCGAAAAGCCGATCACGGTGAATTACGCGCTTTCCTGCGAAATGGCGCGGGAAGCGGAAAGACGGAATCTGATTCTGGACATCGGGGTCTGCAACCGTTATCAGCGCTCGGTGGAAATGCTCGAAGAATATTACCGCGCGGGAAAATTCGGAAAGCTCTATCACGTACAGTGTTCTTTCCGTTCTTGCCGTTCCATTCCCGGACTTGGCGGCGCGTTCACGACGAAATCGCTTTCCGGCGGCGGCGTCCTGATCGATTGGGGCGTTCATTTCCTCGATCTGATTTTGTACGTGCTCGGCGGGGCAAAACTGAAAAACGTGACGTGCGACGCGTATTCGGAGCTTGCCAAGGACATGAAATCGTACCGCTATCATTCGATGTGGGCGGAGGAAACTTCGGATACCGAACACGGCGTGAACGACGTGGACGATTTTATCACCGGATACGTCCGTACCGACAAGGCGGGCATCGCGTTTTCGGGTGCATGGGCGCAGAATCTCGACAAATACGAAATGTACGTCGATTTCTTGGGCGACAAGGGCGGAGCGCGCCTCACGTACGGGGATAAGTTCGAGTTTTTCGACGGCAAGACCTTAAAAACGGAAACGCCCGATTACGAAATTCCGAACATGTACCTTTGCGAAGACAAAGCGTTTGTCCGGTCGGCGCAGAGCGGCGTGAAAAACCGCAATCATATTTCGAACGTGCTCGAAAGCGCAAAACTGCTCGACGCGCTCTACGCTTCCGCGGAGCGGAAAGAGGAGGTTTCTCTGTCATGAAAAAGATCGGATTCGTAGATTATTATCTCGACGAATGGCACGCCAACCACTATATCGAATGGCTTGACGGCGTCAACAAGAAATTGGGTACCGACTACGCGGTGAAATACGCCTGGGCGGAAATTCCCGCGCCGAACGGCACGACGACGGAAGCGTGGTGCAAACAGCGCGGCGTCAAAGCGTGCGGCACGGTCGAAGAGCTGTGCGAAAAATCCGATTGCGTGATCATTCTCGCGCCTTCCGATCCCGACACGCATTTGCGCTATGCGGAGCGGGTGTTGCCGTTCGGCAAACGCACTTACATCGATAAGACGTTCGCGCCCGATTACGGGACCGCGCGTAAAATATTCGCGCTTGCGGAAGAGCACGGCACGCCGTTTTTCAGCACTTCCGCGTTGCGTTGCGCCAACGAGCTGGACGCGCTTGTCGGCGCGAAAGCGTTGATCACGACGGGCGGCGGTTCCAATCTGGAAGAATACGTCATTCACCAGATCGAAATGGCGGTGCGCGTGCTGGGCGCGGGCGCGAAGCGGGTGCGTGCGGAACGGCAGGCGGGGCAATATATTTGCCGCGTCGATTACGGCGATCGGGCGGCGGCGCTCGTGTACGATCCGTCTCTTCCGTTTGCGGTTACTGCGCAAAAAAGAGACGGCGAGAGCGTGACATGCCCGATCGAGTCCGATTTCTTTCACAATCTGCTTACGGAGATCGTGCGCTTTTTCGAGGGCGCGGCGCCGTTTTTCGACGTTGCGGAGACGTTGGAAGTCATGAAGATCAGAGAAGGCATTATCAGAGCAAAGGGAGAAGCGGAGGAATGGTTAAACCTTTGAAGAAACTGCGGGTCGGCGTGATCGGCTGCGGAAGAATTTCCGTCATGCATTTCGATGCGGTGAAGCTGTGCGGCGGCGTCGCCGAACTCGTCGCCTGCTGCGATATTAAAAAAGACCGCGCGGACGAGGCGGCGGCGCTGTACGGTTGCGCCGCCTATACCGATTACCGCGTCATGATCGAACATGAAAATTTGGATATCGTGCATCTGTGCCTGCCGCATTATCTGCACGTCCCCGTTGCGGAATACGCGTTTTCCCGCGGGGTCCACGTATTAAGCGAAAAACCCATGTCCACCGATCTGGAAAGCGCGGAGCGCGCCGTCGGGCTTGCGGCGGAAGCGGGGGGCAATTACGGCGTTATTTTTCAGTGCCGTTATAACGACGCGTCTCAGCTCGTAAAAAAAGCGGTGCAGAGCGGAAAGCTCGGAAAAATCCTGTCCGTCCGTTCGACGCTGACCTGGTACAGACCGGATTCCTATTATTCCGAAAGTGATTGGAAGGGCACCTGGGATAAAGAGGGCGGCGGCGTAGTCATCGATCAGGCGATCCATTCCGTCGATCTCGTCAACTGGATTGTGGACAGCGAAACGGTGAACGTGTCCGTTTCGATGGCGAACCGCGGACACGAAGCCGTTGTCGTGGAGGACAGCGCCGAGGGGTTGATCTCTTACCGAAACGGCGTGAAATACGGGTTTTACTGCATGAATAATTACGGTTGCGACGAGCCGATCGAAATCCGTCTGTTTTGCGAAAAAGGAAAAGCGGTGTTCGGTTACGACGACGCGTATATTACTTATTCGGACGGAACGACGGAAGAGGCGCATCAGCGGGATGAAGTCGTTTCGACCGGCGGCAAGGATTATTGGGGGTCGAGCCATAAAAGGCAGATCGAGCAGTTTTACAGCGCGTGCCTGAACGGCGAAAAGCCGGAAATCGACGGCGCGGAAGCGCTGAAAACGCACCGTCTGATCATGGAGATCTACGAAAAAGGCGGCATGCGCGGCGCGAAAAACAGTTAAGAGAATCAAAAACCCCCTCCGCAGACAAATGCGGAGGGGGTTTTGAAATAATTTATGCCTTGTTCGCCGAACCGAGAACGTTGACGATCTTGTGTTTGACCATTTCCTTCATATTCAGACGCGCGTCGGTGAGATACTGACGGGGATCGAAGTGCGAAGGGTTGTCCACGAAATGTTTCCGGATCGCCGCGGTGAACGCAACGCGCAGGTCGCTGTCGATATTGATCTTGCAGACTGCGAGTTTCGCCGCTTTTTTCAGTTCGCTTTCGGGAATCCCGATCGCGTTGGGCATTTCGCCGCCGAACTTGTTGATGATCGCAACCTGATCCTGCGGAACGGAGGACGCGCCGTGCAGTACGATGGGGAAGCCGGGGAGACGGCTGCCGATCTCTTCGAGAATGTCGATGCGCAGTTTGGGATCCTGCCCGGGTTTGAACTTATACGCCCCGTGGCTCGTTCCGATGGCGATCGCAAGGGAGTCGATGCCCGTCTTGGAAGTGAATTCCTCCACTTCGTCGGGAGAGGTGAACATCGCGTCTTTCGCTTCGACTTTCACGTCGTCTTCCACGCCCGCGAGCTTGCCGAGTTCCGCTTCCACGACCACGCCGTGATCGTGCGCGTATTCCACGACTTTTTTCGTGATCGCGATGTTTTCGTCCCAGGGTTTGGAGGAAGCGTCGATCATTACGGAGGTGAAACCGTCGTCGATCGACGCCTTGCAGGTTTCGAAATCCGCGCCGTGGTCGAGGTGCATCGCAATCGGAATATCCGTCGTTTCGACCGCCGCCTGTACGAGGTGGCGCAGATATACGGGATTCGCGTATTTTCTCGCGCCTGCGGAAACCTGCAAGATAACGGGCGAACGGCACTCGCTCGCCGCCTCTACGATCGCCTGGATCATTTCCATGTTGTTCACGTTAAACGCGCCTACGGCGTAACCGCCTTTGTACGCCTTTTCGAACATTTCTTTCGTTGTCACTAAGGGCATAATAGTTCCTCCAAATAAATCTTTTTCCTCAATTATAGAGCTTTTTTCGGAAAAAGGCAAGGGTTTCCGCGGAAATTACGGCGAAGAAAGCGAAAATATTCCGCTTCCGTTAAATTCCCGAAAAAGTGTTGACGCGCGAAAAAAAGCGTGCTATAATAAGGGACGGTAAAGCGCGGACGGCGCAAATTAGATTAACCGGAGGAATTACACTAACATGGCAAACGTAAAAGTTGCAATCAACGGATTCGGACGCATCGGGCGTCTTGCATTCAGACAGATGTTCGGAGCCAAGGGATACGAGATCGTAGCGATTAACGACCTGACCAGCCCCTCGATGCTCGCACACCTTCTCAAATACGATTCCGCGCAGGGCAGATACGAACTGGCGGACACCGTTTCGGCGAACGAAGAAGAGGGAACTATTACCGTCAACGGCAAAACCATCAAGATCTATAAAGAAAAAGACGCGGTGAACCTTCCCTGGAAGGCGTTGGACGTAGACGTCGTTCTCGAATGCACCGGTTTCTACTGCTCGAAAGCGAAATCGCAGGCGCACATCGACGCCGGCGCGAAAAAAGTCATCATCTCCGCTCCCGCGGGCAACGATCTTCCCACCGTCGTGTTCAGCGTAAACGAAAAGACGCTGAAACCCACCGACACCATCATTTCGGCGGCTTCCTGCACGACCAACTGCCTTGCGCCCATGGCGGACACCCTCAATAAGTTTGCCAAGATCAAGAAAGGTTACATGACGACCATTCACGCCTACACCGGCGATCAGATGGTTCTCGACGGACCTCACCGCAAGGGCGATCTTCGCCGCGCGCGCGCCGCTGCCGTGAATATCGTACCCAACTCGACGGGCGCGGCGAAGGCGATCGGCCTCGTCGTTCCCGAACTCAACGGCGTTCTCGACGGATGCGCGCAGCGCGTTCCCGTTCCCACCGGTTCGCTCACCCAGCTCGTCGCGGTCTGCGAAGGCGACGTGAAGGCGGAAGCGGTGAACAAGGCGATGAAAGACGCGGCTTCCGCTTCCTTCGGCTATACCGAAGAGGAACTCGTCTCTTCCGATATCGTCGGCATCACCTACGGTTCGCTGTTCGATGCGACGCAGACGAAGTGCATGCCCATGGGCGACGGCACGACGCTTGTGAAAGTCGTTTCCTGGTACGACAACGAGAATTCCTATACGAGCCAGATGGTAAGAACCATCAAATACTTCGCGGAACTCAAATAAGAAAAACAAACGGTCTTACGATCGCCCCGCTGCGGAAATTTCCGCGGCGGGGTTTTTGTCGTGGCGCCGTCGGGTGCTAAACGGCGCGCCGTCCGCATACAATAGAAGAAGTATGAGACTCTTTTCCGAAATTTCCAGACTGCTCGCGGCGGAAGGACTTGATTTTTCGCGCGTGCAATATACCGTCATCGACGGAAAAGGCGGCTATTTTCAGAACGTGAAAAAGCTCGCCGAATTTTCGGAGACGAAGATCGTCGTCTGCGGTCGGAAAGGAGCGGTGAGCGTCGAGGGCGAAAAACTCACGCTGGGCAAGTATTTCGCGGGGGATCTCGTCGTGTACGGCGATATTTCGAAAGCGGAACGGATTCGATAGGGGGCGGATATGAGAAAGTGCGGATTCCGCATCGAAAGTTTGAGCGCGTCGCGCGTGGTGGATAAGCTGGCGCAGGCGGGGATCACGGTATTGGGCGCCGAAAAGACGCAAAAAAACGCCGTAACCGTGTGGGTGGACGGGAAAGACCGCAAAAAAGTTTTTGCAATTTTGTCGCAGACATGTTATAATATCGTTGAAGTACGCACGCGCGGGTTCGAAAGACTGCGGGAGAAGTGCGTAAGGTCGGTCGGGTTTCTAGCGGGCGCGGCGCTTTTTCTCGTTGCCGTCTGTTTTATGCAGACCCGCGTTCTGACGATCGACGTCGTGGGAAGCGGAAGCTATTACGAATCGCAGGTCATGGAGATCTTATCGGAAAACGGCACGGGGCTGTTTTCTTCCTCGCCCGTCGGGAACGCTTCCGTCAAGGCGCAGATTCTCGCGCTTCCCCGCGTCAGTTTCTGTTCGGTAAAAATGAGCGGCGGGATCCTCACCGTCACCGTGGAGGTGAGCGACGAAAACGCGTTCCCCGAAACGGCGCCCCTGCTCGCGCCTGCCGACGGGGCGGTGGAAGAGCTGATCGTTTTGCGCGGCACGCCGCTCGTCGCCGTCGGGGATCCCGTGGTCAAGGGCGCGCCGGTGGTGGACAACGCGGTCGTCTCCGGAGAGGAGACGCGCGCCGTGATCGTGATCGCAAGGGTCAAGGTGCGGTTTTCCGTCTGCGCGGAATACGAACTCGGCAAAGAACAGGCGCTCGCGCAGGCATTTCTGGATTACGGTACGATCGGGGACGCAAAGGCGACGCAAACGGAGTCGGGTTGGCGGATCGAAGGGTATGCTTACGCGGAATCCGCTTTGAATTTGGAATAATCGGTTCGGAAATACAGAACACTACGAATGATACGGGGCGACGCCCCGCAGGGAGGGATTTTTACGGGTAAAACGGTTTCGGTCGAGACGGGGGATCTGGACAAGCTCCGCGGCGTACTCGGCATTTTCGACGAAAATCTGGAAACCGTCGCGCGGGAGTTGGGACTTGCGTGGCGGGTAAACGGCACGTCCGTTCAGCTGGAAGGGGAGGAATCCGCCTGCGCGGTCGGCGCGGAAGTTCTCGGCAGCTTGCTTGCGATTATCGAAGCGGGAGAACCGATCGATAAGAGCAGTCTTTTGTATTGCATCGAACTCGCGCGGGAGGGGAAGGCTTCGGAAATCGGCGGGATCATGAAAGACGTCGTCGCGGTCACTTCCCGCGGGAAGCCCGTGAAGTGCAAGACGGTCGGGCAGAAACATTACGTCGAAGCCATGAAAAAGCACACCATCACGTTCGGCGTGGGACCCGCGGGTACGGGAAAGACCTATCTCGCCGTGTGTCTCGCGGTTGCGGCGTTCAAAGGGAAACAGGTGGAAAAGATTATTCTCACCCGCCCCGCCGTAGAAGCGGGCGAGAAGCTCGGATTTCTTCCCGGCGATTTGCAGACGAAAGTCGACCCATACCTTCGTCCGCTTTACGACGCGTTGCAAGAGACCTTCGGGCTTGAAACGTACAATAAACTGATGGAAAAAGGCGTGATCGAAGTCGCGCCGCTCGCCTACATGCGCGGCAGAACGCTGTCCGGCGCGTTCGTCATTCTCGACGAAGCGCAGAACGCGACGCGGGAGCAGATGAAGATGTTTCTGACCCGTCTCGGCGAGGGCAGTAAAATGGTGATCACGGGCGATTTGACGCAGACCGACTTGCCCGACGGAAAGAAAAGCGGGCTGAAACATGCGGTCACGCTGCTCAAAGGCGTGGAGGACATCGCCGTATGCGCGCTGACGGAAAAGGACGTCGTGCGGCATCCTCTCGTCATGCGGATCGTGCGCGCGTATGAAAAAGACGTGCAGAAGAAACTCAAAGGAGAACGGAAATGAAGGCGTCGGACGCGAAAAAATTAGGCAAAAAAAGATGGCTAGGCAGCGCGTTTTATTTTATGCTCTGCTATACCGTGTTGCTTTTGTTTATCTTCCTTATGATCGTGATCAACTACGGGGAGAACTGGACGGAATTTTTCGCGCAGCATTATTCGCAGCTTCTCACGCTCGTCGTCGGGGCGCTTCTGCTCTTCGGGATCGTATACTATTACTACTATTTCGAGGACAAAGATTTCTTCGCCCACGGTTCGAACATATTCCTCGTCTTTTCGATCATCACGATCTCCGTCGTGATCTGCGTATTGTTCGGCAAGTACATCAATATCTACATCCGGCCCAGCTGTATGCTGGCGCTCGTTTGCGTGTTCCTTTTTAACCGCAGACAGTCCATTTTGCTCAATTTCGTATTTTCCATGCTCATGTTCCTGCTCGACGTGTATACGGGGCTTTACGAGGCATATGCCGCGGACGGATCCTATCTGTCGTTGATTCTCTCGTTCATGTGCGGAACGCTTGCCGTATTCGCGGCGAGCAAGGTGCGCACGCGCGGCGGATTGCTTCTCACGGGCTGCGCGATCGCCGCGCCCACCATGGTGATCGTGTTCCTGCTCAAACTGCCGACCGTGTACGAATTGAAGTGGATCAAACTGCTTTCCGCGTGTGGATTCTCCGTGCTCGGTTGCATCATGTCCTCGATGTTCGCCTTGTCGCTGCTTCCCGTATTCGAGTTTGCTTTTAACAAACTCACCGTGTTCCGTTTGCGGGAACTCACGAGCACCAACGCGCCCATTCTCGTGCGTCTGCAAAAGGAAGCGCCGGGGACCTTCAACCATTCGCTGATCGTGGCGCAACTCGCCGAAACGTGCGCGGTCGCCATCGGGGAGAATGCGGAACTCGCGCGCGCGGCGGCGTATTATCACGACGTGGGCAAATTGAAACAGCCCGATTGTTTTACCGAAAACCAGACCGATTACAACGTGCACGACGAATTGATGCCCGAACTCTCTGCCGACATCATCCGCTCGCACGCGAAAGACGGTTACGATCTGCTCACGGCGGCGCGGCTTCCCGCGATCATAGCGGACGTCGCCCGCGAGCATCACGGCACGTTGCCGATCAAGTATTTTTACAACAAAGCGATGCGGCTGTCCGGAGAAGACGTCGACGTGCTGGACTTTTCCTATCTCGGTCCCACGCCCAAGACGCGGATCGCGGCGATCGTAATGATCGCGGACGCGGCGGAAGCGTCTACGCGCGCCCTTCAAAACCGCAATCCCGAGAGCGTGGAACGGGTCGTTCGCGGAATCATCGAAGAGCGCATGGACCTCGATCAGTTCGACGATTGCAACATCACGATCCGCGATCTCACGACCATCCGCATGACGCTCGTGGAAGCGCTTTCCGGCGTGCACCACCACCGCGTGGAATATCCCGCGATCCGGTTTAACCGCGCGAAACAGGCGGTAAAGGACGAATCCGAAAATGATAAGTGAGTTCCGCATCGAAAGCGAAGACCTTTCGGAAGAGGAGAAGGCGCGCGTATGCGCCGCCCTTCGCGGCACGGCGGAAGGGGACATGCCGTTCGTGTTCGAGGTCGTGTTTCTCTCTCCCGAGGAGATCCGCGCGCTCAACGCGCGGGAACGCGGCGTCGACGCGGTGACGGACGTGCTGAGCTTTCCCGCCTCGGAGGGATTGAAAGGAAAGCCGATTCTGCTGAGCGAGCATCAGGATTGCCGTGACGGCGAGGGCGGGCTGTACCTGGGGGATATCGCGCTCTGTCCAGAACGGGCGAAAGAGCAGGCGGCGGAGTACGGACATTCTTACGAGCGGGAGTTGAATTACCTGACGGTACACGGGATTCTGCACTGTCTCGGTTACGATCACGAAACGGAAGAGGAGCGCGCGGAGATGCGTGCCGAAGAAGAACGCGTCATGGCGCGCATGAATTTAACGAGGGATTAAAGTGAAGAGCGGAACGGTAGCGGTCATCGGCAAGGCAAACGCGGGCAAAAGCACGCTGATCAACGTATTGGTAGGGGAAAAAGTCGCGATCGTCTCCCCGAAACCGCAGACGACGCGGGATCGTATCCTCGGCGTTCTGACGAAGGAGGACCGGCAGATCGTTTTCGTCGACACGCCCGGCATCTATCGCCGCCGCAACGCGCTGACGGAATACATGATGAAGACGACGGAGACGACTTCGAAAGACGTGGACGCGATCCTCTTCGTGCACGACGGGCACGGCGGGCTTTCCGAAGAGGACGTTGCGCTCGCGAAGAAGTATTACGATTCGGGGATCCCCATGCTCGTCGCCTATACCAAGATCGACATCATGCCCGCCGAACGGATTCCGGAAGACGCGAAAGCGCTTGCGGAAGCGGGAGTGGAAGCGGACTTTTATCCGGTGTCCGCCCGCAAAGGCAAGAACCTGAAAGCGCTCGAACAGGGGATCTGCGATCTCTTGCCCGAGGGCGAAAAGCTGTTTTCGGAGGACGTGGTGTCCGATCGCAGCGAAAGGTTTATGATCGCGGAACTCATGCGGGAAAAGATTCTTCTGAAATACGACGAAGAGATCCCGCACGGCGTGGCGATCGTCGTGAACACGTTCCGCCGTCGGGAGAACGGCACCTACGAAATCAATCTGGATATCGTTTGCGAAAAGCGCAATCACAAGGCCATCCTGATCGGGAAACAGGGCAAAGCGCTCAAAGAGACCGCTTCGTTTGCGCGGCAGGATATGGAAAAATTTCTCGGCGCGAAAGTCTTTTTAACGGTCTACGTGAAGGTGCGCGAAGATTGGCGCGACAGCGAAGGGCTGATGAAAGAACTGGGATACGGCGGCGAAGAATAAACTTTTCCGCATATTTTTCTCTTCCGCTTCCATACTGAATTACGAGGAGGCAATATGAAGGAAGACGAAAAGGGAAAGGCGGCGAGCGAAATCGCCTGGAAGCTGTTCGAACAGACGGGGAATTTCAGCTATTACATGCTTTACAAACGGTTAAAGTGACGGCGGGGACTGCGTTTTCTCCGCACGGACGAGGACGCGGATATGGACTTTAAAACGGACGCGCTGTTACTGCGCGCTTGCGACTACGGCGAGAACGATAAAATCGTGACCCTTTTGACTTCCGACAGAGGCAAACTGACGGCGGGCGTGAAGGGCGTGAAAAAGGCGGGGGCAAAACTTCGGTTTGCGGCTCAGCCTTTTTGTTTTGCCGAATACGTGCTTGCGGGGCGCGGCGAGAGAAATACCGTCGTTTCCGCCTCCCTGCACGACGGATTCTATTCGCTCAGGGAGGACGTTTCGAAATATTACGCCGCGGCGTGCGTTTGCGAGGCGTGCGACAGGCTTTCCTACGAAGCCGCCGAGAGCGGGTACTTCCTGCTCGCCGCCGTGGACGCGTTGCGGAGAATCGGGGAAGACGATCCCGCGTTTGCGCTCGTCGTCTTTCTCTGCAAGGCGCTGGAACTTGCGGGGTATCCCGTCCGTGCGGAAAACTGCGCGCTGTGCGGAAAACCGCTTTCGGGCAGAATGCGTTTCGATTTTTCTTCCGGCGCCTTTTGTTGCGAGGACTGCGGTGTCGGCGCGGCGGCGAGCGAAAGCACCTATCTCACCCTCCGCGCGGCGCTCGGTCTGAACGGCGCGCTGTCGGAGGACGGCGCGCGCCGCACGCTTCGGCTGTTGCGCGCCTATCTCAACGCGCAGGCGGATACCGATCTGCCTGCGGTCGGGGAATTTTTAACGCTGATCTGAAAGGAATTTTCCGCACGGCGTTCCCGAACTTGACTTTTGCGGGAAAAATCACTATACTTTATGAGAAACAAAGAGGCGCGGAAAAGAGCGCGGTTCTTTGGCGGAGGCGCTATGGAGACAATGCGGGAACACGCGTATTACGACGTACTCGTGGTCGGCGCGGGAGTGGCGGGGCTGAATTGCGCCGCGCATCTTCCCGCCCATAAACGCGTTCTCGTCGTCTGTAAAGGGGGGCTTCGCGAGAGCGATTCGTTTCTTGCGCAGGGCGGGATCTGCGTGCTCCGCGACAAGGCGGACTACCGCGGTTATTTCGAGGATACCATGCGCGCGGGGCATTTCGAAAACGATCCGTTCACCGTGCGTTGCATGATCGAAAATTCGCGCGACACTGTGGAAGAACTGATCTCTCTCGGCGTGCGTTTTGCCCGCGCGGAGGACGGTTCGCTTCGCTATACGCGCGAAGGCGCCCATTCCCGTCCGCGGATTTTATTTCACGAGGACTGTACGGGCAAGGAGATCACGTCCCGCCTGCTCGCCCGTGTGCAAAAGCTTCCGAACGTGAAAATTCTGTCGCACACGACGATGCTCGATCTCGTATGCGGCGCGGGAGAAGACCGCTGTTACGGCGCGGTTTTACGCGACAACCGAACGGGCGAAACCTATCCCGTCTACGCGGGCGATACCGTGCTTGCGACGGGCGGCGTCGGCGGACTGTTCCGTCATTCCACCAATTACAGGATCCTCACGGGGGACGGGCTTGCGGCGTGTCTTGCGCACGGTGTGGCGATCGATCATGCCGACTACGTGCAGATCCATCCCACGACGCTGTACACCAAGGGTAGAGGGCGGCGGTTTCTCGTCTCCGAATCGGTGCGCGGCGAAGGCGCGATCCTCGTCAACGCGGACGGGAAGCGGTTCGTGGACGAACTCCTGCCGCGCGACGCGGTGACCGAGGCGATTCTGCGCGAAATGCAGAGGGAGGGCAGCGATCACGTCCGTCTGGATCTGCGGACGGTGGAGGGCGGCGCGGAGACGATCCGCAGCCATTTCCCCGGAATTTTAAAGCGGTGCAGGGAAGAGGGTTACGATCCGCTTTCCGAACCGATCCCCGTCGTTCCGGCGCAACACTATTTCATGGGCGGGATCCGCAGCGATCTTTTCGGGCGGACGACGATGCCGCACCTGTACGCGGTCGGAGAGACCTGTTGCAACGGCGTACACGGCAAAAACAGGCTCGCCTCCAATTCGCTGCTCGAATCGCTGATCTTTGCCAAGCGCGCGGCGGAGGAGATCGCGCGGGGGAACGGCAGGGCGGAGAAGATCCCCGTCGAACTGAAAAAATACGAAAATTACCGCAAGTTCGCGGATGCGGAAAAGCGGAAGGTGTTAAAGGAGATAAATCGTGAAACCGAATGACGTAACGCAAACTTTGCACTGGGACGGGAATATTCTCGCCGCCCTTCGGGAGGATATTCCGTGGGAGGACGTCTCCGCAAATTCCGTCGTGCCCGCGGGGGTGCGCGGCAGGGCGGAACTGCTCTGCAAACAGGACGGCGTGATCGCGGGACTTCCCGTGTTCGCGCGTACCTTTTCCCTCCTCGATTCCGCGGCGGAAGTAAATTTATCCGTTCGGGACGGGGACCGCGTTGTGCGCGGACAGAAGCTCGGAGAAGTTGCGGCGGAAATGCGCGCGTTGCTCTCGGGCGAGCGGACTGCGCTCAACTTTCTCGGCAGAATGAGCGGAATCGCGACGTACACCCGTACGGTCGCCGATCTGCTGGCGGGAAGCGGCACCAAACTTCTCGATACGCGAAAGACGACGCCGGGGCTTCGCAGTCTGGAAAAATACGCGGTGCGCGCGGGCGGCGGGCACAACCACCGTTTCAACCTTTCGGACGGCGTGCTGTTGAAGGACAACCATATCGGCGCGGCGGGCGGCGTGCGCAAGGCGATCGAGGGCGCGCGCGCTTACGCCCCGTTCGTGCGGAAGATCGAGATCGAAGTGGAGACGCTCGAACAGCTCGAAGAAGCGCTCGATGCGGGCGCGGACATCGTCATGCTCGACAACATGAGCGGCGATACGCTTGAAAAAGCCGTAAAGCTCGCGAAAGGACGCGCGGAGACGGAAATATCGGGCAACGTCACGCGGGAAAATATCGCAAAGTACGTTGCCCTCGGCGTGGACTACATCTCCTCCGGAGCTTTAACGCACAGCGCGCCCATTCTCGACCTTTCGCTCAAAAATTTACGTCCGCTTTAAAAACGGTCGGAAAGCCCCTTGCCTCGGCGGGGGCTTTTTTGTTCCGTTTTCGCCGTCGCATAAAAACGGACAGGGTGCATATAACTGTTACGAAAGAGAAACAGTTCGTATCTTGCACGCGCGCCGTAAAAATTGTAAAAAAGGAACAGAAAATCGAATGAGCCGATCTTTTCATTCTGATAAAAGTAAAATACTTTTGCAATAAAAGAAAGAATTTTCGGAAAAGATATTGACAGTATAAAAAATATATTGTAGAATAAAATTGCTATTTTTGGAAATAGCCGACAAATTCTAAATCTGGGGGGATTAAGACATGAAAAAGCTGAAAGGCGCTCTGATCGCGACCTTTGCGGTGACGCTTTCGTTGGGCTTAGCCGCATGCGGCGGAAAGACGGACGGTCCCGGGCCGGGACCCGGACCGGACGACGATTACAAGATCCGCATGATGAACTTAAGCGAAGAAGCGTTCACGCTGACCGACGCGCAGACGAGCGAGGAAGCGTGGAAAAGCGAAGTTCTCGACAAGATCTCGGCGCTCGTTTACTATACGGGCAACGCCGGCAGAGACACGTTGAAAGCGGATAAGCTGACGATCGACAAGTCGGAAGTACAGCTCGGCACGGTCGGCGTGTACAGCGCGACGGTGACGCCCGTCGAACACAACGCGGACAATATTTCCGCTTCGATCGAAATTTCAGTCGTGCACGATATTGTGGACGGCGTTTGTACCGTAGACGGCGCGACGGAGACCAAAGAGGAACTGAACGTCGATCTCACCTATAAAGCGTTCCATACGGGCGAGCATACGCTGTCCGCGAACGGCTCTTCCGCGATCCGTCCTTTCGGATCCGTCGTTGTGGACGGCAAGGAAGAGGAAGTAAAGACGCACACCGTCGGCAGACTCGAAAAGGGCATGAAGATCACGGTGAAAGGCACCGCGATCACAACGTACGTTTCCGAGGGCGCCGAAGAGGAATACTGGTATTTCCCGATCATCGGGTTTGCCGACACTTCGGTAGGCGAATACACGGGCGGCGTCGGGACTTCCGTCATTGTCCGCGACGAAGGCTGGGTCCTGCTCGACGGCATCGGAACTCCCCGTCTTTTGGCGGCGAAAGCGGGCAACGGCGCGGGCGGCGCGATTGAGGAAGGCAACTACGGTTCCCATCCGAGCGAAACGGGCGCGATCCCGCTTCCCGGATACAAGGACCACGGCGAAGGCACGCCCACGCTCGAACAGTGGAAGGATTGGTACACTTACAGTACGGGCGACACCACCGACACGATGACGTACGTCACCCAACAGGACATCGAACTGTCCTGGGAGTACCGCAACGACGGCATCGTCGAACTCACCTACAACGTGACGACCGATCCGTCCAATCCCTTGAAATTGGTGGCGCGTACGAAAGTACCCGATTCCCCCAAAGGCTATTACGATACGATCCTTCACGGCGAGTACGTGAAGATGCATTTCACCGAAATCGTCACGTTGCAGACGAGAACGCTGGAAAGCGTGAACTACAACGGATTCAACAGCGGCGCAAAAACCGTCTATCTCGAAAACGAGATGTTCGATCTCGGTTCGCTGAACGTCACGATCACGACGAAGCAGGATCCCAATCCCGCGGCGGATACGCAGTTCGACGTAGAAGCGAATATCGGCACGGCGAACGCGCCCGTCTGGGTGCCGCTGAGCACGACGCCGCTTTCCGATAACATGATCGGGTTCCGTCTGATCCGCACGATGGGCAACGTGACCAAGACGGCGGAGATCCCCGCGGATTTCATTGCGATCAAGAAGAACGCGGTGGACAGCGCTTACGCGCACACGGTCGTGATCGACGGCGTGTCGTTTGCGAACAACTCCCAGCTCGGTCAGCTTGCGTTCAGTTCCCTTTCCGATGCTTCCAACACGTACGCCGTTCTCACCGTCACGGGCGCGGCGAACTCGCTGAGCGAAGCGCAGAAGGCGAAACTCGCGGGCGCGACGGCAAATAAATATATCGCGTTCAGAATCTGGGCGCGCGACGCGGCGAACACGAAGTTCACGAACGGCGCGCAGGTTACCGTCAAGAGCGGCGACGCGGCGGTTGCGGGCGCGTACGTAAACGTGACGGCGGATTACGCCGACGTGGTGCTTCCCGTCGATGCGGCGATCGCGGCGGCGGGCGTAACGCTCTCCGGATTGACCGAAGGCGGCGTAGACGTGCGTCTCGTATTCGAATCGTTCGACTGTCTGTCCGTCACTTCGCAGGTGACTTACGAATCGCTCAGCCTCGACAAGGGCGGCGCGGTCACGATCGTGTACGACTTCGGCGTAGAGGGGCTTGCCGCGGTCAAAGCGAATATCGGTTCCGTGCGTCTGTATGCCAACCGTTCGAACATCCGCTTCAACCAGATGGAGAACGAAGGGAACGTGTACCGGACGGGGGAAAACAAACTCGGCAACATCGACGTCGTTGCGACCGTCGACGACGCGGCGGGGACGATCACGATCGTCTACAACCTGCCGAAATTCAGCGTTGCAAACGTTGAAAAATTCGACATCTCGCTCTTTGCCGGTTCGGGCAGCAGTGCGGCGCGTCAGGCGATCGACACCGTGTACTACGATATGAATTTCGCGGGCGACGGTTCGATCGGTCAGGCGGTGGGCGACAACATTTACGTGGAAGCGGACGGAACGACGCTCTACGTCGCGATCGCGACGCGTGCGGACAACGTGCTTTCCGAAAACGTAAAACGCGAAACGATCAATCTCAATATCAACAACGGAACGAAAGAGGGGCTTCATTTCGTCAACCTCGGTTACCGTTACGTGAAAGGCGAATTCAGCTTTTACAGCGTGCTTCCCGAAGGCGCCGTCGAGCCGACGCTCACGGTGTTCGGGACCCTCGACAACGCGCTCGATACCGACTACGGTCATATTGTGGTGCTCAAAGTCGACACGACGAAATTCGGCGTTTCCGCGGCTCCGTTCTATTTCGAACTCAACGCGCAAAGCGAAACGCCCGCGTATATCCTCCGCGCGAACGAGGGCAAAGTCGAGAGAAAGACGCTCGACGCCGCAAGCCTCGGCGGGATCGAACTGATCAGCGAGGCGAATTGCCAGCAGACCGGTTACGCGAGCTATCCTTATTCGGAGAACGGAACGGTGGTGTTCTATGCGGGTCTTGCCGAAATCGGCGGCGCGCACCGTTTCGAAGGGGATACTTGCACCCTGTGCGGTTCGGCGCGCGAGAGCAAAGTGCTCGAAAACACCGTGACGCTGCGCGACAACGATTTCGTACAGCTCAAAGGCGTTTACAACGGCGATTTGCACAAAGAGATTTATAACGGCGTTACCATTCAGATCAAGGCGGGCGAACATTGGTATTGGCTCCGTTCCGACGCGTATATCGCGAAGGACTCTTACGGCGCGAATATCGACGCGCCGGAGATCTTCCACTCCTACGACGATCCCGAACAGCCGTCGAACTTCGATCTGCGCACGCCCGTCGGAAAGCCGAACGGCGTGGACGGCGAAGAGATCACGGAGTCTTCGTTTAAGGAAGCGATGCGCAACGCGACGTTCGAATACTATCTGTCGTATGCGGACGGCGTGGTCACGATGGTCCATTCGCTGTACGCGGCGGGCGAATCCAAATCTCCTTATATCACTTATACGATTAAGATCAAAGACGTTCAGCGTTCCGCGGTGACCGTTGCGTTCGGATTGGACGCGGCGAAAGTTACCGGAAACGCGGAGTATATCACGGGCAAAGTCGCAAACGACATGACGGAAGAAATCGGCGGCGACGGATTCGAGGCGAAGGGCGTGAACTGGACGGTCGGCGCGGAGTATACGGTCGGCGCGGTTGAAAACGGCATGCTTCCCGTAACGGGCGAAGGCAAGGCGGTCGCGCTTGACGAAGCGCACAAATCGGCGCTCGGCGCGGACGCGAAAAATACGCATTATATCGCGTTCGCCGTGAAGTTCGAAAAGGCGCTCGCCTCCGACGTGTTCGTTCGCGTCAAGGCAAACGGCGCGGCGGTCTCGGGCGCGGTTGCGATTGTAGAGGGGGATCTGCTGAAAGTCGTGATCCCGACCGACGGCGCCGTCACCGAATACGTTCTCGATTTCGCGAGCGTTTCCGCGAACACCGAACAGTGCGATATCCGGCTCGATCTTTCGGGCGTAGTCGCTTCCGAAACCGTGAGCGCGGTGACGGGTTCCGCGAATCTGATCACGGGCGGCGAAATTACGATCACGTATACGGACGTTGCGATTTCCGACGATATGCTACTCGACGTGAACGGCGTTTCCTTCAAGAAATCCGAACTGACGGCGGGCAAAGACTTCGGCAACGGCGTTTCCGTAAAATCCGTTTCCGCGGAAGGTACGGCGCTGACGGTGGTATTCACGGTCGCGGCTCCCGATCTCACGGGCGAACTCACCGCATATACGATCGCGTTGAAGAACGCAAACGGCGTCATTCAGGCGCAGGACGTCGTGGACTATCTGTCGCTGCCCGAAACGGCGGTTGCGGGCGACGCGAGAATCAGCCAGACCGTCTACGCCAAGGCGAACGGAAGCAAACTGACGCTGATCCTTGCGGGGGTTCCCGAAGGTACGACGGAACTTTCGCTGAACGCCAACAACGGCGCGGCGATCGGCAACGAGAATCTTGCGCTGATTCAGACGTACGACCTCACCTTTACCGTGAGCATCGACGGCGTGGTGTTTGCAAGCAACAACCTGTACACTTCGCACACGACGGCGTACAGATCGAAAGTCGGCAACGCGTATGCGGTCATGCTCGAAATCGATCTTTCCGAAATGAAGATCGGCGAGAACACGGAATACAGCTTCGAAGCGCTTCCCGCACTCAGCGCGGGCAATACGGTGATCTACACGGTCGGTGCGGACCGCAAGATTTCGGACGGCGCGTCGGTCGTTCTGGGCGAGCGCGCGGACATTATCGCGGCGGGCTGTACGAGCATCGGCGTTGCGGCGGAGAGCTATGACGGCGGAAAGTTCTACTACAACATTCAGGTCACGCCTTCGCACACGTGGGGCGCGGCGAACGCGAACGGCGTACAGGTCTGCTCGGTCTGCGGCGCGATCATGAAGGGCGGCTTTGCGACCGCAGAAGCGATCGGTCCGATCGCGAAGATCGACGATAAGAGCATCGTGGACGAAGGGCTTACGGTCTCCTTCCTCGCGAGCGGCGCGACGGGCGACTGGGCTTCGCAGGCGCTTGTAACGGCTGAGGGCAACATGATTCTGACCCTTCCCAACCTCGATCCTTGGAACAACGGCGTTGCGGGCCTTGCGAACGCGACGGCGCGCGAAAAGGAACTCGCCCAAAAGGTGAAAGGCGCGAACTGCTTCCCCGCGGCGGATAACTTGATGAACGGGCATACCTGGGACAGCTATCTGAACAAGACGGCGTATGCCACGATCACGATCAGTAAAACGGCGGGCATCAGATATTATGTGAACGGCGTGCTTGCGGTGCAGTACCCGATCGATAAAGTCGTGGGTCAGGGTACGGTTGCGGACGTTGCGGAACTCGTTCTTCTGCTTGCGGAACGCACGGGTATCGTTGCGGCGAAGAGCGGCGTGCAGGCGGAGGATCTGCTCGTCCAGCGCGGCGCGCTGACGGAGGAACAGGCTGCGGAGAGATACGCGTTGTACGAGGCGGAAAAAGCCGTGCTTCCCGACAACGTCGCGCCCGAGCATCCCGAATATTCCGCGCAGCAGACGGCAAGTCCGGAAAATCCCATCGTGGTCGGCAAACCCGATCTTTCGCAGGGCTATACCGACAACGCTTGGGTCAGCTATATCAACAAAGGCGAAAAGCTCGTCTTTACCGGCACGCAGAAGACGCTTGCCACTGCGGCTGTGAACGACGCCTGCACGGGCGCTGGCTTATTCAGCGGCATCGCGGTCAGCGCCTATTTCCGGGCGGACAACTGGGTGAACGGCGGCACGGAAAGCGGCGGGGTTCATACGATCCCTTCGGAGAACTGGTCGATCGCCAAAGCGTATACCTGCGGCGGTTACGAGAGCGAAAAGGATAATCCTTGGGAGACGAATCTTGCCATGTTCAAGAAGGGCGGCGAGATCGTGATCACCGTGGATTGGTCGGACGTCAAGAAGATCGTGGTCTCTTTCCGCTATACCGAGACCGTGACGGAAGGCGAAGCGAGAGTCTGGACGGATACCTTTACCGTGACTTCCACGTTGCGCGGCGGCGAGTTTGCCAAGAATATTTACACGGTGACTCTCGGCTGCGTCAATTCGAGCGCGAGCATCACGAGTTTCGTGAGAACGCCCGCGGCGAACTGAACCATTTAGCATAAAGAATACGGACCTGCGGTAATCGCAGGTCCGTTTTTCCGATACGCGGGCAAAACTATTTTTTCGCGTATCGAAAGGCGCGAGAACAACAAAAACCAAACGGAAAAGCTATAACAAATTGAAAAATCGATCAGAAACGGGGTTTTTTGCGTTAAAATCAGGTGAAAATTGCACTTAATTATAAAAATTGTTGCTCTAAATTTTATTTTAATGTATACTATTAGAGTAAAGTACCGAAGTGTGCTTTTTCTTTTCATACAAACTTTTTCGACTCCGCACCGCACGGATTCGGTATGCGGCGGAGGATGAAAAAAACAGGAGGAATTCTATGTTCGGGTACGGAAAGAACCGCAAAAGCGTAACAGACGGCGTCCGCGGCAACGCGGCTCGGCCCCGCTCTGCAAAGCAGGGGGGGGGGGCGTTATTTAGCTGAAAATAGACACGGATTATTCGGGGGGATCGCAACGGTCGTTCTGAGCTTTTTTATGCTCGTCGTCTGTGCGGTCTCCCTTTTGTTATGCAAAATCGTCGATCAGTCGAACGTAATGGCGGCGGGGGGAACGACGCTTCCCGACAGCGCGGCGGTGAAAACGGAAGAACTGACGCTGGACGGTTACGAGAACCGAACGGACGGAAAGGTATTCGACGCGCAGATTTTGCAGGACCTGTATAAAAAGCTCACGGGCAACGCGAACGCGGCGATCGGGACGGTCGGCGCGCTCGGCACGCAAAACTCGGCGGATTTCCGCGGCAGGAATAACGGAAAAGACGTCGTGGTGACGTTGGGCGGCAAGGAATGGGTTGCGACTTATCTGACGACGAACCGTCAGGGGCAGATCATTCTCGATTTATGGTATGCGGATGCGAGTTATACCACGCAATGGTCGGCATTTTTCGATACTACCGTTTATCATGACTATACGGCTATGGTAAACTTGTTTACGTACCCGCAGAACATGTATTCGACCAGCCTGATGCGTTCGGTGGGATTGAACAATGTCACGAGCGGTTACGTTGCGTCGCAAAACGATACTTCGTTGACTGCGGTTTCGCAGAATCCCAATCATCTTTTTGCGAAATTCACGATGCCGAACGGGTCGGGCGTGACGGGAAGTCTGGTCGGGTTTATCGATAAACCGGCCAACGTTGCGTATCAGGAAACGGAATATCGTTCTTATATGGGGTATCCGTCGGGCGGTAACGGAGACGATTACGTGATCATGGTAAACGATATGTACAGCGATTCGCACGGGCTTCGCAACAGAGCGTACAACGCAAAGAGCGGCTATAACGATTGGAAAAACGATTATATCTGGCTTCCGTCGCATACGGAAATTTCGGCGGGATCGGCGGCGGACCCCAATGCTTCGTCCACGTGCGAATGGAAAATTTCCGCAAGCGCCATGCTTTTGCACGGTTCCGCAAGTTCGGAATTATTTGTACGGTCGTCGTATGTCAGCCCGAGTACGGGGAATTTTCAGATGCGCCTGCAAGGTATTTTTTTAGGAGGGACTACGATTACGGGCGATACGCCGAGAGGAGATGTCGCGCATACGACCCGCCCCGCGTTCCATTTTAATCTGACGAAGGCGGCGGCAGCCGCCGCGGACCGTATGGTCGTTCCGCAGGACGTTACGACAACGTATACGGGAGAGGAGTTCGGGATCGGGGACATTTCGCCCGCGCCGAGCTGGTACACGACCGATTTTGCGGACAGCGTGGACATCACGTATCCCGACAACGCGGCGGGTCTCGAAACCGTCGGTACGTATACCGTAAAGGCGACGATCAAGACGACGCAGAAGGATATCGGCATGAAGTTCGCGGGGACGCCGGACGCCTCCAAGGGCGAAGACGAATACACGCGGATATTTACGGTGACGGTGGAGCGGAAGAAGGTCAAAGTTCCCTATCTCGCAAGTTACAGTTCGGACTACAACGGCGTCGATCAGGACTTTACGCTGCTCGGCGATTTCGATAAAGACGTCGTCACGGCAACGGCGCCGGCGGGAACGACTTTCGACGACGCCACGGGGAAGATCACGGTCAAAGACGCGGGGGAATACGATTTCAAATTCGATCTCGTCGATCAGGACAATTACAGCTGGGAAGGTCCCGCGACGGATACGGCGCAAAAGACTTTCCCGTCGGGAAACAAACTGAAAATCAACCGCAAGAAACTGAAAGTCACGTTCAATTCGTCGACGAACGCATGGCTGTGGGAAGCGGGCGGTACGGGTACGATTTCCGCGACGGAGGACAGTTTGGCTTCGGACACGGTGGAACTCGATCTGTATTATTACAACGACGACACGCCGACGAGCAAGATCCCCGTCACGCAACCGTTCGACGTTTCCGCGCTTGCGGTGGGGAGTTATCACGTCGGCGCGGAGCTGGACGATACGAAGGGCGACAACAAAAATTACGAGATCGACGGAACGGCGGAACGTGCGTTCAGCATTTCCAACGCCGGCGCGGAAATCAGTTCCGTAGACTGGTATTACACGGTCAAGGGCGAAGAAAAGGACGTGACCGATCCGACGTTGAAGGTCAAGTACAACGGTTCGCAATACGTGCTTTCGATCAAGTCGGACGATCTGGCGTCGAAGGGCGTGAAGATCGATACGACGTACAATCAGAACGGGTACGTCAACGGTTATCTCAACGCGACGGGGACGAACGCGATGAGCGCGACGACGGCGAAAGTCCGTATCGTGCCGATGGACGGGTTTCAGTTTGCTTCGGGTACGTTCAAGGAATTCGAACTGACTTGGGAGATCGAGAAAGCGGACTACGATTTGACGAACGCGGCTTGGAGCGCGGACGAGCTGACTTATAAGGGCACGGCGCATACGGTGACGCTCACGGGTTTGCCGACGGGGCTGACGGTCGCGAGTTACAGCGGGCAAACGGCGACGGCGGTCGGCGATTATACGGCGAAAGTCGTGAGTTTCAACAACGCCAATTCGACGAACTACAACACGCCGGACGTGACGGATCCGTTGTTCACCCACGATTGGAAGATCGTAAAAATCAAACTCACGGTTTCCTGGGACTACGACGAACAGCAGGACGACGAGAACAAGGCGTTCTTTGTGCCGGTGCTAGATTCGAATAACGACAAGGTGGAGTACACCTATTACAAAGACGACAACGGAAGCCCTTCCACGGAAGAAGTGAACCTGTCCGACATCCAAGTCGACGAGAGCAACGTGACGAAGTATTGGGTCAAGGTGTCGATCAAGAGTTCGTATGCGGCGAGCTATGAACTGATCGACGATTCGGGTACGGTGCCGTTCTACATGTCGTTCGACGTCGGGGACAACAAAACGCCCGTGTCGGTCGGCTTGCAGGTCAAGGAAAATCCGTACAACACTTCGGCGCAGCCCGTCGTGCTCGAAATCACGAGCGACGTACTCACGCAGGCGGATTTCGAGATCGAGTATTTCGTGAAGAACGCGGACGGCACGAAAGGGGATAAGCTGGACGGCGCGCCCGTTGCCGCGGGCGACTATATCGTGAGCGTGAATCTGCCGAACGAAGACTACACGCTGAAAACGCCGAAGGAGTTCGAGTATTCGATCACGAAAGCGAAGTTCGATCTGTCGCAGTTGGTCTGGCAGGACGGCGACGGAAACGAATACGCGAAGTTCACCTACGAATACGGCGCGACGCAGAGCGTTTCGCTCTCCGCGATGCAGATCGCGGGCGAGGGATCCGATCTGCTCGAAATCGCTTTCGATCCGGACGCGGTGCTTTCGGCGGCGGATGCGGGCAAATATACGGTGAAACTGCTCTTCACGTACGACGAGGACAATTACGAAGCGCCCGCGTTCGCGGACGTGTTCGAATGGGAGATCGAACAGGCGACGCCCGATCTGAGCGAAGTGCATTGGAATTACGAAAACGAATTCGTGTACGAAATGGGCGAAGACGGCGCGGTGAATTTCGAAGTCGCGCTGGAAGGACTGCCGGACGGCGTGAAGGAGTTCGTAAAATACGTCGGGACCGCTTCGAAGAACGACGTTGGAAGCTTCTCGCTGAAATTCGAGTTGGACGAGAATCATCCGCTGTACAAGAACTATAAAGATCTGAATTTCGGGAATCTTCCTACCGAGATCACCTGGAAAGTGGTGCCGCGCAAGTACGAAAAACCGACGAAGCAGGAACTTGTTTACAAGGGCGAAGCGTACGATCTGTTGGAGCTTTGCGCCTTCCCCGAGGGTTGGGAGAAATACCTGAAAATTCAGGTGAACGGCGCGGTGGTGGATCCGAACGATCCCGCGACCTACGAGCTGAAAAGCAAGGGTTCGTATAAAGTGGTGATCGAGTACCTCGACGGAATGAACAAGTCGTCGGGCGGGACGGAGGACCGCGTCATCTGGACGGACGGCAGTAACGATCTGTATCGGTTCGACGTGGAGATCAGCGCGTACGTGATCACCGTGAACGGCTGGTATTACGATACGAGTACGCGCGTGCGTCCCGAGGTGCAATTCGGCAGCGAGGCGCAAGAAGGATTCTACGTGATCACGACGAGAGACGCCGACGGGAAAGAAGTCACGGGCGCGCTTGCGTGGAACACGAATTACACGATCGAAATTTCGGTTGCGCCCGAACATGCGGGCAGTGTGATCGTTACGGGCAAGGATGGAGACGACACGCTTCTGACTTTCGGTTTCCGCACGCCGGCGGATCCGACCGTGGACATTGAAGTATACGAAAAGCCGAGCTTCAAAACGCCGACGGTGACGTATAACGGCAAAACGCAGACGTTTGAACTCGAAGGGTTCGACGCGGAAACCATGGAGTTCACGGCGGAGAGCGACGGGTTGGAACAGAAGAACGCGGGGGAATATACGGTGACGTTGCGCTTTAAATCGGGCGCGGCGGCGAGCTGGAAGACGGAAGACGGTTCGGTGGATACGAGCGAAATTACGATCACGTTCGTAATCGAGAAACTGATGCTTCGCAGCGAATGGGACAGCACGGGCGAGCGTCCGGTGCTGACGCTTCCCGAAGGCATGGAAGGCGTGCTGGAAATCGAATACGAGTATTACGACGCGGACGGAAACAAAGCGGACGCGAGCCAACTTTCGGCGGGCAAGACGTACGAAGTGCGCGCGGTGCTGAAAGACGAAAACGTTGCGTTTGTAGACGAGGCGGGCGCGGAATTGGCGACGCCGCTCACGAGCGAAGGATTTTCGTTTACGATCCCGAATGGTCCGTCGGGACCCGATTGGTTGCCCGAAGGATTCCCGTTATGGCAGATCATCGTCATTATCGTCTGCCTCATCCTCTTCATCATTCTCATGATCCTTGCGGCAAAGAAACGCAAGGAGAAAAAAGCCGCCGAAGCGGAGATCAAAAAATATAAGGATGAAATGGAACAGCTCGACGAAGATATTTCGGACTGACGGAAAAAACGCCAAGTGCAAAGCGCACTACCCATAGAGAATTAAAACTAAAATTTTCAGAGTCGTGCTTTTAAGCAATGAAAAAAGGCTCTCGGACAAATCGTCCGAGAGCCTTTATATTCATCATTAAAGTAATATAAATTGAAATTTATCTTTCTATTATACAAATTTTTCAAGGTCGAAATGCCCGT
>CAJUJF010000017.1 GCA_910586825.1 uncultured Christensenellaceae bacterium | reverse complement strand
ATTCTCAACACTTTATTTATCAAACAAAAAATGATATAATTAAAGCAAGGTGATAATATTCCCTATGGGAATTACGGTAAACGCGGCGCGTTTTTCTTGAAAAATTTTTTTCATATTTTCGAGCTGTGATGGATCGATAAGAACAAAAAACACCCAAAAACATTCAATAAACCACAATATTTGTTAAAATTTCGTGAAGATTGAGCGTATTTGAGGTTAGTAATTAAAAAAGCAATCTAAAAAGCTTGAACTATTCTATGAAATTCGGTATAATTATAAAGTAGAGTAAATAACTCCGGCAGTTGCAGGGATAGGTGTACGGCCGCTGTTTTGTTCGGTATTTGCTTATGAGGAATCTGCACAAAAAAGAAGAGGATCGGAATAACGAAAAATACATAGTCGGCGCGCCAGCGGAAAACGGCGCGCACACGGCATACCGCCGCGCAAGGGCAACGCGCAGGGCGGGTATTTTACTATTCTTTTTTACATTGATTCTTACCTTTTTCACGGGATTCGGTCTGCTTCGTTTTTCGGACGGAAATTTCGACAGCGGCGCGCCCGACCGTACCGCCGCGATCATACAGGCGCGGGCGGATTCTGCGAGTACCGTCGCCGAATTAAACGCGGCGATCAGTGCGAGTTCGACGAGCAATCCGCAGACGTTTGTTTTGCCGGAGGACATCACGACTTCTACCTATATCAGTATTCCGAACGGAAAGAGTCTGATTCTCGATTTAAACGGGCATACGATCGACCGCGGGTTGCTTGCGCCGACGACGAACGGTTTTGTGTTTTATATTACCGGTAAGCTTGTGATACGCGATTCGTCCGGCAATAATTCGGGAAAGATCACGGGCGGGTACGACACGCAAAGCGGAAGTGTGGGGAATGCGGGGGCTCTCTATCTCGTTTCCGGATCCAACGTTGTATTAGAGGGCGGAACGATTTCGGAGAACCGTTGCACGCTTTCGAGTTCAAGCGGAAGATACCCGGCAGGAGCGGTATACGCACACGGCGGTTCTACATTTTCGATGACGGGCGGAGTGATAAAAAACAACGAAGCCACGGGAAACTACGCTGTGGGCGGCGTATTCGTAGACCAATCCGCCGGAAGCACGTTTGATTTTTTGGGCGGGACGATTGAAAACAATGAAGCTACGGGAACGAATTCCCACGGCGGGCTTTTGATATGGAACAACATTACGATCAATATGGGCGGGTCCGCTCGCGTCGTAAACAATCGGATGCGCGTTTCCGCTTCCGATGAATTCGTTATTCATAATGTATATCACCAAAACGTGCCGCTGTGGAAAGCGAATATTACGATTCCGTTTACTTCGGAAGCGCGTATCGGAATTACGCCGACGCAGGCGCACGCTGTCACGGCGGGTTATTCCGCACAGAACCCCGGAAAGGCGCTCGACGAAGTGTTTTTCCCCGACGACAGCGAGAATTGGTTCGTCGGAGAATCGCCCGACGTCGATCCGGCGGCGGATACGAAAGGGGAAGTCTGGATCTGGTCCAAGACGCAGCAGAATTTAAACTGGGACGAAGTGTGCCGTCAGGCGGTCGCGACGAAGCGGCAGCAGATTTACACGTTGCTCGCCGATTGGACGGCGCAGGGCGATACCTTCGGGATAACCGGATCATATAGTTACGGCGGAGGTCTGTACGTTCCCGCGAATTCCGAGATCGTTCTCGATCTGAACGGGAAAACGCTCGACCGCGCCCGTACTTCGGCGAAGAAATACGGTTCCGTTATCGGCGTTTCTCCTACGGGGCATCTGACCGTCCGCGATTCTTCCGGCAACGATTCCGGCTTGATTACGGGAGGCTACGATACAACCGACAACAAAGCCAGCAGTGTCGACGGCGTGACTTATGAGCCCGCAGGCGGGATTCAGGTATGCAAGGGCGGAAAGCTGACCATGGAAGGCGGTACGATCGCCGGTAACAATGCGACGGGGAGATGGGCGACGGGCGGTATCATGTTGCGCGAGTCGAATGTTTTCGTCATGACGGGCGGCGTGATCCGCGATAATTTCGGCAACGGCGCTTCCAGTCACGATTTCGGCGGAACCGGCGGCGTGTTTATCGACAACTACGGACTCATGACGATGACGGGCGGCGTCGTGAAAGACAACGTCGGAAATTATTTCGGTGGAGTTGTTGTTTGGCGTACTTGCGATATGCAGATCGGCGGTAGCGCGCAAGTTTATGGGAATACGGGCGTCGGCGACGACGAAAAAAACCTTTCTTATTACGGTGACGGCAATTACGTGCTTCCTATCGTTTCCGCGGTAACCGCAGAATTCAACGTGGGGATAACGCAGCCGACGAACGACTATACGTTTACCGAATACGGCTATGTATTCACGGAAGGCTGGGACGTCTACAATGCGGGGAAAGATCCCGCGGATTACTTCTTTGCGGACGAACCGCTTTACGGCATCGTGGAAGCGACGACGGAAGATGGAAAAAAAGAAGCCGCGTTGTACAGCTACGATAACGCGAAAAACTGGCAGGATATCAATGCGGCGAGCGAGGCGGAAAACGGCTATGCGAACAACGTCGTCCGCACGTATACGCTCTATTCCGATTGGACGGCGTCCGCGAACGGAAGTTATGCGACGGCGTTCGGCACGTCGTCCGCTTACGCGTACGGCGCGCTGTATTGCCGTCCGAAAGCGAATATCCTGTTTGATCTGAACGGATACACGCTCGATCGCGGTTTGGGCGAGGCGACGTCGTCGGGTACGGAACGTTGCGTGATCCGTATTGACGGAAAGCTGAGACTGATCGACAGCTCGGACGAACGCTCGGCGACCGGTAAGGGCACGGGAAAGATCACGGGCGGCTATTCTACGAACGCGCTGTACGGAAGCGGATTGATGATTTACAATACCGCCGCGATCTGTACTTTGGAAGGCGGCACGATCACGGGCAACGTGACGACGAACGCCGCCGCAATCACCGTGCATTCGGGCAGTAAGCTCAATTTGGGCGGGACCGTTCAGATTTACGGAAACACGAATGCGGACGGTGTCGAATACAATCTGCAATTACAGGCGACTTCGGGCGATAAGAGCTTGATCGGGATCGTTTCGCCGCTTACGGCGGTGAAAAACGGGGGCAAAAAAATTCCCGTTTCGCGCAGTTCGATCGGACTGTTCACCGAGGGATTCGGCGAAACGCATCCGGACGAAGAGGCTTCCCATTACTTCTTGCCGGAAGATTCCGCCAATTACGTGCAGGAGCTCGCGAAATGCGAGACGAAAGAAGGGTATCTGGTTTCCCGCGATCCTTCTATCACTTGGGAGTATGTCGTCAACACCAGCTTGCAGACGAAGAAGCCTGAAATTTTCGTGCTGGAAGCGGACTGGACCGCGCAAACGGTCGCGACTTACGGTACGACTTTTTCGGTAAACAATTCCACCGCCAATACGGCGCCGTATTTTTACGGCGCGCTTCAGGTTCCCGACGGCGCGCAGGTCATTCTCGACTTAAACGGGCATACCATCGACCGAGCGTTGACGCAAAAGCCCTCTACCGTCGGCGGCGCGGGGGTTATCAAACTCTATAAAGGCAATCTCTGGATTCACGACAGTTCCGATTACGACGGAAACGGAGCGCTCGACCGCGATCCGGATTCGTCCACTTACGGGTATCCCTTGGGAAATTACCGCGGCGGAGGAACGGGGAAAATCACGGGCGGTTACGGTTCGAACGCCGGCGCGATCGACCTCGATTATACGAGTCATCTTTACATTACGGGCGGCGAAATTACAGGAAATACGGGTGTTTCGTATGCGGCTGCGATCCTTGCCGACAATACGGGCGCGGAAGTTACGATTACGGGCGGTTCGATTCACGACAACAATCAGGTGGGTTCCAGCTCCGACAGGCGTTACGGCGGCGGCGTGTACTCTTTTTATCCCGGGAAAATAAAGCTCGGCGGAAGGGCGCGGATTTACGATAACTACAACCGCGGCGTGGAGGAGAACGTCTCTTTCGATACTTCTTCTCACGGCGGCTTGAACAGCACGGTGTGCATCGAGATCGTGTCGAGGATCATTCCCGAAAACACGCCCGGACATAACGACGGGTTCTGGGTCGGCGTCACGCGGGATACGAATAACTATACGCAACCGGAAGGCAACGTCTTTACGCAGAATCTCGGTTCGTATCTGTCCAGCACCTATCGCACCGATCAGTGTTTCTTTGCGGATAATCCGCTGTACGTCATTCAGCAGTCGGGGCGTACGAGCTATGTGCGCGAAGCGACCGTGTTCTCGCACGATAACAACAAGAACTGGTACGACGCCGTCGTGCAGAGTACGGCGGAAAAGGGGTATGCGAACGACATCGTCCGCGAAGTGAAACTCTATTCCGATTGGACGGGAACCGTCAACGCCAGTTACGGTACGGTGCTCGGTTATAACGGCAGTAATGTCGGTTATGTTTACGGCGCGCTGTTCTGTCCCGCCTCGGCAAATATCCGATTGGATCTCAACGGTTATACGATCGACCGCGGTCTGGGCGAAGCGGAAACTTCGGGAACGGAGCGCTGCGTGATCCGTATCGACGGAAAGTTGAGGATCATAGACAGTTCGGACGAACGCTCGGCGACCGGAAAGGGCACGGGGAAAATCACGGGCGGGTATTCCACGAACGCGCTGTACGGAAGCGCGCTGATGATTTTCAATACTTCGGCGATGTGTACGGTAGTGGGCGGCACGATTACGGGCAACGTCGTAACGAACGCCGCCGCGGTCACCGTGCATTCGGGAAGCAAACTCAAATTGGGCGGTACGGTGCAGATTTACGGCAACACGAAAGCCGACGGTACCGAAAACAGCATTGAAATTCAGGCGATTTCCGGAGAAAAATCCGTCATCGAGATCGTTTCGCCGCTGACCGCCGTGACCGCCGCCGGCGGGAAAAAGATCGGCGTGCGGCGGGCTTCCAACGGGGATTTCACGCAGAATTTCGGAATACATCATCCCGATGCGAGCGCGACGGATTATTTTGTTTCGGAAAACGATCTCTACAATATCATCGATCAGGAAACGGACGCGGGCGTGATCGAGGGGTATTTCCTTTCGACGGACAACGGCGTCAACTGGGAATACGCCGTCAATACGAGTCTGAAAAAGCGGGATTGGGAGATCTTCAAGCTTTCGAAAGACTGGATCGCGGAAGCGCATTCGCGGTATCAGACGTCTTTTTCGCCCAATTCCGGCACGAGCGAAGCTTCGCCGTACTGGTATGGCACGCTGATGCTTCCCACGGGCGCGAAGGTGATCCTCGACTTAAACGGCTATACGATCGACAGAAAGCTGAAAGATACTTCTCACAACGATTCTTACGGATTGGTGCTGCGCGTATTCGGGGAACTCATTCTGATAGACAGCAGCGATTACGACGGAAACGATCCGCTTTTCGACGAGAATTGGGTTCCGCAGGCGAAGAATAACGGAAAAGGCACGGGAAAACTTATAGGCGGGCGTTCGAGAAACGCAGGCGGCATGCAGCTTTACCGCGGCGGCAACGTTATCATGTACAGCGGAACGATTTGCGACAACGTCGGAATCAACTGGGGCGGCGGCGTGATCGTGGAAGGCGGCAGCAGTTTCACGATGCTCGGCGGAACGATCCGCGACAACGAACAGATCGGAAACGATTCCCGCTATTCGGGCGGCGTGCATATCTATTACAACACGAACTCGTTCAGCGTCGGCGGCACGGCGAAAGTTTACGGCAATGTTATGCTGGGCGTTCAGAATAACGTCAGTTTCTATACCAACAGCGAGACGATGCACGTCGTCGCGCCCGCCGAAAAGGGGTTCCATATCGGCGTGACCAAGACGACGAACAATTATACGGCGACGAACGGCGCGTTCAACGGCGATCCTTCGTCGCGCGCGGGCACGCCCGTGACCGACGGATGGAGCGTTCACAATCCCGGCGTTTCGCCCGCGGGCTATCCCGCAGGCGTGGATCCCGATTCCGAAGGCGCGGAAATGTACCGTTATTTCTTCGCCGATCTCGAACCGGATTGGGACGTTGTGGATACGCCCGTAGACGGCGCGACGGAAGCGGGAATGTGGTGTCAGGACAATCATAAGAACTGGTACGACGCCTGCGTTTACAGCCGCACCAACGGCGTGCAGGTATATTTCAGAATGTATTCGGACTGGACAGCCGCCGCAAACGCGAGTTATATCACCGCGTTCGGGTACGACGGGTCGACCGCGATCGCATATTGCCGCGGAGAACTATTCGTCAGTTCTACGACGAATATCGTTCTCGATCTTGCGGGGTACAAACTCGACAGAGCTTTGACCGATCGCGGCGGCGCGGAGTATTGCGTCATTCGCGTCGACGGCGTGTTGCGCATCGAGGACAGTTCGGACGAGTACGATTCCGACGGCAGTCTGATCAAAAAGGGTACGGGTGTGATCAAGGGCGGATATTCTACCGACCTTCGTTACGGAAGCGGCGTCATGATCTGGCGGAAATCCGCTTCTGCAGGCTCGGAATGCACCATCGTCGGCGGTACGGTGACGGACAACAAGGGCGCCCCCGGGATCACCGTCTATTCTCTGAGCAAACTCAATCTCGGCGGAAGCGTCGCGATTTATAACAATATCAACGCGGCGGGCGAACAGAGCAACGTCGAACTCCAAAGCGAAGAAATGAAGATCGGCATCGTCTCTCAGCTTTCGACCTCCATTAAAATCGGCGTCACCCGTCTTGCGAGCGGCGTGCTGACCGAGGGCTACGGTCAGAGTGGGAACGAAGTGAATGCGGAGACGTATTTCGAATCGGAGCACCCGTATTACGGCGTGGTGAACGAAGGCACGGGCGAAGATCGCGAAGCGGCGCTTCTGAGTTACGACAGCGCGACGAGCTGGGAATACGCGATCCGCATGAGTCTGAAATACGGCGGTCAGCCCTACGTCTGCAAGCTGTATTACGATTGGGACGCCGCCGACCATTCCTCTTATAAAACTGCGTTCGGCGCGGGTACGAACAGCACCTCGGGATACTATTATTACGGTTCTTTGCTGGTTCCGCGCGGCGCGAACGTGATCCTCGATCTGAACGGCTGTAAAATCGACCGCCGTCTCGTGGAAAAGGATATCTCTTATTCCGGCGGGTACGTGTTCTACCTCACGGGCGGATTGCAGATCATCGACTCTTCCGCGGAGAAGAACGGAAAGATCGTCGGCGGATACGGCACGACGGCGGGCGTCGCGTACGTGACGGGCGCGAACGGAAGCCTCGAAGTAAACGACGTCGAACTGACGGGAAACAAGGGGAGCAACGGGATCTACGTCGCTTCCGGTTCCAAGCTTTCGCTCGGCGGCAATGTGAAAATTCACGACAACGTCACTTCCGCGGGCGTGCAGGCGAACGTCTATTTTGCGAACGCAAGCGACGTGATCGGGATCGTCTCCGCGTTCGGAGCCGACGCGAAAGTCGGGATTACGAAGACGACCAACAACTTTACCATGCCGCAGGGGACTCCGTTTACGAGCGGTTGGAGCGACAAGAACGGAAACGGCGACGGATCTGTAAAAGACCCCGCGCAGTATTTCTTTGCCGATCACGATCCCGATTACGGGGTGGTTGCATATTCCGATGCGGATACGGGCAATACGGAAGCCGCGATTTGGAGCTATAACAACGCGAAGAACTGGCAGGATGCGTGCGAACGCAGTATCGCGACCGGTCAGATGCAGGATTTCGTGCTGTATTCGAATTGGACGGCAGGCGCAAACGGCAGTTATTACACGGCGTTCGGCACCGCGAGCAGTTCGTATATCCGCGGTTCGCTGTTTGTGAACACCAACGCGCATATCCGTCTGGATCTCAACGGCTTTACGCTCGACAGAGCGCTCGGCGACCGCGGCGGCGTGGAATATGCCGTGATCCGCGTGGACGGCGAAATGGAAATCGTCGACAGTTCCGACGAATACGGCGCAGACGGCGTGTTGCTGACGAAGGGGACGGGGAAGATCACCGGCGGTTACAGCACCGCAAATCTCTACGGCGGCGCGATGCTGATCTACAACAGTTCGAAAGAGGCGAAATGCACCATTCTGGGCGGCACGATCACGGGCAACAAAGGGACCGGCGTCGCGGGCGTTTCCGTCTCTCCGCTCTCCAAGCTCTGTCTAGGCGGGAGCGTGCGCATTTACGATAACTATTTGGCAGACGGCGTTCACGAATCGAACGTGTTCCTCCAAAAAGATACTGCCGTGATCGAGATCGTGAAGAAGCTCGATTGCGTGACGGAAGAGAATCCTCTTTCCGTATACCGCACGGCGAACGGCGTGTTCACGAGCGGATTCGAAACTTACATGGGCGCGGATGCCGCGGCGGAAAAATTGTTCCTTTCCGAGTCTTCGGAATACCGCGTCGTCGGCGAGACCGTGAACGGACTGAACGAAGCCGTATTCCTTTCCAACGACAACGCGATCAACTGGCTGTATACCGTTCAGCAGAGTTTGAACGACAACGGAAATCAAAAGACCTTTGTCCTTTATACCGATTGGGAGGCGGGTTATAACCGCAACTATACGACGGCGTTCGGCACCAACGGAACGGCGTATTATACGGGCGCGCTTCTGGTGCCGGAGGGTGCGAGCGTCGTTCTCGATCTGAACGGAAACCGACTGGACCGCGCGTTCGCAAACGGGATCGTCATTTACGTCATGGGTACGCTCGAAATCACCGATTCGACTTCGGGCGCGAAGGGCGTAATCACGGGCGGAAGCGACGGCGTTTACGTGTACGGCGGAGGGCAGTGCACGCTCGAAAAGGGTACCGTTACCGGAAACTCGCACTACGGCATCAACGTGCAGGACGGCTCGTTTACGGCGCACGGCGGCGCGGTGACGGACAATACGGGCGATTGGAACGTATTCGTGTCCGGATCGGGCGCGATCGCGCTCGGCGGTGACGCCTATATCTACGGAAACGAAGGAAAAAATCTCTCCCTCGCGTCCGACGCGCGGATCGGGATCGACGGGGTTCCGTTCACGAACGCCGCAAAAATCGGTTTCGTGCGCGAAGGGGTAGGTCCGCTCACCATGGGCTGGGGGACTTCGAATCTCTCCGATCCCACGCAGTTCTTCTACTCCGAAAACGAGGATTATATCGTCGGTCGGGAGGAAGTGGACGGGATCGACGAAGCGGTCCTCGTCAGTTACAACAACGCGATCAACTGGCATTACGCCGTCACGACGAGCCAGAAGACGAACACCGTGCAGAAACTGCGTCTGTATCCCGCAGGATACGATCCCGCGACGCAGACGGGAAACGAAGCCGTTTGGAGGGCGGAGGAAAACGCAAATTACGTTACGGCGTTCGGTACGCTTTCTTCCTTCATCAACGGCGGACTTTACGTTCCCTCCGATGCGAAGATCGTTCTCGATATGCACGGGGTGGATATCGACCGCGCGCTGGAAAACGCGCGGGTCAGCGGTTACGTATTCTACGTCGAGGGCGAACTGACGATTCTCGACGAATCGAACGGAACGCCCGCGAAGATCACGGGCGGCAACAACACTTCCGCGGGAAGCGCGGGCGGGATCCATATCGGCAACGGCGGAAGCGTGATCCTGAACGGACCTTCCGTGAGCGGGAATCGGGCAAGCGCCGCTTCCTCTTGCGGCGGCGTATTCGTCGGCGGCAGTTTCACGGTGGAACAAGGTTCCGTTCTCGACAACCACGGGTTCCTTGCGGGCGGTGTTCTCGTATCCAATACGGGTACGGCAACCCTCAAAGACGGCGAGATCCGCAGTAACCGCGCGGACGGCGCGGGCGGCGGCGGGGTCTACACCGCAGGCGCGTTCGGCTTCGAAGGCGGCAGGATTTCGGAAAACGTCGGCATGGCGGGCGGCGTCTATATCGCCAACCGCGGTAATTTTACGATGGAAAACGGCACGGCGATCAACGAGAACGTCGGCACGAGCGCAGGCGGCGTGTTCGTCTACAACAGCGCGCTTTCGCTGTTTACCATGAAGGGCGGCGAAATCACAAAGAACCGCGCGGGACAGAGCGGCGGGCTTTATATCGCGGGCACGGTGGAGATTCAAGGCGGCGTCGTTCAAGGCAATTCGGCGACGGGCGACAGCGCGGACGACGGCGGCGGCAGCGGCGCTTACGTCGCGGGCACCGGAAAACTGCGCGTTACCGGCGGCGAAATCAGCGGAAACTTCGGGAAGAGCGGCGTCCGCGTGTTCAGTTCGGGCGTTCTCGAATTGAGCGGTACGCCCGTGATCAAAAATAATCTGACCGCGGAAACGGACGGGAAAGCAAGTAACGTCTATTTCGCCTCGCCCAATCGCTATATCGACGTGACGGGAGAATTGGCGAGCGGCGCTTCCGTCGGGATTACGCGCGACGAAGCGGGCGTATTCACGCGCGGTTACGGCAACGCGAACAAAGCGCACCCGAACGGATATTTCACTTCCGACGATCCTCGGTACGCCGTTTCTCTCACGCAGGTTTCGGAGATCGACGAGGCGGCGATCGGTACGCCGATCCCCGTGCCCAAGGCGGTTGCGTCCGTCGTGTACAACAAACAGGCGCAGACGATCATTACGGGTTACACCGTTGCGGAATATCCGGACGGTTGCATGACGTATGCGGTGTTGCCGGAGGGCGTTTCGATCGACGACGCGGGCAATTTCAACGCCGTAAACGCGGGTTCCTATCTCGTGACGTTTACGCCGAAGACCGGCTTCTGCTGGGACAGCGACGGCGGCGACGTCGCTGGAACGGTAATGCCTTACACCGTGCAGGCGGTCGTCGAACAGAAGTCCGTTACGGTGAATTGGCAGTTGGACGGCAAAGAGTATGCGGAATTTACATACGACGGTAAGAGCCATGTTCCCGAAGCGGAACTCGGCGGGATCTACGACGGCGACGAATGTAACGTCGTGAGCGTCGTCGTTGCGCAGACGAACGCGAATGCGGACGGCGAAAAGTACGAAGCCTGGGTCTTTGCGGTAGACAATCTCAATTATAAAGCGCCCGAAAAGGGCGAGGATAACCTCTGTTACTTCGTGATCAACAGAGCGGAAATTCCTGCGGACGGTCTTGCGATCGCGCCGGATTCGGTGAAATTCCGCACCCCCGCCGCGCTGAGCGTATCGGGACTGCCTGTCGACGATCTGTTCGAAATCACTTATACGGTAACTTCCGTCACGGGCAGCGGCTATATTTCCGACGCGGATGGGAATCCCGATCCGAACGGAAAATATCTGACGGCGACCAAGACGGGCAGCGTAACCGTTACGGCGAATATCAGTCCCAATACCAACTATAAACCCGTGCAGGTTTCTATGGCGGTTACGGTCGAGAAAGCGGAAATGCAGCTCGGTTTAAAGAATGCGGAAACGGTTTACGGCGACGATCTGTTGCTGGAAGCGACGGGCAACGTCGACGAATGGATCAATGCCGACGGCAGTAACGGAACGGAAACGGGCGCCGTGACTTTCGCGCTGAAAGACGGATCCGGCGCGATCGCGGAGATCGTGACGGTAGACGGCAGACAGTATCTGCGTCCGAAGAAATCGGGCAAAGTGACGGTGACGATCACTTCGCAGTCTACGACCAATTACAACGGCGGAACCGCCGAAGCGGAAATCACGATCGCGAAGCGTCCTTTGAAGTTCGTGTGGGATCCCGATTCCCTTGAATTCGAATTCGACGGAACGGAAAAGAAACCTTCCGTTCTGCGCGTGGAGGGAGTCGGCGGCGCCGACGGTCTCGTCAACGGCGATACTCTGGAATCGCTCGGCATTACCGTTCTGGGCGGTCAGTCCGTTGCGGGCGTTTACCGCGACGAAGGGGATGCGCGCAACGCCGCATGGATCGATTCGCTGTCCGAGGACTGCAATTATACGCTCGAAGGTTCCGAGGACGCGCGTTGCGGCTTCGAGATCAAAAAAGCGTCTCTTTCCGGCGTAATCATCGACCGGACGACCGATGCGGTTTACCGTACCGATTATCCGATCCTGCTCAAAAATGCCGACGGCACCGCGTATCGCGGCAACGGCTCTCGCACCTATGCGGTCACGGCGGGAACGGGTACGGCGACGATCGGTCAGGACGGGATCCTCTTCCCGACGCGCGTCGGAACGGTGACCGTGACCGTCACGATCGGCGAATCCGACAATTACGAAAGCGGAACGGTATCCGCGGAAATCACGATCAAACAGGCGAAAGCGCAACTCACGCTCGCGGACGGGGCGTACGTTTACGGCGACGAAACGGACGTGAAGGCGCTTGTCGGCGGCAATACGGACACGTTCGGCGGAATCACGGAAACCGCCGCGCTCACGTTCGGGATCAAGCGGATAGACGGAAGCGACGGCGCCGCGGAATTCGTTGCCGGAAGCGACGGAAAACTGCGCGCTCTGCACGTCGGAAAAATCATAATCACGGTGAAATCCGCCGCGACGACCAACTATGCGGAGACGGAAGCGGAGTTCGAAATCGAAATTTCTCCCCGCGCAGTCACCGTGGAATGGGAAACGCCGGACGGGAAAGACAATCCCGAATTCGTCTACGACGGAACCTATCATACGCCCGCCGTCAGATCGTTCGGCAACGTTCTCGAAGGGGATACCGTCGGGGAGTTGACGTTCGCGCTATCGCGGCTCGGCGAAAACGGCGATGAGACCGACGCGGATTACGCGATGTACGCGGGCACGTACTTTGCGGCGATTTCCGCGTTCGGCAACCCGAATTACATGTTCGACGGCGACGCGGTGAAGTTTGTCGTTCTGCCGAAGACGGTCAAACTCGTTTGGTCGGCGGATTCCGAATATATCTACAACGGCGAAGAACAGGCGCCGGAGGCTACGGTTGCGGAAGAGTCGCTCGTCAAAACGAAACAGAACGGCGACGCGGGCGACGAAGCGTTTGAAGTGACCGTTCTCGGAACAAAGAACGCCGGTCGGAATCTCAAAGCGGTCGCCGTGAGCCTTGGCAATCCCAACTATACGATCGAGGGTTGCGAAAACGCGGAGTACCTCTTCGAGATCTTGCCGAAAGCGGTTACGATCGTCTGGTCGGATACCGAACTCGAATACACGGGCGAGTTGCAGCATCCGGTTGCAACGGTTTCTCCCGAAAGTCTCGTAAGCGGCGACGAATGCACCGTTACCAACGTGACGGGCGGGCAGGTCAATGCGGGCGGTTACCGCGAAGAAGACGGGAAACTCGTCGCAGACGGCAGTTACGTTGCGGCGGCGACCGCGCTTTCGAACCCGAACTATACTTTGAATTACGACGATGCGGGATTCCCTGCAGACACGCAGGCGTTCTACATCGACAAAGCGCTTCCCGAATTGAGTTTTACGGTTCCGAATGCGGTTTACGGGTACGACGTGACGCTTACGGTGAGCGGCAACCCCGAAGCGACGGACGCGATCTTTACGCCGTCGGGAGACAATTTCTCGAACTATGCCGAACTGAACGGCAACGTTCTCACGCCGATCGACGTGGGCAAGATTTCCTTTGTCGTGCGGGTGGAGGAGACGCAGAATTACCGCGAAGCGAGAACGGTCGTTACGCTCGAAATCAAACCCCGTCCTGTCGTATTGACGTGGTCGGAGCCGCAATTCGTGTACAACGGCGCCATGCAGACGCCGACGGCGACCGTTTCGAATCTCTTCCGCGACGACGCTTCGCCGTACGTCGCCGTGACGGGCGGAACGGACGCGGGGAATTCGATCGTCGCGACGGCAACCTCCGTTGCGAGCAGAAAATATACGGTCGTAGGCGGCGAGAATCTGACGACGGAATATTCGATCGCGCCGCTTGCGGTCGTGCTCGATTGGAGCGATACGACGCTCGTCTACAACGGCGCGGAACAGGCGCCGACGGCGACGGTGCGGAATCTGATATCGGGGGATGCCTGCACGGTGACCGTTTCGGGCGCAAAAGACGCCGGCAGAAAGATTACGGCGCAGGCGACTGCGGTCGGAAATCCCAATTATACGCTGGACGGCGGCGAAAATCTCACCGCGGAGTTCGATATCGATCCGTTTACCGTGAAGCTCGAATGGAGCAATACCGAGCTTTCTTATACGGGAGAAGAGCAGGCGCCCAAAGCGACTGTCGTCAATCTTTTCGCGGGCGATACGTGCGACGTCATCGTGGAAGGCGGACAGACGGATATCGGCGTGTATACGGCGACGGCGGCGAAACTCACCAATCCGAATTATGCGCTCGGCACGGAAGATATTACGACGGAGTTCGAAATTCAGAAAGCGGAAATGACCCTGTCGCTGACGGACGAAAACCTCGTTTACGGCAATCAGATCACGCTCGATCTCGACGGAAATCCCGAAAACGGGGCGGCGACCTGGACGCTGACCGAAGGGACCGGCACCGCGTCGCTCTCCGGAAACCGCATTACGCCGACGGGCGTCGGCACGATCACGCTTACCGTTTCCGTTGCGGAGACTGCGAGTTTCAGACGGACGGAAAAGACGTTCGAACTCACGATTTCGCCGCGTCCCGTGACGCTTTCTTGGAACGATCTTTCCTTTGTCTACGACGGGGCGGAACACATTCCCTCCGCGACAGTCGCAAATCTTGTTTCGGGCGACGTTTGTTCGGTTACGGTAACGGGTGCGCAGGTCAACGCGGGCGTATATACCGCCGCGGTATCGGCGCTCGGAAATCCGAACTATACGCTTGACGAAGGCGTGAACGTGTCGGAGACGTTTGTCATCGAGGCGGCGGAGATCTATCCCGTACTGAAATATACGACAGTCCGTTACGGTGACAATCTTACGCTGGAAGTCGAAGGGAACGTCGGGAACGGAGAAGTGACGTTCGTCATTCTCGAAAATCCCGAAAACGCGATCATCTCCGGCAATATCCTGATCCCGCAGAAAGTGGGAACGGTAAAAGTGCGCGTTTCCGTTGCGGAGACCGTAAACACCAAAGCCGCCGAGTTCGAAGCGGTGATCACCATCGAAAAAGGCGTGTTGGCGTTGGAATTCCGCGATCTCTCCGCGGTATACGGCAGCGCGTTCGATCTTGACGTTGCGGGCAATCTCGAAAACGCGGAAGTGCAGTACACGGTGGTCAACGGAACGGGTCAGGCGGTTCACGCAGACGGCAATCGCTATCTGGCGAAAAAAGCGGGAACAGTGCAGATCACGGCAAAAATCGCCGCTTCGGAATATTATGAAGAAGCGACGGTTACCGTTGAATTCAAGATTGCCCAACTTCCCGTCGAGCTGGTATGGACTTATCCCGAATTTACGTACAACGGAAAGGAGCAGACGCCCGTCGCCGCGGTGACCAACGCCGTGCAATGGGATTCCGAAGATCCGTCCTCTGCGGATCAGGTGACCGTGAAGGTCTCCGGCTCGCGGGATGCGGGAACGCGACTGCTTGCCGAAGCGTATTGGGTCAGCAACGACAACTATACGACGGACGGCGCGATCAACGGCACGACGACGTATACGATCAAACCTTTCGAGGTCGATCGCGTCGTCTGGGAAGAAGACCGCACTTATGAATATACGGGCAGTCCGATTGCGCCCAAGGCGTATATTCCCGACGAATTGCTGTTCGAAGGCGACGACTGCACCGTCTTGGTCACGGGCGCGCAGACGAATATCGGCAACTACGTTGCGATCGCCGCGGGCACGGCAGGCGCGCAAAAAGACAATTACGTGCTCGTCGGGCTGTTGAATCCCACGGCGGATTTCGAGATCGTGGTGTCTCAGCTTCATCTGTCTTTCGTGGAGACGAACGTGCTGTTCGGAACCGATCTTGTCTTGCAACTCAATGGCAACGTGGGGAACGGGAACGTGACGTATACGCTCGAACCTTACGAGGGCGAGGACGCGGGCGCCGCAATTCTGAACGGCGATACGCTTTCGCCCGTTCGCGTCGGAAAAGTCAAAGTTACCGCTACGGTGGAAGAGACCATGAACACGTACGCGGGAACGGTAACGGATATCTTCACCATTCAAAAGGGTGAATTGAAGCTGGAACTTGTCGGGACAGAGACGGTGTACGGCACCGATCTCAAACTCGAAATCCTCGGCAACGCGGAGGACGGCGGCGTTTCGTACGAAATTCTCGGCGGGGCGGAGGGAACCGACGGGGCGGCAAGCCTTTCCGAAGACGAACTGTATCTCGTTCCCGGTCACGTCGGTTGCGTTACGGTCGTCGTGCACGTCGAGGAGACGGAGAGCTACGCCGCGGTGACGAAGAGCTTCGTTGTGAGGATCACGCCGCGCGCCGCGGAGTTTAATTGGACGGATCTCGAATTTGTCTACGATAAAACGGAAAAGCGTCCCGTTGCGACGGTTTCCAACCTCGTCGGGGACGACTCCGTGACCGTATCCGTGAAAGGGCAGATCCATGCGGGCGAAAATCTGATCGCTTCCGTTTTGGAGATCGGCGGCGAAGACGGCGAAAACTACTTTATCAAAGAAGGCGAAATTTCCAACGAAACGCGCTTTACGATCAACCCGCGTCCGATTTCGATCGCTTGGGAGGCGGATGACTTTACGTACAACGGACGGGAGCAGATGCGTACGGCGCATACCGATTCGAGCCTCGGGCTGAAAGAGGGCGACGAATGCGGTATCGTCGTGACGGGCGCGAGAACGAACGCGGGAACTTACGAGGTGACGGCTACGGGAACGACCAATCCCGATTATACGCTGTCGGACGCCGCGAATCTTACGGCGGAGTTCCATATCCGTAAAGCGGATCTCGAACTCTCTTACGGGAAAAAGATGACGGGCTTCGGACAGGATCTCACGATCGAACTGTTCGGGAACGAAGGCAACGGCGCGGTAACGTATACCGTTGCGAATGAAACGATCGCTTCGATCGGCGGAGAAAACGGGGATACGTTTATTCCCCGCGGGATCGGCAACGTAAAAGTCAAAGCGAGCGTTGCGGAGACGGAAAATTATAAGGCGGGCACGCTCGAAGAGACCTTTACGGTCACCAAAGGCACGCCCGACGTGAAACTGCTCACCGACGAAGCGATTTACGGCGATCCGCTTCGGCTTGCCGTTTCCGGAAACGCGGGCAACGGCGCGGTCACGTACCGCATCGTCGGCAGCGAAAACGGCGGAAAGGGCATGCTTTCTTCGGAAGACAACGCGTTGTTCATCCCCGGCAATATCGGCAAAGTGTTTGTGGAAATCACGGTTGCGGGATCCGAGTATTACGAGGGCTGCGTTATCACGCAGACGATCACCGTCAAACCCCGTCCCGTCACGACGGTCGTTTGGAGTACGGCGGAACTCGTCTACAACGGCGCGGCGCAGAGTCCCGTTGCGACGATCGAAACGGTGAACGGCGACGTATGCAAAGTCAACGTCGAAGGCTCCGAAATCAATGCGGGCAGCTACACGGCGCAGGCGACCGGTTTGAGCAATCCCAATTACGAACTGGTTACCAACGACGGCTGTTTCGTGCAGTACGAGATCGGCAAAATGGAAATCGAGGTCGAAATTGCGACCGAACGCGTCAATATCGGCGCTTCCGTAACGGGCGCGGAACTTCTCCTGCGGATCCGCGACAAAAAGACGGGCGAAGAGGTCGTCGCGTACGACAATTCCGGCACGGGCACGCCGATTCCTGGATCGAACTATAAAGATATCTGGGACGGTACGAACAACGGCGAAGACAGAAGAATCTCCGTGATTCTGACGCGCGGCACGGGCGACGCGACGCTTGCGGGCAACGACCGCGACCCGCTCATCGTGCCCGTTCAGATCGGAACCGTGGTTGCTACGGTCCGCGTTCCGGAACTGAAAAACTATTTGCCCGCGAATACGATGTCCCTCATCATCATCGAAAAAGACAAGGCTCCCGTCAAGCTTGCGGAGACGGAAGTCGTTTACGGCGACAGTATCGCGCTTGCGGTGAACGGCGTCGAAGGCGATCTGACGGGTAAAATCGTCTACTCGGTTTCGAACGGTTCGGGCGCGGGGTATATCTCCGGCGGAAAACTTTACGGAACGAAAGCGGGCGACGTTTTCGTTACGATCACGGTTGCGGAGACGGACCGCTACGGCGCGAACAGCGTGACGGAAACGGTCACGGTCAAACCGCGTACGATCGAAATCGAATGGTCGGACGGCGAATTCGTCTACAACGGGGAAGAGCAAGGACCCGTTGCGAGCGTGAAAGCGGGCAGTCTGCTTGGCAACGACGTTTGCGACGTGGTTGTGCGCGGCGCGGTCAACGCGGGCAGACACGATGCGGAAGCCGTCGGACTGACCAATTCCAACTATACGCTCGGCGACATTCCGCCCAAGCATTCGTTCAATATCGACAAAGCGCCGCTTGCGCTTGAATTCGTAAACAAGATCGCTTCGGTAGACGAACTTCTTCCCCTCGAAGTGACGGGCAATCTCGGCGGGGCGACGGTCGTGTATACGCTCAAACGCGGTTCGAACGGCGAACTCGTCGGCACGGGCTATGCCGAGATCGACGTGTCCGATCCGCTCAATCCCCGTTTGAATCCGTTGATGCTGGGTACGGTCACGGTGATCGCTACCGTTGCGGAAAGCGAGAATTATCTCGCGGCGGAGAAAGAAGAGGTATTCACGATCATGAAGCCGCAGGCTCCCGTGGAATTGAAGGTGAACAGCGTCGTTTACGGAGACACGATCACGCTCGAAGTCGTCAACACGAGCGAAGACGAACTCGGCGAGATCACCTGTACGCTGAAAGCGGGCGCAGAACAATTTGTTGCGGTGAACGGCGATCAGATTACGGGCATCAAAAAAGGAATTGCGGTCGTTGTGATCCACGTCGCGGAATCCCTGTATTACCGCGAGACGAATAAGGAAGTGGAAATCGAAGTGCTTCCCCGTTCTGTGAAGCTGGAATGGGAGATTCCGGAGTCCGGATTCACGTACGACGGCACGGAGAAAAAGCCGGTTGCGAAACCTTCCGCCGACTGTCTGGTGTTCGACGACGCGCCGTTCGAAGTCGGCGTCGAGGGCGCGGTCAACGCGGGAACGCATACGGCGAACGCAATCTGGCTGGACAATGAAAACTATACCGTTGAAAACGGAGAAGGGCTGACCTGCGAATTCGAAATCTTTGCTTGCAAGGTCGAACTCGAATGGACGCTTCCGGAGGAAGGGTTCACGTATAACGGCGCAGAGCAGAAGCCGGAAGCTACGGTAAAAGCCGAATGTCTTGCGGCGGGCGACGAAGTGAACGTTACCGTACGGGGCGCGGCGGACGCGGGCGAACGCGTCGCGACGGCGGTTGCGCTCGACAATCCGAATTACACGCTGATTGATTGCGAAACCGCGGAACAGCCGTTCGAGATCAGAGCGGCGGAAGTGGAAGTCGAATGGAAGGATCTCGATCTCGAATACAACGGCAAAGTGCAGACGCCCGTCGCAACGGTAAAAGCGGACGGCCTGTTTGCGCAAAACGGCGTAACCGACGAGTGTCTCGTGACGGCGATTTCGGGCGGCGCGCGCAATGCCGGCGCGCATACGGCTACGGCGACGGGACTTTCCAATTCCAACTACGTGCTTGCCGCGGGGGGAGACCATTCCACGGCGTACACGATCCTTGCGCGCGAAGCGGAGATCGATTGGGAAAATCTTGCGCTCGAATATACGGGCGCGGAACAGAAGCCGACGGGCAGGCTTTCGAACGTTGCGGAAAACGAAGCCGGTGAGCAGGATCGCGTCGCGCTTGTTATCACGGGCGGCGGATCCGACGTTGGCGGATACTATGCGGGACTTTCGCTTGCGGGCGAAGATGCGGACAATTATAAAATCAGCGTTGCGGACAATACGCAGTATTTCACGATCGTTCCCAAGCAGGTTACCGTCACGGTGACTTCGTTGAACAAAACCGCGCAGCACACGGGCAGACCCGTCGTCTTGCAGGATCCTTGGTATTCGTTTACGGCGAACGGTCTTTCGGCGGCGGATGCGGCGCGGCCGATCGCGGACGTGTTCGATTTCTCGACGCTCGCCTTTACCGCGACGTTCATCGACGAAGCGGGGAACAGTTTGAATTCCGCCGTCAACAGCGGCGTATATCAGATCGTTCCCGTCTACAAGAGCGGCTCTGTGACGGGCAACGACAACTATACGGTCACGATTGCGATCGACGAGGCGTACGGCAAACTCACCGTCACGGGTTCCGACTGGTTGCAGTTGAGCGAAGGATCGCGTTATCAGTTCATGTACGAAAAGGCGCTCGGCGCGGGCGGCGATGTGTTGCGCGCGGCGTACGGGGAGAGCGATTTCGTTCACGGAACGCACGACGTGGATTTCGACAGGTTCGTACTCGGTCAGGTTCTTCCGGGAACCTCGATCAACGATTTCCTGCGCAACATTCTCGATGCCGATCGGGTGCGCCTCTATAACGCTTCCGGCGAGCTGATTTACGACTTCGGCACGGTGACGGAAAAATACGCCGCATTTGCGGACAACGGGAACGTCGTTCCGGTCGCGACGGGTTGGTACGTCCGTTACGGAAGCGAAGTTTCTTACGACACGGTTTACGTTTCCGTCTTGGGAGACGTGGACGGGGACGGATTGATCACCTCCGCAGACGTTTCTATGGTGAATTCCGTGATCGTCGGCAACGTTACGCTCGAATCGTTGGAATTCCGTCTGGCGGCTTCCGTTTCCAATTCCGGCAGGATCGGTGCGGCGGACGCTTCGGCGATCAACGCGATCATAATCGGATTGGCGCGAATCGAGGAGTATTTCACGTTTTATACGGAATAAAGTCGTTTTTTGCAATAAATTCGTCTAAATGACCGCAATAACTGCGAAAAAGCGAATTATTTTACGATTTTAATTGACGGATATTACAAGAATGTTGTAAAATATGAATGGTTTCATCGGCTTGTCCCGACCGTTTCAACAAGGATAAATGCGATGGACGGTTCGGAATCCGGGTATTGATTCGTTGTAAATTTATCCGACGAAAGGAGTGTATATGAAAAGTACGTTTAGAAAATTGAGTTTTTCGGTTGCGCTTGCGCTTGTCATGGCGTGCACGTTGCTTTTGGGCGTATTTAATTTGCAAGCGGGCAGAAGCCTTGCGAACGCCGCGGAGAAGAAAACGACGGCGACGTTTAGCACGGATCTTGCCACCGGTAAGATTTCGAAAGGGAAATCGTTTAAATTTATCGCCTCGTTTAATACCGAGCGCGAACTCAATCTGACGAATAAAGTTTACTGGGCTTCGGTCTCTCTGAGGATCGGGTTGGTGAAAGTGGAAATCCCCAATCCGACGGAGGGGGATGACAGTAACGTGGACGTTTACGAAAAAACGCTTGCCGATACGGGAGTTCCCGGCAGTGTCGACAGCTTCGTGTATGAAGTTACGAATCCCGCCGGCGGAGCGAAAGTAAACGTTGCGCAGTGTTTCAGCGTAAAGCGTACCGAGGACGACGATTCGATTATTGAAATGGTAAGTCCGGATAACTCTTTGCCCGAATCGTTAAACGGAAAGGGATATGCCAATTCTTGCCGCGACGATTTTGCGGTTGCCAATTCGACGGGTACGTCGAATTATACGCCCGGTAATAGTTTTTTGCTTTCGCTGTCTTCGGAGGGAACCGGAAACCGTGCGCAAAGCGTTAAAAATCCTGCTAACGTCGAATTGACGATCAACGTTGCGGACAGCGAAGATCTGCCGGCAGGTAGGTACACGTTCGGCATTCTCGGCTCGACGATCAGCGATCTTGTTTCGTTCGGGAACAGCACGGAATCTTTAAAAGACGTTGCGAGTACGGCATCCGGAAAGCATACCGATAACGGGAATCTGGAAGTGGGCACGGTTTCCGTAGTCGTCAGCGACGCGAGCGACGACGCCACGTTGGTTTCGGTAGACGTCGGGCAGGGGGACGACACCAATCCCATGCCCGCAGAGGACGGATTCGAAACGCTTGATTGGGGAACGGATCCGGAGAATCCGACGACGCCGACTTATAAAATTACGGGATCGGATTTGACGAAGGTCGTATTCAAACCCAAGGCGAACGACGCGGGCGCGACGATGAAGATCGGTTTTTCCGCGACGGAAGATACGGGCGAATCTTCGACGGACGTTCCCGTTGATCCTACGGACGGCGCGACGATCACGGTTCCCGTGCCGACGACGGGTACTTCGCAAACGGTTTATATTCACGTGACGGCAGAAGACGGCACGACGAAGAAATCCTATCCGGTGATTCTCGAAATCGCTTACGTGCGTTTGAGCAATCTCACTGGCGCGTGCGATACGGGCACGCTGACGGGCGTCACCAAGAACGGCGTTTCTTATAACGAAAAGTACGACGAAACTTCTTCCGGTTGGGTTTTGAAGGATGCGGCGAATCCCGTTACGTCGTTCGATCCCGATCAAAAGATTTGGCGCGTCTACGTGCCGAGCAATGCGGGTAGAATCGATTTGACGCCTACGGTCATCGATCATTTCGGCGCAAACACGTCGATCGCTCTAGCCAAAGATACGGACGCTTCCGCGTTGAAGATCACGGATATTCCCGCCGATGCGGATACCGCGGCGAACGAAATCACGAGTATTGCAAGCGGTACGGCGTTCAGGATTTCCGACATTCCCGTTGATACGGAGACGGCGTTGGCTTCGGGTACGTTTACGGTAAAACTCACCGTTACGGCGAACGACGGAACGACGACGGAAGAATATACGTTAAAATTGCAGATCGTAAGCGTTGTGACGGCAATCGATACCTTTACGGTCACCGGTATCAGCAACAACACTTATACGAACGACACGAGCAAAGTCACCGAGGGAACTGCGCCCGATTATGCCGACAGAGTCGATTATTACTTCTCGATGGATCAGGAAACCGCGTACGAAGACGATAGCGGCACGCCGATCGCCGTCGGTAAGATGATCGTCGCGTTAAAGCAGTCCGGAGCGAAAGTTTATGTCCGCGTGCCGGATGCGGCCGCGGGGGAGGGAGCGACAAAAGACGTTGAATTCACCGCAAGCGATACGCATATCATCGGAAAGCACACGCTTGTCGTAAAGTCGGAGGCGGGGAACGAAGAGACGTTTATCGTCGTTCTCGCCAAGCCCGATGTGTTGCAGTTGATGTTCGATTCGAATTATCAGTTCTTGTTCCGCAGACTTCTGCGCGAAGGGTCCGGCGAATATCTTCGTACGGCTTATGACGAAGAAGAGATCAAATACGTACACGGAGTGGACGATAAAGATTTTGACCGTATCGTTCTGGGACAGATTCTCCCGAGTACGTCGGTGAAAGGGTTCATGGATAATATTCCTGCCCAGCTCCATAAGTTTGTAAGACTTTACGGAAAGGTGAACGGCACCAATACGTTGATTTTCGATCGCGAAAATGGCGCCGTGGATGCGGAGACTTTTGACAAGGCAGACAGGTTGCCCGTTGCAACGGGTTGGCATATCGAATTCGGCGCCGACGCGGATCACCCGACCGACATCATCTATCTTGCCGTATTCGGAGATACGGACGGCGACGGTCTGCTCGGGGCGAACGACTCCGGTAACATCAACTCTTATATCACGGGAACGCCGGAAGAAAAAGCCGCGTGGACGGAAGAATTTTTGCTTGCCGCTTACGTCGCGCAGACGGGCGGTATCGGTGCGGCGGATGCTTCTGCGATCAATGCGATGATCGTGGATCCCGACGGATTCAAGATCGAAGATTACTTCACGTATATCAATCCGGCCGCGCAACCGGATCCGTCGCCGGAAGCTTAAAGAGCATTGCCGAGAATTAAAAGCTTTGAAAATATAGCTTCCGACCGAATCCTGGTCGGAAGCTATCGGTGGATTTTAGAAATGTATCCGCGAATATCATATTTCGATCGGAAAGAGGGTCTTGGAGAGCCGTTTATTGTCTTCAAGACCAGTGCATATCAAAAAATATTAAATCAGTTTTGTTGCATATTAACTTTGTGGAGAATCGCTTATGAAAAGTTCGGTCAGAAAGACGCTGTTAGCCGTATTAATTTCCCTGTTTGCACTGTGCATGGTGTTTTTTGGCGTGTTCGAAATCATGGGGGAACGCCCTAATCCGTCGGTCGAAGCTGCGGAAGAATATACGTATGAAGGCGCGTCGGATGTACAGTTTACGACCGATGCGCCCGAAACCTTGATGGTGGGCGATACTTTTAATCTCGTCGCGACGTTCCGTACGACGCGTGCCGATACTTATTGGGCGGCAATGGACGTTACGTTCGGCACTCTGAACGCGAACAGATCCGCATTCGATCCCACGATCGCCGAATGTTTCGAATTCCAGACCGATGAATGGGGGGATCCCATGCCGGACTTCGGACCTTTGGTTCTGACGACTTCGGGTTATTCGGCATCGGTAGTCGATCAGCTCTCTTCCGGCTCGATCCGTATTGCGATCTCCTGCTATCATAAGTCGAGAACGTGCGCGAGTTCCACGGTCGTTCCCGTGACGATTCCCATGAAAGTCGTCAAGGAAATTCCCGTAAGCAGCGTCACGTTCGGAATCATCACCGATCCCGCGACGGTTCGTATTGCCGATATGGTTACGTTCGGCAGAAGCGGTACGCCCAAGGACAACGCCGCGAACTTTAACTGTACGGGCTTGCTTTCCACGACGCCTGCGGTGATTTCCACCGGCGCCGCGAATTCCGGTGTTGATCTTGCCGGCGTTAAAGTCGGTCACGGCACGGCTTCCGAGTCTTTGACGGTTTCCACAGCCATGACGGCTTACAGCACGAGTACGACGAAGAATAACTACAAGATCGATCTTTCCCTTACCGATTTGTCGAAGGGCGCCGCGATCCGGATCGGAACCTCCAAACCGCTTTCCACGACGGTAACGGAGGGGACGCCCGCAACGGTCACGTTGGGCAACAGCGGAACGACCACCGTCTATATCAACGTCACCGCGCAGGATAAATCGCAGAGCAAAGAATACACGATTCAGGTCATCAGCCGGGTCGCGCAGCTCAGCGGCGCGGCGGTTGCGTATCAGCCTGCCGTATCGGGTGCGACGCAGCTCGGTCTTTCCCCCAATTTCTCTGCGGGGACAACGTCGTATACCGTAAAAGTACCGAACAACGTGACCTCGGCGAGCATTACGCCTACCGTTCTCGCGAATTTCGGCATCAACGGTTCGATTGCCGCAACCGCCACGAATTGTTCGCTGGGGGGGGGTACAACGGGTAACGTTGCAAGCGGTACTGCGCTCAATATCACGAATATCGGGGATTCGGGCGCAAAAGTGGTGCTTCAAGTCACGGCGGCGGACGGCACGACAAAGAATTCCTATACGTTTAACTTCACGAAACTGAGTACCGATACGTCGATCACGTCGTTTACGGTAACCGCGAACGATCCTTCGTCCTCGGTGATCACGAACGACACGACGCAGGGCGTGGACTACTATTTCAAATTACCCGCGATCGCTTCGGGCGATTCGAAGGGGAAGATGAACATTACCGTTGCAAACGGTTCTACCGTGAAAATCGGTTCGACGAACTACAATGCGAATACGGAATATGCCGTCGGTTCTTATACCGTCAGAGTCACGGCGCCCGCGGGCAATTATCGGGATTATCAGGTGACGATCGCGCGCGAACAGGTGGACGCGGTATTCCAGACGCTCGGCATCCGTTTGCCGGGAGAAACGTCGTTTACCCAGCTTCTTACGGGAGATTCGCATTTCAATACCAACACCAACACGTACACCAACGAGCTGATCATCGGCGGCGCGAACGTAATCGGCGCGAGCATCTATATCGAAGGCACGGTAAAAATAGGCGTTGAGTATTCCGGAAAGAGCAGTACGCTCACGGGACCTTCCGGCGACAACGACACGTTTACCGGAAAACTTGCGCTCGGAAAGAACGAGTACAGCATTACGGTAAAAGCCGGTTCGCTCACCAACACGTATAAATTCAACATCAAGCTTGTCGAGAAAAAGGCGGGCATCGTTTCCGTGGATCTGCTCAACGCGGCGGACAGCAGTGCGATTTCGGGCTTTCAGTTTGATCCCGCGATCAAGACGTACGAGGTCAGCGTGCCGTATGCGACCGACAGCGTGAAGTTCAACGTCACGACAGACGGCGCTTACGCTTACGTCAAGACGGGCGCGACGGGCGCGGGGCAGATGAACAAAGCCAATCACCCCGGAACACGCCACGAATATTCGCCTACCGCGAAACTCGCCGTAGGGGAGACGACTTATGTATTCCGCGCCGTTGCGGACGAGGGAAAGGCGACGACGGACGACAATCAGGTGGTCGAAGGGGATCTCTACACCGTTAAGATCGTGCGCGCGGCCGCCGACACCAACAGCAAGTTGAGAGATCTCGAAGTGCGTTTGCCCGATGGAACGAAGCTTCCGTTTGTGGACGGCGACGGCAATGAAGTTCCGTTCAATCCCAACAGCAACAACCAAATCATCAAGTACGGTAAAGACGCAAGCGAAATCGCTTCGATGATCGTGAACTTTTTTGCGACGCCGGAAGGCAAGAATGTAAAGATCACGTACGGCGGTCTGGATTCGAACAGTTATCAGCTTCCGCCCGCGAGCGCGATCACGGGCGGCACCGTGCCGATCGGGATCGTCGTAACGGCGGAAGACGGCAGGACGACCACCGAATACACCATCAATATCGTAACCGAAGAATTCGACCTCGGTAAAAATTTCGATATCACGAAAATTATCATTACGGGAAGCAACAGCGAGATCTATTTTAAAGATTTCGTCGCTTCGACGCACGAATATCCCGCGATCAACGTTCCGTACGAGGTCGAACACGTGAGCATCACGGTGGAGACCTATGCGGCGGCCACGCAGAAGCACGTCGTTGCCAACGGAACCGAACTCGCGCTCGGCGAAAACATGCGCCTTTCGTATGAAAATCCGAATACGCTTGTGATTTATGCTGTTTCGGGTAGCGGCAACAACTCCGACGGCGCGATCAAATATATGTTTACGATCAACCGCGAAGCGCCGAAGGAAGAGGTTTATCTGGACGATCTTCGGATCAACGGGGCGACCGTTTCGGGCTTCGACAAAGACGTCAACAATTATACGAGTTCGCAGGAATTCGGCACGCAGTCCGTTGTGTTCCGTGCGGTTGCGAACGACGAGGACGCCAAGATCACCGTAATGCAGGGCAATCAGGTTATGGGCGAAGGCAACGGCAGCGTCAATATCGACGCGCTTGCGCTCGGTCAGCCCGGTTCCAGCATCACGCTTACGATCAACCTCGAAATCGGCATCGCGAAAAACAGTTATACGCTGGTTATTCACCGCGCGACCGATCAACCCGTGCTGGTCTGGCTGGAAGTGTACGACGGCGGCACCCTTCTTCAACTGTACGACGACGCGACAAACGCGTTGGTCGACGGTACCGATCCGGACAGCGTCTCCGTTACGTTGCGTAATTTCAAGGTAAAAACGAGCAATACGACGGGTAAGATGACGATCGTCGCAAAAGCTTCCGATCCTACCGCGATCGTTAATCTTGCAATCGTCGCCGGTCCCGGTCTCACGAAACTGAGCGATAACGAATGGGAAGTCGACATGACGGAAGTTTTCGCTTCGAGTACGCAGGGCGTGCAGATCGTCATTCGTCCCGTGAGCGGGAGTCTGGCGCGCGACGTGCATATCGTTACGTTCAAGCGCCTTTCAAGCGAAACGAACTTCGGGCTCGCGATCAAAGAAATAGAGGAGTTCAACAAGAATTACGAGGAGTACAGAAACGGCACGAACATTGATTTTGCGCCTACTTTCCTCCAATACACGGTTGATTTCAATCAGGGGACGTTGACTTTCGAAGTCAATTTTTCGTCGGACGATCCGTTTGTGCGCGGTACCTATCAGATTCTCCGCAAGCGGGATCTGACCGCGGGCGGCGGGACGGTTGCGCCGACGGCGTTCAGAGACGGCGACAATCAGTACGGAGATATCCTTGCCGATTTCACCAGCGAACCTGAAAGCGTGGTTCCGATCGCTTACGGATTAAACGTTCTCGTCGTCAATCTCCGTTCGAGCGACGGTCTGGTGACGCAACCAATCGTGATCATCGTCGAGCGAGAACTTCCCGATTTCAAAGCGATTTCCGTCTACGAAATCGAGAGTTTCGCCGAGGATTATAAAAACAACAGCGATTACAGAAGTAAAGAAGAGAAGTACGTTTATACCGTCGGGAACAACGTTACGAAACTGAGTATCTCGATCGAAAACTTCGAGGAACTCGAATCCGAAATCATCGGCGCGGATTCGCTGAAAGTCGGTAAGAACGAAGTCGTGATCTATCTCTACGAAAAAGAGAGCGGCGTTGCGCCTACGGCTTCGCGCGAAGGGAGAGAGCCCGTCAAGACGGTCATTCTTTCGATCAACCGCGAAGAAGCGCAGGACAACATGAAAACGATGTGGATGATCCTGTTCTTCGTTGCGCTCGCGCTTGCGGTGATTCTGCTTTTGATCCTGATCATCATTCCGAAGAATAAACGCGGAGCCGCGCAGCAAGTGATTCTTGCGCCCGCACCGTATATTCAGCCTCCGATGATGCAGCAGCCCCAGCGTCCTCAGCAGCCGCAACAGAACGGAAAATCGCCCGTGAACGTAGAAGTACGCATTACCGGCGACGGCATGGTACAGACGAATACCGATTACGACGGACACAAAAAGAACTAAGCCTAAAAGCGCTTCGGGAATTCCCCGAAGCGCTTTTTTGAATCAGAAGAGCTTTATTTTCGGATTGTCTTGACAAACGCGGACTTTGCGGGATATAATGAATACAATCATGGAAAAAGAGTTTGTTTTGAAAGAACTTCCCGTCGGCGCGGTGTTGCCGCAGGGAATGACAAAGCGGTTTCTCGAAACGCAGATGCACGGACTTACGGGACGGATCGAGGAGGCGGGTCCGCCTTTCGATACGCCGAAATGGAGCGAGGAGCGCATTACGGAAGAGGGCGTTGCCATGTGGTGGGAGTACGAACAGTACGCCTATTGGTTGGACGGGTTCGTTCGCGCCGCCGTGCTTTTGCAAGACCGCGCGGCGATCGCGCGCGCCGAATCGCTGATTTTGTCCGTGATCCGCAATCCCGATCGGGACGGGTACCTCGGCCCTCGGGTGCTGAAAGAGGCAAACGGCTGGAACCGATGGCCGCACGTCGTGTTTTTCCGCGCCTGTATCGCGTTGTACGACGGAACGGGAAACGAGAAAATTTTGCATGCGATTTGCCGGCATTATCTCGGTTCGGCGACGGATTTTACGAAGAAAAGAGACGTCTTGAACGTAGAGATCATGCTTTGGGCGTACGGAAAATCGGGCGAGAGGCGTTTATTGGAGCTTGCGGAAGAGACGTATGCGGGATACAATACCGCGTGCGGGGACTGTTTGTGCGACCGTGCGGCGCTCGGCGAAGAAAAGCCTTATGCACACGGCGTAAGCTATAACGAATTTTTCAAACTCGGCGCGGTGCTATATCTGCATACGGGCAAAGAAGGGTATCTTGCAACAAGCCGCGCAGCTTACCGTAAATTGGAGCGGTACTTTTCTTTGCCGTCCGGCTGTCATTGCAGCGATGAGTTTTTGATTTCGGACGATTACATGCACGGCTATGAAACTTGCGATATCTCCGACTATACCTGGAATTCGGGATATCTTCTTGCGGCGACAGGGGAAGGCGGTTATGCCGACAGGATCGAAAAATGCGTATTCAACGCGGGGATCGGTTCTGTTCTCGAAGATTTTCGGGGCTTGCAGTATTTTTCGTTTGCCAATCAGACGATCGCCGACGCAACGTCGAACCACGCGGAATTTTTTCGCGGCGGAGCATGGGCGAGCTATCGCCCCGTTCCGGGTACGGAATGCTGTACCGGAAACGTGAATCGGTTTATGCCCAACTATGTCGCAAGACAGTATTTTACGGATCGCGGCGGCAACGTATATTCCGCGCTCTTCGGCGAAAGCGTTTACGATCACGGAGGGGTGCGCATCGAGCAGAAAACGGATTATCCGTTCGATTTGCGGATTCTTTGGCGGATCCATACCGAACGCGAGTTTGTTCTGTTCGTACGGATTCCCGCATGGTCGCAGACTTACGAGGTTATGCGAAACGGGCAAGCGGTCAAAGGCGAGCCGAAAAGCGGGTTTATGCCCGTATCCGTGTCGGAAGGCGACGAAGTTTCGCTCGTCCTTACGGCGGAACCCGTACGGCACGAATCGAAAGGCGGAGTTTGGTTTTCGCGGGGCCCGCTCGTGTATTCTCTCGGAATCCCGACGAAAAAGATCGCCCGCCGCTCGGAAAAACGTCCCGGATCGGATTTTCCGGATTACGACATCTATCCCGCGGGAGAATGGGCTTACGGCGTGGAACGCGGGTCGCGCGCGCGATTCGTTGACGGGGTTTCCCGCGAATGGCGGCTCGCGGACGGTTTGCCGCATCTTACCGTGCGCGGCAGGAAGCTGAAAAATTGGGATTACGAACGCTGTGACAGCGTCGTGCGCACGGTGGATTTACTGAAAGAGTATACCCCGAAAGAAAAGATTTCGGGCAAGTTTGTGTTTACGCCGCGCAATCCGTCTTCGCCGGAAGCGGAAGGGGACGCTGTGGAATTGCGGCTGTACCCGTACGGCGTCTGTAAACTGCGGATTACCGTTCTTCCTTTGCTTCCGTAATTTTCGAATTGAAAAAGCGGGCGGCACTCGCCCGCTTTTTCCGTTATAAGATTTCTTCTGCGTTTACGAGTCCGTAGAGAATACAAAACGCAAATACTTTGTTGATAAAGTTGCTTTTGATACGGTAAAATTCCGTTTCCGTTATGTAAAAGTCGGTGTATAAATCGATGTCGCTTTTGGTTGAACAGACGCGTGCCGTCATGATGGGCGTCGCGTATCCGTCGGGGTTAATTTCCAAGGCGCTTTTTACCGCGCGGACAAAAGTATGCAGGCGATCGTCGATCGGCAAAACGAGTTTTTTCTTCGATACGACAAGTCGGATAGAGGTTTTTTCTTTGCGAATTGCTTCTACAATTTGCGGATAGCGTTTCAGTAAAAGGTGTATTTGTTTCTTTGTCATAACGATCCGTAGTGTTTCTTGAATTGAAATAAAAAGCGATTTGCAAGAAAATTTAATGCAGATATAGAAATTGTTACAATTATACAATAATAAAACAAGTCTGACGGTCGATATGTTCGAAGAAATTTTCAAGGAAGGCAAGTTTCGTGCGGTTCCGAGAAAATGTTACAAAATCACTTTACAAGGTTGTAAAGAATCATTTATAATGGGTTCGGCACGGGTTGCGAATGGGGGAACGTTTTCGGAATACCAAGGAAAAGGATAGGTATAGATGAGCAAAGTTTCGAACGAAGAACTGAATGATTTGTTGATCGCAATCGGTAATAAAGATGAAAGCGCGATTGAGAAATTTTACGGGTCGGTCGGAAAAGTAATGTATAAAATTGCTTTGGGGATTCTTCGAAATCTGCCGGACGCGGAAGACGCCGTCGAGAAAGCGATGGAAAATATCGTGTTGAAGGCAAAGACTTACCGTTATCAGAAAAATGCGTTCGGCTGGGTGAATACGATCGTACACAACGTTTCGATCAATCTGCTTAAAAAAATCCAACGGCAAAACGATGTCCGTAATCTTGGCAAAGTTACGGAATCGACTTATCAGTTCGATGAAAATTCGATTTACGTTAACGAGATCATGGGTGTGCTCAATGCAAGGGAACGGGAAGTTATCTATTATCGGTTTTGGTACAACATGTCTTTTTCGGAAATCAGCAAAGTGTACGGGATTTCCAAATCGGTTGCCAAATATCGGGTAGACAGAGCGCTTGAAAAAGCGAGAAAGATTTTAAAAATCGATCTTGCGTTGCCCGACGGGACGGAAGACGACGAGGGAAATTGAACAGTGTTATAAAAAACACGCTAAAAAACGATTGCTTTTTTTTTAAAAGTGTTGTAAAATAATCAAGGCTTGTGCAGAGATGTCTGAGCGGTTTAAGGAGCACGATTGGAAATCGTGTGACGGGGGTGACTCGTCCGGAGGTTCGAATCCTCTTCTCTGCGCCAAATCTAACCCAACTGAACCTTGTGAATGGGATCGGTTGGGTTTATTTTATATCATGAGAATGATATGATCGGTAAGTTTTAACGGTTCGCAACCGAATTTCGCGTGTTCGATTTCAAACGATTTCTCGCACTCATAAAAAACAAAATCCCGACAGTCATCGCCGTCGGGATTTTTGCTGTCTGTTTAGTTGTAGTAGATTTCATTTTGTCATAATGCAGAACGACCTCTTTCAGAAGAGCGTTTATCAGTTGCCGCGGTTCTTATTAAGTGTCGTTTCAAAGAATTTGATAATTTCTTGTTTTATTAAGAGTTTCATCTTCGATTTCTCGAACGCGCTTTCATTGGCGGGGTCCGTCTTGTGTTCCTCTAACCGTTCCCAATATCTCGCCGAATATCTTCTCCACAATATCCGCCATGAGATGTATCGCGGGCTGTTTGTCTGTAAGAGGAAATCCCGGCTGACATTCTTTCGCCGTCTTTTATTTTGAATCTGTTATTCCGCCGTTTTCAACTCGCCCGTGATCAGGGAGTATTCGTATGTAGCGGTCTTGTCGCCGTAATTTTCGTTAGCGACCCACAGCACCGTTTTTTTCGTCAAATTATAGACCGCACTGTGAACGGTAACGCCTCCTCCGCCGTTCCACGTGCGCCGTCCGACTTCTTGAAGAATATCCATCGCGGCTTTTTCGTTTTCCACAACGCCGTCCGTCGCTTTCAGCCGTTCGTAAATTCTGTCGTAACGGTCTTCGCCCGCTTTTTCGTCGCCGTCTTCGTAATAGCCGGGTTGTAAAATAAAGTTGGTAATCCATTGGAAGTCGGCGTTTGCTTCCCGTACGCCGAGGTAGTCGTCGCCAGTGTTGTAATGTACGACGAGCTTTCTTGCCGAACCGTCGTTGTCGGTGCTGTCCGTTCCGTTTTCGGGAACCCATTCGAGGATCGCGCTCTTGCCGCTTGCGTCGGCAACCATGTAATGGAAAGAGGTGTTCGCCGAATCGTGCAAATTGTAACTTTTGATCAGTTCTACGGCTTCGTCTACGTTATCGGCATAATCGAGTACCAGCCGAAGCATGGTAGTGGAGGTAATGTCCGGCTTCGAAGGGTCGTTCTGATCGGTCGCGACAGTTTCGTCGCCACCCTGATAGGACATGTAGATCCCGCAGGAAACACCCGCGTCGTTGATTCCGTCCAGCGGCGCGAAAGGGGCGGCAAGACAGGTGATTTTGTTCATCAGTCCGGTTACGTCTTTGTCAATGTCCATACCGACGTAATTGAGATCTACCGTAGAAAAGGACTTGTGCCGTCCGCCGCCGGGGTTCGAAAGGGTGATGCAGACGTTGGTCTTTGCGAAATCGTAATTGCGTCCAAAGAGTCTGTCGCCGTTTTTCGCGGTTGCGGTGAAAGAAGAACAGCCGATATCCGTCTCTTTAATGCTCATCTTGATAAGACCGCGCGTGATGTTTTTGGTAATAAATTGGATGAGTTCGGAGTCGTTTTTAACGCCGCCCTGTTTCAGCAGTTTATCGAAGTAGAACCCGCCTTTGACGTCCATGCGGTATACCGATCCTTCTTCGTTCGCGTCGTTTCTGTCACGCAGTTTTTTGAAACTCGAAACGGTTGCGATTTCATCGTTCCATACGCTGTAAAAGACGAGGCCGAGAAATCCTACGAGGAGGATCAGCGCGGCAAGCGCGATGCACAGGATTCTCAGCCACAGGCGGCGTTTTTTTGCCGGTTGCTTTGCTTCGACGGTTATTTCGGTTGATTCTTCCATAAAATTTTCACCTCTCCATATTCATTCACTTAGTGAAATGTAAATTTTATGAACAGTATAGCGGGAACGGCGCGATTTGTCAAGAAAACGAGAGGGGTGATCGGTTATTTTTTTGTCGCTTTGTCGGTTGACACGCCGCCATGGCAGTGATATAATTTTTTCGGAGGCGGTTATGAAGGTCATAAAAAAACAGAACAACAGCAAAATGTGCGTTATGTGCGGATTGGACAACCCTGCGGGCGTCCGCGCGCCTTTTTATACCATGGAAGACGGCAGCGTCGTCACGCGGTTCCGTTACGGAGAGGTGCATCAAAGTTATCCCGGTCGGGTTCACGGCGGGCTGATTGCGGCGATGCTTGACGAGTTGGGCGGACGCGCGCTTTGGGCAGCGGAACGGGAGGAGTTTCTGTGCGGCGTTACGACGTCGCTTGAAACCAAGTACCGCAAACCCGTGCCGTACGGCGTCGATCTGATCGGGCGCGGCGTGATCGTAAAGGAGACGGGGAATTTTTTCACGACCGAATGCACGCTTTCCGATCTTGCGGGCAATTTGCTCGCCGGCGCGACGATCAAATACATCAAGTTTCCCGTCGGGCGGGTTCAGGCGGGATTGGACGCGCATGAGGAACTGTGTTATTTTGTAGAGGACGGCGTAACGGAAATTCCGATCGCGGGAATGTGACGGGTATGGGCGAAGCCGGGTACACGTTGATCACGGGCGCTTGCGGCGGATTGGGCGGCGCTTTTGTGCGTCTGCTTGCCGCAAGAGGGGAGCCTCTGTTTCTCACGGGCAGGGATCAAACGCGCCTGTCTGCGCTTGCGGACAAGTTGCGGGCGGAGTATCCCGATCTTCCCGTGCGCTATGCCGCCTGCGATCTTACGGACGGCAATTCCCGCCTTGCGCTGTTTGCCGCGACAGACGCTTCGCGCGTGCGTTTTCGGCGATTGATTTACGCGGCGGGCGCGGATATTCAGAAGGCGTTCGAGCGCTATGACGAGGAGAAACTCGTATTCCAGACGCGCGTAAATTTCGAAGGCGCGGTTTCAATCATCCGCGGGGTGACGGCGCGCGCGGCAATGGACGGGACGACGGAACTGCTGACGGTCGGAAGCATGTCCGGAAATTGTCCGATGCCCTACTTCGCGCTGTACAGCGCCGCAAAGAAAGCGCTCGAACAGTTCAGCGTCGCGCTACGCGTCGAATTGAAAGGTCGGGCGAAAGTTACGTGCATTCTTCCGGGCAGCATGCCTACGCGCGAAGATATCAAAAAGAACATTCGGGAACACGGATTCTGGACGCGGATTTCCGCGCTCCCGCCCGAAAAAGTCGCGGCGGCGGCTTTGAAAGCGGTTAAACGCAATCGCAAAACGAAGACGATCGGATTCTGGAACCATATCATCCGATTCGGCACCCGTCTCGCGCCGCGTTCTTTGCAATTGCGCTTCGTGGCGCGGCGTTGGAAAAAAACGGAAAAGGACGCGTTTTAACATGGATCAGATCATTCAGCGGGTATTCCGTTACCGTTCGCCGGATCCCGCGAAACTCGAAGCGTTCGGCTTTTCGGGCGAAGCGGACGGGCGGTATTACGAAACGGAGATCTTAGACGGACAGTTCCGCGTCCGCGTACGGGTCTGCGATAACGCGTTTTCCGCTTGCATCACCGATTGCGAGACGGACGAGCCGTATACGTTGCATCTCGTCGAGAGCGCGGAGGGGAGTTTTGTCGGCGGCGTGCGCTCCGCCTACGAAGCGCTTCTTGAAAAAATCGCCGCGCAATGCTGTTACGGCGACATTTTCAAAAGCGCGGTTTCCAAAGCGGTGATTTCCGTAATTCGGGAAAAGTACGGCGACGAATTGGAATTTTTATGGGACGACGAGGATGCGGCGATCTGGCGCAGAAAGGATACGGGCAAATGGTACGGCGTGCTGATGACGGTTTCCCGCCGCAAACTCGGCTTCGATTCCGACGAGATCGCGGAAGTAATCGATTTGAAAATGCTTCCCGAAGAATTGGAACGCCGCGTTGACGGCGTTCGGATCCTGCGCGGTTATCATATGAACAAAAACCATTGGATCTCGATCGTGACGGACGGGTCGGTGCCGCTCGGTGAAATCGAGGAACTGATCGAAAAGAGTTATTCGCTTGCGGGCAAAAAGGTTAAAAAAACGAAAAACCTCGGAGCATGAACGTTCCGAGGCTTTTGTTGTTTTCGACGAACTTTTCAACTCAACCGTTTTTTGCAGAAGCATTTTTTACCGCATTTCGGGCATTTGAATCTTCTTTTCGTGACGGTGTGCATTCCCAATACAAAATCTTTCATGGACGGCACGAACTTGTTTCCGCAAGCGGGACATTCGTAAACGCCCGCGTCTACCGTCAAAGCGCAACATACGCCGATCCCGAGCGCAATGACGACGGCGGCAAGAACGATACTGCCGATGCGCAAGCCGAGCGGCGCGGAAAGCAACCCCGTTAAAAGGATCAAAGAAAGACCTGCAAGTATGGTGATAACGGCAACGATAACGGATAACGTCAAGCGTTTTTTCGCGTCTCTCCGTTTTTTCATCAGATCGACGACGATGTATTCTTCCGCGGTTTCTTTGTAGGTCGCGTCGCTCAACCGCTCGCCGCACAGCAGTTCGTTAATGCTTACCCGATAAATTTGGCTCAGCATTTGCAGGATTTCGACGGGCGGCAAATAGTTTCCGTTTTCCCAGCGCGATACCGTTTTATTGGTAACGCCGAGCCGTTCGCCCAATCGGTCCTGCGTCAGGTTTTGTTCTTTTCGCAGTTCCGCCAAAAAAGAACCGATTTTTTGCATGTTCATAAAAAACCTCCTTGCCTTTACAACGTTATTATAGCACGGCCGTGCGAAAATGTGTTGCCCATAAACAGCGAGTTTTCCGTTTAATTGCAGGATTCGATTACAAAAACGTAGCAAACGGCAAGTTAAATCCGAAAAATTCCGGAATCCGACGATATTTAAGAAATCGTTAAGGATTTCCGGCTGAAAAAATGATATAATCGAACGGGAGGGAGACATGCAATATCATTGTCTTATCGTCGACGACGAAGCCGTGCTTGCCGACAGCACGGCGGAATATTTCAATCTGTTCGGCGTGAATACGGTTGCCGTGTACGGCGTTGACGGTTGCCGCGAATTTTTCCGAAGCCATACGGCGGAACTCATTTTGCTTGACATCAATCTTGGCGACGGTAGCGGATTCGGTTTGTGCAAGGAGTTGCGCGAAACGACGGAGATTCCCATTCTCTTCATATCGGCGCGGACGAGCGACGACGACAAGATTATCGCGTTGAATATCGGCGGAGACGACTATGTGCAAAAGCCTTATTCTCTCGGCGTTCTGCTTGCGAAAGTGAAAGCGGTATTAAAGCGTTACGGACAAGCCGCAACTACCAAATATTCGGACGGATATCTGACGGTCAACTTTGCGACAAAGCAAGTTAGTGTAAATGGCAATGCTGTAAAACTTACCACGCTCGAATTTAAGTTGTTTGCTTACCTTATTGAAAACAAAGGAAAAGTCATATCGAAAAAAGAACTGTTTGAGAAAGTTTGGGAAGATAAATTTACGGGCGACGGAACGCTGAACGTGCATATCCGAAGATTGCGCGAAGCCATAGAAATTAACCCCAACGAGCCGAAATACATTGTTACCGTTTGGGGCGACGGTTACAAATTTACGGGAGGCAACGAATGAAAAAGCAGGCCTTTTTAATCGGCGTTCTTCTTATACTCTTACGAATACTTACTCTTTCGAGAAAGAACTGCTGAAAGTGGACGACTTCGACGGA
>CAJUJF010000016.1 GCA_910586825.1 uncultured Christensenellaceae bacterium | reverse complement strand
CCTATTATTATATATGGTATAGGAAATCCTGCTTCCCGTTAGACAAGGGGACGCGTGTCTAATCTTATAAACTTCGCAATAGTTCGTCGAGTTTGCGCACTCCTCGGTCACGTACGTCTATGTACGCTCCCTTCGTCGCTTACGCACTCTCCTGCTCTTGCTCGTTTCTAAAAATTAGACAATCCTGTTTCCCGTGCAAATATGGGACTGATAATTTATAAGCGGCGCAATATGTGTCGAACTTGCGTTTTGCCTTGGTCGTGTACGTCTGTGTACGCTCCCTGCGGACAAATCCGCGTTCTCCTCGCTCTCGGTTATAAACACGTATCGTTTTTTGTTTTACAATAAAACAGCCCCGCCGTCCGAGTTTCGGACGGCGGGGCTGTTTGACCGTGTCAGTCGATATAGTTTTTCAAAATTTTAATCAACGCTTCGCTCTGTTCCACGGCGTCGGCGGCAGAAGGGTGCTGACCCGCGCCGTTCAACCGCGCTGGAAGCGCGCTGTACGCGACGCGATCGTCTTTGAAATCTGCGATCGCGTTTTGGATCGCTTGTTCCGTATTCGGGGAAAGTCCCATCATACCGTACACGCAAACGATTTGTGCGGAAGGATTTTTGGAACGCACGAGCGTTAACAGATCCGCGTAATCGGCAGTGAATTCCTCAACGGTATATTCGGGATGCGCCCCCATATACCAAGAGTCGTTGGTACCGAGTCCGATGACGACGATATCGTGTTCGTACGGGAAGTCGTATGCCTTGCCCTGCGTGGAAGAGACGCGCATGTACATTTCCAGCATGTTCACGTTGAGCGTGTTTTTGGCTTTTACGCAGATGCCTTCCGTCGCGACGAGGGAATAATCCGCGTCGAATTCTCTTGCGGCGAGATAGGCGTATCCTTTCGCCGCGTCGGAATTGGCGAAACTTCCTTCGTCCGAGGGGACGCCGAACACGCCCGCGCCCGCCGTGATGGAATCGCCGACGAATTCGATTTTCACGCGGTTTGCTTCGTGGCGCAGGAATTTCCCGTCCGTCGCAAACGAGTGTACGGAAAAATCGCCGTTCTGCGAGCTCGTGCATTTCACGAGGCGGACGGTATGCACGCCTTCTTCAAGCCCTTGCGCCAGCGCAACCTCTTTTTTGCGCGCGGTGGAATTCCGCGTTCCTTCGCGGTCCCCGTCTACGAAGACGCGGAAGTATTGGAGGTTGTTCGGCGAAACCGTCGCTTTCAGTTCGGTGCCATAAAATACGACTTCCACGCCCGTACCCGCGTTGGAGAGACTGAGCTGTTTGGAAGCGTTCAGATACGTTCTTCCCAGCAGTCTTACCGCTTCGAACGAATTGACCGCTTCTGCGGAGACGACTTCGCGTCCGTCGATGAATTCCGGTTTTTCGGCGGGATCTTCTCCGGAATTTCCGCCGGAGCAGGCGCATACGGACAACAGTGAGAACGATAAAAGAACGCCTAAGATAACGGTGAAAAATTTTTTCATGTCTGGATCTCCATGATCTCGCGGATTTTTTCAACGAGAGTTTTTGCGTTGGCCGCGTGCGCGGTTTGGTTGGGGTGCGAAATTCCCCCCTGTTCGTTGCTGAGCATCTGCATGGTGTAGATCTTGTCCAAGCCCGTGTCGGCGACGGCGGCTTCGATCGTCTGTTTTGCCAGCGGGGTCGAGGAAGCGGGCATCATGCCGAAGATGCAGAGGATGGGTTTGTCTGGGTGCGCCGCGCGGATCGTGCGGAGCATTTCGGCGTAGTCGGCTTGAAATTTTTCGACGTTGTAATCGGGGAACAGATTGTTGTCGGTCGCGTGCCACATGTCGTTTTCGCCGAGAGCGAGCACGGTGAGGTCCGCATCGAAAGAAGCGGGATCGTACGCCGTTTCTTTGTACGGACTGTATCGGGTATAGAGGTTCAGCCCGTTTACGTCGGAATCCTTTACGCAAATTCCCGCGAGCGCCATGATCGAGAAGTCGGCGCCGAGTTCCTGCATGGCGACGCAGGCGTAAGCTTTCGTCGCATCGGAATTTTCGAGGGTGGGCAACCGATCCGCCGACGTTCCCATCGAGCCGTACCCTTCGGTAATGGAATCGCCGATCACTTCGATTTTGAGTTCGGATTTTTTCGGCGGAATCAGAAAAGTTCCGTCCGTTTCGAACGCGTTTTCCGCGGGGAGTTGCAAATTCCTTTCCGCGCTCGAACCTTTCAGGATCTTCACGACGTGGGCGCCTTCGGGCAGATTTTCGCACAGCGTATAAGAAGCCGTGCCCTTGATGACCTTGACGATCGTGTCCGTTCCCTCGGTATCGCCGTCGACGTAAACGCGGATCTTTCCCTGTCCCGTGCGGAACGTGCATTTCAAAGAGGTGCCGCGGAATGCGACTTCGACGCCCGTACACACGTTGTCGAGCGTCAGGCGGCTGCCCGACAGATAGGTGCGACCGTATAAATTCACGCTGTCTTCGCGGAAGGCGTTTACGTTTTCTTGATCCGCAGGCGAGAGGACGTCCACGGCGGCGGTGTCGCTGACCGTCGCGCCGTCGGCAAGATAAGTCGCCGTGATATAGGTCTGCCCTGCGGAAACCGCTTGCAGCACGCCTTCTCCGGAAACCGTTGCGATCGTCGGATCGGCGCACGTATACGTTGCTTTCAGTTCGGTCGCGGCGATCCCGTCGCGATAGACGGCCGCGCTCACGTCGAGCGTGTTGGCGCTATCCGTCGCCGAAAGATAATAATGCTCTTTTTCGAAGCGGACGGAGTATTCGTGTTCTTCCGGTTTCGGGTCCGGATCCGGCTTCTGCGGCGTTGCGTTCGCGCACGCCGCGAGCGCGGGGAGCGCCGTCAACAGGCAGGCGAGCGTCATGAACGGCGCCCGTTTTTTTCTTTCCATAAATTTTCTCCTTATCTCGATCGTTGCGATCCGATTTCATTGTACAGGAGAAGCGTCGGTTTGTCAAGATTGATCGGAAAAGCAAATAAAATTTTTTTCTTTTCGGAAAGCAGTTGATTTTTTTTGCGATCCCATGTAAGATGAAAGGGTATGAACAACGAATATTTTTCTTTCGAACTGCAAAAAACGGATCCCGAAACGGGCGCGCGGGCGGGCGTCTTTCATACGCCGCACGGGGATATTCTCACGCCGGTGTACATGCCCGTCGGGACGCAGGCGAGCGTAAAAGGGGTCTTGCCGAACGTTCTCGAAGAGATCGGGTCCCAGATCATTCTCTCGAATACTTATCATCTGTATATGCGTCCGGGCGACGATCTGATCGCGCGGGCGGGCGGACTTCATAAGTTCATGAACTGGAACAAGCCGATCTTGACGGACAGCGGCGGGTTTCAGGTTTTTTCGCTCGCTTCGCTCAACAATATTACGGACGACGGCGTGAAGTTCTCTTCGCATATCGACGGAAGCAAGCATTTGTTCACGCCCGAAAAGGCGATGGAAATTCAGCACAATCTCGGCTCGGACATCATCATGGCGTTCGACCAGTGTTCGGAATACGGGTATACGCACGCGCAGGCGGAACAGGCGATGAACCGTACCGCCGCATGGCTGGAACGCTGTTACAAAGCGCACGCAAATCCCGCGCAGGCATTGTTTCCGATCATACAGGGCAACATGTTCGAAGATCTGCGTGCGGAAAGTCTGACGCGTTGTCTGCCTTTCGTAAAGCACGGGATCGCGATCGGCGGGCTTTCGGTAGGGGAGCCGAAACCGCGCATGTACGAACTGCTCGACTTTTTGCAGCCGCGGATGCCGGCAGACGTTCCGCGGTATCTGATGGGCGTCGGTTCGCCAGACTGTCTCGTCGAAGGCGTGATGCGCGGCGTGGACATGTTCGACTGCGTTCTCGCGACGCGGGTTGCCCGCAACGGCACGGCGCTCACGTCCCGCGGCAAAGTGGTCGTTCGCAACGGCGCGTATAAAGAAGATTTCACCCCCCTCGATCCCGACTGCGACTGCTATTGCTGCAAACATTACACGAAAGCGTATCTCCGTCACATGGTCAACGCGGGGGAAATGGCGGGCGCGATGCTGCTCTCGCTTCACAACATTTCCTATCTCCACAAGCTGATGCGGGGATTGCGCGAAAGCATCTTCGGCGGATACGTCAAAGAATTTGCGCGCGATTTTTACGAAAAACAGGGCGTTGCCGCAAAATAATTTTTCCGAAACCGAATGAAAAATGCGTGAAAGGGAAAAATTGACCCGAAAACGCTTGCCAAAATCGTGAAAAAAGGGTATGATTGTTTTTAATGAAATAAGGAGAAAAGATATGTTGTTCAGTCTTTTATCGGATACTGCGGATAAAACGGAATCCAGCGGGAGCGGAAATTATATTTTAATCATTTTGGTCGTACTGATCGTCGTCGCCTTTGCGGCGTATATGATTTTTTCGGGTAGGAAGAACAAGTCCCGCCAGAAAGAGTATATCGAACAGCTCGAGGCAATTCGTCCGGGGCATAAGGTAAAGACGGTCGGCGGCATTTGCGGGATCGTTGCGGAAGTATGCGACGACAACACCGTGATCATCGAAACGGGAAGCGAACAGTCGGGCAAATCCTACGTGAAGATGGATAAAGAGCTGATCGCGCAGACGGACGCGAAGGGACCTACCCAGATCGCGCGCGAAGAAGCGGAAGCCCGCCGCAAAGCGGAAAAGGAAGCCAAGAAAGCGGGTCTTACCGCGGAAGAGGCGTCGGATGCGGTAATTTCCGAAACGCCCGATTCTGAGGAAACGGCTGTCGAGCCGAAAGCCGAAGAAGAGAAGAAAGCGGAAGAATAATTCATAATCGAAGCGACCTTCGCATACCTTGTAACATAGGTTTGCGGAGGTTTTTTTATGGAGAAATCGTCGTTGCGGCGCGCTGTCGCGGAGGTTGCGCGCACCGCGCTCGGATACGTTGTGTTCTGTACGTTCGCCCTGTCGCTTGCCGCGCTTATCGTAAAGGCTTGCGCCCCCTCGCAGGGCGCGATCGTCGGCATGAACTGGGGGATCAAATGCCTCGGTGCGTTGCTTTCGGGCGCGATTCTGATCGGCAGCGAACGCGCGCTCTTCAAGGGGATCGCCGCGGGAGTTCTGGGCTGCGTCCTCACGATGTTTCTCTTCGCCGCGATCGGAGGCGGATTTCACGTCACGCCGCTCTTCTGTCTCGAACTCCCGCTGACGGGGATCCTGTGCGGTTTCGGCGCGCTTGTCGGAGGGAAATTCCGGAAAGCGTAAAAAATCGCTTGCAAAATTGCGCGCGGGATATTATAATAGAAGAAAAGGAAAAAAATCGGGAGATACGGTTATGATTAAGACGATTGCGAAACCTGCCGAAAAGAAAGTTACCGGTTGCGGCGAATGCAGAAGCACCTGCCAATCCGCCTGCAAGACGAGTTGCACGGTCGGGAATCAATCCTGCGAACGCGTAACGAGAGAAGAAAAGATCGAAAGAAAGTAATTTCAGTGATTCGGATCAGCGCGGGGAGCGGCGGAAATCGTTGCTCCCTCGTTTCGCCGTGCGGGGGAAATTCCGCACGGCTGTTTGATGTCATGAGGAAGAGGTGCCGGTATGGTTCACGTTTTTGCATATCACGATAAGCGTTATTTGTACGACACGGGAAGCGGTTCGTTGCACGAGTGCGACGAAAAGACCGCCGATCATCTGCGCGGCGCGCACGTCGAGTTTACGGACGCGGAGCTGAAAGAGGTTTTGGCGGATATCGCGGGCTTGAAAGAGCAGGGGCTTTTGTATGCGGAAGAGCCGAAGGCGTTTCCCATGAAGAGCCGCGAAGTCAAGGCACTCTGCCTGCACGTGAGTCATGACTGCAATCTGCGTTGCAAATACTGTTTCGCGGACGAAGGCGCCTACCACTCGGCGCGCGAGACGATGTCGTCGGAGACGGCGAAAGCGGCGATCGACTTTCTTTTGAAAGAGAGCGGTTCCCGCAAGGTGCTGGAAGTGGACTTTTTCGGCGGCGAGCCGCTCATGAATCTCGGCGTCGTCAAGGAAACCGTCTATTATGCGAAAGCGGAGGCCGCGAAACGCGGGAAGCGCTTTTTGTTTACGACGACGACGAACGGGTTACTGCTCGACGACGACGCGATCAAGTTTTTCAACGAAGAGATGGAAAACGTCGTGTTGTCCCTCGACGGCAGAAAGGAAATTCACGACGCGGTGCGAAAAACGGTAAACGGCAAGGGGAGTTTCGACGCCGTCATCGGCAAAATCAAAGAGTTCGTGAAATCGCGCGGGGACAAGCACTATTACGTCCGCGGCACGTTCACCGCAAAGAATCTGGATTTTTCAAAAGACGTGCTCTTTCTTGCGGACGAGGGATTCGATTCCCTTTCGATGGAGCCGGTCGTCACGGATATTCCCGAATTGCAGATCAGGGAAGAACACCTTCCGCGGATCGAAAAAGAGTACGAGAATCTCTGCGAGGAATACATAAAGCGCGAAGAGGCGGGAGAGGGATTCAACTTCTTTCACTTCAACGTCGATTTGGAGGGCGGTCCCTGCCTGAGCAAACGGGTTTCCGCCTGCGGCGCGGGCAACGAGTATTTTTCCGTCGTCCCGAACGGCGACGTCTATCCCTGCCATCAGTTTGCGGGCGATCCGAAATGGCGGATGGGAAACGTGTTCGAGGGGGAACTGGACGGCGCGCTGCGCGAAAAATTTGCGGGAAGCTGTCTGTTCACGCGGAAAAAATGCGGCGACTGTTTCGCCAAATTCATCTGTTCGGGCGGTTGCAACGCCAATAATTACCATTATAACGGCGACATCGAAGAACCTTACGGCATGACTTGCGCGATGATGAAAAAGCGGATCGAGTGCGCGATGCACATTCTCGCCGTGCGAAAATCGCGCGAAAAATAAGCGAAAAACGGAAAAAACGGCGCGTTTCGGCTTGACGGACGCGCAAGTTTTATATATAATGATTGGAGTGAGAATTTTCCGGGTTCGGAGTTCCGACCGATTGAAATAGGAGGGATCAATGGGCAAGATCAAATCGGCGATCTGCATCGCATTGTTTACGTTGCTGATTGCCGCGCTCTGCTTTGTATGCACCGTGTCGTTTTCTTACGGAACGAACGATCTGCATACGTTCAATTCCATTCTCCGCATGACTGCCAAGGATGCCGATCTCGGCGCGCCCTACGGGTCCGACGGGTATCTCGGCGGCGGTTATTCCGCCGTCTATTATCCCGAGGGCGTGATATCGGAGAAAGTTTTCGAGGACAACTATGCGTCTTACCTCGAACAGGAAGAAAAGGACGAATACGCCGCAAAATACGTAAAGTACGGCAATCTGTATCTGGAAAAAGACGAAGTCTGCGGCACCGGCGACAGCAACGAGCCGTCCGACGCGTTTAAAACGGAATTTTCCAATACCGTCGCGCTGCTTGAAAAGCGTTTCGCGGCGATTAAAAAAGACGGCGTTCGTTTCGAGATCCGCGACGAATACACCGTCGGCGCGTTTTTACCCAAAGATCTGATGACGAACGAACTGTATGCGTTCGTTTGCAACGCCTACATGGGCGAAGTTACGGTGCGTTACGGCACTGCGGCGGACAGCGCCTCGACGGTGCTTCCCGCGCGTACGAACAAGACCATCCGCGATTACCTCAAAGGCGCGTCTTCCCGCACGGCCGCCGACGGAACGGTGTACGTGGTCATCAATTTCACTTCGCTCGGGAGAGAGGAGATCGCCGCCGCGACGGCGGAAGCGTCGAGCGGATCGGGAAACACGCTCTATTTCATGATCGGCGAAAATTCGGTGATCCCGCTTTCCGTGAGCGAAGCGCTCGATCAGTCTTCTCTCTACATCAGCGGTTCCTATTCGGCGGAATCCGCCAAGATCTGCGCGGAGGCGATCAACACCGCGCTGCGTTACGAATTTTCGGAGGACACGCTCGAACTCACGTTGGGCGAATCCTATTTCCACGAAGCGCTTTACGGCAGCAACGCGCTCTACGCCATGTATATCGCGTACGGCATTTGCTTCGTTGCGATGGCGGCGTTCTTCTTCGTCCGTTACCGCCGTCTCGCGTTCGCGCATCTGTATTCGTATCTCATTTTCCTGTTCGTCATGATCCTCTGCGTCTGGTCCATTCCGTTCGCGTATATCAGCACGGAGACGTTTTTGGCGTTTATGCTCGCGTCCCTTGTGTTCTGCGTCTGCAACGCCTTCGTATTCGAAAAGGCGAGAGGGGAATACGCGCTCGGCAAGACGATTTCCTCTTCCGTCAAAAACGCTTACAAGCGCAGTATGTGGCATTTGATCGACGTTCATCTCGTGCTCGCCGCGCTGAGCTTTATCGTGTACGGCATCGCGTTGACGAATCTGAGCGCGTTTGCGTTCGTGTTCGGTCTCGGCGTCGTGTTCTCCGGACTTGCGACGATCGGGCTTACCCGCTTCATGTGGGCGATCATGATTGCCTGTTCCAAGAACAAAGGCGCGTTCTGCAATTTCAAAAGAGAGGAGGTCGAAGACGATGACTAAACGTCCCGTTAAGCTTTTATCCGTCTGGATTGCGATTTCCTCGGTCATCATTATTGCGGGGATCGTGCTGTTCTGTCTGCTGGGATTCAACCGTTCCGCCGAGAAAACGGATTATAAATCGGTGGAAGTTCAGTACGACGTCGTGACGGATATCACGACCGACGCCGTAGATACTTTAAAGAAAACCTGCAACGATACGTTTAAGGCGCAGGGGCTTAAAGTTACGGCGTTCGAAGCGGTCAAAGAAGTCGATTCCAACAGCGGCAGCGAAACCGGCAATATCAAACTCGTCTATTCGTTTTCGCCGTCCGTTTCCGACGAGGCGATACAAGCCGCAGGGAGCGCGCTCAAAACCGTGGTAAGCGAAGCGCTCAAAGACGGTCGGCTTCCTTCTTCGGCGGAGATTTTCGTCAACGTCCATGCGGGCGAAGGCAGAACTTTTTACGAAGCGATCTGGCGCGGCGCCGTCGGGCTCGCGGTGGGCGCGGTCGTCGCTTTCGTCTACATCGGCGTTCGTTTCGGCGTCGCCGCCGCGTTGACGGGGCTTACGAACGGCGTAAACGCCGTGCTTCTCACGCTCGCGTTCTTTGCGATCACGCGGATTCCCGTTTATGCGTTCGCGCCGTTGCTGTTTGCGGCGGTCGCGGCGATCGTTTCACTCTTGATTTGGCTGTTGCAGTGCATGAAGATGCGGGAGAATTTCAAAGATCCCTCTTACGCGGCGCTTTCCGCAGACGACGCGGTGGAACAGTCCTCCCGTACTGCGCGGAAATACGTGATCGGCGTCGTGATTGCGCTTGCGGTCGTTCTTGCCGTTTGCGGCGGCTTTGCAACGGCGGGCGTACGGCTCTTCCTGCTGTCGGCGTTGATCCCCGTTGCGGCGGCGTCGTATTCTTCGATATTCTTCGGGCCCGCGCTTCACGTTCCCGTGAAAGCCGCGTTCGACCGGATGAAAGCCAACCGCAAAAAAAATTATGCGGGAAAGCCGAAAGCCGAAAAAGAAAATAAGGACTGATAAAAAATTCAAAAAGCGGCGGGAAAGAGATCCCGCCGTTTTCGGTATTTTTTCGCGAAGCGAAGGAGGTTGCGTTTTCAGATGAGAAAGATCGTACGCGAATATGAATTCACTCCGGAAGAGGAGCGCGCCGTCGCGCGGCTTGCGGGCGAACTCGGCATCACCGAGACGACGGCGGGCATTCTCTACGCGCGCGGAAACGATACTCCGGAAAAGGCGTACGAATTTCTGCACCCGTCGCGGAAACATTTTTTATCTCCCTTTTTAATGCGCGGCATGAAAGAGGCGACGGAACTGCTCGCGCGCGCGCGCGAAGAAGAATGGCGGGTCGCGGTGTTCGGCGATTACGACGCAGACGGGATCGGCGCGACGGCGATCGCCGCCCGCGCGCTCTCCCGTTACGGGATCGAGCCGTATTTATATATCCCCGAACGCACGGACGGTTACGGCATGAGCGTTGCCGCAATCGATAAAATTTTCGACGAATTTCTGCCCGATCTCATTATTACCGTCGATTGCGGTATTTCCAATCGCAGAGAAGTCGAATATATTAAAGAGCAGGGCGCTTACGTGATCGTGACCGATCACCACGAATTACCCGACGAACTGCCCGACTGTATCGTCGTGAACCCCAAGCTGAAAGACGATTATCCTTACGACAACCTCTGCGGCGCGGGCGTCGCGTTCAAGCTCGCCTGCGCGCTGATCGGCGATCGGGCGATGGATCTGATCGATTTCGCCGCCCTCTCGACCGTTGCGGACAGCGTTCCGCTTTTGGGGGAAAACCGCGACATCGTTGCGGAAGGACTGAATCTGATGCGGAAAAACTGCCGCCCCGCGCTCGCCGCGTTGCTCGGCAAACAGAACGAACTCACCGCGCAGACGCTTGCGTTTACCGTGGCGCCGCGCATCAACGCCGCGGGACGTATGGGCAATGCGCGCGCGGCGTTGGAAATGTTTCTTTCGGAGGACGCGGAGACGATCGCCGCGCTTGCGAAAGAGCTGAACGAATACAACGCGACCCGTCAGCGGTATTGCGACGGGCTGTACGAACAGGCGCTTCGGGAAGTCTATGCGGAAGGCGCGTACAAGAACGTCGTGATGCTTGCCGGCGAAAATTGGAATACGGGAATGGTCGGTATCGTCGCGGCGCGCATGGTGGAACAGTTTTCGCGTCCCGCTCTTCTATTCGTGAAAAACGGAGACATGTTGCGCGGAAGCGCGCGCAGCGTGGAAAACGTGAATATCTTCGACGCGCTGAAAGCCTGTTCGCAGTACATCGAGGAATTCGGAGGGCATTCGCAGGCGGCGGGCGTCAACGTAAAAGCAGAGAATTTCGAGGCGCTGAAAAACGCCCTCGACGAATATCTCGGCTCGCATTACGATCGCGCGGATTTTTCGCCCGCGATCCCCGTGAGCGGCGAGGCGAAGGATTTTTGGCGGGTCGCGCGCGAGATCGACATGCTCGAACCCTTCGGCATCGGCAACCGCCGTCCTCAGTTCGTCCTGCATGCCGCGGAAACGGACGCCGCGCCCGTAAAGCCCGCTTCGCCGCATATCTCGCTCTCCGTCGACCGTCTCGACCTGATGTGTTTTAACGGAAGCAAGAATTTAAAGGTGTTGAAGAGCGATTTGAAAAAGACGATCGTGTTCGATTACAACGTCTCCTCGTTCCGCGGAAAAGAGTATTTGAAAGGCTTCGTGCGCACGGTCGTTTGCGACGGAAAGAGCGGCGTGCGCGTCGAAGAAGATATGTTCGAAAACAGATTGCTTGCCGCGGCTCTGCCCGCCGCTTCCGCCGAAGTCATGGATCGCGCGGCGCTCGACGAATTTCTTTCGCGGCGGATCGCGGATTCCGCATACGGGCTATGCGCCGTCTGTTACGACCGTTCTACGGCGGGGAAATTTCCCGCGCTCGCGGATCTGGAACCGGAGGCGTTCCGTCTCTCTTCGGGCAACGTGGAGAACGCGGTGCTCGTCGCGCCCGATCCCGACACCGATCTTTCGGCGTACCGCGAGATCGTATTCCTCGATTCGCCCGCGGGCGGGATCGAGACGGGCAACGCGCGCGTCTATCGCGCGGACGCGGGCGCGCCCTGGGGGGTGGACGCGTCGCGGGAAAGTCTGCTCGGCGTCTTCGCGGCGCTGAAAAGGTACGAGGGCGCGTTCGTCGGGGAAACGCTTGCCGAAGCCGCGCGCGCGATGAAGGATATTCCCGTTCCGTCCGTTCAGCGGATATTCGCGCTTGCGGTGTTCCGCGAACTCGGTCTCATCGAAATCCGCGGCGGTCGGCTGTCGGTCATACGCGGCAAAAAAACCGATCTGAACGATTCGGCGATCTACCGTGCGGTGAAGGAGGCGTAGCATGGAAGCCATTCTCATGAGGATTTACGAACATTATACGGGCGAAGACCGCGATATGCTTTTGCGCGCATACGATTTTGCAAAATCCGCGCACGAAAATCAAAAGCGCGCTTCGGGGGAGCCGTATTTTATCCACCCCTGCGCGGTTGCGGAGATCCTCGTCGAACTCGGTCTGAACGCGGGAACGATCGCCGCCGCGCTGTTGCACGATGTCATCGAGGACACGAGCGCGACGGCGGAGGATATCCGCCGCGAATTCGGCGACGAAGTGCTCTCGCTCGTGGAAGGGGTCACCAAGCTCGACAAGATCGTATTCAAATCTCAGGAAGAAGAAGAGGCGGAAAACTTCCGCAAGATCTTTATCGCGATGGCGAAAGACATTCGCGTCATCATCATCAAGCTCGCCGACCGTTTGCACAACATGCGTTCTTTGAACTATCTTTCCGAAGAACGCCAGCGCAAGATGGCGCGCGAGACGCTGGATATTTACACGCCCATCGCGGGCAGACTCGGTATTTCGCAGGTCAAGTGCGAACTCGAAGATCTGTGCCTGAAATACCTCGATCCCGCCGCGTTCGAATACCTCGTCGAGAACATTCATCTCAAACTCGAAGAGCGCAACCGCTTCGTCGATTTCGTCGTGGAAGAGATCAACGGGATCCTCACCGAATCGGGGATCCGCGGCGAAGTGTTCGGCCGTCCCAAGCATTTCTATTCCATCTACAAAAAGATGAAAGAAAAGCACAAGACGATCGAGCAGATCTATGATTTGACCGCGGTGCGCGTCATCGTCGGCACGGTAGACGAATGTTACGAGGTGTTCGGGAAGATTCATAAAAAATGGAAGCCCGTGCCAATGCGGATCAAGGATTATATCGCAACGCCCAAGCTCAACCTGTACCAGTCGCTGCATACGACGGTCGTCACCAATTTCGGACAGCCGTTCGAAATTCAGATCCGTACGGAAGAGATGCACCGCACCGCAGAATACGGAATCGCGGCGCATTGGAAGTACAAAGAACAGCGTGATACCGAAACGTCCTTCGACGAGCGCATGGCGTGGATCCGCGAAGTGATGGAGTTGCAGGGCGGGTTAAAGGACTCGAAAGAGTTTATGGATACGGTAAAGGGCGAGCTATACAGCAGCGAGCTTCTGGTATTCACGCCGCAGAGCAAAGTCATCTCTCTTCCCAAGGGCGCGACGCCCGTTGATTTTGCGTATGCCATTCACTCCGAAGTCGGGAATAAATGCACGGGCGCAAAGGTGAACGGCAAGATCGTGCCGCTCAATTCCCAGCTCGAACTCGGCGACGTGGTGGAGATCATCACATCCCCCAACAGCAAAGGGCCTTCGCGCGATTGGCTGAAATTTATCAAATCCTCTTCCGCCCGGGCGAAGATCAAATCGTTCTACCGCAAGGAGATGAAAGAAGAGAACATCCGTCTCGGCAAGAGCATGCTCGAAGAAGCCGCGAAACGGCGGGGGTACAATCTTTCGCAGATCCTGACGACGGACAGCTTTAAACTCATTTCCGAACGGCTGTCTTTCGACTCGCCCGACGAAATGTTCTCCGCGCTCGGTTACGGCGCGATTACCATCAATCAGATCATCTTCAAGCTGATGGACTACTACCGCAAAGAAGTGCCGCATCAGCTTCCCGTGCAACAGCCGTTCAAGCGTACGGTAAAGGGGTCCGTCACGATCAAAGGGACAACGGGACTTCTCGTTTCCTTTGCAGGCTGCTGTTCGCCCGTCCCCGGCGACGAGATCGTGGGGTTCGTCTCGCGCGGAAGAGGCATCGTCGTACACCGCAAGGACTGCCCCAATTTGAAGAATGCGGACGAAGGCCGTCTGCAACCCGCCGAATGGATCGAGGACGAACCGGGCGCGAAATTCAAGGCGGCGGTCGTGGTCATGGCGGAGGATCAGGGCGCGGCGCTCTCCGCGATTTCCGGCAGCGTTGCCGAAATGAAACTCGAAATCACTTCGATCAACGGCAGATACGACAAAAACGGTTCCGCGATCGTGGACGTGACCGTTTCGCTCACCAACCGTCACGACGTGGAAATTCTGATCAACAAGATCAAAGCTCACGCCAAGATTTTGGACGTGCGCAGGACTTCGAACTGATTTCGCGATAAGAGTACCGTTATGGAAGTTTATAAAATTTATCCCAGGGGATTTGCTTCGAACAGTTATCTGATTACCGCAGACGGCAAAAACGCCGTCTGCATCGATCCCGCGCAGCCGCGGGTCTCGGACGAGGCGACCAGGCGCGGACTGATTGTCAAATACGTCTTGCTCACGCACGGGCATTTCGATCATATCGGCGGGTGCGCCGCCTTGCAGGCGGCGGGCGCGAAGATCGGCTGTCTTGCGGGGGAAGAAAAACTTGCGCTCGGCAGAGACAATATGGCGGAGGCGTTCGGCTTCGGCAAAGTGCCTCCGTTCAGGGTGGATTTTACGTTGCAAGACGGGGAGACCGCCGAACTGTGCGGAATGGAATTTCGGGCGGTCGCGACGGCGGGACACACCGCGTCCGGCGCGTGTTATCTTGTCGGCGACGCGCTGTTCACGGGCGACACGCTGTTTGCGGGCGGCGTCGGGCGAACGGATCTTCCGACGGGGAGCGCGAACGCATTGATCGAAAGCGTGCGGAAGCTGTACGCGCTTTCGGGCGATTATCGGATATATTCCGGTCACGGCGAGGATACGACGCTGGACTTTGAAAGAAAAAACAACGGGTATGTGCGCGCATGATGATTTCGAATTGCGAATGGATGATCCCCGAACTGATGGACGTCGTGCGTCTGTTTGCGGGCGCGGAAGCCCTTCCGATCGTTCACGAAGGCGGCTATCGGGAAGGGAAGTTTTGCAACGCGTTTACAATCGACGGGAAGACGGTCGTTTCCGAATACGCGGGCGAAGGCGAAGGACTTGTGTTCAAAAGCCTTTATAAACGGTACGCGAAACTCGGGCTTTACCGCGTCCTTTCCGAATACTACGGCAAAACGCTTCCTTGGGGCGCGCTGACGGGAATCCGTCCCACCCGACTTGCCTATGCCGAGTTGGAAAACGGGCGTCCGTTCGAACCGCTGTTCCGCGGCATGGGCGTAAGCGAAGAGAATATCGCGCTTGTCGCGCGCACGATCGAAGGTCAGCGCGGCGTTTACGAGCGGAAAGAGGGCAACTGCGATCTGTTCGTATCCCTGCCTTTCTGTCCCACGAAATGCGTGTACTGTTCCTTCGTCACGGCGCCGATCGAGAAAACGAGACGGTATCTTCCCGATTATCTGAACGCGCTGAAAGCGGAACTCGAAGCGGCAAAGCCGTTGATCCGGAATTTGCGTTCGGTATACGTCGGCGGCGGCACGCCGTTTGCGCTCGAAACGGAAGAGCTGAAACAGGTGTTCGACGCGATCGCGCCGCTGTATACGAACGGGTGCGAATATACCGTGGAGGCGGGGCGTCCCGACGTGTTCACGCGCGAAAAATTACAGCTCTGCAAAGATTACGGGGTAACGCGTATCTGCATCAACGCGCAGAGTTTTTCCGACCGTACGCTGCGGGCGATCGGCAGAAGCCATACCGCCGCGCAGGTAGAAGAGGCGTTCCGTCTTGCCGAACCCTTCGGCTTTACCGTAAATTGCGATCTGATCGCGGGGCTCACGGGAGAGAGTTTCGAAGAGTTTCGCGGCAGCGTGGAAAAGGCGGTTTCGCTTAACCCCGAAAACGTCACCGTACATACGCTTTGCCTGAAAAAAGGCGCAAAGCTCAAAGAGGAGGCGACTTCGCTTTCCGAAGAGAATCTTGCCGAAATGATTTCTTTTTCGCGGGATACGCTTACGCGGGTGGGCTATGAACCCTATTATCTGTATCGTCAGAAGTACATGGCGGGCGCGCACGAAAACGTGGGCTGGACGAAAAGAGGATACGCTTCGGTTTACAATATCGATGTGATGGAAGAATCCGCCGACAATCTTGCAGTCGGCGCGAACGCGATCACGAAGCGTACGTTTCTGGGCGAAGGCAGGATCGAGCGGATCGGCTCTCCGAAAGATATTCCGACATACTTAAATAAAATTCGGCGGTTGATCGAAGACAAAAACGCGCTGTTTTCCTAAAAGCCTCCCGCGGGCTTTTTTCTTTGCGCCCGAGAGTGCGGACGCGGTGCGCGGTCAAAAAAAAGAACGCGATTTCGGGAAAATTCCGCCGAGAAATAAACAAACGCTTTAAAATGCTTTGACAAACGCGGAAGAATGTGATATTCTCTTAAAGACGTACGCGAGGAATTGCGCTCTCCACGCATCTCTTGGCGTAACGCAAAAATATCCATAGGAGGATAAACGCAAATGGAAAAGCAGGAAATCATCAAGAAGTTCGCGTCCCACGAAGGAGATACGGGTTCGCCCGAAGTGCAGATCGCGCTTTTGACCGAGCGGATCAATCACCTCAACGAGCACCTCTCCGTTCACAAGCAGGACAACCATTCCCGCCGCGGATTGCTGAAAATGGTCGGGAAGCGCCGCGCGCTTCTCGAATATCTGAAAGCGAAAGATATCGAGCGGTACAGAAGCGTGATCGCGGAACTCGGGCTGAGAAAGTAAGGCACTTGAAAGAGCGGCTTTTTTTGCCGCTCTTTTGTATTGTACCCGTAAGCGGCGAGTCGCTTTTCGGGGAAACCGCTCTTCCGTCACGGGGCGGCGGGGCAAAGAAATCAGGGAAAGGAAAAGGAGAAAACACATGAACTGCAACGAATTCAAATTTACGGTGGGCGGAAGAGAGATCTCCGTCGAAACGGGCAAGTATGCGGAACAGGCGAACGGCGGGTGCGTCGTGCGCTGCGGCGAGACCGCCGTCATGGTCACCGTATGTATGTCCCAGCAACCGAGAGAGGGAATGGACTTCTTCCCCCTTCAAGTGGATTATGAAGAAAAAATGTTCGCCGTCGGAAAGATCCCCGGCGGATTCAAGCGCCGCGAGGGCAGAGCGAGCGATAAGGCGATTTTAACCGCGCGTCTCATCGACCGTCCTCTGCGTCCGCTGTTCCCGAAGGGGCTGTTCAACGACGTCGTCGTCATTGCGACCGCGCTTTCCGTCGAACCGGACGTTGCGCCGGAACCTCTTGCGATGATCGGTTCTTCCGTTGCGATCGCGATTTCGGATATCCCTTGGGCGGGGCCCACGGGTTCGGTCGTCGTCGGCATGGTGGACGGCGCGTACGTGATCAATCCCGACGCGGCGCAGCGCGAGAAGAGCGCGATCCACCTCAATCTTGCGGGCACCAAAGACGCGATCCTCATGATCGAAGCGGGCGCGGACGAAGTGACGAACGAGGAAATGGTCGGCGCGATCATGTTCGGTCATAAGGAGATCAAAAAGATCTGCGAATTTATCGAAAACACGATCGTTCCCGCCGTCGGAAAGCCCAAAAAGGAAATCGAACTGTATCACATTCCCGAAGCGCTCGATAAAGAAGTGCGCGGATATGCTTCCGAAAAAATCGATTGGGCGATCGAGACGTTCGACCGTCAGGAACGCGAAGCCCGTCAGGCGCAGGCGGAAGAGGAAATTTTAGCGCATTTCCTCGAAATCTATCCCGACAACAAGCGCGAAATCAAAGACAGCATTTATTATCTGACGAAAGAAAAGGTGCGTGCAAAGATTTTCGACAAGGGCATCCGTCCCGACGGAAGAGGGCTGAAAGACGTGCGTCCGATCTGGTGCGAACGCCGCGTTCTTCCGCGCGTGCACGGTTCGGCGGTGTTTACGAGAGGACAGACGCAGACGCTTACGACCTGCACCCTCGACATGCTCGCCGCGGCGCAGAAGCTCGAAGGTCTGGACGACGAAACGGCAAAGCGCTATATGCACCAATATAACTTCCCCGGCTATTGCACGGGCGAGGCAAAAGCGCTCAGAAGCCCCGGCCGCCGCGAAATCGGTCACGGCGCGCTTGCGGAGCGGGCGCTCATTCCCGTGATTCCCTCCGAGGCGGATTTCCCTTACGCGATCCGCGTGGTAAACGACATTCTTTCCTCGAACGGATCCTCTTCGATGGCTTCGGTCTGCGGTTCCACGATGGCGCTGATGGATGCGGGCGTGCCGATCAAGGCGCCGGTTGCAGGCGTCGCGATGGGTCTCATCAAGAATCAGGAGACGGGAGAATTCCGCGTTCTGACGGATATTCAGGGATTGGAAGATTTCCTCGGCGATATGGACTTCAAGGTTGCGGGAACGCAGAAGGGCATTACCGCGATTCAGATGGATATCAAGATCAAAGGCATTTCCGAAGAGATCATGCACACGGCGATCGAACAGGCGAACGAGGGCAGACAGTTCATTCTCGGCAAGATGCTGGAATGCGTTCCCGAGGTCGCGCCCGAACTGAGCAAGTACGCGCCGCGCATCATCTCCTTCCAAATTGATCCCGAAAAGATCGGCGACGTGGTCGGCAAGCAGGGCAAAGTCATCAATTCGATCATCGCGGAAACGGGAACGAAAATCGATATCGAAGAAGACGGCACGGTGTGCATTGCCTCTTACGGCGATCCGGAGGGCACACAGCGTGCAAAGGCGATCGTCGAGAGCATCGTGCGCGACCCCGAAGTCGGAGACATGTTCATCGGCAGAGTCGTGCGCGTGCTGTCCACCATGGGCGCGTTCGTGGAATTTGCGCCGGGGAAAGACGGCATGATCCATATTTCCAAATTGTCCGATCGCCGCGTTGAAAAGGTGGAAGACGTGCTCAACGTCGGAGACGTGGTTAAAGTAAAAATCATCAAGATCGGCGAAAAAGGCATCGACTTTAAGTTGCTCGAAAAAATGGCGTAAAGCATTACGCGCAGGAACCGGACAAAAAAACAACCGGAACAGAATATTTAGGAGTTCATTTCTATATTAATTAAGCAATATAAGGGGTGAGTGATGAAAAAATTTCGTAGAGTCGGTTTGACTTCGGCAGCGGCAGTTTGCATGCTGGGCGGCATGATCGGTTGCAGCGGCACGGTAGCGGACGTTCCGCTCGAAGATAAGGTTGTGTTTTTTGTTACGGAAACGGCAGGCGGCACGGTAGAATCACCGGCGTTGCGCGTTACGGTGCAGTGCAAAGACAAGACCTCGTGGAAACACGGGATGGGTTCCGCGGAAGAAGCAAAGTTGCGCCGTGAAGAGGCGTTCGCCTATTACGCAACCGCGAACAGTAAGGTGTGCGCGGAGCTTGGGTTCGGCGATGCCGTTCGTACCGTTTGCGGCATGTACTCGCCGGTCGTGGAGTTTTATTATAAGGATTACGACAGCTTTATGGCGTGCGATTACGCGAGTTTGAAAGGTAAGAAATCGGATTCCGTGCTTTATATCTACGTGGAAGCGTTTGAAACGCAACTGGATCCGTTTACCGCGGAAATTGCGTTTTAAAAAACAGTGAATAAAACTCCGCCGCTTTTTTAAGCGGCGGAGTTTTTTTAATCTCTTCCGATCAGCTCTTCGAGATCGTCCTTTTCGGTAATTTTGCGGATCACGCGGCAGGGGTTTCCGACCGCGAGCGAATCGGGCGGGATGTCCCGCGTTACGACGCTTCCCGCGCCGATCACGCAACCGTCTCCGATCGTGACGCCGCCGCAGATCGTAACGCTTCCCGCGATCCAGCAGTTATTTCCGATCGCGATCGGTTTTGCGTATTCGTAATCGTATGCGGTTCCGTCCGCCTTTTTGCGGATATTCCGCTGTTGCCAGCGCAACGGATGGACGGGAGTGTAAATAGATACGTTCGGTCCGATCATCACGTTGTCCCCGATATGCACGGGACAGCAATCGAGGATCGTCAGGTTGAAATTCGCGTAAAAATTTTCGCCGAAGTAGATATTGTCGCCGCAATCGCAGGAAAAGGGACCTTGCAGGTAAAAACCCGCTTTCGTATGCGGAAGCAATTCCGCGAGGATCTCTTTGCGGGCGTCCGTATCCGTTTCGCTCGTCATGTTATAGCGGACGCACAGCTTGTGCGCGAGTTCTTTCCGCGCGACGATTTCCGCGTCGCTTGTATCGTACGGTTTCCCCGCCCGCATTTTTTCCGTTTCCGTCATGATCTTCTCCCCGGAGTTTTTGTTGAGAACATTATAACAGATTTAAAAAAATTGACAAGCGAAACAAGCGCCTGCGCGGCGCTTTGAAAGATAAAATCAAAATCCCAGACTGATCAGGATCGCGCGGTTGACGCGCGACATCGTGGAGGGCGGCAGTTCCCCGATGCGGGACATCAGCCGCTTCTTGTCGATCGTGCGGATTTGTTCGAGCAGGATCACGCTGTCCTTCGCGAGTCCGAATGCCTGCGGCAGTTCGATATGCGTGGGGAGCTTCGCCTTGTGTATTTTACTCGTCACCGCGGCGGCGATCACGGTGGGGGAATATTTGTTGCCCGTGTCGTTCTGCACGACAAGCACGGGGCGCACGCCTCCCTGTTCGCTTCCCACAACGGGAGAAAGATCCGCATAGTACAATTCACCGCGTTTTACAACCATATAACCACCTTCTTTCGTGAGCATCCTCCGCTTTCAGTATATGTAGCGGGTCGGAATTTTGCTCACCGCAGCTCCATTATCGACCCGTTCGGGGAAATTTATACCGCATCTTCCGCCGCCGCGTGACAAGCGCCCGTTTTTTGTGTATAATAACTGTATGGAACAAAACGAAAAACTGCGCACGCGGCGCGGCATTTTGGTCAGCGCCGTCGGGATCATTCTCAACTTCCTGCTGGCGGCGGCAAAAATCGCGTGCGGCGCGCTGACGGGGCTTGTTTCCCTTGCCGCGGACGGCGCGAACAATCTGAGCGATTGCGGCAGCGGGATCGCTTCGCTCGTCTCTTTCCGCATCTCTTCGAAACCCGCCGACAAGGAACACCCTTACGGACACCAACGCGCGGAGTACATCGCTTCGTTGCTCATCGGCTTTTTCGTACTTTTATTGGCGGCGGGGTTGATCCGCGAATCCGTCGAAAAAATCGTTGCGGGCGGGACTGCTTCGGGAAACGTATGGGCGTATGCGCTCCTCGGCGCTTCGATCGCGGTGAAAGCGGGCATGTTCGTATTTTACCGCGTCAATGCGAAAAAGATCGATTCGGATACTCTGCGCGCGGCGGCGCGGGACAGCGCGTGCGACTGCGTTGCGACCGCGGCGGTCGGTGTCGGACTTCTGTTGACCCGTTTTTGCGGATTTGCCGCGGACGGGTACGCGGGATTGCTCGTTGCGCTCTTTATCGTGTGGCAGGGGATCGCCATCGAGCGGGAAGCGGGTTCGAAACTCCTCGGACAGGCGCCCGATCCCGAGCTTCTCGAAAAGATCCGCGCGATCATTCTGAATGGAAACGGCGTATTGGGTTTGCACGACCTGCGCGCTTATCGGTACGGTCCCAACAAGTTTTTCGCGAGCGCTCATATCGAAATGCCTGCGGAGCTGTCCGCGATCGCTTCGCACGAAATCATCGACGGTTTGGAGCGGAAGATCTTCGCGGAACTCGGCGTGGAACTGACGGCGCATCTCGATCCCGTGGACGTTCGCGACGAAGAGGCGAAACTGCTCGAAGAGCGGGTCCGCGCCGCGACGGAGGGCATGGTGTCGGGGCTGGAACTGCACGATTTCCGTCTCGTGCGCGGCGCAAAGACGAAAGCGGTGTTTGAAATCGGGATCCCCTATTCCTGCCCGAAGTCGGACAGAGAAGTGCAAAACGACGTCGAACGCGCCGTCCGCGTGCTGGGGGATTACGAACCCGTCGTCGGGATCGAGCGGGAATAATCTGTTTCCACATGCGTAAAATAAAAAAATCCGTCCTGTCTTTCGGAATTTTCCGCCGAGTTTTTTCGGCGAAAACGCCCGAAAGATATTGTTTTTTCTCAAAGAAAATGGTATAATTTATCCGTATCGATTTCATCGGAGATGATTATGTTAAAAATCGTAGTAGACGCAATGGGCGGCGATAACGCGCCCTCTGAGATCGTAAAAGGCGCGGTGCTCGCGCTGAAAGAGCGGAAGGATTTTGCCGTCGTTCTTACGGGCGACGAAAATCTGATCCGCGCCGAATTGGAAAAATTACGTTACGACGCTTCGCGCGTGGAGATCGTGCATTGCAGCGAAGTGATCACCAACGACGACGTTCCCACTTCCGCCGTGCGCTCCAAACGCGACAGCTCGCTCGTCGTGGGGTTGAAGCTGTTAAAGGAACGGGAGGACGTGGGCGGGTTCGTCTCGGCGGGTTCTACGGGTGCCGTGCTCACGGGCGGGATCATGTTCGTCGGCAGGATCAAAGGCGTGCTTCGTCCCGCGCTCTGCCCCGGGATCCCCAACGTGCGGGGAACGCGCACGCTGCTTTGCGATTGCGGCGCGAACGCGGAGTGCAAGCCCGCCTATCTCGCGCAATTCGGCGTCATGGCTTCCGCGTATGCGAAAGCCGCCTTCGGCGTGGAAAACCCGCGCGTGGGATTGCTCACCAACGGCGCGGAAGAGCACAAAGGGGATTCGCTCCATCAGGAAGCGCATCAGCTGTTGAAGCAGACGAAGGGCGTCAATTTCGTCGGGAATATCGAGGGTCGTGACATCATGTACGGCGACGTGGACGTTGCGGTATCCGACGGATTTTCGGGCAACGTCGCGCTCAAATCCATCGAGGGTTGCGGCAAGACCGTTTCCGCCGTTCTCAACCGGGAGTTCCGCGCTTCGCTCGGAAGCAAGCTTTCCTATCTCTGCGCGAAGAAGCAGATCGGCAAACTCAAATACATGCTCGATTACGCGCGCTTCGGCGGATCGGTGTTTCTGGGGCTGAAAAAAGCGGTGATCAAGTCGCACGGCTCTTCGAAGGCGAAGAGCATAACGCCGTCCGTAATACAGGCGGTGGACGCGTACCGCGGAAATCTGATCGGCAATATTTCCGAAGCGCTTGCGGGAACGGCAATCGAGGGGACGATCGATGAATAACGGAGAGGATTGGGGCGAAGAGACCTACGCGCTCGCGGAACGTGCGATCGGGTATGCCTTTCAAGACAAATCGCTGTTAAAGACGTGTTTTACGCACCGCTCGTACACCAACTTCTGCAAGGAGCCGAACAACGAACGGTTGGAGTTTCTGGGGGACGCGGTGCTGGGGTTTTGCGTGACGGAAAACCTGTTTCGGAACGATTCGTCCGACGAAGGCAAGCTGACCGAGCTGCGCAAGCAGTACGTTTCGAAGACCGCGTTGAGCCGCGCGGAAGAGCGCGCGGGGCTGATGCGCTTTCTGCGGTATTCCGGCGGAAAGAGCAACGTCAACGGGAAAACGGCGTCCAACCTCTTCGAGGCGGTCGTCGCGGGAATCTATCTCGACGGCGGCATGGCGGAAGTGCGGAAATTTCTCGATCGGTTTCTGAGCGTAACACAGACGGAGAACCATAAAACGCTTTTGCAGGAATTCGTGCAAGAGCGCACCAAAACGACGCCCGTGTATCGGGTAGAGGAGCGTAACGGCGGATACTGCTGTCGCGTAAGCGCGCTCGGCAAAAAAGCGGACGGCTTCGGCGAGAGCAAGAAGGCGGCGGAGACGGAAGCGGCGAAAAAGCTGTTCGCGAAACTCAACAAGGAGCTGAAAAAGTGAATTTCAAAGAAATAAGACTTGCGGGGTTTAAGTCGTTTGCGGACAAGACCTCGGTGAAATTCGACGACGGCGTGACCTGTATCGTCGGACCGAACGGTTGCGGAAAGAGCAACGTCGCCGACGCGGTGCGTTGGGTGCTCGGCGAACAGTCGGCGAAAACCCTGCGCGGTACGAACATGCAGGACGTCATTTTCAACGGCACGGAATCCCGCCGTCAGCTTTCGTATTGCGAAGTGACGCTCGTATTCGACAACGCGCAGCGTCTGTTCGATATCGAATACGAAGAAGTCGCGATGACCCGACGCCTTTACCGTTCGGGCGAGAGCGAATATCTTTTGAATATGCAACCCTGCCGTCTGAAAGACATCGTCGCGTTGTTGCACGGCGTCGGAATCGGGAAAGAGGGTTATTCGATCATTGGACAGGGCAAGGTCGAACAGATCATGAACGCCAAGCCGGAGGATCGCCGCGCGATCTTCGAAGAGGCGACGGGCGTCATGAAGTTCAAATCCCAAAAGGGCGAGATCGAGCGCAAGCTGGAAAACGCAAAAGGGAATCTCACCGTGTTCGTACAGCGTATGGACGAAGCGGAAAAACAGCTTCGGCCCTTGGAGAAACAGGCGGAGACGGCGAAGAAATACCGCGAGTATTCCGAACAGCTCCGTTACGAAGAGGTCAACTCCTATCTCGTGCATTACGATTCGTTTGCGGGAGAGACCGAAAAATACCGCCTGAAAATTTCCGAAACGGGCGAACAGCTCACGGGCGTGGAGAACCGTCTCGGCGTGATCGACGAGGAAGAGCGGATCGGCAGAGAGGCGGTTGCGGCGGCGGACGAGAAACTCCGTTCTTTAAACGAGAAACTCCGTCTGTTCGAAGTCGGCATGATGGAAAAAACGGGGGAGGCGAAGCTCATCGGCGAGCAGATCCGTTCTTATCACCGTCAGCTTTCCCGGGCGAAGGAAGACGTGGAGTATTCGCTGCGCAGAACGGCGGAGATCGACGTGCTCGTTGCGGCAAGCACGAAGAAGAGCGCCTCGGGCGCAAAGCGCGCGCAGGAGATCGAACGGGAATGTTCCGAATTGTCGGTAAAAGTACGCGAAGCCGACGCGCGCGTCGAAGCGTACGAACGCATTTCCGACGAAAAGCGGGCGGGCGAGTTGAAGTCCGTCGAAAGCCTGGCGGACGTGCGCGCCAACGTGGGCAGTCTGTCGGCGCAACGCGACGCGGCGAGCGAACGGCTCGGCGAAGTGCGCGTCGCGATCGGAAAAGCGCAGTCGCGGAAGGAAGAGTATTCCCGCCAGCTCGGCGAGTGCCGCGCACAGAAAACGGAATGCGAGCGTTTTCTCGACGCGAAGCCGCAGTCGGAAGAGAATTTGAAAGAGGAGATCGGCGACCTTTCCCGCTCGCGGCAGAAGATTACGGAAGAGATCGTCGATTGCAATACTTCCGTTCTCAACCTCACGAACAATCTCGAACTCTATCGGAATCTGAAAAACCGCTTCGACGGTTATCGCGATTCGGTGCGGAAGCTCCAACTGACGGCGAAGGACAATCCTGAGATCGGCAACCGCTTGAAGGGCGCGATCGCGGATATCGTGTCGACCGAAAAGAAGTACGAAGTCGCGATCGAGACCTCTTTCGGCGCGGCGATGCAGAACCTCGTCACCGCGGATTCGGACGACGCGCGGTATCTCATCGAATATCTGAAACGCACGGGCGGCGGGATCGTAACCTTTCTGCCCGTCAGTACCATGCGTCCGCGCGGCAACTGCCGCGAAATTACGCTTGCGCTCAAAGAAAGCGGCGTGTGCGGACTTGCCGACGAGCTTGTAAAATACGATCCCTATTACGATAACGTCATTAAGAATCTGCTCGGAAACACGCTCGTTTGCGACACCATCGCAAGCGCGACGCAGATCTCCAAAAAGTATCCCCGCGCGTTCAAGATCGTCACGCTCGACGGCGACACCATCGCGACGAGCGGCGCGATGACGGGCGGTTCCCGCCGCAAGGAAAGCGGGAATCTGCTTGCGGGCGAGCGGCACATCAAAGAATGCGAAGAGGGCATTGCGCGCAAGCGTGCGACGGCGGAGAAGTTGAAGTCCGCGCTCGAAGACTGCGAAAAAGATCTTGCCGACGCGCAGGCGCGTTACGACGGATTCCGCGTGAAAGTGCAGGAGGAGACGGCGCGGTTCGCGGCGCTCTCGCAACAGGAGATCGCCCTGTCCGGCTTGGTGACGGACGCGGAACGGGACGAAACCGAGTACACCGCGCTCTTGGAACGGCTTTCCCGCAGGGTGGACGATCTGGAAAACGAGGTAAATTCTTCCGCCGAGAACGAGGACGTTCTGAACCGGATCCGCAACGAAGCGGCGGCGGAGGCGAACGCAAGACAGGAGGAGATCGCAAAGCTCAAAGCCGAGCGGGACGGGATTTCCGACCGGTTACATAATTTACGGGTGGAAGCGGCGTCTCTGCGCAGCGCGCAGGAAGCGGAAGAGGCGAGCGTCATCCGCATGCAGCGCGAAAAAGAGCAACTGCTCGTGAAGGTGGATGATTCGCGCAAGAACATCGCCGACACGGAAATTCAGATCGAACAATTAAAACGGAAGGGCGAAAAGGTCGCCCTGACAGAAGAGGAACAGCGCACGGTCGCGTTGCTGCGCGAACGGCTGGGCGAAGCGGAAGCGGAGAAACAGGCGGAAATGCAGCGGCAATACGGTTTTGCGGAAGAAAAACGCGGGCTTCTTGCCCGTCAGATGACGCTGAGTGAGAAAAAGCACGCCTACGAACTGGAAATTTCCAAAGCGGAAACCAACCTCGAAAATCTGAAACAGCGCATCGCCGAAGCCTACAATCTGGAATACGAAAGCGCGCAGGATCTGCGCGACGAAGATTACGATCCCGCGCAAGCGCAGACGCGGATCACGAGTTTGAAACGGAACATCACCATGCTCGGTCCCGTGAACCAGAACGCGGAAGAGGATTACGACAATTTGATGGTTCGCTATAACGAGATGCTCACGCAAAAGGACGATCTGGACAAGGGCATCGACGATCTGGAACGGGTGCTGGGCGAATTGAAGACCGAGATGCAGAAAAAGTTCGACGACGGTTTCAACGAGATCAATTCGAACTTCACGCGGATATTCAAAGAGCTGTTCGGCGGCGGTCGGGCGGAAATGCAGCTCGATTACGAGAACTGCGACGATCCGCTCAACGCGGGCGTGGAAATCGTCGCCTGTCCGCCGGGGAAAAAGCTTGCGAAAATATCGTTGCTGTCGGGCGGCGAACGCGCTTTCACGGCGATTGCGATCCTGTTTGCGATTTTAAAGACCCGCCCGATGCCGTTCTGTATTCTCGACGAAATCGAAGCCGCGCTCGACGAAGCGAACGTAGACCGTTTTGCGAAATACTTAAAGAAGTTTTCCAACGATACGCAGTTTATCGTGATCACGCACCGCAAGCCCACCATGAATCAGGCGGATTCGCTGTTCGGCGTGACGATGGAAGAAAAGGGCGTGAGCAAGATCGTGTCGGTCAAGCTTTCCGAGGTTGAGGAGCGTTTGGGCGGCGATACCGTGATTTAAAAAAGCGGGATCATAAGGTGACAACATGGGAATATTCGGAAAAATCAGAGACGCGCTGAAAAAGACAAAAGATAACGTTGCGCATAAAATGCGGCAACTGTTTTTGAAAAACAAAATCGGAAACGATTTTTACGACGAGCTCGAAGAAATTCTGATTTCTTCCGACGTCTCCGTGCGCACCGCGGAAGAGGTGGTGGATCAGGTACGGGAAGAGGCGATCGGAAATAAGGTCAAAGAAGAAAAATTCGTGACCGATCTTTTAAAAGATATTCTCGAAGATACGCTCAACGAAGCGGAGATCCCTCAAATATCGTTTCCTTGCGTGATCATGTTCGTCGGCGTAAACGGCGTCGGAAAGACGACGACGATCGGGAAAGTCGCGAATTACTTCGTCAAACAGGGCAAGAGCGTCACCGTTGCCGCGGCGGACACTTTCCGTGCGGCGGCTTCCGACCAGCTCAACGTCTGGGCGGACCGCGCCAAAGTGCGCATCGTCAAGCACGAAGAGGGGAGCGACCCTTCCGCCGTGATTTACGATGCGGTCGCCTCCGTAAAAGCGCGGAATACGGACGTCTTGTTGGTGGATACGGCGGGGCGGCTTCACGTAAAAGAGAATCTGATGAACGAACTGAAAAAAATGGACCGCGTCGTGACGCGGGAGTATCCGGAAGCCGCGTTTTTCAAGTTTCTGGTGTTGGACGCGACGACGGGGCAAAACGCCGTGAATCAGGCGCGCGTGTTTGACGAGGCGGTGGAACTCGACGGCATCGTGCTGACCAAACTCGACGGCACGGCAAAAGGCGGATTTGTGTTTTCGCTCTGCGGCGAACTCGGGATCCCCGTCGTGTTCGCGGGCGTCGGCGAGAAGATCGACGATCTGGTTCCGTTCGACGCGGAGGAGTTCGTGGAGGGATTCGTATGACGATAACGGATTACAATCGAAGATTGACAAGCGAATTTGCGGAAATGTAAAAGCCGTTCGCTTGAAAAACGCGGGTTCGTTGAATATGATTTCCTTAGATTCGATAAGGAGATTACCATGAAAACGATCAACCTGTTCTTTTTGATTGCTGTTGTCCTTGACTGTCTTGCGGGTGCGTTGCGCGTTTGTATCGTGATCCTCAGAAGGTCGTTCCGCAAAAACCGATAGCGGATTTTTCGAATGGTAATAAATAATTTCGCCTGTCGAGGAAAATTACTTGACAGGCGTTTTTTTTGCTGTTATAATGGGAACGGTTTATGAAAGATTTGCAGTTTATGCGGTTGTGGGACAAATACAGTCCGCTTCTCACCGAGACGCAGCGTGAGATGACCGACCTCTATTTCAATTACGACTTGTCGCTTTCGGAGATTGCGGAAGAAAAGGGCTGTTCGCGTCAGGGCGTTTCCGACTGTCTGAGCATCTGCCGCAGAAAGCTGGAAGAGTATGAGGAAAAATTGCATTTCGTTGCAATTACGGAAGCGCTGGAACGGTTCGGGCAGAGTTATCCCGAACACAGAGAAGAGATGGAACGCATTCTGGAAAGCGGAAAGGGGGAGTAATCATGGCGCTGTTTTCTTCGCTCTCGGAGCGGCTCAACCACATATTCAGCAAGCTGACGAAGCGCGGAAAACTCACCGAGCTGGAAATCCGCACGGCGATGCGCGAGGTGCGGATCGCGCTTTTGGAAGCGGACGTCAATATCAAAGTCGCAAAACAGTTTATCGCCGAGGTTTCGGAAAAAGCGGTCGGGCAGCAGGTGCTCGATTCCCTCAATCCCGCGCAACAGGTCATCAAGATCGTCAACGACGAGCTGATCGCGCTCATGGGTTCGGGAAACGCCAAACTCGAAGTTTCGTCCAAACCGCCCACCGTGATTTTAATGTGCGGCTTACAGGGCGCGGGCAAGACGACGCTGTGCGGAAAACTTGCGTTACAGCTGAAAAAACAGGGCAAGAAACCGCTTCTGGTCGCGTGCGACATTTACCGTCCCGCGGCGATCGATCAGTTGAAAGTCGTCGGCGGAAAAGCGAATACCGAAGTGTTCGAAAAGGGAACGCAGAATCCCGCGAAAACCGCGAAACAGGCGGTGGAATACGCCAATAAAATGGGGTACGACACCGTCGTCGTCGATACCGCGGGTCGGTTGCATATCGACGACGCGCTCATGAAAGAGCTGGAAGAGATCAAAAAAGCGGTGGACGTGACGGAAATTCTGCTCACGGTCGACGCGATGACGGGACAGGATGCGGTGAACGTTGCCGAAACCTTTAACGCGCGGCTGAACGTGACGGGCGTGATTCTGACAAAGCTCGACGGCGATACCCGCGGCGGCGCCTGTCTTTCGATCAAGGCGGTCACGGGCAAGCCGATCAAATTCATCGGCGTCGGCGAAAAGCTTACCGATTTGGAGCCTTTTTATCCCGACCGCATGGCGTCGCGGATCCTCGGCATGGGCGACGTTCTGTCTTTGATCGAAAAGGCGCAGGAAGCCGTTTCCGAACAGCAGGCGAAGGATATGGAGCGCAAAATGCGCGAAGCGAATTTTACGCTGACCGATTATTTGCAGCAGTTCGAGGCGCTGAAAAAGATGGGCGGCGCGGGCGCGCTCGCTTCCATGCTCCCCGGCGCCGGTAAGATGAAGCTCAGCGAAAAGGATCTCGACGAAAAGCGCATGGAGCGGACGAAAGCGATTATCCTTTCCATGACGCCGCGCGAGCGGGACAACCCGCAGATCATCAACTCCTCCCGCAAGCTCAGGATCGCGCTCGGTTCGGGGACTACGGTGCAGGAGATCAACCAGCTGCTGAAACAGTTCGATCAGACGAAGCAGCTCATGAAACAGTTCAAAGGCGGAAAAGGCAGAAAGCGTTTCCCGTTCTGAAAATAAGAAAATCAATTTACGGAGGTCAGGATTATGGTTAAGATGAGATTGGTCAGACTCGGCGACAAAAAGTCCCCCGTCTACCGCATCGTGGTAGTGGACGCGCGCAAGGCGGCTACGGGGGAATATATCGAGAAGATCGGTTATTACGATCCCAAGTCGACGCCCGTCACGCTCACCGTCGACGTGGACAAGGCGAAGGATTGGCTCGCAAAGGGCGTTCAGCCGACCGAAACGGTGAAGTCCCTGCTCGTTCAGGCGGGCGCGATGGAAAAATCCGCGAAGCTCAGCCCGAGCAAGACCAAGACGAAGAAAAAGAAGTAACTCGGAAGTCGCCGCGCGGCTCCTTTCCGCAAACACACCGAAATTATAAGGAGATACGGCTATGTTGGATTTAATCAAATACGTTGTGGAACAGTTCGCCGAGGACAAGGCGAATATCGAGTACCGCACCGAGGAGACGGACGAGGCGATCACCGTGACGGTGTTGCTCTCCGACTCCGATATGGGAAAGGTGATCGGGAAGCAGGGGAAAATCGCCAAGGCGCTGCGCACGCTCGTGCGCGCCGCAACGCCCAGGGATTCCAAAAAGTACAACGTGGAGATCAAAGAACGCGCAAGCGAAGAATGATCGCGCAAGCCCCGCCGTGCGGATTTTCCGTACGGCGGGGCTTTTTTTCGTCGTACGTCTCCGTGTCGGTTTTCGCCGTTTTTGATCGTATTCGGGTGTAAGGAAAGTGAAATCGTCGGCAATTTTCGGTGATAGGGGACAGAATCTGCGAAACTGTTGTTTTGTCAAGCGTTTTTTAATAGAATTTGTTAAAAATTATTAGGTTTTATTTATCATACCAAAAAACGACGAAAAAATCAAGCAAAAGAGGGGTCGAACGGGCGTTTTGCGTCATAAAAACGACGGAAAGGGCGCGCAAAAACCCGCGTCCGCGGTGGTGGGCGCGTTGCGGCGTCGGTGTTCGGTTGTCGTACGCGTTACGACGCGCGGGATTTCAAAAATCGAATATGATACCCGCCGCCCGCATTTGTTTTTAATTCTTCCAAATATTCGGCGCGTTTGTCGAGCGGGGTAATCCACGACCGCCGCCCGTGCTTGTCGCGTAAAGACGAGTGCGGGCGATTATTATATCGCACGTTCCACGCTTGCATTTTTTCGAGTAATTCGTCGAACGTCTTAAACGATAAATAATTATAAAATCCCTCTTGATCGGAGCGGTGGGATCGTTCCACTTTGCCGTTGTGGCGCGGCGTGTAAACGCGTATCAATTTATGATAAATGCCGAGGCGGTTTAATAATTTATCGACGGCGTGTATCTTGCCGTCGCCCGTGCCGCGTGGGTTTGTAAATTCCGTGCCGTTGTCCGTTTGGATAATATGCGGCAAATACCCGAAATAAACGATCGCGCGCTTTATAAAATCAACGGTCGAAAATCCCGATTTTTCTTTATACGGATACAAAAACCGCTCCCGCGTCGCCTCGTCGATCATTGTATATTGATAGAGTCTTTCCGTTCGATAAATTCCGCGCCCGCACTCAAACGGAATATATTTGACGTCCATTTGCCATTTGACGCCGAGCATTTGCGGGGTGTCGTACGGTTGCGCGATATAGTTTTTATTCTCGCGCGCGGGGCGGAGTTTGTGTTTCATAATAAAACGGTACATGCCGCCGTACGTTCGGGAATACCCGTATTTTGCCCGCATGACGCCCAAAACCTCGGCGTAACTTATTCCGTCGCATGATTGCAAAACCTCTGCGATATGTGCCGCCTCCGCGTCCGTGTGGGCGTTCGGGTGGGGTGTGTGCGGACGGCTTGATTTGTTTTTCAAACTGTCCGTCGTGCCGTCGTATTGCCGCCGCCACCGATAAAGGCTTTGAATTGTGCATTTGAATTTTTTTGCCACTTTGAAAACGTCCACGCCGTCGGCAAGCCACAATTTGATTGCCTTTTCTTTTTCGTGTGCCGTGTATTTTATTCCTTTCATATTTTGCCTCCGTAGAATAGAAAAACGGGCAACCGATAAATTTTTCGATTGCCCGCCGTTCGATTATTTGTTTTCGTTTTGTTTTTTCAATTCGCCGACCGCCCAACGCAAAAACTCGGCTTTGTTTTTTCCCGACGCTTTAATCGCCGCGTCGATTTCCTCCGCCTCCGCGGGTTTTAACCACGTCGCCCATTTTATCAAATCGCTTTTGTGTGTTTCCCGATAACGTTTGTCGGCGGCTTTTTGCGCCTCACTTCTTGCCATATTGCACCTCCTTAAAATAAATCGTTTGCGGCGACGTATGCTTTTAATGTGTCGAAAGTGGGGCAAACGTCTTTCGGCACTTTTACCGAAACCGTAACACGATCCGCCGCCGCGGATACCGTCCACGACGCTTTATTTTCTTTCGCCGTGTAAATTTTGCCGTTTTTCTCGATAGTCATAATATACCTCCGTTAATTTTTTTTGCCGTATGTGATACGGTCAATCATTGCGCCCATAACTTGCCTCGCGTCTTTGTATGACAGTAATATTTGCGGTTTATCGTCGGCGCAAAATTCGTATTGCAACGGGTCGCGTTTGTTGTCATGGTCGGAGTGTTCACACACGCCGCAAAAAATATACTCGCCCGCATTTCCGCCCGTCATATCGTCGAAAAGATAAAACGCGCAACCGATATACTTGTCAAACCAATGATTTTTTGCCATTTTTGCCTCCATAGTCCTTTTATACGGGTTGACAACCCTTTCCGCATTGTGTTATAATAGGACTTACGAGGGGGCGGTTGCCGCCGCCCCGCTCCGCCTATCGACGACTATTTATCGTCTTTCGGTTTTGCCTTGTTCGGTTTGGGTTTTTTGAGGGTTATTGTAACTGTTACACGTTCCACCGTTTCGTTACTTTTAACCGCGTCCACCAAGTCGCGCAAGGCTTTTTCGATATTATCCATAACCGCGTACCTCCTTTTATGTATTCAAGGTTTCCGTTTCCCTCAACCTTGTACCTATATTATATCACATACCCCGTGATATGTCAACACTTTTTACGCGATTTTCCGAAAAAATTTTAACTTTTTTTGCTAAGAAAAACGCCCCCACCGTGGGAGCGTTTTTCGTTATGCCGATAAGTTCGACATAAATTTATAGCCGCGCTCGTTGACTTTTTCCCGAACGTTTAGTATAATAGATTTGCGACAATCACTATACCACGGCAAGGAATTTGCCAATATCACGTGGCTAATGGATACCGACCCCGTTTTATCTCGGTACTTCGATACCCGTACGTCTATTATATACCGACGCGTCGATAATGTCAATCTTTCTTGTTGCGGTTTCCGAAAAAATCGTTTCAAGGAGGATTTTTTATTTATGACGATTGCGGAGCGCATATTCGATCTTGCCAAACAACAAAAGAAACGTCAAAGCGATATTGCCCGATTTTTGGGCGTACGGGCGACGACGGTTTCGGAGTGGCGAAAGGGTAAACATGACATATCGGCGTCGTATTATCCTAAACTTGCGGAATATTTCGGCGTGTCGCTCGATTATCTTATAACGGGCAACGAGCCGCGCGGCGCACCCGCCACCGCGCCGTTACAACAAATTATCGGAAACAATAACTCGCATAATACCGCAATCGCGGGCGACATGTGCGACGGTTTATCCGCGCTCGATATTGAATTATTGAAAGTGGTATCGGGTTTCGGTATTCGGGAAAAAACCGAGGTTTTACATTTTGCGTATCAAATCGAAAAAGAAATCAAAAGCGGAGGAGGCTTTTAATCATGAAATGGTTTTACAATCTTAAACGGTCAATCCGTATCATTATCGCGGTTGCGGCGTGGTTGCCGCTCGTAATCTTTGCGGGCGTGATAAGCGGATCAATCGGGGAAAACGGCGAAAATATGCAAGCGTGGCAAGCCGTCGTCGTGCTGTTATTGCTTGCCGTCGGTGTCGTCTTTACGGTGTTTGCGGTAATTGCCCGCCGCCGCGAAACGAAAGCGGAGCGCGACGCAAAATCCGCCGCCCGTACGGCGTCGGAAACGGTAACGCAACGCCCGTCGGTAAATAATGCGATCGCCGCGAATAACGCCCGTCAAGCCGAATTGCGGGCGCAAATAGCCGCCTCCGCACGGCAACCCGCACCGTTACCAACATATAAAAATATTGTCAAACTTACGGTATTTGAAAATCGCGTCGAGGGAATTTTAATAAACGCGGGCGATCCTTGCGTTATCAAATTTGAAAGCGACGCAATAATGCGGTCAAGCAACGGAAACCCGATAATCGACGCAAATTGTTATATCGGCGAAATAAAAATCGGGTTGTTTCCGTATTGTAAACAGTTGCGCGCCGTTTACGGCAAGGCGGATTATAATTGTCGTATTGCGTCATGCGACATAATCGACGGAAAACATGATATACGTGTCGAAATTGATATGCCGTTTATTCCCGATAAAAAATTGCCGATACAAACGAAAATCAACGGTGTTACGTTCGACGATCGACAATCAATAATCGCCGCGTCCGTGGTGGGGGATATGCTTACGATAAAACATGCGCCGACGGCGGAATACCCGAATACGGTTGCGGTTTACAATAACGCGTTAAATGGGTGTATCGGTGTCGTTCCGAGCGACATTGCCGAAAAGATACTCAAAAAATATAAAGACGGTTGCGCTTTCGACGGCGTTATTACTTCGATTTACGGCGGGGGATCGGGTAAAAATTTCGGCGTCGATATAATGATTTTAACAAAACGAGCATGATAAAAGCGGGGCAAATTGCCCCGCTTTTTTAATCAATGTTTTTGAATATTGCCGCCATATTCCGCGCCGCGACGTTGCCGCGGTTTTGCTTTATTCCGCGATCTTCGTACATGGTCGAAAAATAATCCGTAATGATTTCCGCTTGCAACGCTTTGTCGTCGCGGTCGGGGTCGGTTGCGGCGCGGGCGATACATTCTTGCCTCCTAAACGGATCAAATTCTTTTCGGGCGTTGTTGCCGCCTTTGCTTGTGTCATGATTTTTTACCTCCGATTTTGAAGTGTTTTTTTGATTGCGTCGAATATTCGCGACTCCGTGGCGTCGAAACATTGACGTATAAATCCGTTATGCGGATTGTCGGAATACTCCAACACGTTTGAAAGCGGGATATTTTCTTTCCCGCCGCCGCTGACGGTTTTTGTATTGCCGACGTATCGGCGATCTTTGTATTTTGTTTTGATTTCCCACGACTCCGCCATGCCGCCCGTATCTTTCGGTGTTGCTTGTTCGACCGCCGATTTGAATACCTCCGCGCCCGCTTGTATTGCGGCTTGCCGATCGTCGAAATTCGCCCGCACGGCGTCCGTCAATATTTCCGAAAGGGCGGAGGGGAGTTCGTCGAGCGGTAAACGGCTTGTCGTGATACCTTTACCCATTGCCAACGCTCCCGATATATGCAAATTCGACGTTCAATCCGCGGTACGGATTATCAACGTCGGGCGTATCGGTAATATCGTTTGCAATGCGGAAATGTTCGTCGCGTAAAATTTCTCGTTTGACGGCTTGCAAGCGGCTTTTTACGCCCGCGACGCGCCCGTCCGTCTTTTCGTATGTGTAGTAATAATTGACGTCCACATACGCACGGAAAAGGATTTGCGCGCCGTCGCCGTAAGCGCGCGGGCGATTTGACAAAACGCGGTAAACGACGTATTCGTCGTTATTGACTTTTACGTCGCTACCGTCTATCTTGTCAACCTTGACATGCCGCGTATCGTGCGATACCACACCGAACGGCAACAATACACGGTCGAGTATTTCTTGTACAATCGCGTTTACGTCCATTATTTGCCTCCGTAATGCTTGACTTGAAACTCGATAAATTTATGCCGTTCGAGGTAATCGTCCGCGTCCGACGCGAGTACGAAAGTATGCGCCTCGTCCGTTTTGCCGTAAAGGTAAATGCGGGTTTGTTTTGTCGTCAACGCGTCGTAAACCGCTTTAACGTACGGCAAGCGTACGCGCGCGGATCGTTTTACGCCCTCGGCTTGCTGTTGAATAGCCGCCGCCCCGTAACTGCCGACCCACTCGCAAAAAAAGCAATCCGACATTATCGGGTTTCCGTCGGCGTCCGTTCCGATCGGTACTTTGATAATTTCCCACGTCGTGGACGCGCCTTTTCCCGCGATTTGCGTTGTCGTTTGTACGCCGAATTTGACGAGCGTACGTTTTGTTGTGATCCGTTGCTCCGACATAATCAATCCCGCATTTGCGCGATAAGCGCGCAAACCATACCGTCGGGTTTTACGATTTCGTCAACGGTTAATCCTTTGTCGATACCGTCCGCCCAAAGTGCTTTAACCGAATACGCGCGGGCGCATTTCAATTTTTCTTCGGGTACGCCGCCCTCGCGCATAAATTCGGTTGCCGCGTCGATAGAGTCTTGTACTTCTTGTTTTTTTTGCGGGTCGCAACCGTAATAACCCATTTTATAGAGAATTTTATCAACTTCGTTTTGCACGGTTGACCTCCTTTAACGTTCGCCGTTGCGCGTCGGTTATCGACCGCAACCCGCAATCAAAACCGTTGTTATTAGGTGGTTTTCGCCTTTTTCTGTACCGACATAAAGCCGTTGTACATGGCGGGCGATCCACCGACGAAACCGACGACCTTATACGCCGTAACGCCCTCTTTGAATTTGTAATCGGTCGATTTGGTAACGTCGAGCGTAGAAAAGAGGGCGAGTTCGTATCCGTGCAATTTGCCGTAATACAAGTACGCCGCGCCGTCCGCAACGTTGCCGAACGCCGAAACTTTCGACGTGCATACAAACGGAATACCGTTGATCGTTCCCGTGTTTCCGCGGACGACGATTTCGTACACGCGTCTTTTGTCCGTTCCTTTGACCTTTGCAAATTCTTTGAGGGTCAATTTGTTGAGGATCAAGTACGCGTCGCCCTCGACGTCCTCGTCGCCGCCGTAATCGAATACGATTTCGTCGAGCGTGTTTTCGTCGATCGTGGCAATCGTCTTTCTTTGCGCCGCGGTAATAATGCTCGTCGGCGCGTTCGCAATTCCGACGAGTTCGTCCGTGCCGCTACCGTTCACGATTTGCCCGACAACCTTTTTGCGCCATGCTCCGACGACGGCGTCCTCGACCGCGGAAACGTAATCCGCCGCGGGCAACTTCTCGACTTCTTCGTTTACCTCGGCGTAAGCTGTGATTTTGATTTTGTTGATCGTTGCGTAACCGAACGTCGGCTCGGCGGACGTTGCCGCCGCCCCCTCGGACGTGATACCGCCCTCGCCGATAGTCTTTGCGAAAGGTGCTTTGTAACTTTCGGCGTTTGCGTTTTCGAGGTGTACGTTTTTGACGAGGCGGTCGAGCGTTCCGACCTGTTCAAAAGCGGGGTTGATTTCGCCGCTTGCAAGTACCGACAAAGGCGTTTGCGTGGACGATACGGCGCGGTGTTCAACCGACGCATGCTTGCCCGCTTTGAGGTCTTTTGCGCGGGTTTCGATTGCCTCGATTTCCGCCGCCTTGCGCGTTTCCGCGTCCGTCTTGTTCTGATCGAATACCGTACCGTCGGCGGGTTTGCCGTTCGGCTTACGTGCCGCGCGGAGTTCTTCTTCGCGCTGTTCGCTTTCCGCCGCCTTTTGCATTTCTTCGATCGTGAAGTTCAAGCGTTCGACTTCGGAGCGGATTTCCGCGAAACGTTCCGCGGTGGTTTCGGGTTTTTGCGCCTCCGCCAAAAGGGCGGCGCGTTTCTCGATAAGTTCTTTAATTCCCATATGACCGCGCCGTTTTTGTCTTTGATTTCCTCGGTATATTCTTCCTCGTATTCGTACCCGATAGCGACGCGGAAAGCGTTGTCGAGTAGGTCTTTTTTTTGCGCCGCCCGCGCGCGTGATAGTGTTTCGGTTAATTCGGGATATTTCTTTTTGTATTCCGCCCATTGTGTTTTACCGACGCCGTAAAAGTCGCATATATCGCCCTCGGTAACTCCGTAATGGATATACCGTTCGATTTCCGCCAAATAAGGTAAAACCTTATTTGCGTATTGCGATTTTGCGCCTCTTTTGGTCTTTTCGGCGTTTTCCGCCGCCGCGTCCGCCTTTTTGACGGTCTTTTTTGCGGGTGGTTTTTTTGCGGCTTTTTTGGTCGTCTTGGTTGATTTCGACTAAATGCACGTGGTCGAAATATTCGCAATCCATACACGCG
>CAJUJF010000015.1:26871-44442 GCA_910586825.1 uncultured Christensenellaceae bacterium | reverse complement strand
TGCTTAATATTTGTAGCATTTCAACAGGCGGTAAATAATTTCCGTTTTCCCAACGAGAAACGGTTTTATTCGTTACGCCAATTTGTTCGCCCAATTCATCTTGCGTAAGATTTTTTTCTTTCCGCAATTCAGATAAAAAGACACCGATTTTTTGCAGATCCATAATGAATTCCTCCTTATGTCCGATAGCACGATTATAGCATACAAATACGGAAAAGTATTACCCATAAACAGCGAATATGAAACAAACATTCATCATATCATAGGGCTTGTGGACGGTGACGGTGTTTAATATAATAAACGCGCCGCTTGTCGGCGTTATCGACACTATGTAAAACTAACAACAAAAGAAAAAACCTAACCCGAACACTTTCATAGTGATTCGTTTTAGGTTTTAGGTGGTGGGGATAACAGGGCTCGAACCTGTGACCTCACGCATGTGAAGCGTGCGCTCCAACCAACTGAGCTATACCCCCGCACGGAATTGTAACGATATTTTACATCATCCCGCTATACTTGTCAATCGTTTTTGGAATTACTTTCAAAATAATTCCAAAGTTTTGTGCCAATGAGAAAACATTTTATAGGATTTAAAAATTTTTTACGGAATTCCATAAAAAAACGCTTGCTTTTTTTCGCAATTATGTTATAATCAAAACACAAATTGCATGGGGATATAGCTCATCTGGTAGAGCGGTACGTTCGCAACGTACAGGTAACGTGTTCGAGTCACGCTATCTCCACCATTACGGGGGTATACGCACGCCCCGAGATAAGAGAAATCGCATTTGCGGTTTCTTTTTCATTTTTTGCGTCTATGCCGCTTGAAAATAATTCATAGTCGTGATATATTGTAAATGTTATGACGGGCATATATTTCAGCGGCACGGGAAACACAAAGCATTGTACGGAATATCTGTTGCGCTTGCTTGAAGAGGACGCGCTAACTTATTCTATCGAGGATAAAGAGGCGGTCGGCGCGATTCAAGCGGCTGATACGGTTGTTTTTGCGTACCCCGTGTACTATTCGAACTTGCCGAAATTCGTGTACGACTTTATTGTCGGGCATGCCGCCGTCTGGCGGGAGAAAAAGATAATGATCGTCGCGACGATGGGGTTGTTCAGCGGCGACGGCGCGGGCTGTGCCGCGCGGCTGCTGAAGAAATACGGCGCGGAGATTTTAGGCGGCGTGCATCTGAAAATGCCTGACTGTATCGGCGACGTTAAAATATTAAAGAAGCCGCTGAAAGCCTGCCGTAAAACCGTCGCAAAAGCCCACGCAAAATTGGAGAAAGCCGCGCGCAGAATAAAATCGGGTAGATATCCGAAAAACGGGTTGACGGTTTCTTGCAGGATCGTCGGTTTGCTGGGACAACGGCTGTATTTCCGCCGAAAGAGCGAGAACTATTTCAACGGAGTAAAAATCGATCGCGCGAAATGCGTCGCCTGCGGCGTTTGCGTTTCGCTGTGTCCGACGCGCAACATGGAGATAAAAGATAACAAAGCCGTCGGCAACGGGAAATGCACGATGTGTTACCGTTGCTTTGTCAACTGTCCTCGGCAGGCGATCACGATTATCGGAAAACGGGTCGTACGGCAAAACAAGATGGAAGATTATTTATCCGAATAGATTTGCAAAAAAAGTGCGGCGCAATGCCGCACTTTTTGATTGGAATTTCGTTGCCGTTGCGGAACGGACGTTGCCGTTCGGTTTTGCGCATTATTTTGCGATCAAACTTTTTCCCGTCATTTCCGCGGGGATCGGAAGTCCCATCATGTCGAGCAGGGTGGGGGCGAGGTCCGCCAATATGCCGTCTTTGCGCAGTTCGGCGTGTTTCAGTTTTTCGGAAATGAGTACGACGGGCACGGGGTTCGTGGTGTGCGCGGTGAAGGGGGAGTCGTCGTCCGCCAGCATTTTATCGGCGTTGCCGTGGTCGGCGGTGAGCAATGCGCTTCCGCCCATTGCAAGAATTTTATCGACTACCTTTTTCACGCATTCGTCCACCGTATGCACCGCTTTGACGGCGGCGGGGATTACGCCCGTGTGTCCCACCATGTCGCAGTTTGCAAAGTTCAGGATCATGGCGTCGTATTCGCCCGTCGAAAGTTCTTCGAGCACTTTGTCCGTGACTTCGTAGGCGGACATTTCCGGTTTCAGATCGTAGGTCGCCACTTTCGGGGAATTGATCAGAACGCGCACTTCGTTGTCGTTCGGCGCTTCCACGCCGCCGTTAAAGAAGAAGGTGACGTGCGCGTATTTTTCCGTTTCGGCGATGCGGAGCTGCTTTTTGCCCTGTTTGGCGAGATATTCGCCGAGCGTGTTTTCCATGCTCTGTTTGGGGAACGCGATCTGCAAGCCGGTAAATTCCGCGTCGTACACCGTAAAACAGACGTACACGGGCGCGAGGAATCCGGTTTTGCGCACGAAAGCCGTGCCCTTGGGGACGACGAAATCTTTCTGCGTGAACGCGCGGGTGATCTGTCGCGCGCGGTCGGGACGGAAGTTGAAGAAAATGATGGAATCGCCCTGTCCCACGAGCGCGACGGGTTTTCCGTTTTCGACGAGATTGGTGGGGAGGACGAATTCGTCCGTGACGCCCGCCGCATAGGAGTCCTTTAACGCCTGTACGGGATCGCTTGCCTGCACGCCGTTTCCGAGCGTGAGCATGTCGTACGCTTTTTCGAGGCGGTCCCAGTTGTTGTCGCGGTCCATCGCGTAATATCTTCCGCATACGGAAGCGATTTTTCCGTAACCGAGCTTTTTCATTTCGGAAAGAAGATTGGCGACGAATCCCGCGCCCGAAGTGGGGGAGACGTCCCGTCCGTCCATAAAGCAATGGACGTAAGTCTGTTTCACGCCGCGCTCCTTCGCCATTTTCAAAAGGGCGTAAAGATGGGCGATATGGCTGTGAACGCCTCCGTCGGAGAGAAGTCCCCAAAGGTGCAATTTCTTGTCGTTCTTTGCAGCGGAGTCCATTGCTGACGCGAGCGCGGGGTTGGAATAAAAGTCTCCGTCCTCAATCGCTTTTGTGATTTTGGTGAGATCCTGATAGACGATTCTTCCGGCGCCCATGTTGAGATGTCCCACTTCGGAATTGCCCATTTGTCCGTCGGGAAGTCCGACCGAAAGCCCGCTCGCGCCCAGCGTCGCGGAGGGGTATTCTTTGCGCAATGCGGTTACGTGGGTACTGCCGTCCATAAACACGGCGTTGCCTTTTTCGACGGGGTTGAGTCCGTATCCGTCCATGATGATCAGTGCATAGGGTGTCTTCATAATTGCTTTACCTCGGTTGTTCATTCTTCTTTATTATATAACCGTTTTTCGGATTTGGCAAGCATGCGAGCGGCAGAGGGGAAAATATTTTCGGGAAAAGCGTTGGAAACGGATTGCCGGTTCGCGCAACCTTTTGGATGCGTCGCGCATTTTGACCGAACAAGGGAAAAACAGAACGCCCCGTTCGCAAAATGCGAACGGGGCGTTGGTTATTCGACCGGAGACCGTTACATTAAATCCTTGGGCAGTTTCATGCTCTGTTTGTCGTAATTCACGATTGCGGAAAAGTCGGGCGCTTTCAAAGACGCGCCGCCGATCAGTCCGCCGTCGATTTCCGACATCGCCATGAGCTGTACGCAGTTGCCCGCGTTCATAGAGCCGCCGTATTGGATCCGTACTTTCTCCGCGCATTTCGGGCAGAAGGTCTCGGCGACTTTCTTGCGGATATAGCCGATCGTTTCGTTGGCCTGTTCGGCGGTCGCGGTCTTGCCCGTGCCGATCGCCCATACGGGTTCGTAAGCGATCACGATTTTCGAAATATCGTCGATGCCTTTCATGCCGGTTTCGATCTGGCGGTCAAGCACTTTTTCCGTCTTGCCCGTTTCGCGTTCTTCGAGTGTTTCGCCGATGCATACGATGGGGATCAGTCCCGCGTCGAGCGCCGCAAGCGTGCGCTTGTTCACCGTTTCGTCCGTTTCTCCGAAATATTGGCGGCGTTCGCTGTGTCCGATGATGACGTATTTCACGCCGTATTCCGCGAGCATGCTTGCCGAAATTTCTCCCGTGTACGCGCCTTTTTCCGCAAAGTGGACGTTTTGCGCGCCGAGGGCGATGTTGCTGCCTTTCACCGCTTCGGAAACGGCGGGGATATCGATGGCGGGAACGCAGACGACGACGTCGCAACCCGCGTCTTTGACGAGGGGTTTCAGCGCCTCGACGAGCGCGACGCCTTCTTTCGCCGTGTTGTTCATTTTCCAGTTGCCTGCAATAATGGGTTTACGCATGGTATTTCTCCTTGAATGTTTTTAAAAAGAAGGGGCGGAACCTGCCGCCCCGCATAGCTCAGTTCTTTTCGTTCAGGCAGGCGATGCCGGGAAGCACTTTGCCTTCGAACAGTTCGAGGGAAGCGCCGCCGCCCGTAGAAATGTGGGTGATTTTGTCCGCGAAGCCGAGTTGCGTGCAAGCCGCTGCGGAGTCTCCGCCGCCGACGATCGTGGTCGCGCCTTTCGCGTCCGCCAAAGCCTGCGCCACGGCGACCGTTCCCGCCGCGAGCGTGGGATTTTCGAATACGCCCATGGGACCGTTCCAGATGACCGTCTTGGCGTTTTTGATCTTATCCGCGTAGAGTTTCCGCGTCTTTTCGCCGATGTCGAGTCCCATGCTGTCCTCGGGGATCGCATTGGAGGGGACGACATCGACTTCGATCTTCGCGTCGATGGGGTCGGGGAACGCCTTGGCGATCACGGTGTCTACGGGGAGCAGCAGTTCTTTTCCCGCCGCCTTCGCCTTGGCGATCATCTCTTTGCAGTAGTCGAGCTTTTCTTCGTCGACGAGAGAGGTGCCGATGCTTCCGCCCTGCGCTTTGATAAAGGTGTACGCCATGCCGCCGCCGATGATCAGCGTGTCGCATTTTTCGAGCAGGTTGGAAATGACGTTCAGCTTATCCGCGACCTTCGCGCCGCCGAGGATCGCGACGAACGGACGGACGGGGTGTTCGAGAGAATCCGCCATGACGGAGAGTTCTTTTTCGATGAGGAAGCCGCAGACGGCGGTTTTCACCAGCCCGTATTCCACGATCGCCGCCGTGGAAGCGTGCGAGCGGTGCGCGGTGCCGAATGCGTCGTTCACGTAGGCGTCGCAGTAAGAGGCGAGTTTTTTGCAGAATTCGAGGTCTTTCTTTTCCTCTTCCCAGTGGAAACGGAGGTTTTCGAGCAGAACGCATTCGCCTTCTTTGCAGGCGGCGACTTTCTTCTGCGCGTCCGGTCCCACGACGTCCGCCGCAAACGTCACCTTGTTTCCGAGCAGTTCGTTCAGGCGCTTCGCAACGGGGGCGAGGGTGAGTTTTTTAGGCTCGTCCTTTTTCGCTTTTTCGATGATCGCTTCCGCGGTCGTCTCGCCGGCGTCTACCTTTTTCTTGTCTTTCTTGTTGAGTTTCACTTCGTCGGAGAAGATGGAGTGGGGTTTGCCCATGTGCGAGCAGAGGGTGATTTTCGCGCCGCGTTCCATTAAATACTTGATCGTGGGAAGCGCGCCGATGATGCGGTTCTCGTCGGTGATCGCGCCGTCCTTCATCGGGACGTTGAAATCGCAGCGGACGAGCACGCGTTTGCCCTGCCAGTCTTTTACGTCTTTTACGGTCATTTTGTTCATAAAAAAGCTCTCCTTGATTCTTTTAAATTTCCATAAGACATAATAAAGCTTTTTCCTGAATTTGTCAATACTTTGCGCGAATTCTTTTCCTTTTTATAGATAGCGGTCTTGCGACGGTGAGAGAAGGGCATGCAAAAGATCGTGAAAAAATTCCCGGGGAATGCATAAATTCGTTTGACAAAGTAAAAAAGCTTTGGTAGAATATAGCATGCCCGCAAAAAAACGGGCGCATTTTTCGTGCGCGGAATTTTTGCGGAGGGACATGCTTCTTGCAGCCGTTTGCGGCTTTGAGAATATTCCGAAAATAAGAACAAGGAGGAACGAGATGCCTACAATCAACCAGCTCATCAAGAAAGGCAGAGAAAAGGAAGCTTTCAAATCCAAGAGCCCCATTCTCGACAGATGCCCCCAAAAGCGCGGCGTGTGCCTTTCCGTGACGACGACTTCTCCCAAGAAGCCCAACTCGGCGCTTCGTAAGATCGCGAGAGTTCGTTTGACCAACAAACAGGAAGGTACCGTGTATATTCCCGGCGAAGGTCACAACTTGCAGGAGCACAGCTCCGTGCTCATTCGCGGCGGAAGAGTCAAAGACCTGCCCGGCGTCCGCTATCACATCGTACGCGGCGCGCTCGATACGGCGGGCGTTGCGAAGCGCAAACAGGCGCGCAGCAAATACGGCGCTAAGCGCCCTAAGTAAGTTTTTTAGCTCTACCCTACTTAATTTCGGAATATTACCCCGATAAAGTAGGCAGTATTCCCGCAAGGGAAGAAGGTTCGCCGCCGTGAAAAACGGCGCGCGATAGCTGTACTGAAAGGGTGGCTTTTTCAAAAGCCCTCGCGGCGAAGCCGCAAAGACCAAAAAGGAGGATATCAAAATGCCCAGAAGAGGGAAAATTCCCAAGAGAGACGTATTGCCCGATCCCATGTACGGCAGCAAAGTCGTCACGAAGCTGATCAATCAGATCATGCTCGACGGCGAAAAGAGCGTTGCCCAGAAGATCGTGTACGATGCGTTTGCCTTTATGGGAGAAAAAATGAATATGGAACCGATGGAGATCTTTAAGCAGGCGCTTGCGAACGTGACGCCTGTGGTCGAAGTCAAGGCGAGACGCGTCGGCGGTGCGAACTATCAGGTTCCCGTCGAAATTCGTCCCGAACGCCGTCAGACGCTTGCCATCCGCTGGCTCGTCATCAACACGAGAAAGCGCAGCGAGCGCGAGATGAGCAAAAAGCTTGCCGCGGAACTCATGGATGCTTACAACAACACGGGCGGTTCGGTGAAGAAGAAGGAGGATACGCACAGAATGGCGGAAGCGAACAAGGCGTTCGCGCATTTCAGATTCTGAGCGGAATAATCTATGGCAAGAGAATACGATTTAGCACATACGAGAAACTTCGGTATCATGGCGCATATCGACGCCGGCAAGACGACGACGACCGAGCGTATCTTATTCTATACGGGTAAGACGCACAAGATCGGCGAAACGCACGACGGCACCGCGACGATGGACTGGATGGTGCAGGAACAGGAGCGCGGGATCACGATCACTTCCGCGGCGACTACCTGCGCATGGAAGGGACACCGTTTCAACATCATCGATACGCCCGGTCACGTAGACTTTACGGTGGAAGTCGAGCGCTCTTTGCGCGTGCTCGACGGATCCGTCGCGACTTTCTGTGCGAAAGGCGGCGTGGAACCTCAGTCCGAAACCGTCTGGCGTCAGGCGGACACTTATAGAGTTCCCCGCATTGCGTACGTGAACAAAATGGATATCAACGGCGCGGATTTCTTCCGCGTAGAGACGATGATCCGCGAACGCTTGGGCGCGAATCCCGTTCCGATCGAACTTCCCATCGGCAAAGAAGAGACTTTCCGCGGGATCATCGATCTGATCAGAATGGAAGCGGAGATCTATTACGACGACCTCGGAAAGGATTTCCGCAAAGAACCTATTCCCGAAGACATGGCTGAGATCGCCGGGAAATACCGCGCGAAACTCGTGGAAGAAGCGGCGTCCGCAAGCGACGAGCTGATGGAGAAGTTCTTCGAGGAAGGCGATCTTTCTCAGGAAGACATTGTGAAAGGGCTTCGTCAGCGCTGTCTTGCGATGGAAGCGGTTCCCATGCTCTGCGGTTCTTCGTACCGCAACAAGGGCGTGCAGTTCCTGCTCGACGCCGTGATCGATTTCCTTCCCAGCCCGCTCGACGTGGACCACGTGAAGGGCGTCAATCCCGACACGGGCGCGGAAGAAGTGAGAAAGACTTCCGACTCCGAACCGTTTGCCGGTCTTGCATTCAAAATCGCAACCGACCCGTTCGTCGGTTCGCTTGCGTATTTCCGTTGCTATTCGGGGATGCTGTCGGCAGGTTCCTACGTCTATAACTCCACCAAGGAGAAGAAAGAGCGCGTAGGCCGTCTCGTGCAGATGCACTCCAACGAGCGGAAGGATATTTCCGAAATTTGCTCGGGCGATATCTGCGCGATCGTCGGCTTGAAGAACACCACGACGGGCGACACGCTGTGCGACGAAAAACACCCGATCATTCTCGAAAAGATGGAATTCCCCGAACCGGTTATTCAGCTTTCCCTTGAACCCAAGACGAAAGCGGGTCAGGAAAAGATGACGATGGCGCTGATCAAGCTCGCGGAAGAGGATCCTACGTTCAAGACGTACACCGATCAGGAAACGGGTCAGACGATCATCGCCGGCATGGGCGAATTGCACCTCGATATCATCGTCGACAGACTTCTGCGCGAATTCCACGTGGAAGCGAACGTCGGCGCGCCGCAGGTCGCTTACCGCGAAACGTTCCGCAAAACGGTGGACGCGGAGGGGATGTACAAGCGTCAGTCGGGCGGTAAAGGACAGTACGGTCACTGTAAGCTGCATCTCATGCCGCTCGAACCCGGCACCGGTTACCAGTTCGAGGACATCACCGTCGGCGGATCCATTCCCAAGGAATATATCCCCGCGATCGACAAGGGGATTCAGGAAGCGGCGAAGAACGGCTATCTCGCGGGCTATGAGCTCGTAGACTTCAAAGTACAGGTCTACGACGGAAGTTTCCACGAAGTCGACTCTTCGGAAATGGCGTTCAAGATCGCAGGCTCGCTCGGCTTGAAAGACGGCTTGTCGCGCGCGAACGTCGTGCTGCTCGAACCGATCATGAAAGTGCAGATTATCACGCCCGAAGATTACTTCGGAGATCTGATGGGGAACGTTTCGGGACGCCGCGGCACGATCGTCGGTACGGACGACCGCAACGGCGCGAAGATCATCGACGCGGAAGTTCCGCTTTCGGAAATGTTCGGCTATGCGACCGATCTCCGTTCCCGTACGCAGGGCAGAGGTCAGTTCACGATGCAGTTCGACCATTATTCGGAAGTGCCCAAGAGCGTTTCGGAAAAGATTATTTCCAACCGCGCCCACAAAAACGCCTGATCGACGGCGGAAGGCGGGTAATCGCACGGAAATTTTTGCAAAAACTTCCTTTAAATTCTTGCAAAATATTTTCGTATCGGTTATAATAGTGTGGACAAGCGTAAAGCTTCGTATCATTGTTTGATAAGGTAGCTGCGCTTCCGACCCTCAAGGGCGGAAAAAGTTATCAAATTATAAAATTATCGGAGGATTTATCACAATGGCAAAGGCAAAATTCGACAGAACCAAGCCCCACGTAAACATCGGTACCATTGGTCACGTCGACCATGGTAAGACCACTTTGACCGCAGCTATCACCATGGTTATGGCTTGCAAAGGTCAGGCTCAGAAGATGCGCTATGACGAAATCGACAAGGCGCCCGAAGAGAAGGCGCGCGGAATCACAATCAACACCGCGCACGTCGAGTACGAAACCCCCAGCCGTCACTACGCGCACGTAGACTGCCCGGGTCACGCCGACTACGTTAAGAACATGATCACGGGTGCCGCGCAGATGGACGGCGCGATCCTCGTCGTTGCGGCGACCGACGGTCCCATGCCCCAGACTCGCGAGCACATCCTGCTTGCCCGTCAGGTAGGCGTTCCTTATATCGTCGTGTTCCTCAACAAGTGCGATCAGCTCGACGATCCCGAATTGCTCGAACTCGTCGAAATGGAAGTCAGAGAACTGCTCTCTTCCTACGACTTCCCCGGCGACGACATTCCCATCATCAAGGGATCCGCGCTCAAAGCGCTTGAAAAAGCGGCGAGCGGCGCGGCGGATGCGGACGTTCTTGCGGCTCCCGAATGCCAGTGCATTCTCGAACTCATGGATACGATCGACAAGTATATCCCTACGCCCGAGCGCGACGACAAGAAGCCTTTCCTGCTTCCCGTCGAGGACGTGTTCACGATTTCCGGTCGCGGTACCGTTGCTACGGGCCGTGTAGAGAGAGGCGTTGCGCACGTCGGCGATCCTGCGGAAATCGTAGGGTTGATCGAGAAACCCAAGACGACGACCATCACCGGTCTCGAAATGTTCCACAAGCAGCTTGACGAAGCGATGGCGGGCGATAACGTCGGCGCGCTTCTCCGCGGCATCAACAGAACGGATATCGAGAAAGGTCAGGTTATCGCGAAGCCCGGCACCGTTCCCACCGCGATGAAATTCGAAGCGCAGGTTTACGTGCTTACGAAGGACGAAGGCGGCCGTCATACGGCGTTCTTCAACCACTACCGCCCTCAGTTCTTCATCAGAACGACGGACGTAACGGGTTCCATCGAGCTTCCCGCGGGCGTTGAAATGGTTATGCCCGGCGACCACGTGACCCTTACCGTTGAGCTGATCAAGCCCGTTGCGATCGAAGAAGGTCTTCGTTTCGCGATCCGCGAAGGCGGCAGAACGGTTGGTTCCGGCGTCGTTTCCAAGATTCTGTAATTAAAACGAATGAAAAAGCACAGCTTCGGCTGTGCTTTTTTTGCTTGTTTTTCGGGAAACTGCACAAGATATCGGCGTGGAAAAGTCGAAAAAACAAAATCCGATCGTAAAAGCTTATGACCGGTGCAGGCGGGCTTTGGAAACGCTCTCCCGCAACCGCTATACCACGCTTGCGGGGACGCTCGTATTTTTTCTGATCCTTTCGATCGTTCCGTTCTTTTTTTGGCTGACCCTGATTTTCGGATCGGCGGGGATTCCGACCGAAGCGATCCTCGAACTCGAACTGTTCGATTGGGCGAGCGATTTGCTGTTGTTTCTGAAACAGAACGCGGAAGGGGCTACGACGGGGGTGAGCGTGCTGTTTCTTGCAACAACGCTTTGGTCGAGTTCCGGATTTTTTTACCACCTGCGCCGCAGCGGAGAAATCATTTACTGTTATACGCGCGAAAAAAAGGGCTGGAAGGTGCGCCTGTCCGCATTTTTGTTTACCTTTTGCGTGTTGCTTTTCTTCGTCGTCGCGGGCGGGACGGTCGTCGGGGCGGTTATTGTCGGGCGGTATCTGAATCCGTTGATCTCCTATCCCGTCATTTATTCGCTGGTTCTCGTGTTCGGTTTTTTTGCCGCGTGGATCTTGAACGCCTATATCTGTCCGTACCGCGCAGCTCCCTCAGACACGGTGTTCGGTAGTCTGTATACCGCGATCGCGTGGTTGGTTGCCTCCGCCGCGTTTGCCGTGTATCTGAGATTTGCAAACACCGCGCGGCTTTACGGCGCGCTTTCCACCGTCGTCGTGTTTCTGCTTTGGCTCTATTGGCTGATGATCTGTTTTACCGCAGGCGTCATCTATAACCGCTACCGTATGCGGACAAAGGAATTGCGGCATAAACATTTATAACTCCGTCCTCCGTCGCATTACAAAAAACCGCTTGACAGATGACATAAATTTCGCTATAATATCGTATATAGAAAGACGGCGGAGGCGGGCTATGAAGAGATTGATCGGTTTTGCGCTGGGCGCGTTGTTGATGTTTTCGTGTTTTACGGGCTGTTCCGTAACGCAGGATACATATACGATCAGTTACGGATACGACGGACAGATTTACGAAGTGGAAGTAAAACCGAATTCGCTCTACCGCATTGAAAACGTTCCGCAGAAAACGGGTCACGACTTCAAAGGACTGTACGACGCGCGCGAGGGCGGAATCCGTTACGTGGACGAAACGGGGATCAGCGTGGAGGCGTTTACGCTCAACAAAAACGTCGTGCTTTATCCGCAATTTGCGCCCAGAACGTATACGTTCATGTTCGATTACCGGGGCGGGACGTCGAATCCGCTTACATTAGCGGTCGATATTCTGTACGGCGAGGAGGTCGCGGGGATCCCCTTGAACGTGACGCAGGAGAACAAGCGGTTTATCGGCTGGTTTACGGAAACGGAAGGACAGGGCGAGCAGATTACGGATGCGAAAGGGATTCTCGCCGCGAAAAAGTTGCTGAACGAGGATAACTTCGATTTGCCGGAGGACGGGAAAATTAATTTGTTCGCGCACTTTGAGGAAGGCAATTTCAAAGTCACGTTCCGTTACGACGACGGGTATTCCGACGAAGAAAGATATGCGATCAACGGCGCTTTGGTGCGCGATATCATGCCCAAGAAAATGGTGGACGATCAGTACGTGCTGAATTGGTCCTCGGAGCCGAACGACACCGAGCTGGAACACGTGGTGATCAGCATTACGGACAATATCGTTCTGTATCCCTGCCTGTACGGGTATGGGATCACGTTCGACACGGGCGAAGCGGAACCGATCCCCGTATTGGTTCTGCCCGCGGGCGGAAATATCAATCTGCCGACCCCGACTTTGGACGGTTATACGTTTATGGGCTGGACGACGGAGAACGGAAGTCCGTTCACCGCTTCGAAAATGCCCGAGGAGAACTTTACGCTCGTCGCGCAATGGAAAAAAGTTCCTCCGAAAATCGTCTTTGACGTCAACGGCGGCACCTCCGTTCGGGATATCACGGCGGAGGCGGGCGATCCGATCGAGTTGCCTGCGACTTCGCGGGAGGGATACGCTTTTGCGGGCTGGTACCGCGAGGACGGCTCTCAATTTTCGGAAAGCGTGATGCCGCAGGAAAATATAAAGTTGATTGCCCGTTGGTATAAACGGCAGAGTGTATTGCGCACGCTGACGAACGGCGCGCAACACGTCAATCATCAGAAAACGGGGATCCTTTTCACGATCGATCTGTCCGAATATATCGGTCCGAACGATACGACTCCGATTTTGTTCACCGTGTCTTACAATTTAAAAGTAAAAAATTATACTTCGTTTCTTGTGACGCCGCCCACTTGGTTCGATTTTAAGTTTTATGACCGGAATCAGGTGAACGACGCTTATAAATTCGGCGACGCGGTATGTGAATGGAAAGGAGAATACGGAACCGCTTCGAACAAACAGTTCAGTACTGATTTGCAAGGAAACAAAATTTATATTTCCGCAGATTCGAATACTTGGCTTGCCGGTTACGAGATCACCAATTTTTCGGTTACGATGACGTTTACGGAAAATAAATTGACCTGATCAAGAGAAGAGAAAAGCCCCCGTGCGGAAGCACGGGGGCCATGTTTTTATTCAGATCATTCTTACGCGGATCACGCCCGCAATGTTTTTGATCAGTTCCAGACAGGAAGTGGCGGGTTTTTCATCGAGGTCGAGTATCAGATAGGCGTATTCGCCCTTGCTGCTGTCCTGCATGTGCGCGACGTTGATGCCCTGCGAGGCGACGATGGCGAGGATCTTGGAAAGGATTTCTTTGATATTGGTGTGATGGACGCAGACGCGCGAAGTGCTGGTGCGCGGCATGCTGACGGCGGGATAGTTCACGCTGTTCGAAATGTTGCCGTTTTCGAGATAGTCCACCAATTGTTTTCCCGCCATATAGGCGCAGTTGTCTTCCGCTTCGGGCGTACTCGCGCCGAGGTGCGGCACGCAGATGATATTTTCTTTGCCGAGAAGCGATTGATCGGGGAAGTCGGTAATGTAACGGGAGACTTTTCCCGCGGCGACCGCTTCGATCACGTCTTCGCTCGCGACGAGTTCTCCGCGCGCGTTGTTGATGATCACGACGCCGTCTTTGCACATTGCGATCGTCTTTTTGTCGATCAGTTCCTTTGTCTCCGGCGTGAGCGGCACGTGAAGGGTGATATAATCGCAGGTCTTAAAGATTTCGGTGAGGTCGGCGGTGAATTCCACGCGGTGATTGATCAGCCATGCGCTCTTTACGGAAATAAAGGGATCGTATCCGACGACGTTCATACCCAGTTCGATGGCGGCGTTGGCGACGGCGGCGCCGATCGCGCCCAGCCCGACCACGCCCAGACGCTTTCCGAGGATCTCCTGCCCGACGAATTTGCTCTTTCCCTTTTCAACGAGTTTGGCGACGTCGTCTTTATCTTTCAGGGTCTGCGCCCAATTTGCGCCGTCCACGATTTTTCTTCCGCCGAGAAACAGTTCGCACAGCACGAGTTCTTTTACGGCGTTGGCGTTCGCGCCCGGCGTATTGAAAACGACGATGCCTTTTTCCGTGCATTTTTGTACGGGAACGTTGTTCACGCCCGCGCCTGCGCGCGCGACCGCGAGCAGGCGATCGCCCAGCGGATAGTCGTGCATGGCAAACGAGCGAAGCATGATCCCGTCCGGATCCTGCACGCCGTCGGAATATTCATAGCCTTTAAAGACTTCGTCGGCGACCGCGCTGATGGTGTTCAGTTTTAAAATTTTCATGTTACGCATTCTCCTTTTCGAACTTCTTCATGAATTCGATCAGCGCTTTCACGCCCTCCACGGGCATCGCGTTGTAAATGGAAGCGCGCATGCCGCCCACGAGACGGTGACCTTTCAGGGATACGAGGCCTTCCTTCGCCGCACTCTTCACGAACGCGTCGTCGAGTTCGGCGCTCGGCGTTACGAAGGGCACGTTCATGATCGAACGGTACTTTTTCTCCACGCCGTTGGTGTAGAAGGGGGAGTTGTCGATAAAATCGTATAAAAGCCCCGCTTTGTATTCGTTGATTTCGTTCATCACCTTGATCCCGCCGAGCGCTTTTAACCGCCGCAATACAAGCGTCGCGACGTAGATCGGGAAACAGGGCGGGGTGTTGTAAAGGCTTTTGTCCTTGTCCTGCACCTTCCATTTCAGCATCGTAGGGCAGATTTCGAGCGGGTCGCCGATCAGAGAGCGTTTTGCGATCACGATCGTGACGCCTGCCGGCGCGAGATTCTTTTGCGCCCCCGCATAGATGACGCCGAACTTGCTGACGTCGATTTCGCGGGAGAGGATTTCGGACGACATATCCGCAACGAGCGGCGCTTCCGTTTCGGGAAATTCCGCATAGCGGGTTCCGAAGATGGTGTTGTTCGAACAGATATGCACGTAGTCCGTTCCCTTGCGGAAGGGGATCTTTTTTACGTCGGGAATATAAGTGAACGTTTTATCCCCGGAAGAGGCGACGCAGGCGGCGTCTCCGTAGATCGAGCCTTCTTCGAACGCTTTTTTCGCAAAATTTCCGGTCACGACGTAATCGGCTTTCCGATGATGCATCAGATTCAGCGGAACGGCGGCAAACTGCGTGCTGGCGCCGCCCTGCACGAAAATAACTGCATAATCATCGGATATATTCAACAATCCGCGGAGGAGCGATTCGCCCTCTTCCACCACGGCGGAGAACGCCTTGTTGCGGTGAGAGATTTCCGTAATCGACATTCCGGTGCCGGAAAAGTCGAGTAAATCCCGTTGCGCCTCTTGTAAAACTTCCAGAGGGAGGGTAGAAGGTCCTGCGGCAAAGTTAAAAGCTCTCATGCGTCTCTCCTTATAAAAAATGAATAATCGTATAATATATATTATATCCGCCCGTTTTATTTTTGACAAGCGTTTGGCGGAGGAAACGGAAATATTTTCCACGGATTTCCGCGAAAGCGTACTTTCTGTGCGAGGAAAAGAAAAAAACATACAAAAAGTATTTACTTTTTTGCCAAATTGGTGTAAAATATATATCGGTAATACTATTTTATGAGCAAATTCTTGCGAGGTAACTATGGCAGACAATTACGATGATCAGAAATCCGCGGTTCTTGAAGGAATGTACAAAGGGGTCGCGGGGAAGATCGACGACGTAAAACAGGCGTTGAATAAAGAAATTCAGTACGGCACCGAGCAGCAGGCGAACGCCTACGAGTCGATGATGGATTCCTTGAAAGAGGGTTTCGACGCCGTGATCGACGAGTTGCATTACGTCGCGCAACAGAACAGCTCGATTTACGAATACGAAAAGAGAGAACGCATTTCGGCAAACGAATGTTTGATGAAGGCGATTTCCGATACGAGAGACGGGGACGCGACGAGAGAAGCGCAGTCCGCGATGGTCGATGCGATCGAGGGCAAGATCAATTCGCTTTACGCTGCGGTCGAGAGCAAGACGGATATGCTTTCGCGCGCGATCGGCGAGCAGCTCGAAAAAATCAACCGCACGTTGACCGAACGGCTGGATGCGCGTATCGACGCGCTTCGCGAAAGCACGGAGACGATGATCCAGGCGGCGAACGAGCGTTACGAAAAACTCAACAACGCGCTCGACGAGCGGGAAGAAAAGAAAAACGAAGAATCCGAGCGCAGTATGCGTTCCGTCAACGAGCAATTCGAGAGGATCAACCGTACGCTGACCAAGCTTTTGGACGTTCAGCTCGAACCTGCGGAGTCGTACGCGACTTCGGATATGCGCATGGTCAATTTGCAGGTGGAGAAGATTCACCGCGATCTGACCGAGCAGATGGACGTCCGCGACAGAACTTTCGAAGAGCGCACCGAAAACATGACGCGCCTCTTCGGCGAACAGCTTGAAAAGACGAACGTCGTTCTGACCGAAGCGCTGGACGTGCGCGCGCAATCGCTTGCCGACGAGATTCGCAAAGAGGTGCGCGAAGAAGTTCGGGCGATCGTCCCGCCCGTTGCGGAAGAGATCCGCAAAGAACTTCGCGAAGAGGTGCAGGCGTTTGTTCCGCGCGTTGCGGAGCCGGAGGAAAAGCAAGAGGAACGCCCCGTTCGCGAAACGGTGCGCAGGGATTCCGAGGAGACGCTTTACGACGAAGCGATCGACTACGGCGTGCTTGCGGAAAAGATCGTGTCCATGCTTCCCGAAACCGATTACGACATGGTCGCGGATAAGATCGCCGCGGCGTTGCCGCAGGTCGACGAAAATTCGATTGCGGACAAGGTCGTCGCCGTGCTTCCGCAGACGGACGAAAATTCCATCGCGGACCGCGTGGCGGACGTCGTTCCGCTTACCGACTACGATCTGATCGCGGAGAAGGTCGCCTCGGTGCTCGATCACGAATTCGACGTCACCGTAGACGAAGCGGGGATTTCCCGCATCGCTGCTTCCGTGGCGGACGAGCTGGATTACGAGAAGATCGCGGCAAAAGTCGCGGAATATATCAAGAGCGATAACGCGGAGCGCGCGGAACACGCGCTTACGGCGGAAGAGGTCGCAAACCGCGTCGTCGAGATGATGAACGAGCAGAACGCGGAATCGGGCATCGAAGAAGAGTTCGGCGAGGAAACTCCCGCGCCGACGGCGGAGGAGATTGCAAACCGCGTCGTCGAACTAATGAGCGAACAGAGCGCGCAGGCGGAACCCGCGGCGCTTCCCGAACTGCCGACGGCGGAGGAGATTGCAAACCGCGTCGTCGAGCTTACGAGCGAGCAGAACGCTCAGGGCGGCATCGAAGAGGAGTTCGGCGAGGAAACCCCCGCGCCGACGGCGGAAGAGATCGCGAGCCGCGTGGTCGAACTGATGGGCGAACAGAACGCGCAGACGGAAGAACTTCCCGCCGCGCCGACCGCAGAGGAGATCGCAAACCGCGTGATCGAGTTGATGAACGAGCAGAACGCGGAAGCGGACGGAATCGAAGAAGAATTTTCCGAGGAGACGGAAGAAGTTGCGGAATCGCTTACGGCGGAGGAAATCGCGGCGCGCGTTGCGGAGATCGTGCCCGCCGCGCCGACCG
>CAJUJF010000015.1:0-26771 GCA_910586825.1 uncultured Christensenellaceae bacterium | reverse complement strand
CGGAAGAGGTTGCAAGCCGCGTGATAGAGCTTCTGAACGAGCAGAACGCGCAGGACGACGGGATCGAAGAAGAGTTTGCCGTCGCGGAAGAAGAAGTTGCGGAACCGCTCACGGCGGAAGAAATCGCCGCCCGCGTCGCGGAGATCGTGCCCGCCGCGCCGACCGCGGAAGAGGTTGCAAGCCGCGTGATAGAGCTTCTGAACGAGCAGAACGCGCAGGAAGAAACCGATTACGAAGAAGGATTTGCCGACGAAGAAGCCGTGGAACCGCTCACGGCGGAAGAAATCGCCGCCCGCGTCGCGGAGATCGTACCCGCCGCGCCGACCGCGGAGGAAGTCGCAAGCCGCGTGATCGAGCTCCTGAACGAGCAGAGCATGCAGGAAGAGGATTCCGAAGAAGAATACGCCGAAGAGAGCGAGGGCGACGAGGTCGCGGACCTTGCCGCGCAGATCGCCGAGCGGCTTCGCGAAGAGGAATTTGCGCAGAAGTTCGAATTCGATACGAGCGCGCTTACCTCCTCGATTGTCGCGCAGATGAAAGAAGAGGGCTTTACCGAGCAGATCACCGACCGCCTGATCCACGAAGGGATCGCGCAGAACGTGGAATTGGATACCGCCGAGTTGGTGGAGAGAATGATTTCTCAGCTGAAAGCGGAAGGATTCACAAGACAGATCGCCGAACAGCTCAGAGCGGAAACGGCGGAGGACGGAGAGAAGTTCGATTCCGAAGCGCTTGCCGAAAAGCTGGCGTCGCGGATGAGAGAAGAGGGCTTTGCGCAAAATGCGGAGATCGACACCGAAGCGCTTACGCAAAGTATCGTCGAACGGCTGAAACGGGAAGGCATGGTCGGCGGCGCGGACATTGATACGCATACGCTGTCGTCTCACCTGGTGGAACAGCTCAGGGCGGAAGGATTTGTGCAGAATACCGAATTCGATCCCGAAGAAGTCGTCGCGCAGATCACCGAACGGTTGAAGCAGGACGGGATCGCGACCAACGCCGCGTTTGATTCCGACGAGATTATCGCGAGAATCATCGAGCAGATGAAGGAAGAGGGCTTTGCGCAGAAAGCGGAAGTGGATACCGACGAAGTCGCCGAAAAAGTCAGCGACAAGTTCACGACCGAGGATTTTGCAAAGCGCGTTGCGGAATATCTGAAAACGGACGCCGCGTTCCTTGCGGCTTTGAAGCGGGAAGAGGACGCGCGCAGGGAAGAAGTCGCGATCGCGGCGGTACCCGCGCCCGCTCCCGAACCCAAAGTCGTGCGCGAAGTGATCATTCAGAAATACGTGGAACCCGAGGAAGAAGAACCGGAAGAAGAGCTTGAAACGGTGACGAGCATCATTTCCGGAAAAACGAAAGCGCCTTCGAGAAAGCCGAAGCCGATCGTCAAACAGCCCGCGGAACCCGAACTGACGACCCGCGTGAAGCGCAGTTTCACCGCGAAACTGATCGAAAGCGAAGAGGACGTCAAGGAATATTACAGCGAGCTGAAAAACGAGTTCCTCTCTTACACGAAAGTCGCTTCTCAGCTGAACTGGTCGAACGATCGGTTCACCTACAAGCGCGAAACGATCGCGAAGATCTGCGTACGCGGAAGAACGCTGTGCCTGTATTTAGCGCTCAATCCCGACGAGTTCCCCGAATCGGTCTACCATCAGAAGTTCGCCGGCGACACGAAGATGTACGAAAAGACGCCGATGATGATCAAGATCAAGAGCGTAGTTGCGTTGAAACGCGCAATGCGGCTTGTCGAACTCTTAATGGAGCGTAATCAGGCGATCAAAGAGGAGAAACCGCACGTGGATTACACGTTACAGTTCGCTTACAGAAACGAACAGCAGTTGATCGCGGAGGGACTTGTCAAGACTGCGATCGTAGAAAAATCCGATCTGGATTTTTAAAAGATAAAGGAATTGCAGTTCCGCGGACGCGGGTTGGAAGAGAGCTGATTTTCGGCTCTCTCCCTTTGTAATCGCGCGCGGACAAAGGAGTTATATTGAATCGAAAAAACAAAAACGGTCGTACGGAAGACCGCGGAACGGACGCGATCGAGCTGGCGATCTTGAACGGGCTTGAAGCGTATAACCGCGAACAGGCGCAGAAATCGCGCCGGAACGGCAAACCCGCCCCCGAACAAGGCGCGGAGAGAAAGACGGAACAGCGCGCGCCGCAGGGGAAGAAGAATCTCGGCGAAGAGCGTTCGGCGGAGGCGATGCGGGAAGCGGGGTTCAAACCCCGCCGCCGCTCTTCCGCCAAGGGAAAAGGAACCAAAATCGTTACGGCGGATCATGCGGCGTTAGGGCGGGAATCCGAACCGAAGAAATCGGCTCCCGTGCAGGAAGGTCAGCCCCGCGGACAGAAAGGGCAGAAAGAGCGCGGCAAGAAGAAAAAACCCGTCAAAGTTCTCTTCTTCGGCGGCGTCGGCGAAATCGGCAAGAACATGACCGCGATCGAGTATGGCAACGACATCGTTATCATCGACGCGGGGATCATTTTTCCCACCGAGGAAATGCCGGGCATCGATCTCGTCTTTCCGGATATCACTTATCTGGTTCAGAATAAGCACAAAGTGCGCGGCGTGTTTCTGACGCACGGACACGAAGACCACATCGGCGGCGTTCCGTATCTGTTAAAAGAACTGAATATTCCCGTTTACGGCACCAAGCTCACGCTTGCGCTTGTCGATAACAAGTTGCGCGAACACCGTCTCAACAACGTGAACGAACACACGGTGAGCGCGGGCGACAAGGTCAAAGCGGGGGTGTTTACGGTGAACTTTATCGCCGTGAACCATTCGATCGCAGGCGCGCTGGCGCTTGCTGTGGAAACGCCGTACGGCATCATTTTTCACAGCGGGGATTTTAAAATCGATCTCACGCCCGTTGCGGGCGCGCCGATCGATCTGAAAGAGATTGCGGAATACGGAAAGAAAGGGGTGCTTTTGTATCTCGGCGAATCGACGAACATCGAGCGCGCGGGATACACGATGAGCGAAACCGTCGTGGGAACGACGCTCGAACACCTCTTTGCGGAGAACGCCGACCGCAGGCTGATCGTTGCGACGTTCGCGTCCAATGTTCACCGTTTGCAGCAGATCATCGATATCGCCATCAAATTCCGCCGCAAAGTCGCGCTTTCGGGCCGCAGTATGTTCAACGTGGTAGAGGCGGCGGCGAAGATCGGGGAGATCACCATTCCGGAAGGGGTTCTGGTCGACGTGGAAAAGACGAAGAACTTCTTCGATCGGGAAATCGTCATCGTTTCCACCGGTTCGCAGGGCGAGCCGATGAGCGCGCTGACGCGTATGGCGGCGGGAGAATTCAACAAGGTGACGATCGGTTCCAACGATACCATCATCATTTCCGCAAGTCCCATTCCGGGGAACGAACGGATGATCTACCGCGTAATCAACAACCTCTATAAAAAGGGCGCGAACGTCGTGTACGAATCGCTTGAAAAAATTCACGTTTCGGGACACGCCTGTCAGGAAGAACACAAGATCATGCATACGCTGTTAAAGCCGAAGTTTTTTATTCCGGTACACGGCGAATACCGCCATTTGAAGCGGCACGTATTGCTTGCGCAGGAGCTGGGCATGAAACCCGCGCAGACCTTCATTCCCGATATCGGCGTTTGCGTCGAACTGACGGACGACAGCCTCAAACAGGGCGAAAGTTTCCCCGCGGGCGCGCGTTTGATCGACGGCGCGGGCTTCGAGGACTACGGCACGAGCGAGGTATTGAAGGACCGTATTCGCATGTCGGGCGAGGGGCTGTTCATCGTCTCGTTGGCGATTTCGAACGGGGTGCTGCTCGGCGAACCGATCATCGAAAGCCGCGGATTCGTCTTTTCGGACGAACGCGAAGATCTCCGCGATCTGAAAGGGGTGGTGGAAAAGGCGGTCGAAGGCGCGCACGGCGGCGCCGCCGAGATCGCAAGCGCGGTTCGCCGCGCGGCGAAGACCTATCTTTTCAAGACGACGAAGCAGTCGCCCATGATCATTCCGATCGTAAACGAGCTGTAATATCGGGGACAGGCGGTTTCCGCCTGTCTTTTCGAAAATGGGGGGAATCATGAAACGGAATTTAACGGTTGTATGCGTTTTGACAGGACTTTGCACCGCGCTGTTTGCGGGCGTCGCTGCCGTGGGATTCGTATACGGATTGATTGCCGTCGGCGTTACCGGCTGTCTTATGGCGGTCGTGTCGCTCTGGTATCTGGCGGGGAGCATTCAACGGGAGCGGTTGTATCTTCGTTTCGAACGGCGGTTCGCCGCCGCCGATTATGCCGCCGCCGTTGCGCTTCTCGACAGGGCGTCGCACAATCCGATCTTTTTTCCCGTGTACCGCATCATCGTATTTCAGCTGTACATACGGGCGTATCTTGCGCTCGACGACACCGCGCAGGCGGCGAAATATGTCGATATTCTCCGCCATGCGGGCGGGACGGGCTGGAAGTACCGGACGGCGTTTTTCGTAATCGTCGTCAATTTGGATTGGGAAGATATCGCGGCGGCGCAGGAGGAATACGACGCCTTTCGCAAAGACTGCGCCCATGCGCAGATCTACCGCGAGCAGATCGGGATTCTGGACGCGGTGTTCGCGCATCTTGCGGGAGAGACCCCGCCCGTGCCCGATGCGGCGAAGCGGTCGCCCTATCCCGTCGTACACCGCGTGATACAAAAGTATTGCTGAGGTTTCTATGGCTACCGAAAAACAGTTTATCGAAGAATTTTTGGAAGGGCTTTGGGAAGTGCGCGTCCGTCCGATGATGGGAGAATACGTCCTGTACTGCCGTGAAAAAGTCGTCGGGGACGTTTGCGACAATCGGCTTTTCGTAAAGATCACGCCCGCTTCCGCCGAAATGCTTGCGGATGCGCCGAAAGCGCCGCCCTACGCGGGCGCAAAGCCCTACTATTTGGTGGAGTCTCGAGATAAAGCATTTTTGCAACGGCTCCTGTTTGCCGTTGCGGATTCCCTTCCCGCGCCGCGGAAAAAGAAGTGAATCTATCGGCGCTGGACGGGCGTCTGCTCGCGTTGCGGGAAAAGGCGAAGGAAGGGCGGGATCCTACTGCGGCGGACGAAACGCTGGCGTATCTTCTGAACGTCGCGGAAGCGCGTAAACCGCGGAAGATCCTTGAAATCGGCGCGGCGGAGGGATTGACTTCCTGCGCCTTGCTCTTATGCTCGCATGCGCATTTGACGGCGATCGAGGCGGATGCGGACCGCGCGGCGCGCGCACGGGAACATTTCCGCGCGTTCGGCGTGGAGGATCGCGCCGTTCTGTACGAGGGCGACGCGGGCGAAATTCTGCCGATGATGACGGATACGTTCGATTTCATTTTTCTGGACGGACCGAAAGTGCAGTATCGGAATTATTTGTCCGACTGCAAGCGCATGCTGCAAGTTGGCGGCGTACTGATTTCCGACGACGTGTTGCTGTTCGGCTGGGTGCGCGGCGAGCCGCCGAAAAAGCGGAGAATGTTGGCGGAGCATCTCCGCGAGTACCTGCGCATGCTGGAAGCCGATCCCGGCTTTGACACGCAGGTTCTTGAAATCGCGGAGGGACTTGCCGTCAGTACGAAAATACGATGACAGGCGGAGAAAGGGACATGAAACCGGAATTGTTGGCTCCCGCGGGGAGTTTGTCGAAATTGAAAACGGCGTTTTATTTCGGCGCCGACGCGGTATATCTCGGCGGAAAAAATTTTTCTCTCCGCACGTTTGCGGATAATTTTACCGAAGAAGAACTTGTGGAAGGGATCGCGTATGCGCATGCGCGCGGCAAGAAAGTTTACGTATGCGCCAATATTTTTGCGAAAAACGCGGACTTTGCAGAAATGGGCGTGTATTTCAAAAAACTTTGCGAAGCGGGCGCGGACGGCGTTCTTATCTCCGATCCCGGCGTGTTTCGTTTATGCCGTCGCCTCGCGCCCGATCTGCCCGTGCATATTTCGACGCAGGCGAACACGCTGAATGCAGAAGCCGCGGCGTTCTGGACGGAACAGGGCGCGACGCGCGTCGTACTGGCGCGAGAGCTTTCCGTTTCCGAAATCGAAGAAATTCATAAAGCGAACCCCGCGTTGGAACTCGAAGCGTTCGTACACGGGGCTATGTGCATTTCTTACAGCGGCAGATGCTATCTTTCGGATTTTCTCGACGGGCGGGCTTCCAACCGCGGGGCTTGCGTACAGGCGTGCAGGTGGAACTACCGTATCGCGCGCGGCGACGGCGGGGATTGGTACGATCTCGAAACGGACGGAAAGGGAACGTACGTCATGAACAGCAAAGATCTGAACATGAGCGCGCATCTGGGCGAACTTGCGGCGGCGGGAGTTTCTTCTTTTAAGATCGAAGGACGGATGAAGAGCGAATATTATCTCGCGACCGTGGTAAACGCTTACCGCCGGATTCTGGACGGCGGCTATTCGGCGGCGCTCGGTCGGGAACTGACGTGCGCGGCGCATCGGGATTATACGACGGCGTACGCCTTCGGGGAAAACCGTGAAACGGTTTCTTACGGCAATTCCCAAACGGGCGGCGCGTGCGAATACGTTGCGAACGTGATCGGTTATCGGGACGGGGAAGTTGCCGTCGAAATGCGGAACCGTTTCCGCGAGGGCGACGAGCTGGAAATTCTCTCTCCTTCGGATATGTTCGGCAAGCGGTTTACGGTCGCGGATTTAAGGGACCGTGCGGGCGCGCGCTGTTCGGATGCGAAGCTGGTACAGGCGGAGTATCGCATGGCATGCCCGTATCCTTTGGAAAAAGGGGATATCTTGCGTCGCCGTACGAACGGAATGGAGTCGTAAAAGAATATTACGGATAAAATATCGGATGTTTTTCGCGCATATAATAAGAGCATGAATCCGATGACCAGGTTCCGCCGCAGGGGATTCCTTGCGGCGATCGCGATTTTTACGGTACTCGTCCTGCTGTTCGTGGGATATTTTTTCCATTGCGGCAGGGATTATGCGCGCGTATCTCTTCCGCAGAAATATTGGTTGCTTTCGCGGGATTGCAAAGACACGACCGCCTCGGCGATCATCGGCGAGAGTTACGTTTCGGGCGGCGCGGGGTATCTTGTGGAAACGGGCGGGAACCAGTCCGTCGCGCTCGCCTGTTATTATGCGGAAACGACCGCCCGTTCCGTTCAGGAAGTGATGACGGGCAAGGGCGTCGAGACGCGGGTCACGGAAATCTGTCCCGAAGACGTCGAACTGAACGGCGGCGCGGCGGCGCATGCGGGCAGGATCGCCGCCAACGCCGATACCGCGGACACCTGTACGCGGATCCTATACGACGCCGCCAACGGACTCGAACGCACCGAAGTGTCGCAGGAAGAAGCGCGTACGGCGGTGCGGGGAGTGGTGAAGTCGCTCAAAGGTCTTGCGGCGGAAAATAAAGGTCGGCTTTACGAACGGTGGAATGCCGAACTCGCGAGGATCTGCCGTAAGGGAACGGAACTTTCGGAAGGGATCCTGTTCGCGCGGGATCTTCGGTATTTGCAGGTATGGCTCTGTATTTTTGTGACGGATGCCGCTGATTATTTCGCGTAAGCGCTTGTCAGCGGACAAAAATTAGGTTATAATAGATTTGATATGAAATGTATGTTTCTTTACAACCCCAACAGCGGGAAAGGCAAGGTTGCAAAGAAAATAGATTACGTCAGAAAAAAGCTCGAAAAGAAGTACGACGTCGTAGATATCGTAGAGACGACGAGCGGAGCGGATCTTGAAGCGAAGGCGCGCGAGGGCGCTTTGAATTACGACGTGATCCTGTTTTCAGGCGGCGACGGCACGTTCAACAACGTGTTGCAGGGCGTGGGAGAAAGCGACGTCACGCTCGGCTATATTCCTTCCGGCACCGTGAACGACGTCGCGCGTTCTCTCGGCATCCCCCGCAACGTGAAAGGCGCGTTAAAGGTGGTTTTGCACGGCAGATCGGAACGGATTGACTGTCTGCGGGTAAACGGCGCGCATTATGCGATGTACGTCGCTGCGGCGGGCGCGTTCACCAGCGCGACCTATACTACGCCGCAGCACAAGAAAAAGAAATTCGGGCGGGTCGCTTATGCGGTCCACGCGCTGAAAAAGAACATGAAGTTCGAGGTCTTTCCCGTTCGCGGCGAGTGCGGCGGCAAACGGTTTGAATCTTACGGGGTTCTGGTACTCGTCATGAACGGTCGGAGCATTGCCGGTTTTCACGTGAACAGACCTGCGAGCATGCAGGACGGCGTGCTGGAAGTCGCGATCGTCAAACAGGTGAAAAAGCCGAACTGTTTCCAGCGGTTCGGGAAGTATTTCTCGTTGGCGTCGCTCCTGTTGTTCGGCGTGCGGGTCAGGAAACGGGATATCGAGTTTTTGAGCGGCAAGGAGATCACCGTCGAAACGGACGAAAACGTGACTTGGGATTTCGACGGCGAAGAGGGAATCCGCGGAAACGCGCGGATCGAGCTTTTATCCGGACGGGTTAATATGATCGTGCCGAAAAATAAAAAAATCTAAAAACGGGTGTAAAAACGCTTGATTTTTGCGAGCGATTAAAATATAATAAGATAGCGCGTTCGGGTGGAATACGCTACTGTGGCTCAGTCGGTAGAGCAGCTGATTCGTAATCAGCAGGTCGCCGGTTCAAGTCCGGCCAGTAGCTCCAAAAATCCCGCATTTCGTCGAAAGACGGAGTGCGGATATTTTTTTGTAAAAGTATTGACTGTTGTGCGGGTATAGTTTATAATAGCGTAAAACAACCAACGGGAGAAATTATGAAAAAAATCATCAAACACGAAGTTTACGGCGAAATCGTTTACGAAGAGAATTTTTGGACGGGGAAAAAGTCGGTTACGATCGACGGGATCCCTTTGGAGAAAATATCCAAAAAAGAATTCAAATTGCAGGACGGAAACACGGTTTCGATAGAAGGCGGATTTTTGCAGGGAAGCAACCTCAATATCAAAGGCGAATCGCTGATGTTGACCCCGAAAATAAAGTGGTACGAAATTGTGCTGTGTTGTTTCCCGTTTTTGCTTACGATCATCTGGGGCAATATTTCGGCGCTTTGCGCGATTGTTCCCTTGGTCGGCGGAGCCATCGGCGGCGCGATCGGAGGGGTTTTCAGCGCACTCGGACTGTTTTTCATCAAAAGCGTGAACCCGATTTGGCTTAAAATTCTAATTGCCCTTGCAAGTCTCGCGATCACGTTCGGGATCTGTTGCGGTATCGGGTATGCGATCGTCGCTGCGGCATCCTGAATGTTCCGAACGGCGTTCAAAAACCGAGAACAGAAGTTTCATAACGATAAAAAGACAGCGGAAGCTGTCTTTTTTGTTTTTGTCGGACTTTCGTAAGTTGAGTTTTGACGGCTATTTTAAATTTAACGGCGGTTCGTCGGAAATCGGTTCGCCTGCGGGAAAGTTCCATACGAGAAGCGCGTCTTCGGAATAAGATCGGAACAGGGAGTCGATGATCGAAAGGCAATTCAGATATTTGTCTTTGTATCGGCTCAACGTCGATTCGCTCGTGTTGGTGATCCGTGCCATTTTGACGTTGGTTTCGCCCACGTTTTTGGAATTCAGAAATACTTCGCGGATGATATTGCTGTGATTCGTATTTTCGAGACGGTCGTATATTGCGTAAAAAATCATCAATCTGCGGAAGTTCGAGATGAATGCGCCTCGGTTCTGTCCGTGTCCGTTCAGGATGAGGTTAATTGCGTCCGTTTTCTTCTTTACCGATTTCATAAAAATCATTTTATCATGGAAGAATTGGAAAAAACTGTCAAAATTTGACACTATCCGTCGCGCGTTTTATGGTATATTATAAGAGACGGATATCATAATAGGGTGTATTGTGTGTTTTTTTAAACTGACGGGTGAAGACATATTGCAGCATTTGATCGCGTTGTTGAAAGAATATTTGGATGAACTTTCTCAGTCGCACGGAACATACGCACACGGGTTCGCAGAGGGGCAGAAGACGGCGTACGTGGAGTGTCTCGAAATCATTCAACACTGGGATAAAGCGGATCTGTACGGATTGAATTGGGATATCGAGGAGAGGTATCCGTTGTCACGGCATAAAAAAAGACCCGAAAGCAAATGATCTTCCGGGTCGCGCGGCGATCTGTCAGGATTCCGTGCGGCGGAGTACGGTATGTCTCCGTTTGCGCAGTTCTGCGAGCAGTTCTTCGTTCGTGGAAACGGACTGTTGCAACAGCACGCCGCTTCCGATGGAGTCCGGCGCGTGAAAGTCGCTTCCCGCGGTATAGATCAGACCGTTCCGCTCGGCAAAGCCGAGCGCTTTATCGTTATGGCTGTCGTGCTGGGGGTGACCGTTGTAAACTTCCGCCGCTTCGAGGTATGCGGGATCTTGCAGGGTGATGAACGAACGGAAGGGGTGAGACTGTCCGAGCATCCAGTTATGCTGCTTGCAGAGCGCGGAAACTTCTTCCAGACTCATTGCAAAAAGATCATACGGGTGCGATAAAAGCCATTCGGGCGTGATGCCGTAGATGAGCAGTTCCGCTTTCGGCGGAGTTTCTTTATAATAGGTCAGCGCGTCGATCAAAAGCTCCATGCCGAGAAACACGTCGATCCCGAATTTGCCGCATTCTTGTTTCAGCGTTTCATATCCTTGCAGATAAAACTCCGCGTTTTCGCGCGGGGTCGGTTTTTTATAATAGTTCTCGCACAGCCAGGAAGCGTAGTGGTTGGTGCATACGATTCCGTGATAGCCGTGTTCCGCATAGAGCGCGGCGATCGTTTTTTCGTCCGTTTCCGCGCAGGGGGATTGGTTGAGCGTGTGTAAATGCATTTCGAGTTGGTACATGTCTGCCTCGCGTTTCCGATTTAATGCCATTATACTCCCGCCGCGCCGATTTGGCAAACGAATTGCCGCGCGGACGGTAATTTTTTAAGAATGCATCGTCACGGCGCGGGAAACGCGAAATAATTTACAAAAAGGCTTGCGCGATTCGGCGCGGTGTGATATGATAAATGCGGCGGGGCGGATCGCGCGCAAGCGTGAACGTTCCCGTTTCAAAGGAGACCGTTATGAAATATTACGCCGGCATCGATCTTGGCGGTACGTTTGTAAAATGCGGAATTGTCAGCGAAGAAGGAGAACTTCTGATCAAGGACAAAATGCCCACGCAGAGGGGACGTTCTTTTGCGGAGATCGCGGGCGACATGGCGCGGCTTGCGGGCGCGTTGGCGGAAAAAGCGGGAGTTTCCCTCTCGGGCGCGGGCGTCGGCTCGCCGGGCGTCGTGGACAGTAAAAACGGCGCGATCGTTTACAGTTGCAATCTCAACTGGCGGAACGCGGCGCTTGCCGAAGAAATGGAAAGCGTCTTGGGCGTTCCCGTTTGCGTCACGAACGACGCGAACGCCGCGGCGTTGGGCGAACAGTTTATCGGCGCGGGAAAAGGATTCCGTAACGTCGTGTTCGTCACGCTCGGCACGGGCGTTGGCGGGGGGATCGTGATCGACGGAAAACTCTTCGAGGGATTCCGTTCCGCAGGCGCGGAGATCGGACATACGGTGATCCGCATGAACGGCGAACGTTGCGGTTGCGGCAGAAAGGGCTGTTTCGAAGCGTATGCGTCGGCAACGGCGCTGATCCGTCAGACGCGGCGCGCGATGGAAAAGCATCCCGAAAGCGAAATGTGGAAGCTGTGCGGCGGCGATCCGGAAAAGGTGGACGGAAGAACTTCGTTCGACGGCATGCGCGCGGGCGACCGCACCGCAAAGACGGTCGTAAAAAACTATATCGGATATTTGTCGGAGGGCGTCACCAACCTGTGCAACGAATTCCGTCCCGAAGCGGTGCTTTTGGGCGGCGGGATCAGCGCGGAGGGGGATACCCTCGTGAAACCGCTTTCCGAACTCGTCGATCGGAAGGTATACGGCGGAACGGACTACGCGCCCGTGAAGATTTTAAAGGCGAGCCTCGGCAACGATGCCGGAATGTTCGGCGCCGCGCGGTTTGCGATGCTCAGGGCGCGGTAATCGCCGCGGCGGGAATCGGGCGAAAATCCTTTACACGGAACGCGGTTTGGTATATAATAGAAAAAACTCATTGACGGGAGAACGCTATGCGCGTGATGTTCGGGAGCTGGAAATATCTGTTTAAAAATCTGTGGTACGTACTTCCTTTCGCGATCGTGCCGGCGGTTTTTTTAACGCTGTCTCTCGATTACACGGCGATTACGCGGATGGTCGGCGCGGTGCTTTCGGGGAATCCGCGCGCGGGCTTTCTCGATTACTTCTGCGCGTTGAGTTATATTGAAACGGACGTGCTCGGCGCGGTCTATAATGTTTGCGCGTTTTTTTCCGTCGCGCTTTGCATGACCTTGATGCTGTCGTTGGTGGAAAAGCACATGCGGATCGGCAAACGCACGCCCAGCGGCGCGTTTGCGGGATTCGGAAGTCTGTTCTTTACGGCGTTCGTGATCACGTTCGTGTACCTTGCGGTGTACGAAGCCTGGGCGATCGTGCTTTCGGCGGTTCTGTTCGCCGTCGCTTCGGTTCGGAACATCGTCGTCGTTTACTTGATCGACGGCGCGTGCCTTTTGTTGTTTTCGTTCGTTCTGCTCTATCTCACCACGGTGTTTTATCTGTGGTTTCCGAGCAGGCAGATGACGGGATTCGGTTGGTACGATTCCTTTTTGCATTCCTACCGTCTGATGGCGGGCGTGCGCTGGAAGATGATTTTCTCTTTCCTGCTCTCGTTCGCGGTTGCGGTCGGCGTCGTCGCGGGCGTTTCGCTGTTGCCCGAACTTGTCTTTCGCGCCGTTACTTTCGTGCTGTTCGTGTTTTTGTTCCTCAATTTCGGCATCAGAATGGAGACCGTATATTTCGAAACGGATAAGGTGGACAGAGAGGACCTGATCCGCAGTTACAGGGAGCTTTGATATGAGATTCAGAAACGCGTTGCGCATTTCCGTCGATAATTTTTCATCCGTATTCAAGCTGTTGCTCTATCGTTTGGTTACGGGGCTGCTCTTTTTCAGTTTAATTTACGTGATCCTCAAACTGTCGCTGAGCGTCGTGACGGAGAGCGCCGAACTGCGGGAGCTGAAAGATCTGATCGGGATATTTTTCCGTTCCGTCGCAACGGGCGACACCGAGCGGCTTCACGGGATCGGAGACGAGTTTCAGACTGCGCTGAAAAATATCCTGCTCATGCTCGGCAAGCACAGCGGTTCGATCGCGGGAGCGATCGTCGGCGTTTGCGTCATCTATCTGTGCTCCCGTTTCGCGAACGGGCTTGCGGTTTTCGCGCTCGGAAACACCGTGAACGACCGAATGAGCGTGTTTGCGCGCACTTCCTTTTCCACGGCATTCTTTAAAAATATCGGGCAGGCGATGCTCTACCAGATCATCTACGTGCCGTTGGCGTTCGTCTACGACGCGCTTTCGATTGCGCTTTGCTGGCTGTTGTTCTATATCCCGTCCTTTTTCGCACTGCCCTGGTTGATCTCTCTGATCGTTGCGCTGTTCTCTGCGATGACGGTGATCGTATGCCTGCAAGCGTTGAAGATGACGGTGATTTCCGCCTGGATGCCCGCGATGATCGCGGACAAAAAGTCGGCGGGTGCGGGACTGAAAAACTGTTTTGCCGACGGGAAGGGATTCGGGCAGCGTTTTGCGGGATTTCTCGTTGCCGTGTACGCGATCGTGACGGTAAACGTGATGTGCGCGCTTGCGACGTTCGGCAGCGCGTTGCTGCTTACCGTTCCGTTCAGTTTTATCTTTTTGCTCGCAATGCAATTCGTAAACCATTATCAGGCGACGGGGAGAAAATATTTCGTTTCGCTGCATACGATAGAGGGACCGGGGGATAAACCGGAGGACCATCTCGAATAAATAATCCGCGCGCAAGCGCGGTTTTTCAAACAGGAGGGATCATGAACTATCAAAAGGAATACGAGGCGTGGCTGAGCGACGAACGTCTGAGTGAAGAGGAGCGCGCGGAGCTTGCCGCGATTGCAACGGACGAAAAGGAGAAAGAGTACCGTTTCGGCGGGGAACTCGAATTCGGCACCGCGGGAATGCGCGGACTGATCGGTTGCGGAAAAAACATGATGAACGTTCGCACCGTCATGCGGGCGACGCAGGGACTGTCGGAATACATCGTTACGCTCGGCGCGGAAGCGATGGCGCGCGGCGTGGCGATCTCGTACGATACGCGCAGAAATTCCCGACTGTTTGCGCAAAAGGCGGCTGGCGTGCTTGCAAAAAACGGGATCAAAGCGTATCTGTTTTCCGACGTGCATCCCGTTCCCATGCTTTCGTTTGCCGTTCGCTATTTAAAGACGGTTGCGGGGATCATGATCACCGCTTCGCACAACCCCAAAGAGTACAACGGTTATAAGGTGTACGGCGAGGACGGCGCGCAGATGTCGCCGGAAGCGACGGCGTCCGTCGTGAAATTCATCGAACAAATCGACGACTATCTTTCCGTCGCCTGCGAGGAGGACAGTCCGCTCGTAAAAGCGGTTCCCGCGGAAACGGACGACGCGTATATCGCCGAGCTTTCGAAGGTGACGCTTTCGGAAGAAGCGGTCAAAAAATGCGGAAAGGATTTAAAACTCGTCTATACGCCGGTACACGGTTCGGGGTACGTACCCGTCATGCGGATTTTGAAAAAACTCGGCATCAACGTGACGGTCGTGGAGGAACAGACGGTTCCAGACACCGAGTTTTCCACGGTGAAAGTGCCCAATCCCGAATATCGGGAAACGCTCTCCATGGGCATCGAGCTCGCGCGGAAGATCCGCGCCGACGTCGTGTTCGGCACCGATCCCGATTCCGACCGTCTCGGCGTTGCGATCAGGGACGAGAAGGGCGAATTCGTCGCGCTTTCGGGGAATCAAGTGGGAATCCTGCTCCTCGATTATATCCTCACCCGCCTTTCCGAAGACGGGAAACTGCCCGCCAACGCGGCGGTCGTGAAATCGTTCGTGACGACGGGCATGGCGAAAGCGCTTTGCGATCGGTTCGGCGTCGCGCTCTTCGAAACGCCCGTCGGGTTCAAATTCATCGGCGAAAAGATCAAGCAGTGGGAACGGGACGGGGCTTACGAATTCGTGTTCGGGTTCGAGGAATCGTGCGGATACCTGCGCGGCACGCACGCGCGGGATAAAGACGCCGTCGTCGCGTCTATGCTCTGCGCCGAAATGGTTTGCTATTATACCGACATCGGAAAATCCGTTTCGCAGAGACTGCGGGAGATTTACGACGAATACGGGTATGTTCTCGATTGCAACGTGTCGACGCAGTATTCGGGCCTCAACGCCATGAAAGAGATGAATGCGGTCGTGGACGCGCTGAAAACGGTAAAGGTCGAAAAGTTCGGGCCGTTTGCGGTGGAGGCAGTGCGCGATTACTCCGCTTCGGTCCGCCGTACGTCGGACGGAAAGACGGAGACGCTGGATATCCCGAAATGCAACTGCGTCTATTACGAGCTTGCGGGCGGGTCGTTTATCTGCGTGCGGCCTTCGGGGACGGAACCCAAGCTGAAAGTTTACTATTCCGTCCGCGCCGCCGACGAAGCGGGCGCGGAGGCCGCGCTCGAAGCGGCGAAGGACGCCGTCGCCGCCCTTCTCGAAAAAGTAAAGTAACCGGAATTTCCGTGATCCCCCGTGTTTTGCACGGGGGATTTTTGGTATAAAAACCGTCCGCTCCGCATTGTCTATATCATGACGATGAACGACTTGCGGCGCGGCGAACGCGCCGTCGTGTTAAAAGTGGAACTGCCTGTTCTGTTGAAAGAGCGTTTGCGCTCGCTCGGCGTGTTTACGGGCGCAAAACTCACCGTTTTAAAGGTTTCCGGAAGGAAAAAGATCCGCCTGATCCAGGCGGGAAGCGCAAAAGTCGCGCTCGACGGGGAGACCGCTTCGGGGATCAAGGTATGGACGATATGAGATTGCTGTTGGTGGGGCATCCGAACGCGGGCAAGAGCACTCTGTTCAACGCGCTCACGGGCGGACATGCCAAAGTCGGGAACTGGCACGGCGTCACCGTGGGCGCGCTCGAAAAGACCGCGAAAATCGGCGGGCGCGACGCGGTTCTCATCGACCTGCCCGGCATCTATTCCCTTGCGGGCATGAGCATGGAAGAGAAGTTCACGCGCGACTATCTCGCCGCGCACGAGCGGGACGCCGTCGTGTTCGTGAGCGAATGCGCGGGCGTCGAACGGTCGTTGCCGCTCTTTCTCGCGTTGTTGAAAAAAGGGCGGAAAGGGATTCTCGTTTTGACGAAGCGGAGACAGTTCGAACGGGCGGGCGGCAAGATCGATCCCGCCGCGTTGGAAAAACGTCTCGGCGCGCCCGTGCTGATCGCGGAGCGAAAGGGGAGAAAGGCTTTGAAAGCCGAGTTTGCGGCGGCGTACGAAAATATTTCCGCAGGAACCGCCGCCGTTTCCGCCGAAGAGCTTTTGCACGGCTGTTATCGGCGGGAACGGGAGGGGCTTTCCCGCGCCGACCGTTTGTTCTGCAACGGCTTTTTTTGCATTCCCGTCTTTTTGGTTGCGCTGTTCGTCACTTTTTTCGTTACGTTTGCGCCCCGTTTCCCCGGAGACCTGCTCAAAAGCGGGATCGAAGCGCTGTTTTCGGAAGTTTTCGCGGGATATGCCGCAAAGATCCCTTCGCCCGTGATCCGCAGTTTCGTCACGGACGGGATTCTGAACGGCTTGGGCGGTGTGCTTTGCTTTCTTCCGCAGATCGCGATGCTCTTTCTCGTCCTCACGCTGATGGAAGAGAGCGGGTTTCTGTCCCGTCTCGCCATGCTTGCCGACGGGTTTTTCTCGCGGCTCGGTTTGAACGGCAGGGCGGTGTTTTCCCTTCTCATGGGATTCGGCTGTACCGCCGCCGCGGTGCTGACGACGCGCGGACTCGACGATAGACGGATCCAGCGCCGCGTGATTCTGTTGCTTCCGTATATTCCGTGCAGTGCGAAACTGCCCGTGTTTCTGACGCTCGCGGCGTCCTTTTTCGCCAATCCGTTCTGGGGCGTCGTCGCGCTCTATTCGCTCGGCGTGGCGTTTTCGCTGTTCGCGGCGTTGCTCACGCGCGGGAAGCGGTCGCCCGCGTTCGTCATGGAGCTGGCGCCGTTGCAGGCGCCCGATCCGATATTTACGGCGAAATCGTTGCTATTTCAGCTCAAACAGTTTATAATAAAAGTCGCAACCGTGGTATTGGCATTTTTCCTGCTCTCCTGGCTGCTTTCGTCCTTCGATCTCTCGTTCCGCTTTTGCGCGGCGGAGGACAGCATGCTGGCGGGGATCTGCGGCGGACTGAAATTCCTGTTCGCGCCCATCGGAATGGGGGATTGGAAAATCGCGTACGCCGCGATCTCGGGACTGATCGCGAAAGAAAACGTTGCGGGCGCGTTGAATATGTTCTACGGCGGGTTTCCTTATTCCGCCGCAAGCGCGTTTGCGTTCGCCGTGTTTTTGCTCGCGTGTTCGCCCTGCGTTTCCGCCATTGCCGCAACGGCGAAAGAGGCGGGCTGGAAGCGGGCGATTCTCTACGCGGCTTTGCAGACCGTCGGCGCGCTGTTGGGTTCGTACGCCGTCTATTTTGCGCTCACGGGCGGCGCGGCCGCGATCGTCGTGCTGTCGGTTGCGGTCGTAATCGTCATCTCGGGGAAGAAGATCTTTGAAAGAATACGTAGCAGAAGGGCAAGACACCCTGAAAAATTTCACGGATAACCGTTGCGCGCCGGCGTCGTTTTGCTTCCGCGCGCTCTTAAAGGCGCGGGAAATCCGCGTAAACGGACAAAAAGTTTCCGCCGACGTGCCGCTGAAAGCGGGCGATACGGTGCGCTATTACCTCACGCCCGCGCAGGAGCGGAAGCGCGGGTTTACCGTCGTATACGAGGACGAAAACGTCTTGGTTGCGGATAAAGACGACGGCGTGAATTCCGAAGCCGTTTTTTCGGCTGTTTCGGAGGCGGGCGAGCGCTTTTTTATTCACCGCCTCGATCGCAATACCGCGGGGCTGATGATCTTTGCGAAAAATCGGGCGGCGGAACGGGAACTGCTTGCGGCGTTTCGCGAACGCCGCGCGGAAAAGACCTATCTTACGCGGGTCGTGGGAAGGATGAAAGAAAAACACGCGGTTGCGGAAGCCTATCTCGAAAAGGACGAAGCCGCCGCGCGAGTTTTCGTAAGCGCGAAACCGTGCGGCGAAAAGATCGTTACCGAATACGAAGTCCTTTCGGAAGCGAACGGCGCGAGCGTCTTGAAAGTGACCCTTCACACGGGTAAAACGCACCAGATCCGCGCGCACCTCGCCTATCTCGGCTGTCCCGTGGCGGGGGACAATAAATACGGGAACGAAGAATATAACCGCGCGCACCACCTCTCCCGCCAGCGCCTGATCGCGAAAGAATTGCAGATATCGGGTCGCGGCGTTCTCTCCTATCTGAGCGGAAAAAAGTTCGTTTCCGCGCGGGAGTTGCCAACCGACTGAAATTTTTCAAAAAAATTCCGAAAAACGCTTGACAGCGTTTTTTTATTGTGCTAATATATGAACAGCTATTCATATATTAAAATAAAGGAGCGCGACATGGAAAACTGTCACCGTGAATCGGAACACGAACCGCTTGCGGAACTTGCGCGGGTGAACATGCCGGAAGAAGATGAGATCGTGCGGGTCTGCGCGGAGCTGAAAGCGATTTCGGAGCCGAGCAGATTGAAAATACTGTTGGCGTTGCGGCAGGGGGAACTCTGCGTCTACCACATCGTGCAGGCGGTGGGGGGTACGCAGAGCGCGGTCTCCCATCAACTGCGCATCCTGCGGGATAACCGCATCGTCAAAGCGCGGAGAGACGGGCAGAATATCGTCTATTCGCTTGCCGACGCGCACGTCGTCGCCGTGCTGGAACTTGCCTGCGCGCACGTGAAGTGCGAAGTGTAACGGCTCGAAAGAGGAGGAAACATGAAAAAAATCATTCAAATCGCAAACCTCGATTGCGCGGCGTGCGCGGCGGAATTGCAGGAGGAGTTGGAGGCGATCGGCGGACTTTCGGCAGTCTCCGTCGATTTCGTCGGACAGCGCGTCAGTCTCGACTACGAAAGCGAAGACGCGCTTTCCAAAGCCGTGGACACGATCTCTCATTTCGAAGAGGTGGAAATCGTGGACGGGTCTGCGCCGCAGAAAAAGGAGCGGCGTTTGAAAGAGATTGTTTCGATCGCGGTTTCGCTTGCACTGTTTATCGCGGCGATCGCGTGTCAGGCGACGAACGTGAACGGCTGGGTGGCTTTCGGGCTGTATCTCGGCGCGTTTGCCGCGGCGGGCTGGTCGGTCGTCCTGTCGGTGTTCCGCAATATTCCGCGAGCGTTTCAGGGCGGATTTCATCTCGGATTGCTGCTCGACGAAAACCTGCTCATGACCATTGCCGCCGCGGGCGCGTTTGCGATCGGCGAGAATATGGAGGGCGCGATCGTCATGATCCTGTATCAGATCGGGGAGCTGTTGCAGTCGATCGCGGTCGGTTCTTCGCGCGGCGCGATCGCGCGGCTTAGCGAACTCAAAACGGATACGGCGATCCGCATTACGGCGGAAGGGCAGGAAACGGTCTCCCCCGACGAGCTTTCCGCGGACGACGAGATCTTGCTCCGGAAGGGGGACAGAGTTCCGGCGGATTGCCGTTTGGTATCCGAAACGGCTTCTGTCGATGCGAAGTCCATGACGGGGGAAGCATATCTGAAAGAGCTTTCCGCGGGCGACGAGATCCTTTCCGGTTGCGTCAACGCGGGCGGCGCGGTGCGCGCGCGGGTGATCCGTCCCGCGGCGGAGAGCGCCGCGGCGAAAATTCTCGAACTTGTGGAGAACTCCGCTTCGCAAAAGGCGAAACCGGAAAAGTTTATCACGAAGTTCGCGCGCGTTTATACGCCCGTCGTCGTATTGCTGGCGGTCTTGATCGCGGTCGTTCCGCCGCTGTTTCAGAATTATAACTTTCGCGAATGGATCGTGCCCGCGCTGAATTTCCTCGTGATTTCCTGCCCGTGCGCGCTCATCATTTCCGTGCCGCTCACTTATTTTTCGGGCGTCGGCGCATTGGCGCGCTGCGGCGTTCTCGCAAAGGGCGCCGTCTATCTCGACGCGCTTGCCGGCGTGAAAAATGCGGCGTTCGATAAGACCGGCACGCTGACCGAGGGGAAGTTTTCCGTTGCAAAGGTGAACGGCGGGGATCGCGTGCTTTCCCTTGCCGCCGCCGCGGAAAAGAGTTCTTCCCACCCTCTGGCGCAGGCGTTTGCGGAGATCCCTTCGGAACAGGCGGACTCCTGCGAAGAGCTTGCGGGCATGGGGCTTTCCGCCCTCGTCGGCGGGAAACGGATTCTCGTCGGCAATCTGCGACTGATGCGGGAATACGGGATTGCCGCCGAAGAGACGGCGAGCGACCATCTCGTCGTATACGTCGCCGAGGACAAAAAATTTCTCGGCAGCGTGGAGATCGAAGACAGACTGCGTCCGAATGCGGCGCAAGCGCTTTCCGATCTGAAATCCGCGGGGATCGGGCGGCTCGCGGTGCTCACCGGCGACACCCGCGCGCGGGCGGAGAGCTGTCTCAAAGGATTGCCGATCGACGAGATTCATGCCGAACTCCTGCCCGCGCAAAAGCCCGAACGGGCGGCGGAGCTGAGAAAGACGGGGAAACTGCTCTATATCGGGGACGGGATTAACGACACGCCCGTGATGGCGATGAGCGACGTGTCCGCCGCAATGGGCGGACTGGGAAGCGGCGCCGCGATCGAAGCGAGCGATTTCGTATTGGCGACGGATAACCTTTCGTCGGTTTCCAAGGCGGTAAAAGGCGCGAAAAAGACGCGCAGGATCGTGATCGAAAATATCGCGGTCTCGATCGCCGTCAAAGCCGCGCTGATGGCGCTTTCGCTGTGCGGTTGGATCCCGCTGTGGGCGGCGGTTCTGGGGGATACCGGCGTCATGCTGCTCGCCGTACTCAATTCCATGCGCATGCGCAGGAAAATCAAATAAGAACGGTGAAAGCGTATTTTTTCGGAAGGGGTTTGCCGATTTTACGAAATTGCGTTTTCACTTTGCAGAAACTTTGCCGCGGGGATTGATTTTTCCCCGCGGTTGTGTTATGATAGGGAAAAGGAATTGTATGATATAAATTCTATCAGGAGAACGAAAGATATGGCGGATTTGAAAAAGCGCATCGATTGTGCGATGAAACGGAAAAAATGCGATCTCGTGATTAAAAACGTAAGCGTATTCAACGTATTTACGGGCAAGACGGAAGCGTGCGATATCGCGGTCGCGGACGGCGCGGTCGTGGGACTCGGTTCGGGATACGAGGGCGCGCGCGTTTACGACGGGCAGGGCAGCGTTGCGATTCCCGGTCTGATGGACGCGCACATTCACGTGGAGAGTTCCACGCTCTCGCCCGAGGCGTTCGCGCAAATCGTGTGCGCGCACGGCGCGACGGCGATCGTTGCCGATCCGCACGAGATCGTGAACGTATGCGGAGTTCAGGGCGCGGAGTATATGAAAGAGAGTTTTCACCGCCTTTCCGTAAACGGCACGTCGCCGCTCGACGTATATCTGCAACTTCCTTCCTGCGTTCCCGCGACCCCCTTTGAAACGAGCGGCGCGGTGATCGGCGGGAGAGAGACGGAGCGCGAGCTTGCGCGCGATATCTTTTTCGGCTTGGGCGAAGTCATGAGCTATCCTTCCGTGTTGGGCGCGGAAGAGGACATGCTTCGGAAATTGCAGGCGGCGGACGAACTCGGAAAAGTCGCCGACGGACACGCGCCGGGGCTCTCCGGCGACGGACTGAACGCGTATCTGTGCGGCGGCATGCGTACGGATCATGAAAATCTCACGCCGGAAGAATGCCGCGAAAAGGTGGCGAGAGGCATGTACGTGCAGGTGCGCTGCGGCTCTTCGACCAACAACCTCGCCGACGTTGCAAAGGCTTGCGACGGGTTCAACTTCCGCCGTTTTATCACTTGCACCGACGACAAGAACGCGCGCGATCTGTCGCAGCGCGGACATCTGGACGATCTGTTGCGCCGTCTGGTCGCGGCGGGCGTGCCGTCCGAACGCGCGGTCGTCATGGCGACGCTCAACGTTGCGGAATGTTACCGACTGAAAGGAAAGGGCGCGATCGCGCCCGGCTATTGCGCCGATATTGCGCTCGTAAACGACTTGAAGGACTTCCGCGTGAAGGCGACGTTTAAAAGCGGTGAGCTGACGGCGGAAAACGGCAGGGCGCTGTTCGAAGGAAAGCGGTATCTGCCCGATTCCGTACTCGGGACGGTACACGTAAAAGATCTTTCCGCAAAGGATTTTGCGATCCCCTGTAAGAGCGGAAAACTCCGCGCGCTCGGCGTGTCTCCGCAGTCTACGATCGTCACGCACGAAGAGATCGTCTCCGTCGGCGTGAAGAACGGTTTTGCCGATCTGACGGGAACGGGGCTTTGCAAACTTGCCGTGGTGGAACGGCATTTCGCAAGCGGCAGGATCGGACTCGGCGTCGTAAAAGGTTACGGATTCAAGGGGGGCGCGATCGGGATTTCCGTCGCGCACGACGCACACAATCTCGTGGTGCTCGGCGACAGCGACGAAGCGATGGCGCGCGTCGTGGCGTTGCTGAAAAAGACGGGCGGCGGTATGGCGCTCGTGTCCGCAGAGGGCGAGGAGACGTTCCCCTTCGACATTGCGGGACTGATGAGTTCCGCTCCGCTCGAAGAGGTCGTGAAGGGAGCGGGCGACATCACCGTTCACGCGCAGCAGATGGGCGTGACGGAGGGGATCGAGTCGTTCATGACGCTCGTGTTCCTGTCCCTCGCCGTGATTCCGAATCTGCGTTTGACGGATCACGGGCTTGTGGACGTGAACCGATTCGAAATCGTGCCTTTGGAAGTGAACTGAATGGAAAAGACGGTAGTCGCCGCAACGGGCAACGCGCATAAGCTGACGGAGATCCGCGCGATTCTGTGCGAATGGAACGTCATATCCGCCAAAGAGGCGGGATTTTTCGGCGACGTAGAGGAGACGGGAGAAACTTTTGTCGAGAACGCCTTGTTAAAGGCGCGCGCGGTCTGCGCTTCGACGGGCATTCCCGCGCTTGCCGACGACAGCGGACTTTGCGTCGACGCGCTCGGCGGCGCGCCCGGAGTATACAGCGCGCGCTATTCGGGCGGCGGGGATGCGGAGAACAGAAAACTGCTCTTGAAAAATCTTGCGGGAGAAGAGAATCGCCGCGCATATTTTGCAAGCGCGGTTGCCCTCGTTTTTCCGAGCGGAGAGACCTTTGTTGCCGAAGGGCGTACGTACGGGCATATTCTCGATGCGGAGCAAGGGGAGCGCGGGTTCGGTTACGACAGCTTGTTCTATTCTGACGATCTTAAAAAGAGTTTCGGGGAAGCGACGGAGGCGGAGAAGAACGCGGTGTCTCACCGCGGAAGGGCGCTTCGCGAGTTGGAGGCGAAACTGTGAAGACGTTCGTCGTACTTTCCGATTCCCACGGGCGGCGGAAAGTTGCGGAAAAGCTGGCGCCGCTGTTTGCGGAAAACGATTATATCGTTCATCTCGGCGACGGTGCGGGAGACATGCGCGAAGTGTCGGGCAGGTATCCCGACAAGACGTACGTCATGCGGGGAAACTGCGATTTTGTCTCCGGTCTCGAAGAGGCGGTGATCGAAGCGGAGGGGGTATCCGTGATGTGCTGTCACGGACACCGTTACGGCGTGAAAAGCGGGCTTTCGCGTCTGGCGGCGCGGGCGAAAGAACTCGGCTGTTCGGTCGCGCTTTACGGACATACGCATCGCGCGTCCGTCGAGGAGACGGATGGCGTGCTCTGCGTCAATCCCGGCGCGGCGGGTTCTTATTCGGATGCAAGTTACTGTTATCTGGTTCTGCATCGCGGTAAAGCGACGCCTACGATCGTACCGATTACATGAGGAAACAGAAAAAAAGCGTCCCGCCGGTCGGCGGGACGCTTTTGTAATAATTCAGAGAGTTGTTTTCGCGGCGCGTTTTCTGCGGACTGCGCTGCGGATAATTTCGAAAATACTGATGCCGATACCGGACAGGATATAAAGGTAATAGTTTGCAAATCGCCAGAGCAGGATCACCCAACCGAGTACGCTTCCGATTCCGGGGATCGTGTTTGCCGCCGCGAGGAATACGAGCGTCGTCATGGCTTCGCTTGCGCCGCTGTTGCCGGGAGTCGGCACCAAAGACGCCGCGTAGTACGAGATCATCGTGAAACAGCACGTTTGCAGCCAGAGCATTAAATGCCGGTCGGTAATGGCGGGCCCTTCGATGGCGAGCAGCGCCATGTACGGGAGAGTGAGATACAAAACGGTCTCGATAATGCAGATGACGGCAAGCGGAAGAAGTTTCCACCATTTCGTAAACAGAAGCTTCATGGATTTCCGGTACTCGCCCGCTTCGTATACGTACTTTTTCATGGTGGGGTAACGGTGCTTGACGAGCTTGATCTTGCTCAAAAAGCCGACGAGCTTGACAATCATCTTTTTTCCCAACCGCGGGAAAAGGGATACGAACACCATGATGATGGGAACGAAGAAATTAAACGCCATGGCGATGATCGCGATCGCAAGCACGATGTCGCCGCTCCAACCGCCGCCCCAGCCGTCGAGCCAGTTATTGTGTCCGACGAAGATGAACAAGACGATCGCAACCAAACAGAAAACGATCGTGGAAACGATAAAGCGCACGAGCGGGATTGCCGTTGCGATCCCTGCGGGGATATCGTTTTTCTTGTGAAGGTAGTAGATCTGGAAGGGTTGTCCGCCCGTGCCGAGCGGAGTAATACCGTCGTAATATCTGCCGAGGAACATCGTCTTGATCGAATTGCGCAGACGGAATTTTCCGGTGGAGATTTTTAACAGGTAGGCGTATTTCATGCTTTCCATGATCATAAAAAGCACGACCACGCCGAGGAACAAAAAGAGGTAGGGCAGGGAAATTTCTTTGATCATCGCCGCAAAGCTCTTCGTGCCGTCGCTGGAAATGTAGTTGATCATGGTGAACATGATTACGACCGAAACGATAATCAGCACGAGCATCAAAACGGTTTTGATCCACCATTTACGGTTTTTCGCTTTGGAGTCGAGGCGGTTCTTTTCTTCGATTTCGCGTGCGAGTTTCTCGAATTCCTTCTCTTTTTCTTCGTTATACTTCGCGCGGAATTCTTTGTCGTTTCGAACGGTTTTATTTTGTTTTTTCTTCGACGGTTGCGTCGGAAGCCCGTTTTCCTCTTGCGGCGCGGCAAGGGGCTGTTCTTCCTCTTGCGGCGAAACCGCTTCTGGTTCCGTTTCGTTTTCTCTGACGTCCGTGTCGATATCCTCTATTTTCATACTCCGTAATATCATATCATGTTTTTTCAAAAAAAGCAAGACGTGGAACGTACTTATCCGTCGTCATTTTGTTTTTTTTCTTCGGGTTCCGCCGCGACGGTTTTTGATTTTTTCGCGAGGGATAAAGTATAGATCCATTTGCCGACGGCGGCGCCTATGATGATGACGTAACCGACGATGCTGAGCGGTTTGATTTGCTGCGACAGAATAAAATAACCGAGAATTGCCGCAAAAAGCACCTGCGCGTAGTCGAATACTGCGATTTCTTTGGCGGGCGCCAGACGGTAAGCCGCCGTGATGAAAAATTGTCCGCCCGTCGCCGCCGCGCCGGCAAGCATCAGATAGAGCAGTTGCATCCAGCTCATGGGCTGGAATTGCACGATCATAAATGGAAGGGATACGATGGTGGAAAATGCGGAGAAAAAGAACACCGTAATAATGCCGCGTTCGCCTTTTACGGCGAGGATCCGCACGCAGGTGTAGGCAAAGCCGGCGCATGCGCCCGACAGAAAGCCCGAAAGCGCGGGCAATACCGACATGTCAAACCGCGGGTTTACGACGCACATCGCTCCCGCAAACGCCGTCAGCGTAAAGACGACTTCGGGGATCGTCGGGTTTTCTTTCAACAGCGCGACGGAAAAGAGGATCGCGAAGAACGGGGACAATTTGTTCAGGATCGAAGCGTCCGAAATGCTCCCGATATGATCGATCGCGTAAAAGTTGAGGATCACGCCGACGTATCCGACGGCGGCACGCAAAAACAGCCAGATCAGACAGGATTTGCTTTTGATTCGGAATTTATCTTTTTGAAACAGAAGAATGAAAAATACGACGACTGCGGTAAGCGCGTTGCGGAAAAAAACCTTCTGGATCAAAGGCAACGTTCCCGCAAGATTTACGAAAAGATTCATGAGCGCAAAACACAGCGCGGCGCCGAGGATATAGATGATCCCGAGGCTTTTTTTGGCCGAAATTTTCATTTCCATTATTATATGCATTTCGTATAAAATTGTCAATGAAATCGTAAGCAGCGGCGTCCGGAAACGGGGGAGGCGAGGGGAAACGGCTCCTCCGGACGGGCAAAGGCGGTTTCGGCGTTTACGGGCGGGACGGTCGCGCAAAAAATGCCGAAGGAAAGTTCTTTTTTTTATAAAAACCCGCAAAAAAAACTTGACATTTATTTAGATTTATAATATGATAATCAAGCATTGCGGTTGCGGAACCCTGATAGCGGGCCTTTAGCTCAGTTGGTTAGAGCAGTCGGCTCATAACCGATCGGTCCGCGGTTCAAGTCCGTGAAGGCCCACCAGCCGCGGAGTTTCCGCGAAATCGTGGGGTGCCCGCCGCGCATACGGCCCAATAGCTCAGTTGGTTAGAGCGCCAGCCTGTCACGCTGGAGGTCGACGGT
>CAJUJF010000014.1 GCA_910586825.1 uncultured Christensenellaceae bacterium | reverse complement strand
TTACGCCCAAAGTACTTGGCCTAACAGCCCGGGAGGATAGGTAGTTGCCGCCTTTCAATTAGACGCTTGCGATTGCAAGCGTCTTTTTCTATCTGCAAGAAACATAAGACTGTTATATGAAACCGTTGATTCGAAGATGCATATCATGAATCAACGGGAGGAAACAATGAAAAAAGCGTTTACAACAATGGTTTTGCTCATTGGTTCGGTTTTTTTGTTACTTGCAATCTGATCGGACGGAAACAAGTTTGATATAAACCGATTTCGGCGATCGAACGCCGTCCGACTTCCCCGATGCCGACAGCGGAACCGACCGTATCGGCAATACAAAGGATAAAAAAGATTTTCAGCGGAAAAGCATGAAACCGCAATCATCGAAAGATCATTGCATCAGTACGGAAGCGCCTGTACCGAGGCGTCGTCGCCTTGGCTCTGTACGGAGAAGGGCTTCCGATCGAATCAACTGGGATCGCAGAAATGCGCACATCCCGTAGGGAATTAACACTAAAATTTTTAGAGTCGTGCTTTTAAGCAATGAAAAAAGGCTCTCGGAAGATTTTTCCGAGAGCCTTTATATACATCATGAAAGTAATATAAAATGAAATTTAATGCCGAACCACAAAAAGGCGTAATCACGATGTTAGACAAGTCGAATCCTTACTATTTACTTTCTTATTCAGAATAAGTCCATATATGATTCCCGTAATGTCGGCAAGCAGCCAACCGATCGGTATGGATATCCAAATACCGATTTCTCCGATATTTGTGCAATAGACGAGAATATATGATAACGCAACGCGAACGCCAAGCGATATAACGGTAAGTATGATAGACAAAGCGGGTTTATTGATTGCGCGGAAATACCCATACAGCATAAACAACAGCCCAATTCCGATATAGCAAGCGCCTTCTATTCGTAGATACTTAACGCCTATTGTAATTACATTGACATTTTCCGCATCAATGAATACGGTCATAAGCTGACTTGCAAGCAAACATACAATAAGGCTTATCAGCGCGCAAAAGCAAATAAGCATAAATCCCGCAGTCTTTACCCCCTTTTTTACCCGTTCTTTCTTTTCCGCTCCGTAATTTTGCGCGACAAAAGATGAAAAAGCATTCCCAAAATCCTGTACGGGCGAATATGCAAGGGTGTCTATTTTTACGCCTGCGGCAAAAGCCGCCATAACTGCTGTTCCGAAACTGTTTACCAACCCCTGTACCATTAAAATACCTAAATTCATTATAGACTGCTGAATACAGGTCATTGCGGAAAGCCGTGATATTTCTTTGAAAATGTGTTTATCCCATTTCATATCCGCTTTCTTAACTCGAAGATCGCTTCCGAATATAAAATAATACAGCATTATGCCTATGCCCGAAAGATACTGTGCAATTACCGTTGCCGCCGCAGCACCGATAACGCCCCATTTACAGTAGAGAATAAACACCAAATCAAGAACAACATTCGTTATGGCAGACACCGCAAGAAACACCAACGGTATTAGGGAATTGCCTACGGCTCGCAGAAGATTTGAAAAAATATTATATAGAAATACAGCAAAGATACCGGAAAAAATTACAAGCATATACTCTTTGAACATTGCTTGAATTTCTATCGGGATACTCATTAAATTTATTAAGACGTTAAGTAAAGCGTATGCAAACGCATTTAATGCGATTGTAACAATGAAAATACCAACAAAAGAAATGAAAAAAGACTGCCTTATTCCGCCATAATCTTTTTGTCCGAAGCGAATAGAAAAAAATACGCTTGCTCCCATACAAAGTCCGATAATAATCGACGTAATCAAAATCATTATCGTATAAGCAGAACCTACCGCAGCAAGCGCATCTTCCCCAAGATACTTACCGACTACAATCGTATCTACAATGTTATAAAACTGCTGCAATATATTGCCTATAATGAGCGGCAGCGCAAATAACAAAAGTTTTTTCGGTATCGAACCTTCCGTTAGGTCTACCGTTTTTTTTATGCCTATTTTTGAACTCATTCCTGCATTCAACCCAATGCGATTATAATTTTCTTATTCATTGAAAACAATCTTTTGTTAAATTACTGTTTATGGTACAGGCATTATACCATGTTAAACGTAAAAATACAAGTCGTTGCTATGAGTCGCTCACTACACTGATAGCGCTTCGCTTTATAAGCCCGTTCGCCCTACGAAGCTTTTTGACCGCAATTTTTTCGGATTAAAATAAGTTTCGTGTTTTCCGATTTGCCGTTCATAATTGTTATTAGATAACGTTAAACAGGAAAGCATTTTGTTGCTTGGCTAAATTATTCCATTATGTAACACATATTTGTGTTTGAAGGACAATCGACAGGATTTTGTGTTAAAATTTCAAAGGAAGGTAAAAAATGAGTTACGGCGAAGAATTAAAATATCAGAGACAGAAAACGAAATTGAGCCAGCGTGAGTTGGCGGAAAAGATACACACTTCACAGCAGAATATCAGCCGTTGGGAAAAAGACGAAGTGGCACCGAACATAACTTTTTGCATTGCTTTGGCGGAATTTTACGATATATCGATCGATGAACTCGTCGGAAGAGAAAAAAAGAAATAGAAATCAAAAAATAAATTTACAAAGGATGGCGATATGAAAGATTACAGCGCAGTGATAAAGAATCATAGAACGATAAGGAACAAAACCTTGCTCGACGTTTCCAAAGAAACGGGCATCAGCGTTGCCAATTTAAGCCGGTGGGAGAGCGGAAAGGTACAGCCGAACGTCATCTTTTGCGTGAAGCTTGCCGATTATTACAATATTTCCATCGACGAGTTGCTCGGAAGAAAAGTTTAAACTTATTGTGACAATCCGCTTGACAAGCGGATTGTTTTGCATATAATATAAAACAGGCGTTTTAAAACAAACGTTTTAAATTGAGGAGGACGGTATGCCGCCGAAAGCGAAGTTTGCGAAAGAAGAAGTGATTTCCGCCGCGCTGGGGATCGTCAGAGAAAATGGATTCGACGCGCTCACCGCGCGGGAGTTGGGGGCGCGGCTCGGAAGTTCCGCGCGCCCGATCTTTACCCTCTTTTCGGGCATGGAGGAAGTGTTGCGGGATACCGTGCGCGCCGCGCGCGATCTTTACAATACGGGTTATATCGCGATCGGGTTACAGGAAAAAATCGCGTTCCGCGGAGTCGGCGCGGCGTATATCCGCTTTGCGTGCGACGAGCCGCAACTCTTCCGTCTGCTGTTCATGGGGAAGCACGGCGAAGGGGTGCGCGGCATTCTGCCGCAGATCGACGAAAATTACGCCGCGATCGTAAAATCGGTGACGGACGCGTATTCGGTATCGCGGGAACAGGCGGATTGGCTGTACCGCCATTTATGGGTGTATTCGCACGGGATCGCAACGCTGTGCGCGACGCGCGCGTGCGCGTTCGCGCCCGAAGAGATCGAGACGATGCTGACGGAAATATTTCTCGCGTTGCATCGCAAACTGCAAACGGAGGGAATCGCATGATCCGCGCCGAAAACGTCGTCAAAAACTATACCAACGGAAAGACGGTGGCGTCCGTTCTGAAAGGGGTTTCGCTTGAAATCGGGCAAGGCGAGCTTGCCGTGATCCTCGGCGCGTCGGGATCCGGAAAGTCCACATTGCTCTCGGTGCTGTCAGGACTCGAACCCGCCGACGGCGGGACGGTCACGGTGTTCGGGGAAGAGCTGACTGCCATGACGGAAAAAGAGCGCACCGATTTCCGCAAACGTACGGTCGGGTTTGTGTTTCAGCAATATTTTCTCCTGCCGCATCTGACGGTGGAGGGAAACGTGAAATTGGGGGCGAACCTTGCGGGGAATCGCGACTACATGCGAGAGATCGCCGCCGTAGGCTTGGAAGAAAAGCGCGGCCGCCGTCCTGCGGAATTGTCCGGCGGGGAACAGCAGCGGGTGAGCATCGCTCGCGCGCTGGCGAAGGAGCCGAGGGCGCTTTTTCTCGACGAGCCGACGGGCGCGCTCGACGAAGAAACGGGGCGAAACGTTCTCGATCATCTGTTGAGATTGCAGAAAGAGCGGGGATTTACGGCGGTGATGGTGACGCACAATCCCGCTGTCGCCGAACTCGGCGACACGGTAATTCGTATGAACAGCGGCAAGATCGCGGAAACGTACCGAAATACCGCGAAAAAAAGCGCGTACGAGATCGGGTGGTAGCGTATGACGGTGGGATTGAAAGACGGGTTGAAACTGCTCGGCATTGCCGTGATGAGCGGATGCGCGGTATTCGTGTGTACTTTTTTTCTGAATTTCTACTTGGACGCGCTGGCGGTGCGGGACGCGGTTTCCGCGGATCTGATGCCGCTTTACGAAGCGCAACTACTCACGGCGAAGTTGGTCTGCGCAATCAGCGGCGGCTGTCTGCTTGCCGTTTCCGTCGTTCTGCTGGCGTTCTACGTGAAGCTCTACGTCGACGCGCACGCCCGACAGTTGGGACTGTTAAAGGCGATGGGATATTCGGATCTGCGGATCGCGGTCGGGTTCTGGGTATTCGGGTCGAGCGTCCTCGTCGGGTGCGCGGTCGGATTTGGCGGCGGATACGCCGTTTCTCCCTTGATCTACGACGCGATGGGAGACGGCGGGCTGCCCGAAATTCCGCTTACCTTTCACGGCGAACTGCTCGCCCTGCTCGTACTCCTCCCCGCCGCGGCTTTTTCCGCGCTCGCCGTGCTTGCGGCGTTGTTGCGCTTGCGCCCGTCCGCGCTTTCGCTCATGCGCGGACGGGAGGCGATTTCGGGCGGCGGAAGAGCGGGATCGTCCGATCGCCCGTTCTTGCGGGAGCTTCGCGCCGCGACGCTGAAAAGCAAGAAGTCGCTCGTGTTTTTCGTCGCGTTCGCCTCTTTCTGTTTCGCTTCCATGATGCAAATGTCCTTTTCCATGAGAGACTATGCCAACGAAATCATGGGCGCGATCATCTTCTGCATCGGGATCGTGCTGGCGGGGACGGCGCTGATTCTGGCGTTTACCTCGCTCGCGGCGGCGAACGCGCGCACGGTCGCCGTGATGAAGGCGCACGGTTACACGCTTGCGGAGTGCGGGCGCGCCGTACTCGGAGGATATCGCATTCCGGCGTATTGCGGTTTCGCGGTCGGTACGGCGTACCAATACGGGCTGATGAAACTGATGATCGATACGATCTTCCGCGACATGCCGGACGTGCCCGCATATCGCTTCGAAACGGTTGTGTTCCTGATCGTGCTTGCGGTCTTTGCCGTACTCTTCGAACTTGCGATGGGTTATTTCACTTTGCGCATGGGAAAAACGTCCGCGCGCGTTTTTGCGGCGGAATAATCGGAAAATTTCCGAATTGCCCGCATTACTTAAAAATTTTTAAGTAATGCGGGCAATTTTTATTGACTATAATATGCATATACGATATAATACATAAAGAATTTTAAGTAGATGAGGCGCGGCGATGATCGAAGAAAAATTCGACGAAATCTATAAAGCGTTCCGGATCAATCTTTATCGGCACATATTTTCCATCCTCGGACAGCGGGAATCGACGCTTACGGCGTCGGACTTCTTTTCGGTGGAGATCATCTATCTGATGGGGAATCCCACGATCACCGAATTTGCCAACGCGCTCTGCATTTCGCAACCGAACGCGACGTACCGCGTGAAATCGCTGATCGACAAGGGATACGTCGTCAAGTGCGGCACCGATAAAAAGAATACGTTCCGTCTGTCGGTGACGGAAAAATTCATGCGCTATTATCACAGCGATATGGCGTACGGGCGGTACATTTTCAATCAGCTTAAAAAGAAATTCAACGAAGAAGAACTTTTGAAAATCGAAGGGATCTTTGAAAAATTTATCGGTCAGATACAGATCGAGGAGGGAAAACAGTCATGTTGAGAATTATTACCGATTCTTCGGCGGAGATCACGGAAGAGGAGGCGAAAGAGCTCGGGATCCGGATCGTGCCGCTCACCGTCGTGTTCGGCAACGAAGCGTTTCTCGAAGAGCGGGAACTGAAAAAAGACGAATTTTACCGCCGACTCGTCGGGGGAGAATTTCCGCACAGTTCCCTGCCTTCCGCGCAACAGTTTATCGACGAATTCGTGCAGACGGAGGGCGAGGAGACGCTCGTGATCCTGCTTTCTTCCGCCCTGTCGGGGACGGTGGAAGCGGCGCGGCTTGCCGTGCGCGAGGGCGGGTTTACCAACGTGCACGTTTACGATTCGCACGCCACGACGGCGATGCTGCGCATCATGGTAGAGACCGCGTGCCGAAACCGCGATAAAACGGCGGACGAGGTCACGGAGCTGCTCGACGCGTTGCGTCCCCGTTTGCGGATTCATGCCTGTCTTGACACCCTCGAATATCTGTATAAGGGCGGAAGAATCAAAAAAAGCATGGCGATCGTGGGCGGACTGCTCGGAATCAAACCGCTCATTACGTTTACCGAACAGGGCGCGGTCGTGATGGACGGCAGGGCGCACGGACAGAAAAAGGCGTTGCGCGCGCTCGCCGACACGATGAAAAAAGACGCGATCGACGAAAACTTCCCCGTGTACTTTTTGCAGACGGATACCGACGTTCCGCCGCGCGAAGTCATGCGGCAGGCGGGACGAGAAGGCGAGCGTATTTTCCGCATCAACTGCGCGGTAGGCGCGCATATCGGGCCGAACGCCGCGGGCGTCGTGTACGTCGTAAAAGAATAATCGATGACAGAACAAAAAACAAGCGGCTTTACCGGTTTCGGGAAAGCCGCTTGTTCATATTTCGATAGCACGCGACCGCCTTGCGGACGTTTGCTTCCGCTTCGTCGAACCGCTGTGCGGAGAGGTCGTATTTGAGCGTCCGCCGCTTCCAGAATTCGCAGCGGCCCGTCGGCTCGGTGAGCTTTTTATGGCGCGCGCAGTAAAAAATTTTCAGTTTGCAAAATCGGTATCCGATTCTGCGGTAAAGTTCTTTGCCGGCGTCGCATTCCTTACACGTCTTCATATTCGCGGCTCTCGGCTTCGATCAGTTTGCGGATTTCGGAAAGTTCCGTCAGCAGTCCGTTCAGGTCGAACTTTAAAATCGACGAATACCGTTTTGCAGGCAATTTCATGCAAAACCGTTCGCAAACGAAGTCGTTTGTTACGTTTTCGCGCGCGCAGGAACACCAACCGAAGTTCGTTTTTTGAAAGGCTTTGATCTCTTTTGTATAGTATCGATTGAAATATTTACACCTGCTGCAACGCCTGTTTGTCATACAATCTCCTCTTTTTGGTGTTATTATAGATATTATATGACCCATGAGGTCAAATGTCAAATAATTATTGACCTATGGGTTAAAATAATTCTAAAACAAAAAGAGGAAAATATGATCACGGTTGCACAAATTCAGGAAAAAATCGCGGAAGCGATCACGCAGAGCGGCTTGACGCAGACGGAAATTGCCAGACGGTTAAACGTCAGACCGACGCAGGTATGCAGTTATGCCAAAGGAAGAAAAATGCCCGCGTTGGAAACGCTGGCGAATTTTTGCAAGATATTGGATCTGGACGCGAACGAAATTCTGTGTCTGAAATGATAAAACCGTTTTCCGGTTGCAAGAAACGGGAATCGGCATTGTTGAAAAGGCGGGGTTAACCCGACTTTTTTTTGCACGGAAGATATTCGAGCGGGATTCCGTACGCGCTTTCGTAACAGGTTTTCCATGCCTGTTCGGCGCGGTTTTTCAGGTCCGCCGTTTTTTTGGGGCGGGGCAGTGATTCGTCGGCGTACAGCGCGGGGAGAACGCGAATCCGCAGTTTGTGCGCTTTTCCGCGTTCGGTTCTTTCGAACGTGCAGAACACGGGGAGGACGGGGACGCCGTACTTGATCGCGTAATGGAAGGCGCCGTCTTTCATGGGACGCGGCTTTTGATAGTTGAGCCACATTGCCTGTTCCGCATAAAAATTGACGATTTTTCCCTTTTTCAGCAGACGGTCCATTTCGTGCAGCAGGTTTTTCATCGCCGCCGTGTTCGCGCTGAACGGCAGCATGCCGCCGTGACGGATGACGTGTCCGCCGAAGCCTTTTTTGTTGTTGAAAGGTCCCATGGTGTGGAAGGAGCGGTAGTGTCCGCAAGCCGCCCGCACGAACAGGGTGTCGAGGTAATTGAAGTGGTTGGAAACGCAAATCGCCCCCGATTTTCCGAGCGCATTCAGATTCTCTTTTCCGACGACTTTCGCGCCGTAGACGAGTTTGATCAGGATCGGCCCGAACGCCGCCATGACCGTGCGCCAGAACCCCGTCGCCAGACGGTTGAGTCCGCGCTGACGGTACCGGTAATTTCCGTCCGGCATCGTCCAGTCGTCCCCGAACGGGATATAATCGTAATCGAAGCGGCGATAGCTTTCCAGCGCGTTCTGGATCGCCGTGATTTTACGAAACTTGCTCTTTTTCATCGGTCTCTTCTTTTTGTGCGTTTTTCAGTTCGGCTTGCTGTTCGAGCGCTTTTTCCGCAACGCCTTTTTCGTATTCTTCGTGTTTGGTGGGCTGCCAGTTCATGCCTTTTTTCGCACGGATGCGGCTCTGGATAAAGATCGGGAAGTATTCGAGCATAAACAGCGGCGAAAAGAGGAGCATGCCGAGTTTTTCCCAACCGGACAGCGGTTTGAACACGTCGCGGTAGGACAACATCGCAAGCAGGCTGTACCAAAATTCCAGCCCGTACATGATCCCGAAGGGCATTACGATCAAGAAAATCACGTCTTTCAGCCAGGGCAGTCCGTGCAGCCAATGGTAAAGGGCAAGGGCGATCCCGCCCGCCATCGTGAGAATAGTCGCCACGATGAAGATGATCAGCGGGACGAGCGCGAAGAAGTATTCGAACCATTCCGCGCCCGAAGTGCCGCGCTTTTTGATCTTCATTTTGACCTGTTTTTTATAGATCCTGTCGCACTGCGAATATCCCGTTACCCAGCGCAGGCGGCGGTTGTACGCCTCTTTGTGCCGCAGAACCTCTTCGGTGTAGATAAACGCGTAGGGGTAGTACATGGACCTGAACCCGTGCAGTACGCTGTCCAGCTTCAATTCGTAATCTTCGGTCAGCGTGCGGTAGGGCCAGCCCCCGAGTTCGTCGATCACGCTGCGGCGGACCATCATGCCCTGTCCGCACATGTTCATGGGCAGTCCGCGTTCCATGCGGTAGTTGTTGCCGAGCGTATCCAGCATCGGATAGGTCAGCGCGGAACAGTTGGAGAATATCGTCCGCTGTTTGCGGTCGCCCAAATAGTTTTTGATGAACTTGCGCGTGAGAAAGATGTCGAAATCGTATTCGAGCGCGTTGTTCAGTTCGGTTACGTAGTCGGAAGCGAGCACGGCGTCGGCGTCGATGATCACGAACGCGGCGTATCCGTCGAAGCTTTCCTGCGGGATCTGTTTGAAACACCCGTCGAGCGCTTCGCCCTTGCACGTCTGATTGGGGACGATAAACACGTTGTACCCCAGCGCCTTCGCCATGGCGACGGTGGGATCCGTCGGGTCCTTGACGATGACGTTTACGTCGAAATACGCCCTGTCGTAGTCCTGCTTTTCAATGGAATCGAACAGATCGCCGATCACTTTGCTCTCGTCCAGCGCGGGGATCACGAGTCCGATTTTGCGCAAACCCGTCGCTTTTTTGTGCGGCGGTTTTTTGAACGCATAACAAAACTGTACGATCTTGGGAAGGTACATCACGAAAGAAAGTATGGCGAAGAATACGTACGCGATCAATATCTGTCTGAACATACTTTCTCCTTTTCGGGTATTATAGCCCATTCCCGCCGAACTGTCAAGACTATCATACAAAAATATGACATTTTGTTCTACAATTTACAAAATTCGGGAAAATACGACAAAACCCGCCCGCATGTTTTCAGCGGACGGGTTTTTTGGCTCCGATCAAAATGCCGTTTTTTCCGTCAGGAAGGCGATCACGCCGTCTTCGTCGAGACGGATCTGTTCCATGCTGTCCCGTTCGCGAACGGTCACCGTGCCGTTTTCGAGCGTGTCGAAATCCACCGTAATGCAGTAGGGGGTGCCGATTTCGTCCTGTCTGCGGTAACGCTTGCCGATCGAACCGGCCTCGTCGTAGATCACGTTAAAGCGTTTTTTAAGTTTTGCAAGCAGTTCTTTCGCCTGCGGCGCGAGATTCTTCTGCAAGGGAAGCACGGCGGCTTTGTACGCCGCGATCGCGGGGTGGAACCGCATCACGTTCCGGACTTCTCCGTTTTCGAGCGTCTCTTCGTCGTACGCTTCCGAGAGGATCGCGAGCATCAGGCGATCCGCGCCGATCGAGTATTCGATGACGTACGGGATATAGCGTTCGCCGTTCACGGGGTCGACATACGTAAGCGTCTTTCCGGAGAATTCCTGATGGCGCGAAAGGTCGTAGTCGGTGCGGTTGTGAATGCCGTTGAGTTCGCTCCAACCCATCGGGAAGTCGTATTGGATATCGCACGCCGCCTTTGCGTAGTGCGCGAGTTTGTCGTGGTCTTTAAAGCGCAGGTGCGCGGGATCGAAGCCGAGATCGAGCAGGAACTGCCACGCCTTTTCTTTGTACTCCGCGTAAAAGTCGCCGTCCGTGCCTTCTTTGCAGAACCATTGGTGTTCCATCTGCTCGAATTCGATCGTGCGGAAGATGAAGTTTCCGGGCGTGATCTCGTTGCGGAACGCTTTCCCGACCTGCGCGATGCCAAAGGGGACTTTCGCGCGCGTCGTGCGCTGTACGTTTAAAAAGTTGACGAATTCGCCCTGCGCCGTTTCGGGGCGGAGATAAATTTTGTTCTGGCTCTCGTCGGTCACGCCGCGGGAAGTTTCGAACATCAGATTAAAAGTGCGTATCGGCGTCCAGTTGAACTTTCCGCAGATGGGGCAGTGCACCTCGTGTTCGCGGATATACGCTTCCATTTCGGCGTTCGTCATGGTATCGGGATTCGCCTTTCCCTTCGAATGCGCTTCGATCAGCGTATCCGCGCGGTGACGGCTCTTGCACTCTTTGCAGTCCATTTTAGGGTCGGAAAAGGAGGTCGTGTGTCCGCTCGCTTCCCAGACGCGCGCGTTCATCAGAATCGCCGCGTCCACGCCGAAGGAATTGTCGCTTTCCTGTACGAACCGCTTCCACCAGGCGCGTTTTACGTTGTTCTTGATTTCGACGCCCACGGGGCCGTAATCCCACGTGTTGCCCATTCCGCCGTAAATTTCGCTGCCGGGGAAAATAATGCCGCGCGCTTTGCACAGCGCAACCAACTTCTCCATCGTTACCGCTTTCGCCGCCATATCGTTCTCCTTGCCATGCTTTTCGTTTTCCGTTTTATATTATCATTTTGCGGAAAGTCCGTCAAGCGTTTGCGCGGTTCGGGCTTGCACTTCGAAAAAAAACCTCCCCGCGGCGGGGGAGGTTTTGTTCAGATCGGATATTGCGATTTCACGAATTCGAGGCTTGCAAGCAGCCAATTCCGCACGTATTTCACGTGATTCTTCCACGTTTTGATCTGTTGGAGTTCGATAGGGTTGGGCCAGTTGGGTTTTCCCAATACGTCCCAGCGCTTGAAATTGCGCACGAACGTCCTTTCGTTTGCGTAAAGGGATTGGGCGCACGCGTCGATCGTTTCGCGGATCTTGGTTTCGTATTCCGCGAGTTTGCGTCCCACGATCTCACAGAATTCACTGCGCCCCGTCAGATAGTAATACCACACGTTCAACTCTTTCGCCCAAAGACAGTCGTATTCCCAAGAGCCGTGTTCGGTGTAGAACGAACTGTAATAATTGCAGTTTCCCGTGCTGATGTCGTAATCCCATATCGGTCCGCAATACAGTTTCCCGCCTTTCTTTTTATAGAGGAAGAAACTCGAATCGCCGACGTCCTGCGCGTTGAACAGTTCGTTGACGATATAGGATTCCGCGAACGAATCCACGTCGATCAAGTCGCAGACCCGTTCGAAGTCCTCGAACACAATCGCATTCAAACAATCGGACGTGTACAAGCCGATATAGGAGATGAAAGATTGGGGGTATTTTCCCGCGTCGGCAATGTCTTCGGGATCGGGACTTTTCAGCTGATAGCATTTTCTCCCGAAGCGGTAGTCTTCCAGCGCAAAGTAGTCGATAAGTTCTTCGCCCTCGATGCGGACGTCCATTTCCAGCAGATAGCCGGTGTCCACGTCGTCGACGTCTTCGTCGATATCCACGCGGGTTTTGCCGACTTCGTTCTGTTCGCACACGAGATAAACGCCGTCATAGCGCCCGTTCAGATACAGGTCGACGAACTGCGTCGTGCTCGTCGTCTGTTGTAAGGAGGGGAACTGCGCGCCGAGGGAGAGCGCGAAATAGTTGCGCGCGAGCGAAGGATCGCAGTAGTTGGCGATCAGCGTCCAGGTTTTCGCCTTGCCGTTTCCGAACAGGTCCGTCTTTTCGGAAAATTTCAGTTTGTAGGACTTCTTCGGCATGTTGAACCAGGAAGAGTTTCCCCGTCCGCGGATCTTTGCCGAGGCGCCGGAAAAGTTGTACGCTTCGTCCGCGTTCAGCACGCTGACCCCGCAGTTGACGTAATCTTCTTTCGAGACGATCGCCGCGTTTTCCTCGGTGTCGATCCGGATCGCGGGCAAATCGAGATACTCGGGTTCGAAAACCGCCGTGTAAGCCGCGTTTGCGACGATACCGGTATCCGTGCGTACGGCTTCGGAAACGCCGTCGTCCCAGCCGACGAACCGATAGCCGGCGTCCGCGACCGCGGTGACCTGTTCGGCGTCTTTGCGGCGGGGAACCTTCTGTTCGCATTCGCCGACGAGCGTGCCGCCCTCGCCCGCGGTATACGTGACGGTGTAGGCGCGCGATCCCGTTCCGCAGGCGGGAAGCAGGAATACGGCGCAGAGAAGCGTTGCGGAAAGGCATCGCAAGAGACGGTTTTTTCGCATGAGAAGTTCTCCTTGATAAAGTATTTTCATTATACGCGATAACGGCGGGAAAGTCAATCCCCCAATTTTGTCCGCGGCGGGAGCGGAACGGAAAAAAATCCCTCGAAAAAGTATCTTTTCCGCAAAAAATATGTTATAATCTCTAAAAAGCGATCGCGCGGGCGGCGGAAGCCCGAACGGAGGAAGAGACATGGCGGAGGCGGCAAATTTTATCGAACAGATCGTGGAGACGGATTTGAACGAGGGGAAAATCGGCGCGGTGAAAACGCGGTTTCCCCCCGAACCCAACGGGTATCTCCATATCGGGCATGCCAAGAGCATGTTCGTCAATTTCGGCACGGCGGCAAAATACGGCGGTTCGTGCAATCTGTTTTTCGACGACACCAACCCCTCGAAGGAGAAAACGGAGTTTGTCGAAGCGATCCGGAACGATATCCGCTGGCTGGGGTATTGTTGGGATAACGAGGTGTACGCGTCCGATTTTTTCGGCGTCATCTACGATTATGCGGAAAAGTTGATCCGCGAGGGAAAGGCGTTTGTGTGCGATCTTTCCGCGGAAGAGATCAGAAGCACCCGCGGCACGCTGACCGAACCGGGGACGGAAAGCCCTTACCGCAACCGCACGCCCGAAGAGAATCTGCAACTGTTCCGCGAAATGCGCGCGGGGAAATACGCCGACGGCGAGAAATGTCTGCGGGCGAAGATCGACATGACCTCGCCCAATATCAATCTGCGCGATCCCGTCATCTATCGGATCCTGCGCGCGACCCATCACCGCACGGGAGATACGTGGTGCGTCTATCCCATGTACGACTACGCGCATCCGATTTGCGACTATTTGCAGGGCGTGACGCATTCGCTCTGCACCCTTGAATTCGAAGACCACCGCCCGCTGTACGATTGGGTGGGGGTTTCGCTCGGATTCGCGCCCAAGCCGCGGCAGATCGAATTTGCGCGCCTCAATCTCACCAACCTCGTCATGAGCAAGCGCTATCTCAAAAAGTTGGTGGAGGACGGTTCCGTCCGCGGGTGGGACGATCCGCGCATGCCCACGCTGGCGGGATTGCGTAACCGCGGGATCCCCGCGGCGGCGGTCCGCGATTTCTGCGAACGCGCCGGCGTGGTTAAAGCCAATTCGGAATGCGAGATCGGATATTTCGAAGCGGTCGTGCGCGATTATCTGAACGCGCACGCTCCCCGCGCCATGGCGGTCGTGGAGCCGCTGAAACTGACGATCGTCAATTACGAGGGGGAAGAGGAGATCGCTTTCGATGTCAACCAGACCGACCCCGAAGCGGGCAAGCGGAACGTTTTGTTCGGGAAGACGCTGTATATCGAAAAAAGCGATTTTTCGCTCGATCCTCCGCCCAAGTACCACCGCCTGAAAATCGGCGGATACGCCCGTTTGAAGAACGCCTATATCGTGCGTTGCGACGAGGCGGTGACCGCGCCCGACGGCGAGGTGACGGAAATCAGATGTACCTACTTCCCCGAATCGCACAGCGGCAGCGACACGAGCGGGATCAAGGCGAAGGGTGTTCTGCATTGGGTGAACGCCGCAACGTGCGTGGACGCCGAATTGCGCAAATACGATCACCTGCTCAAAGACGCCGAGTATGCGGGACAGGATTTTTCCGAGCGCATGAATTACGACAGCGAACATCTCTTCGCGGCCAAGGCGGAACCCTATCTCGCGGAAGCGGAAGAGGGGGCGGCGTTCCAGCTCATGCGCACGGGATACTATAAAAAGTGCACCGAAAACGGGAAACTCGTGCTTTCCGAAATCGTTTCGCTGAAAGATAATTTCAACAAATAACAAAAAAACGGTTCCGAAAGGGATCCGCCCGTATTTTCTTTCCGCCTGTCGGAAATACTGTTTACGGGGATTCCGTATGTTAGACGAGAGAACGGGCGTGCTGCTTTCGGCAATCAACGGTTGTTGTGAAAAGGGCAGTTTTAAAATCGTAGAAGAAGAGGAACTGTTAAGTCGCTTTACGCCGGGAACGGGCGTGGATCGGGATTGTTTGCGCGCAATGCTGAACTATCTCGAAGAACGCAAATATATCGAAGTGGAGTACGCGGCGGAAGGGGAATACTGTCTGCGTCCGCTTCCGGAAGGCAGGCTGTATTTCGAACAGCGGAAACGGGAGAAAAAAGAGAAGTTCCGCCGCCGCATCGACGCGCTGATCTGCGCGATCGCGGGCGGGTTCACGGGCGGCTTTCTCGGATCGCTCGCGGCGTGGCTGATCGCCGCGCGGGGGTGAGCCGTGTTAAGCGAAAAACTCAACAAACGCGAAAACGAGGTGATGAACGCCGTGTTTTTGCTCTCGGCGGGGAAAGAGCGCTTTCTCGTCGCGCCGTGCGAGATCCTTTCCGTACTCCCTCCCAAATCGGGATTCGACGAGGAGAAGCTGGAACGCCTGCTCCGCTCTTTGGAACTCGACGGATATTTCGAAATGATCGCTTCCGATCGGAAGGGCGAAAAGGTGTACGTCGTTCACATGCGGGAAGCGGGGCTTGCGTATAAGAGGACGGACGCGCAACGCCGCCGCGCCGTCTGTTTCAAATGGGGCGTCGCGGCGATCGGCGCCGTGATCACCTTTCTCATCGGTATGATTTTGCGGCTGATTTTTAAATAGCGCGAAGATTTTCTTGACATCTTCCCGAAAACGCGATAGAATAGACGCAAACAAACGTTTGCGTCTATTTTGATGGGCGGCGGGTTACGGAGGCGGATATGGAACATTTCGAATTCAAACTTCATGCGCCCTTTTCGCCGACGGGCGATCAGCCGGAAGCGATCCGCCGTTTGACGGAAGGCGTGCTGGACGGGATCCGCACGCAGGTGCTCGTCGGCGTGACGGGCAGCGGAAAGACGTTTACGATGGCGAACGTGATCAGGAACGCGGGGAGACCCGCGCTGGTGATCGCACACAACAAGACGCTTGCGGCGCAGCTCTGTAACGAGTTCCGCGAATTTTTTCCCGAAAACCGCGTGGAGTATTTCGTTTCGTATTACGACTATTATCAGCCCGAGAGTTACATTCCCTCCACCGATACTTATATCGAAAAAGACCTTTCGATGAACGACGAAATCGATAAACTCCGCAACGCCGCGACCTGTTCGCTGGGCGAGCGGGACGACGTGATCGTCGTCTCGTCCGTGTCCTGCATCTACGGGCTCGGCGCGCCCGAGGAATTTTTCCGTCTCGGCATTTCTTTGCGCCCGGGGCAGGAGATGGCGCGGGACGAGCTGCTGCGCAGGTTGGTGGAGATTCATTATTCGCGCAACGACACCGATTTCAAGCGGTCTACCTTCCGCGTGCGCGGGGACGTCGTGGAGATCTTTCCCGCGTCCAATTCCGAGGTCGCGATCCGCGTCGAATTTTTCGGCGACGAGATCGAAGCGCTCGGCGAAGAGGACGTCGTGACCGGAAAAATCGTCTCTCAGCTCAAACACGCCGTCGTCTTTCCCGCAAGCCATTACGCGGTGGGAAGCGACCGGCTTTCTTCCGCGCTCGCCGTGATCGAAGTCGATCTGCAAGGGGAAGTGAAGGCATTCGAAGACGCGGGCAAACTGCTCGAAGCGCAACGCCTTTCCCAGCGTACCGAACACGACCTCGAAATGTTGCGCGAGATCGGTTACTGTTCGGGCGTGGAAAACTATTCCCGCTATTTCGACGGGCGCGTTCCGGGGCAGCCCTCGTTTACGTTGCTCGACTATTTTCCCAAGAACTTTCTCGTCTTTATCGACGAAAGTCACATGACGATCCCGCAGATCCGCGCGATGTACAACGGCGACCTTGCCAGAAAGACAAACCTCGTCGACTACGGATTCCGCATGCGGTCGGCGTACGATAACCGACCGCTCACGTTCGAGGAATTCGACGAACGGGTGCCGCAACTCATCTGCGTCTCCGCGACGCCCGCGCCGTACGAACTCGGGCAGGCGGGGCAGGTCGTGGAACAGCTGATCCGTCCCACGGGGCTGTTGGATCCGCCCGTGGAAGTGCGTCCCACGCGCGGTCAGATCGACGATCTGCTGGGCGAAATCCGCGCCGTCGTAAAGGCGGGCGGGCGGGTTCTGGTGACCACGCTCACCAAGCGCATGGCGGAGAGTCTGACCGACTATCTGAAAGAAAACGGCGTGAAAGTGCGGTACATGCATTCGGACGTGGACACCCTCGAACGCATCGACATCGTGAACGGGTTGCGGCGGGGAGAGTTCGACGTCCTGTGCGGCATCAACTTGTTGCGCGAAGGGCTGGATCTTCCGGAAGTGCGGCTCGTTGCCATTCTCGACGCGGATAAGGAGGGATTCCTCCGCAGCGAAACCTCTCTCGTGCAGACGATCGGGCGCGCCGCGCGGAACGCCGAAGGGCGGGTCCTGATGTACGCCGACGAAATGACGGGCAGCATGCAGCGCGCGATCGGGGAGACCAACCGCCGCCGCGCCGTACAGCAACGTTATAACGAAGAACACGGGATCGTCCCCAAGACGATCATCAAAGAGGTAAAATCGACGCTGAACATCACGGGGAAACCCAAGACGACTGGCGAAATCAAGGCAAAGGATATTCCCGAAGAGATCGAGAAGCTGAAAGCGCTGATGAAAGTCGCTTCGGCACAGCTCGATTTCGAACGGGCGATCGAGATCCGCGAAGCGATCGCGGAACTCCGCAAACGCATGAGAAGCTGAAACGGAAAAAAAGGATAAAATATGCAAGAAGAAATTTACGTCAAAGGCGCGAAAGAAAACAACCTGAAAAATATCGACGTGCACATTCCGCGGAACAGCCTGACCGTCCTGACGGGGCTTTCGGGCAGCGGAAAGAGTACGCTCGCATTCGAGACCATCTTCGCGGAAGGGCAACGGCGGTACATGGAAAGTCTGTCCTCTTACGCGCGGCAGTTCCTCGGCATGATGGAAAAGCCGGACGTCGAGAGCATCGAAGGGCTTTCGCCCGCGATCTCCATCGACCAGAAGACGACCTCGCACAATCCCCGTTCCACGGTGGGAACGGTCACGGAGATCTACGACTATCTGCGCCTCCTGTACGCGCGCGCGGGGACGCCGCACTGTCCGAAATGCGGGCGGGAGATCCGCCGCCAGACGGTCGACGAAATCGCCGACCGCGTCACGGCGATGCCGGAGGGGAGCAAGATCCTTGTCAACGCGCCCGTCGTGCGGGGGCGGAAGGGGGAGTTCGTCAAAGAGCTTGCGGGTTACCGCAAGAGCGGATACGCCCGCGTGAAGATCGACGGAAGCGTCTACGATTTGCAGGAAGAGATCAAACTCGATAAAAACGTCAAGCACAACGTGAGCGTCGTCATCGACCGCCTCGTCGTGAAAGACGGGGTGTTGAAGCGGTTGACGGAGAGTCTGGAAACGGCGTTGAAGCTTGCCGACGGGCTTGTCGTGATCGATTGCGACGGCGAAGAAACGCTCTACTCCTCCCGCTATTCCTGCCCCGATTGCGGCATTTCGATCGAAGAGATCGAACCGCGGCTCTTTTCGTTCAATACGCCCTGGGGCGCCTGTCCCGAATGCACGGGGCTTGGATTCCGTCAGCTCGTGGATCCCGACCTCATCTGTCCCGATAAGAGCAAGACTTTGCGCGAGGGCGCGATCCGCATCAGCGGGTGGAATCTCGATTCCTCTTCGGTCACGCAGATGTATCTCGGCGCGCTCTCCCGTCATTACGGTTTTTCGCTCGACACGCCCGTCGCCGAGCTTTCCAAGGATACGTTCGACCTTCTGATGTACGGGAACGGCGGAGAAAAGATCGATCTCGAATATCACACCAAGTCCTTTCAGTCCACCTATAAAAGCGCGTGGGAAGGGTTCGTGAACAACTTGCAGCGTCGGTACAACCAAACCGCTTCGGTGGGCGTGAAATGGGATATCGAGCGGTACATGCGCACGAGCGACTGTCCCGCTTGTCACGGCAAACGGTTAAAAAGAGAGGCGCTTGCCGTCACCGTCGGCGGGAAAAACATCGCCGAAATCTGTCAGATGCCCGTGGCGCGGTTAAAAGAATTTCTGGGCGCGTTGCAGCTGACGCCCACGCAGCACGCGATTGCGGGGGTGATCTTGAAAGAGATCGGCAGCCGGATCGATTTCCTGGTCGGCGTCGGTCTCGACTATCTCACGCTGGCGCGCAGCGCGGCGACCCTGTCGGGCGGCGAAAGTCAGCGCATCCGCCTCGCGACGCAGATCGGAAGCGCGCTCACGGGGGTGCTGTACATTCTCGACGAGCCGAGCATCGGTCTGCATCAGCGGGATAACGAGCGGCTTCTCGATTCCCTCAAAGGACTGCGCGATCTGGGGAACACGCTGCTCGTCGTCGAACACGACGAGGACACCATGCGGGCGGCGGACTATATCGTGGACGTCGGTCCGGGCGCGGGAATCCACGGCGGCGAGATCGTCGCTTGCGGAACGGCGGAAGAGATCATGAACCAGCCGCGCTCGATCACCGGGGATTTCCTTGCGGGACGGCGGAAGATCGAGATCCCCGCAGTGCGCAAACGCCCCGACGGCCGCCTGCTGAAAATCGAGGACTGCCGCCAGAACAATTTAAAGGGTTTTACCGCGGAGATCCCCGTGGGATTGATCACCGCCGTCACGGGGGTGAGCGGGTCGGGGAAATCCTCTCTCGTCAACGAAATCGTTTTGCCCGCGCTCTCCAACGCGCTGGGCGGCGCCCGCCTTCCTGTGGGCAGACACGGCGCCGTTTCAGGGCTGGAACATTTCGATAAAGTCATCGCGATCGATCAGTCCCCGATCGGCAGGACGCCGCGTTCCAATCCCGCGACCTACACGGGCGTGTTCACCGCGATCCGCGATCTGTTCGCCGCAACGCCCGACGCCAAGGCGATGGGTTTCAAGTCGGGCAGGTTTTCCTTTAACGTGGCGGGCGGCAGATGCGAAAACTGTCAGGGCGACGGCATCATGAAAATCGAAATGCACTTCCTGCCCGACGTCTACGTCCCCTGCGAAGTTTGCGGCGGCAAGCGTTACAACCGCGAAACGCTCGAAGTCAAGTACAAGGGCAAGAGCATTTCCGACGTGTTGGATATGACGGTGGAAGAGGCGTGCGAATTTTTCAAACCGTTGCCTTCGATCTACAACAAAATTTCCACCCTTTACGAAGTGGGACTGGGATATATCAAGCTTGGGCAGAGTTCCACGACCCTGTCGGGCGGGGAAGCGCAACGGGTCAAGCTCGCGACGGAGCTTTCCAAACGCTCGACGGGAAAGACGTTCTATATTCTCGACGAGCCGACGACGGGACTGCACAGTTTCGACGTGCAGAAGCTGGTGCAGATTTTACTGCGCCTGCGGGAGAGCGGGAACACGGTTCTCGTGATCGAACACAACCTCGACGTCATCAAAATCGCCGATTATCTCATCGATCTGGGTCCCGAGGGCGGGGACGGCGGCGGAGAAATTCTCTGTACCGGCACGCCCGAGGAGGTCGCCTGCGTGGAGAAGAGTTACACGGGTAAATTCCTGAAAAATATTCTGACGCCGCAAAATCCTTAACCGCGCGTTCGAAAGGGGGCTGTCATGTTCAACGAAAAAATGCAAAAGCTCGGAGAAGAGCGGTCGGTGATCCGCGAGATCTTCGAATACGGAAACGTGCGCAAACGGGAGATCGGCGCGGGGAACGTGTTCGACTTTTCTCTCGGCAATCCCAACGTCCCCGCGCCCGATTGCGTGCGGGAAGCGATCGTCCGCCTGACGGAAACCCTTCCCGCCGAAACGTTGCACGGCTATACTTCCGCGGCGGGCGCGCCGGAGGTGCGCAAGGCGGTTGCGGACTATATCGGTACGGCGTTCGGGGTACCCATGTCCGCGGATCTTGTATACATGACGTGCGGCGCGGCGGCGTCTTTGACGATCGCGCTGAACGCGCTCTGCGAAGCGGGCGACGAGTTCGTCGCGATCGCGCCGTGTTTTCCGGAGTACCGCGTGTTTACGGAAGCGGCGGGCGGGAAGTACGCGGAAGCGCGTACGGACGGGTCTTTTCATCTCGACCTCGCGGCGATAGACCGCGCCGTGGGAACGCGCACGAAAGGCGTGATCGTCAACTCTCCCAACAATCCGACGGGCGCCGTTTATTCGGAGCGCGAGATCGAGGCGCTCGCCGCTCTGCTCGAACGGAAGAGCAAAGAAAAGGGTTCGCCGATTTTTCTGATCGCGGACGAACCGTACCGCGAACTCGTGTACGGTGCGGAGGCGCCGTACTTACCCCGTTATTATGCAAACACGGTCGTGTGCTATTCCTTTTCCAAATCCCTCTCGCTCGCGGGGGAGCGGATCGGATATATCGCCGTCAATCCCGCCTGCGCGGGCGCGCGGGAGCTGTTCTCCGCCGTGTGCGGCGCGGGGCGAAGTCTGGGCTATGTGTGCGCGCCGTCCCTATTCCAGCGGGTGTGCGCGGAGTGTCTCGGCAAGTCGAGCGACGTTGCGGTATACCGGAAAAACCGCGACCGTTTGTACGGCGCGCTTACGGAATACGGATTCGACTGCGCGTTGCCGCAGGGCGCGTTCTATCTGTTCATGAAGTCTCCGGAGCCGGACGCAAAGGCGTTCTGTAAACGGGCGAAGGAATACGAACTCCTGCTGGTGCCTTCCGACTCGTTTGGGATAGAGGGCTATGTCCGGATCTCCTATTGCGTTTCGCAAGAGACGATCGAACGGGCGTTGCCCGCGTTCGAACGGCTGGCAAAAGAATATTTTCGTTGAAACGTTCCCCGCCGCCCGAATTTCGGGCGGCGGGGGTTTTTCCGAACCGTCCCGCCGCGCGGTCGGAAAAAGCGCGCGAAGGTTTTCCGGCGCGCATAAAAATTTTCCGCCTCCGCATAATGACGGTATACGGAGGAATTTTTTCGCTATGAAAGCAACGGGAATCGTAAGAAGAATCGACGAATTGGGGAGAGTGGTCATCCCTAAGGAAATAAGACGCACGCTGCGGATACGGGAAGGGGATCCGCTGGAACTGTTCACCGACCGCGACGAGCTTATGCTGAAAAAGTATTCGCCGATCGCGTCCGTCGAACGGTTTGCGGAGGGAACGGCGAAATCGCTCAACGAACAGAGCGGTTGCGTCGCCGTAATCTGTGATACCGATTCGGTGCTGAGCGTTGCGGGGCAGGGCAAAAAGGGACTGCTGTCCAAGACGGTGTCCGAGAAGATGACGGAAATCATGACCTCCCGCCGCAGTTATCTTGCCAACAAAGCGGAGGGCGGGGAAGTGCTGCCCGTCGCCGAAGAACAGGAAGAGGACTATACGGCGCAAATCGTCGTTCCCATCGTGGCGAGCGGGGACTGTCTGGGGGCGGTCGTTCTGCTCTCGCGGGAGGAGGGCGCGATTCTGGAAGCGGCGTCCGTCAAACTCGCGAGACTTACGGCGGACATTATCGCGAACCAGTTCGAATAAATTTGCCGATTCCAAGACGTTACGGCGCCGTTCCGCGGGACGGCGCCGTAATTCGACTCCGCGCTATCGCGCGGTACATAATGAAACACGGAAATTTTTTGAAAAGCGTGGCGATCATCTCGTTGGGGGGATTCGTCGCGAAAGGGATCGGCGCGCTGTACCGGATCCCGCTCGTCGGACTGCTCGGCGGGTACGGCATGGGACTGTATCAGATGGCGTATCCGCTGTTCTGCGTGTTGCTCACGTTTTCCTCGGCAGGCATTCCTTCCGCGTTTTCCCGCATGATCGCAAAGGAGACGGCGCAGGGCGTGCGCACGTCGGACACGGTGAAAACCGCGCTCGCGCTCTTTGCACTGTTGGGGCTGTGCGGCGCGGCGCTCATGTGCCTGTTCGCGCCGTACATGAGCGGCATGCAGGGCGACGGGAACCTGCGCGCCTGCTATTACGCGCTGGCGCCGTCCGTCTTTTTCGTCGCGCTCATCGCGGTCCTCCGCGGGTATTTTCAGGGGAAGAACAACATGGCGCCGACCGCGCTTTCGGAAATCGTGGAACAGCTCGTAAAGGCTTGCGCGGGTCTGATATTCGCCTATCGGTATTCGCACGATCCTGCGCGCGCGGTGGCGTATACGCTCGCGGCGGTGACCGTGTCCGAGGTGTGCGCGTTTCTGTACCTGATCGCGCGGTATCGGCAGGAGCGTCCGCGCGGCAGTCTGCGGGTACGGAAAACGGGCGGCAGCGAAATTTTGCTTTCGGCGTTCCCCGTCATGGCGGCGTCCGCATTGCTCCCGCTGTCGCAGACGGTGGACAGTATTCTGATCGTCCGTCTCCTTTCGAAGCATACCGCGCGCGCCGTGTCGCTCTACGGGCTGTACGCGGGCGGCGCCGTGTCGCTCGTTTCGCTTCCCGCGTCCGTGTGTTACGGACTTGCGGCGGCGAGCGTCCCCGTCGTCTCCGCCTGCTTTGCCAAGGGCAAAGAGGAAGAGGGCAGAAAGCGCGCGCTGTGGGCGTTGTTGCTTACCTTGCTGCTCTCCGTTCCGTGCGCGGCGGGACTGTTCTTTCTCGCCCGTCCCGTCGTCGGAATTCTGTACGGCGGACTCTCTGCGGAGGATGCCGAAACGCTCGTCAAACTCATCCGTCTTTCCTCCGTTTCGGCGGCGACGCTCGCGGGGGTGGACACGCTTGCGGCGTGTCTGACCGGCATGGGAAGAGCGAAAAACGCGGCGCGGAACATGCTCGTCGCGGTCGTCGTGAAATTTGCGTTGCAATGGTTGCTCGTGTCTAATCCCGCGTTCTCCGTCGGCGGCGCGGCGATTGCTTCGAACGCCTGCTATCTGGTTGCTTTTTTTCTCGATTTGCTGTATACTGTGAAGCGAACGAAACGGGAAAAGGAGCGGACGGACAATGATCACGGTTATCGGACTCGGAACGGAAAAAGGGGACGTCGGCGCGCGCGCCTTGCAGGCGATGAAACGGGCGGACAAAGTGGTGCTTCGAACGGGGCGGCTTCCGTCCGCGCAGAGCGTGTCGGAAGCGGGAATCGCGTTTGAAACGCTCGATCCGCTCTATGAAAAATGCCGCAGTTACGACACCTTTACCGACGCCGCGGTGCGCGAAATCAGACGCACGGCAAAGGGCGTGAATCTGTGTTATTGCGTGGACGGCGGGGTTACCGAAGACCGCATCGCGGGCATTCTGCTGTCCGGACCCGACGCGGAGGCGATCGAGGGCGCGCCGAAGAGCGCGCAGGCGGCGGTTCGCGCAGGGCTTTCGCTTTGCTATCAGGCGGTTTCCGCTTACGAACTGTCCCGCGGAAAACTCGCGCTTCCCCTCGTGGTGTACGATCTTTCCGATCGGGAACTTGCGGGGGACGTGAAGCTGGCGCTTGCCGAAAAATTCGGCGATGAGGCGCCCGCCTGTTTCGTTTCCGAAAAAGGCGCGAAAAAGATCCCGCTTTACGAGGCGGACAGGCAGGATACATACGGCGAAAGGACCGCGCTCGTCCTTTACGAACAGCCGCTTTTAACGCGCAAACGGTTCGATCTCGACGACCTGATGGAGATCCTTCGCCGTCTGCGCGCGCCGGACGGCTGTCCTTGGGATAGGGCGCAGTCGCACGGGAGCATTCGCATCAACGCGATCGAAGAGGCGTACGAACTGGTGGACGCGATCGACTGCGGCGATCCCGACAAAATGCGCGAGGAATCGGGCGACGTGATCATGCAGGCGGCGTTCCATACCCTGCTCGAAGAGGAGCGCGCGAATTTTACGATGACGGACGTTCTGACCGAGGTCTGCGAAAAACTGATCACGAGGCACACGCACGTGTTCGGGCAGGACCGCGCTTCGGACGACAAAAGCGCGCTCACCGTTTGGGAAAAGAACAAGATGACGGAGAAGGGGCAAAAGACCTTTTCCGACGCGGTCAACGACGTGCCGCAGTGTTTCCCCGCGCTGCTGCGCGCGCAGAAGATCTGCAAACGCATGGGAAAGGGCGGCTGGAATTTCAACCGATTCGAAGCGCATGAAAAAAAGCTCGGCGAGGAGTTGGCGGAGTTGCGCGCGGCTTACGAAGCGGGCGATCGGGCGGGGATTGCGGAAGAGCTCGGCGACGTGCTCATGGTCGCCGCGCATATCGGGCGGCTTGTGGGCGCGGATTGCGAACAGGCGCTCCTCGACGCGGTCAAGAAAAACGTCGCGCGGTACAACGCGTGGGAGAAGCTCGTGCTGGCGGACGGCAAGGACGTGAACGCGCTGACGGAGGACGAGTGGTCGGATTACTATCGGCGGGCGAAAGAAAATGTTCGCGCCGATTGAGATCGCGGGCATGGTATGCCCGAACAACGTATTTTTAGCGCCGCTTGCGGGATATACCAATTATCCGTTCCGCAAGCTTTGTTCGTCGCTTGGCGCGGGACTGACGTTTACCGAGATGGTCAGTTGCAAAGGGCTTGCCTACGGCGGCGCGGAGACGAAGAAACTGCTCTTTTGCGGAGAGGAGACCCCCAAAGCGGCGCAGATCTTCGGGAACGATCCGGATATCATGCGCGCCGCATGCGAGGGCGAGGACCTCGCGCCCTTCGATCTGATCGACGTCAACATGGGCTGTCCGATGCCGAAGATCGTCCGCAACGGCGAGGGAAGCGCGCTGATGGAGAACTTCCCGCTTGCGGAAAAAGTGATCGCGGCGTGCGCGAAGAGCGGCAAGCGCGTTTCGGTAAAATTCCGCATCGGGATCTCGGAGGATCGGAAAATCGCGGCGGAATTTGCAAGGCTTTGCGCCGGCGCGGGCGCGTGCATGATCACGGTCCACGGAAGAGTGCGCGAAAAGATCTATGCCGGCGCGCCCGATTATGCGGAGATCGCCGCGGCGAAAAACGCGGTTTCGATCCCCGTGATCGCGAACGGCGGCGTGTGGTCGAAAAAGGACGCGGAGACGATGCTCTCCCGTACGGGCGCGGACGGCGTGATGATCGCGCGCGCCGCGCTCTATCGTCCGCAGGTGTTTACGGAGTTTTCGGGGATTGCGCCCGCGCCGATGAAGGATCTGTTTTTGGCGCAGTTGCGCGAAACGCGGGCGCTGTACGGCGAACGGTTCGCCTGCGTGTTCATGCGGAAGATGGCGGCGTTTTACGTCAAGGGCAAGGCGGGCGCGACGGAAGCCAAGCGGCGGCTGTTTCAGGCGCAGACGACGGAGGAAGTGGAATCGCTTGCGGCGTTGATTTTTTAGGGGGAGATTCCGCCTGTGGACGGCGGAACGCATTTGCGGGACTCCGTTCCGAAACCGACCGTAAAAGGGCGCGTAGGGCAAATTACGCGCCTTTTTGCATGCCTTTTCGAGAAAAAAGAAAAACGGGCTTGAATTTGCTGTACTTTTTCGCGCGCGGGTGCTATAATTGAGGAAATATAAATTGTGAACGCGCGCATACGCACGTACGCGCGCGTTGCGGAAAAAGCGGCGAAAGCCGCGCCCAAAAGGAGTGGCAATGGCGGAAAAAGTAGAGGGCGCTTACGGCGCGGAACAGATTCAGGTTCTCGACGGATTGGAACATATCCGCAAACGTCCCGGAATGTACATCAGCTCGACGGACGAGCGCGGCTTGCATCACCTCGTGAGCGAGGTCGTGGACAACTCGATCGACGAGGCGCTCGCGGGGTACTGCACCCACGTCGAAGTGACCGTGAACGCCGACGGGTCCTGCACCATCGAGGACAACGGCCGCGGCATTCCCACCGCGATTCATCCGAAAGAGGGGGTTTCCACGGTGGAGGTCGTTTTCACCAAAGTAAACGCCGGCGGCAAGTTCGGCGGCGATTCGGGCTATAAGGTTTCGAGCGGTCTGCACGGCGTGGGCGTAAAAGCCGTCAACGCGCTCTCCGAATGGCTGGAAGCGGAAGTCTGCCAGAACGGACACGTTTACAAACAGGTCTACAACCGCGGCGTGCCGCAGCGCCCGTTGCAGGTGATCGGCGACACCGATAAGACGGGAACGAAAGTCACGTTCTTCCCCGACGCCGAAATTTTCGAAACGATCACGTTCAAATACGAAACGCTGAAAGTCCGTCTGAAAGAGCTTGCGTTCCTCAACAAGGGACTTACGATCACGCTTACCGACAAGCGCGGCGATACGGAGCGGAAGGACAGTTTCTGCTATGAGGGCGGGATCCGCGAACTCGTGGACGAGATCAACAAGGGCAATACCGTGCTTTTTTCCGAGCCGCTGTATTTCGAAGCGCAGGAGGGGACGACGGTATGCGAGATCGCGTTGCAATACAACGACGGCTATAACGAGGTCATCTATTCTTACGCCAACAACGTCAACACGATCGACGGCGGCACACATATCGAGGGATTGAAGCTAGCGCTCACCAAAGTCATCAACGACGCGGGCAAGCGGCTGAACATTTTAAAGGAGAGCGACAGGCTTACGGGCGAAGACGTCCGCGAAGGGATCACCGCCGTCGTCTCCGTCAAGCTCGAAAACGCGCAGTTCGAATCGCAGACGAAGGATAAGTTGAACAACAGTTTCATCCGCCCGTTCGTGAGCAAGTGCGTTGCGGACAAATTCGGCACGTATATCGAAGAACACCCCGTCGAGGCGCGGGAACTCGTGTTGCGCTGTATCACGGCGCAGAAGGCGCGGGACGCGGCGCGCAACGCGCGCGAACTCACGCGCAGAAAGGGGGTGCTGGAAAGCACGACCCTCCCCGGCAAGCTTGCCGACTGCTCGGATAAGCGCCCCGAACTTTGCGAGATCTATATCGTAGAGGGCGATTCGGCGGGCGGTACGGCGAAACAGGGGCGCGACCGCCGCTTTCAGGCGATCCTCCCCCTGCGCGGCAAGATCCTGAACGTAGAAAAAGTGCGGCTCAACCGCGTGCTGGAAAACGCGGAGATCAAGGCGATGATCACGGCGTTCGGCTGCGGGATCCTCGACGATTTCGACGAGAGCAAACTCCGTTACGACCGGATCATTTCCATGACGGACGCCGACGTGGACGGCTCGCATATCCGCATCCTGCTGCTGACCTTCCTCTTCCGTTATATGCGTCCGCTGATCGAACACGGGCACGTGTATTCGGCGATGCCGCCGCTCTATAAGGCGAGCGTCAAGGGCAAGGAAGACGTATACCTGTATTCCGAAGAGGAAAAGACGGCGTACGACGCGGTGAACAACAACAAGGTGGAATACCAGCGGTATAAAGGTCTGGGAGAAATGAGTACCGAACAGCTTTGGGATACGACCATGAACCCCGCGACCCGCACCCTTGTGAGAGTGAGCATGAAAGACGCGGTGGAAGCGGATAAAATGTTCACGGTGCTGATGGGAGACAGTCCCGCGCTGCGCCGGCAGTTTATCGAAGAAAACGCGACGCTCGTAAAAGATCTGGATATTTAAGGAGAACGGAAATGGCGAAAAAAGAAACGAGTCCGGAGCTTACCGAAGAATTTAAAAAGACGCTTGCCATGACGAAGATCCTCGACGTCGAGGTGGACGACGAATTGAAAAAGTCGTTCATTGCCTACGCCATGGCGGTCAACAAGTCGCGCGCCATTCCCGACGTCCGCGACGGCTTAAAACCCGTACACCGCAGAATCATGTACGCAATGCACGAGATGGGGCTGTACAACGACAAGGCGTACCGCAAGTGCGCCCGTATCGTCGGCGACGTGCTCGGTAAATTCCACCCGCACGGCGACACTTCCGTGTACGACGCGCTCGTCCGCCTCGCGCAGGATTTCTCGATCAACTTCCCGCTCGTGGACGGACACGGGAACTTCGGTTCGGTGGACGGCGATCCCCCCGCGGCGATGCGTTATACCGAAGCGCGCCTTTCGAAGCTGGCGGCGGAAATGCTGCGCGATCTCGATAAAGAGACGGTGGACTTCTTCCCCAACTTCGACGGCAACGAAATGGAGCCCGCCGTCCTCACCGCGCGCTTTCCCAATCTGCTCGTAAACGGGTCGGACGGGATTGCCGTCGGCATGGCGACCAATATCCCCCCGCACAACCTTGCGGAGGTCATCGACGGGACGGTCGCGATGATCGACAACCCCGAAATTTCCGTGGAAGAACTGATGGATTACATCCCCGCGCCCGACTTCCCCACGGGTGGCATTATCATGGGCAGAAGCGGGATCCGCAAGGCGTACCGTACGGGACAGGGCAACCTCGTGATCCGCTCGAAATGCGAGATCGAGGAGTACGGCACGGGCGGAAACGTGCGTTCCCGTATCGTGGTCACGGAGATCCCCTATCAGGTCAATAAAGCGCAGCTCATCGAGACGATCGCGAACATGGTACGGGACAAGCGGCTCGAAGGCATTTCGGATATCCGCGAAGAGTCCGGCAGAGAGGGCTTGCGGATCGTCGTCGAATGCAAGAAAGACGCGAACGCGCAAGTCGTTTTGAACTCCCTTTACAAGCACACCAATTTGCAGATTTCCGACGGGATCATCCTGCTTGCGCTCGTGGAAAACGGCACTGAACCCAAAGTGCTCAACCTGCGCGAAATTCTCTCTTGCTATCTTGCGCACCAGAAGGAAGTCATCGTCCGCCGCACGCGTTACGAACTCGCGAAAACGGAAGAACGCGCGCATATCATCGAGGGGCTTGTTCTCGCGCTCGCGAACGTGGACGAAGTGATCCGGATCATCAAGTCTTCGAAAGACAAAACGGAGGCGACGGAGAAACTCACGCAGGCGTTCGAGCTTTCGGAAAAGCAGGCGAACGCGATTCTCGAAATGCGGCTCCAACGGCTCACTTCGCTCGAAGTCGAAAAGCTGAAAGAAGAACTCGCCGCCCTTCACGCGACGATCGCCGATTTAAAGGACATTCTCGCGAACGAACCGCGCGTGTTCGCGATCATCAAAAACGATCTGCTTGCGATTAAGGCGAAATATCCCTCCGAGCGGAAAACGGAGATTTCCGTCGATTACGGCGCGATCGAGGACGAGGATCTGATCGACGAGGAAGACGTCGTGATCTCCATGACGCACGGCGGATATATCAAGCGCATCCCCGTCGCCGAGTACCGCGCGCAGAACCGCGGCGGCGTCGGCATAACGGCGCACCGCCCCAAAGAGGACGACTTCGTCGAGCAGATGTTCGTGTCGTCCACGCACAACAGGATCCTGCTCTTCTCCAATTTCGGAAAGGTGTACGCGATCAAGGGCTATGAGATTCCCGAGGCGAACCGTACGGCGCGCGGACGGGCGATCGTGAATATCGTACAGCTGAGCGCGGGCGAGAAGATCGCAACGATCCTGCCCGTTGCGGAAGAGGGCGAGGGCAGTCTCGTCATGGCGACGAAAAACGGCATGATCAAGAAGACGGCGACGAAAGAGTTCGCGCACATTTTGCGCAGCGGAAAGATCGCCATCAAGATCACGGAGGGAGACGAACTGATCTCCGTTCAATTTGCGGGCGGGGAAGACGAAATCATCGTCGCGAGCCGCTCGGGAAAATGTATCCGTTTCCCCGAAACCGACGTCCGTCGGATGGGGCGCGACACCACGGGCGTGCGCGCGATCAATCTTTCGAAAGACGACGTCGTGGTGGACATGCTCGTACTGCGCGAGGGATACGATATTTTGACCGTTTCCGAAAACGGTTACGGAAAGCGCACCGATCCCGACGATTACCGCTTGCAGTCGCGCGCGGGGAAGGGTATCAAAGCGGGCGTGTTCAACGAAAAGACGGGCAAGCTCGTGAACATGAAGCTGGTGAACGACGAGCTGGACGTCATGCTCGTGACCTCCGCGGGGATCGTCATCCGCATGCATGCAGAGGACATTTCGCACATCGGCAGAAACACGCGCGGCGTGCGGCTGATGAACGTGCGCGGCGGAGCGGTCGCGACGGTCGCGCTGACGGAAAAGGACGAGGAGGCGGAGACGGTCGCGCCCGAAGAAACGGCGGCGGATTTGAGTCCCGAAGAACTTGCCGAAGGCGCGGAGACCGAAGATACTACGGAAACGCAGGAAACGACGGGCGACACGCCTTCGGACGGCGCGGAAGAGTAAGGGCATTATCGTAAAAAAGGACCGCTTCTATAAAAATGTATTCCAAGAGTTACAAATACAGGATTGCTTATTACTATACGGGAAGAGTAACAGAAAAATATAAATCGCACATTGAAAGGCAAGTGAGGGTATGATTTTATCACTTGCTATACGAAAAATAAATAGTTTTAAAAGCAAAATAAATTTCAATTTATCTTTGTAATCTTTTATAAAGTATAGCGCACTATACTTCGCAAGCGAAGATGGTGCGCTATTTCTTTGTCCGCAAGGAAATTCCTATAACAGATACTTTTATTCGCGGTCTTTTTTTACGGCATGAAAACGGTTTTCGTCGCCACCGCTTCCCGAAACGCCCGATCGTGTTCCACAAAGATCATCGTCGGGCGGTAATCTTGCAACAGCCGTTCGATTTGCAGTCTGGAATAGAGGTCGAGATAGTTCAGCGGTTCGTCCCAAACGTAGAGATGCGCTTGTTCGCAGAGACTTTTGGCGAGGAGGATCTTCTTTTTCTGTCCTTCGGAATACGAAGCGATATCCCCTTCGAAGTCTTTTTTGGTAAAGCCGAGTTTATTGAGTATGCTCCTGAACAGGTTTTCGTCCACGGCGTTCTCTCTTGCAAAGTCGGCGATTCGTCCGCAGGGACTTGCCGTTTGCGGTACGTAAGAGACGGTCAGCCCGGAAGCGAGCAGTGCCGTTCCCAGATGCGGGATATCTTCGCCCGTAATCAGTTTTAAAACGCTGCTTTTTCCGCAGCCGTTTTTCCCTTCCAGTGCGATCCGCTCCCCCCGCAACGCTTCGAAGGTCACGGGCTTACAGCCCGTTCGCGGACCGTAACGGATTTCGAGGTCGCGGACGGAGAGCAGTTTTTCGGCGCGGAAGGTCAGCGGCGCAAGTTTCAGCTTTTCGGCGGTTTCCGTATTTTTTAAAAGTTCCGATTTTTGCCGGATCTCTTCCTGTTGCCGCGCTTCCACGGTTTTGGCGTGCTTCATCATCTTCGCCGCCTTGTGACTCACGTAACCCTTGTCCGGTTTCAGTCCCGAGTCGAGCTTGCCGCCGTTTTTCGCGGCTTCGGCGCGGTTCGCCCACGCGGAAGTCCGCTTTGCCGATTCCGAAAGTCTTGCGATGTCCTTTTTGAGCCGCTCGTTTTGCGCGGCCTCGGCGGTCTGCTGTTTTTCAAAAGCTTCGAACCAGGAAGAAAAATTGCCGCTCCTGAGTTCCGCGTCCGTTTTGTTGATCGTGAGAATATGATCGACGCAACCGTCCAGAAACGCGCGATCGTGCGATACGAGGAGGAAGCCCTTTTTTCTTTTCAGATACGCGGATACGGTCTCGCGCCCTTCGAGATCGAGGTGGTTGGTCGGTTCGTCGATCAGCAAAAAACCGCCGTCGTTTAGGAATAGCGCCGCAAGCAGCAGCTTCGTCCGTTCCCCGCCCGAAAGCTGCGTAAAGGGACGGGACAGCGCCTGTTCGTCGACGTCCAGCAAGGACAGCTCGCGCAGGATCTCCCATTCCTCCGCATCGGGCGCGGTCTCGTCGAAAACCGCGCGGGCGGGAAGCGCGGGATCGCGCACGGGAAAGGGGAAGCGGGAAAACGCCGTGTTTGCCGTTATCGTTCCGCCGTACTCGTATTTGCCGGCGATCAGATCGAGCAGGGTCGTCTTCCCCCGTCCGTTTCTGCCGATCAGTCCGAGTTTCCAGCCGGTGTCGAATTGAAGGCACAGATTTTCGAACAGCGGGGCGTAAGCGCCTTCGTGCGTAAAGTTCAGATTTTGTATTTTGATCGTTGACATTTCGTGATTCTCCGTAAAACAAAAAAGTTATGAGAAAGCATTCTCATAACTTTCGATCGTTATTTTAGAATTGACTTTCCTGCGCAACGGAAAACCGCGGAACTTCCGCAGTTTTACCCGATTCTGTTCAGCAAGAAAGTTTCTCCATTTCGCACCGCCGACCTTTGATATCGGGATTATACCACGGCGGACAAAAAAACGCAAGCGTTTTACGCAGATTTTCGATACGATCGTCGGGGCGAGGTTTCGGGCGTATTTCTATCAGCCTTCCGATTCCTGTACGGGTTTTATTTTCACGCTTCCGCACAGCACTTCGGCGTAGGAGTAAGAGGTCTTTCCCAAAAAGTTTTTGTCGTTGGGGCGCACGGTGAAGAGCGCGGGGTACACGCCGGAGAGTTCGCCGCAATATTTTAAGACTTTGTTTCGTCCGAGGTTGACGGTAACGTTTACCTGCCGTTTGAAATATTCCGCAATCGTCTGTTTGATGAGGGCGACGCTGCCCGTTTGTTTGATCATGCGTCAATGATTGACGGATTTCTACGAATTTATACCTTGTTCGCCGCGCATATCCGCCGAACTTGCCGCATACGATAGAGGGAAACCAATATCGGGAGATACGAATTATGATACAGCAATCGGAAACCTTCCGCGGATACGGAAAGATCGGCGCGCTGAACGCGCAAACCGCGGTGGAATGCCGCTTCGGGCAGGAAGTCGGGACGGTGCTTTCGGTAAACGCCACCGCTTCGCTTACGGGCGCGGAATCGGGGAACGGCGAAGTCCGTTATTTCGGGAAAGCGCATTTTTCCATCGTGTACGAAGATGCGGAAAAACACGTGTGCCGCGCGGAAAAGGGCGTGGAGTTCACGGCGGTCGCGAAAGACGAGCGCTGTTATCCCGCGCTGACGCCGCGTGCGTGCGTCTCGGTGGAGAACGTCTCCGTTCGCCGCGAAGGAGCCAGCGTCTACGTTGCGGCGCTTCTGGGCGCGGACATTAATTTGTACGGCGAGCAGAGCTTCGAATATTTGACGGGCGGGGAACTCGTGTTGAAGCGGGAACCCTCCGTGCTGATCGTCGCGCACCTCTGCGGCGGGGCGGCGGAAACGGAAGACGAGTTCGAAACGGAATTTATCGGCGACGTCTTGCAGCATTCCGAAGCGGTGAATATCACCGATCTCGTGTGCGAAACGGGCACGCTGAAAGTCGAGGGGGAAATCAACCTCGGCATCCTCGCGCTGAAAGCGGACGGCGGGCTGGTCTCGTTCGAACGGCTGGTTCCGTTCAATCTCGAACTTCCCTGCGACGCCGCGTCGTTCGGTTGCGGCGCGGAAGCGCGCGTAAACGTGTTGAGCGCGACCATTCACGCCGATACTGACGAAACGAAGGGCAAGTGCAGGATCTCCGCCGAGTTCACGCTGAGCGCGGAAGGCTGCGTCTATGAAGAGCTTGCCGTGGACACGGCGACGGACGCTTTTTCGCAGACGAACGAAATTTCGCTCACGTTCGGAAGCGCGGAGTGCGGCGGCGCGGGATCGATCTCCCGCGTGACCGAACGCATTTCCGGCAAGTGCGCGCTGTCTTCGCCCGTGGACTTTTCGGACGTGTTGCAGGCGGTCACCCTGCAACGCGCCGAAGCGAATCTCGTGCGCGGAGATGACGGGACGCGCGTCGAGGGCGTCGTGCTTGCGACGCTGCTCGTATTGGGTACGGACGGGGCGCACCGCGGCATCGAAATCAGTCTGCCGTTCTCCGTTCCCGTAAACGCCGAAAACTGCACCGTCGGGGTTCTGGTATGCGGAACTTCGGCGCGGCAGAAACAGGAGGGCGAGATCGACGCGGACGCGACGCTGAAAATCACCCTCTGCGAAAAGAAGACGGTGCATGCGAAATTCGTCGTCTCGGCGGAGGAGGGCGCGGCGCTTCCGGGCAACGACAGCGCCGTGAGCGTGTACATTCCCCGCGCGGGAGACGGGCTTTGGGAGCTTGCCAAGAGCTTGAAAAAATCGCCCGAAGAAGTTTCGGCGAGCAATCCGGACATCGAATTCCCCGTAAAAGAAGGACAGCGCGTCATCGTATATCGCAAGAAAACGTTGCACGGCTGAATCAACGCCTGCGCCGACCGCGACCGCGGTCGGCGCAGTTTCGTTTGCGCGGGGAACGAAATCTCTTGCAATCGGAATGAAAGTATGTTACAATGGAAAAGATGAATACGGCAAAGGTAAAAGCGTACGCGAAAGTAAATCTCACGCTCGATATCACGGGGGAAGCGGACGGATTTCATACGCTCGATTCTCTGGTCGTCACCGTCGATCTGTTCGATCAGATCAGCGCAAAGAAACGGAAGGACGGAAAGATCCGCGTATTCATGCACGGCTTGGGCAGCGAGACGATTCCGCCCGAAGAGAACAACGCGCAACGCGCGGGCGAAGCGTTTACGGCGCGGTTTAAAACGGCGGGCGCCGACATTGCGATCTATAAAAACATTCCCGTCGGCGCGGGCATGGGCGGATCCTCGGCGGATGCGGCGGGCGTTCTGAACGCGCTTGCCCGTCTCTATGGGATCGCGGACGAACGGGCGCTGAAAGAACTTGCCGATTCGTTGGGAAGCGACACGGGGTATCTGTTGAAAGGCGGATTCGCGCGCATGCGCGGCAGGGGCGAGCGGATCGAGCCGATCGCGGACATGCCCCCCCTCGACTTTTTTTTACTGATCCCGCAAACGGGCGTGAACACCGCGGAATGCTTTCGGACTTACGACGGCTTGCGTGCGGACGCGGCGGGCGAAACGCGGCGGAACGCGGACATGCCACGCACCGAGCGCGTTTTGGAGTCGCTTCGATCGGGCGCCGTCGAGTGGGCGGCGCGGGTGATGGGCAACGGTCTGTTCGAAGCGGCGAAACGGTTGAATCCCGACGTGGAGAAAGCGTATCTTTCGTTAAAGGAATTTTCTCCGCTCGGCACGTTCATGACCGGTTCCGGCAGCGGCTGCTGCGCGCTGTTTGCGACGCGGGAGCTATGCGAATGGGCGAAGAGCCGGTACAAAGGAAAATTCCGCGCGTACGTTTTGCGCAGCGTGGAACCGAAACGGTTGAAACCGTTCCGCAATCCCTTCGCGCTCGGCAAGGGCGAAGGCGAATGAGGGGACGGCGATTATAAGGAGAAAGACATGGAAGAAAGGATCATCGATCGGGAGCGGGAAATCAAAATCAAACGCAAGCGGGAAGGCGACGACGCGGTCGACGCATTGGCGGCGGACGAAACGGAGGACGAAATTCCGGAAGAGGAGCTCGTGCTCGAATTTCCGGAAGGCGAGGAATACGACGAAGATCTCGTCGGGCTGACGCCTTCGCAGTTGAAAGAGGAATTGGCGCGGCGCGAAAAGGCGCTTTCGGAAGCGCGCGAGGAGAGCAAAAAGCTCGCCGCCCTCGGCGAGGAGAAGCTCGCGGAAGGCAGTTACGATGAGGCGGAGTCGCTGTTCGGGCAAGCGACGGTGTACGATATCGAAAACGCGGAAGCGGGAAAGGGGCTATGGCGTGCGCGCACGAAGAATTTCACCGACTACGAGGCGTTCTATCGGGCGGAGTTTGCGGAAGAGCTGTCTCTCGCGTCGGAAGAGGTGCGCGCGTTCGTGCTCAAAGAAGCGGGCGAGCGTCTCGTGGCGGAACGGGAGACGTACCGCTCGGAAGCGGAGCCGCTGAAAGAAAAGGTGGAAGAGAACATGGAACGCCGCCGCGGATATTTCCGCGACAACCGCAGATATTATCTGATCCGTTACGGGATATTTTTCGCATTGTTTTGCGCGTGTCTGCTCGGCGCGGCGATCTCCGCGAGCTTTTTATATACGACAACGAGCATTGCGCCCATCGTGCTGATTTCCTCGTTCGGCGGCGTCGCGCTCGTCATGGCCGCGCTCGCGATTGTGTTTTCGCGCAAACTGCTCGTTGCGCACAGACTGTGCCGCGAAAACGAAAAACTGTCTTCTACCGAAGAGGGCGCGCGGCTCGCATATTTGCAGTCGCGGCTCGAATGCCTCGCTTGGGTGCTCGACGGCGCGCAGGCGGAAGAAGAGGAAGAGACGGAAGAATGACCGTTCGTGATGCGTTTTCGGGAGGGCGTTCGCCCTCCTTTTCTTTCGCGCTTTTTCCGTGCGGTCGGAATTACGGCGTTATTTCGCGAAAACTTTTTACGATTCGGGAAAATTTTTAAAAAAAGGTATTTACAACGCGAAATTTTTCAAGTATAATATGGACGGAAAATCATTGCGGGATAATTCCCCGCGCGACACAGGAGGATTATTATGGAACTCATTCACACCAGCGAGGGCAAAAAGCTCTACCGCGACGGAGACCGTCTGGTCAAGTCTTTCGACTCTACCTATTCGAAAGCGGGAATTCTGAACGAAGCGCTCAATCAGGCGCGCGTCGAAGAGACGGGGTTGAATATCCCCAAGGTGCTCGGCGTTTCCGTGATCGACGGACAGTGGTCTCTGATCTGGGAGTATATCGACGGCGAGACCCTCGAATCCCTGATGCAGAAACATCCCGAAAAGACGGACGAATATCTCAGCTTTTTCGTCGATCTGCAAATCCGCATGAGCAAAGAAAAAGTGCCGCTTTTGGGACACCTGCGCGATAAAATGCACGCCAAGATTTCGGCAAGCTCTTTCCCCGCGACGGTGCGTTACGATTTGCACGTGCGGCTCGACGGACTGCCCCGCCACAAGAAGCTCTGCCACGGAGACTTCCAGCCCAGCAACATCGTGATCACAAAGGACGGCACGCCGTTCATCATCGACTGGTCGCACGCGACGCAGGGCAACGGTTCCGCCGACGCGGCGAGAACGTATCTGATTTTCAAATTGCAGGGCAAGGACGAGATCGCGGAGAAGTATCTCAACCTGTTCTGCGCCAAAACGGATACCGCGATCCAGTACGTTCAGCGGATCCTTCCCATCGTCGCCGCTTCGCAATCGGTCAAGAAGAAACCGCAGGAACAGGAGTTCCTTGCAAAGTGGGTCAACGTCTGCGATTGGCAATAAACGAATACCGGATTATCGGACCCTGCGGGCGCGCATCGCCCGCAGGGTTTTTCGTTGACATTCCTCATCGCTTGGATTATAATGGCGGTATGAACGAGCGAGACAGCCGCACCGCCCTTCTGATCGGGGAAGCGGGCGTGGAAAAACTGAAAAACAGCCGCGTCGCCGTGTTCGGCGTCGGCGGCGTGGGATCGTACTGCGCCGAGGCGCTCGCCCGCGCGGGCGTCGGCGGCATCACGTTGATCGACAGGGACAGGGTGGAGGAGAGCAATCTCAACCGCCAGCTCGTCGCGCTGTATTCCACGATCGGAAAATATAAGACGGAAGTGATGGCGGCGCGGATCAGGGATATTTCCCCCGACTGCGACGCGATCGCGCGCAATCTGTTTTACCTGCCTGAAAACGCGGCGGAGACCGATCTTTCCGCATTCGATTACGTCGCCGACTGCATCGACAACGTGACCGCGAAACTCTGCCTGATCGAACGCTGCGCGGCGGCGGGGGTGCCGGTGATCTCCGCCATGGGCGCGGGGAACAAGCTCGATCCCGAGAAGATCAGGATCGCGGATCTTTATGAAACGAAAGTCTGTCCGCTCGCCCGCGTCATGCGTCGCGAATTGAAAAAACGCGGGATCGAGCGGCTGAGCGTCGCCTATTCGGAAGAGCCGCCCGCGGCGAACGGCTCGGATACGGTCGGCTCTGTTTCCTTCGTCCCTTCGGCGATGGGGCTGTTGATGGCGGGAAAAATCATACGGGAGATTCTATCGTGAAAGCCTATCTCGACTATGCGGCGACGACGCCCGTCGATCCCGAGGTGCTGGAAAAAACGCTGCCCTGTCTGACGGAGAATTTCGGCAATCCCGATTCTCTGCACGCGTACGGCAGGACCGCGGCGTACGCCCTTTCCGAAGCGCGCGACCGCGTTGCGCATACGCTCGGCGTCCGTCCTTCGGAGATCTATTTTACTTCGGGCGGAACGGAGGCGGATAATTGGGCGGTCCGCATGCTCGGCGGGGGGCGTGTCTGCGTCTCCGCCGTCGAACACCGCGCGGTTTTGGCGGCGGCGGAATTGTGCGAGGGCGGCATGTCCGTCCTCCCCGTATTGCCGAGCGGGATCGCGGATGTGTCCGCGCTCGGAGGTCTACCCTCGGACACGGGTATGGTCTGCGTGATGGCGGTGAACAACGAAACGGGTTGCGTTCAGCCGATCGGAGAGATTTCCGAATACTGCCGCGCGCGGGGGATTCTCTTTTTTTCCGATTGCGTGCAGGCGGCGGGTTCGTGCGATCTGAAAGAAACCGCAAAAGTCTGCGACGCGTTTTCGCTGTCCGCGCACAAGATATACGGTCTGAAAGGTACGGGCGCGCTCGTCGTGAAAAAGGGCGTAAAACTGCGTCCGTTCGTCGCGGGCGGAGAGCAGGAACGCGGACTGCGCGGCGGGACGCCGAACGTCGCGGGGATCGTCGCTTTTTCGTATGCGCTCGAAAAGGCGCAGGAATTGCGGGAGGAATTCTACCGCAGGGCGTCGGCGTTGAAAAAGGCGTTTACGGACCGCATCGCGCCGCTTGGCGATCGGGTGCGGATCGACGGCGAAAATACCGTGCCGCAGATCTTGCACGTGACGCCCGCGCGCGGCGGAACGGAACTTTTAAACCGGCTCGATCTGTGCGGGATCGCCTGCGCGGGCGGCGCGGCGTGTTCGGCGCACAGCGCGCTTCCGTCGCACGTCATGCTGGCGATGGGGCGTGGGGAAGAGGAGGCGAAACGGGGGATCCGTTTTTCGTTCGGGAGAGAGACGACGGAAGCGGAAGTTCTCTTCGCCGCCGATAAACTCACGGAATGTTTGCTGGAAACGTGACGGCATCCGAAATCAAAACACCCGCGGAAAAGACGCTTGTGAGGGATTTTTTCCGCGGATCGATCAAGCAGAAACAAACAGTCCGCTCTTCGCATGCGAAGAGCGGACTGTACTTTTTAACGCGACGGATTAAAACCTTTTTCGTTTCCGATTCGTTCAATCATTGTGTTCCGAAGTTATGAAAGAATTTTTTCGATTAACGTATAAAACGCTTCGCGGGCTTCGGGCAGCGGCGCGTCGTTTGGAAACGTATAGTCGTAGTCGTATTCGTTGACGCCGCCGTCCGAATCGTTGTGCCAGCAAACGCCCGTGTCGCGGGTCACGAGCAGGGTTTTGCAATTCTCGCCTACGGCAGCGCGGAACTTTTCGATCTCTTTCGGTTCGCGAATGTGCACGAACATCACCCGTTCTTCGCTTTTCAGATATTTTTGATATTCCTCCGTCAGATAGCGCAGGGGAAGGTCGTTGTATTCCACGAACGCCTGTTTCAGCCGGACGAGGAGCAGTCTTCCGCGCTCGTCTTTTTCGCCGCGCCAGCCGCCTTCCGCGGCAAGGCGTTTGATCGGGTCTACCGAAGAGACGATCCGCGTCGGGATCCGTTGTTTTACCCACTCGCACAGCGTGTCTTTCCCCACGCCGCCGGAGCCGTTGATTACGATGACCGGTTTATTTCGCATACCCGAATTATAGCAAATCGCCGCCGCTTTGTAAAGGCTTTTTCCGCCGATTCAAAATCCGACATTATAATATGTTTTTTTTACGGAATTTGTGCGTCCTGCGGCGTTTTTTTCTTCTAAACGCAAATTTATGCGCATACGATATGGTAGTCGGTCGGAACGTCCCGCCGCGAAATTACATTATCAAGAGGTGTTTATATGAACGAAGAACTCAATTATGCCGAAATGCTCGAAATTCCCGTAGAAACCGTGACCGTAAAGCGCAAAGAAAAAAAGCGCCGCGCCCGCGAAAACGATTCCGAACTTTCCGAACAGCTCGTGGAACAGATCAACGACCGCATGGAAGAGGCGGACGATCCCGCGTATGCCGAGAGCCGCGAGATCGAACGGGAGGTCAAGCCGACAGCCAAAGCCAACCGTAAAACCAAAATGGCGCGCCGCGTCCTGATCGGGGAATTCGTCGCCGTATGCGCGCTCTGCGCCGCGATTTTCGTAACGAACATCGTCATGTCGAACAGTGCGATCAACACCTTCGTACGCGGGCTGTTCCGCGGAAACTCCGCCGCGGCGGAAGCCGACGCGCGCACTTATTCCGATTTCAAACTTGGTTCCGTCGTCAACGAATATACCGACGCGGAGCTTACCGTTTCGACTTCGGGCGTGCTTTCGTTCACCGCGAAATGTTCCGTCTACGCGCCCTGCGAAGGGAAGGTCGCTTCGATCAACGGCACGCAGGAAGGCGGCTATACCGTCGAACTGAAACATTCCGATACCTTCTCGACCATCATCAGCGGTCTCGACGCGGTGTACTTTGCCGAGGGGCAGAAGGTAAAGAGCAACGTTCCGCTCGCCTACTCCGACGGAGAGGGCTCCGTGCGCGTCATGTTCTATTCGGGGGATTCTCTTCTTAACTGCTATACGCTCGGCGACGGCGGTATTGCTTGGAGCTGAAAAAGCAGCGCCTCCGCGTTCACCCGCTGTTCTTTCTTGTCGGAATCCTTTCGGCGTTTACGGGCGGATTGCTGCTTTTCGTAATCGCCGTGATCGCCGCGCTCGAACACGAATGCGCGCATGCGTTCGCCGCAAGGCGTTACGGATATACTCTCGATACGATCGTGCTCATGCCTTACGGGGCCGTCGTGTCGGGAGATATTTCGGACATGGGTAAGCGACAGTCGCTCTGGGTGCTTCTGGCAGGACCGCTCGCCAATGCGGCGACGGCGCTCGGCTTCGTCGCGCTCTGGTGGCTGTTTCCGGAAACGTACGCCTATACCGACGTCGCGGCGCATCTCTCGTTTTCTCTGTTCGCAGTCAATCTTCTTCCCGCCTACCCGCTCGACGGGGGGCGGATTTTAAAACTCCTGCTCTCCCCGCTGGGCGAACGCCGCGCCAAAACGGTTTGCGCCGTCGTGAGTTTCGTCACCGCGGCGGGCGTTGCGGCGGTATTTGCCGTCAGCTGTTTTTCGTCGCCGCAATGGACGGCGCTGGCGTTTTCCGTCATGCTGCTGTTCGGCGCGTTGGGCAGTCTGCGCGGCGGCGGAAGTTACGGCAGGATCTCCTATTCCCGCGAAAAGAGTTTCCTGCGCGGGTTGGAGGAGCGGCGGGTCGTCATCTCTGCGGATCAGACGCTGGGGTATGCGATCAGATATCTGAGCAGGGAAAAATATCTCGTGCTCGTCGTTTACGAAAACGGAGAATTCTGCGCGGAACTGACCGAGGGCGAACTGTTCGCCGCGCTCGAAACCGCGGACTACGGGACGCGGCTCGGAAACGTTTTGACACGTTTATAAAAAGGGGCTTGAAAAATTCCGCGGAATGTGATAGAATGGGAAAAACGGGCGGAAACGCCCGCACAGGTATTTTTGAGTCGCGTTGCCGCGTTGCGGAACGCGTGGGAGACCAATGAAAAAAGAATGGTTTTTCGACCGCTTCTGCGGCGTCCAGATCGCCGTCTATGCAGAGGACGGCGTACTCGTCGAGGCGAGCGTGGAAAATGAAGCGGGCGGGAATCTGCTCGGAAACATCTATAAAGGCAGAGTGGCGAACGTCGTTGCGGGTATGCAGGCGGCGTTCGTTTCGTGCGGGCTGGAAAAAAACTGCTATCTTCCGCTCAACGAGGGCGCGTCTCAATTTTCATCCTATGACGGCGACAGCAAATCGGCGTTGCGCACGCTGAAAGAGGGGGACGAGATCCTCGTGCAGGTCACGAAGCTTCCGCGCGGGAACAAGGGGGCGAAAGTCAGTTGCGATCTCTCGTTCGTGGGGAAAAATCTCATCTTTCTTCCGGAGACGGATTTCTTGGGCATTTCCCGCAAGATTACCGACGGGGAGACGCGGACCCGCCTTTTGGGAGAGGCGGATTCACTGAGGAAAGCGGGGCAGGGATACATCGTGCGGACGGCGGCGGAGACGGTTCCGTTCAAGAAACTGAAAGCGGAGTCCGAGTATTTGAAAAAAGTGTACCGTTCGGTGAAAGAGTCGGCGGAGAATGCGCCCGTCGGGGCGGCGGTGTACAGGGAATACGAGCTTCCCGTAAAAGTCATGCGCGATTCTCTGGGCAGCGACGTCGACAAAATTTACGTGGGCGACCGCAAGTTATATGAAAAACTCATCCGTCTCGTTAAAATGCGGTCGGATTTCAGCGAGCGAAAGGTCTCGCTCTATGAGGGCGGACGAAATATGTTCAGCGAGTTCGGGATTTCCGAACAGATATACAGTCTTGCCGATCCGCATATCGCGTTAAAAAACGGCGGCTATCTTGTGATCGACCGCACCGAGGCGATGACGGTGATCGACGTGAACACCGGCAGTTTCGTAGGAGAATCGGATTTGGAAAGCACGGTGTTCGAGACCAACCTGTACGCCGCGCGGGAAATTGCGCGCCAGGTGCGGCTCCGCAATATCGGCGGGATCGTAGTCGTCGATTTTATCGACATGGCGGATCCGGAGCATTGCGCGGCGGTGGAGTCCGAGCTTTCGCTCGCGTTGCTCGGCGATCGTGCGAAATGCCGGTTGCTTCCCATGAGCGAACTCTGTCTGTCCACGTTTACGCGCAAGCGCACGGAGAACGATTTGGCGGAATTTCTTTTAAAGCCCTGCGTGCACTGCACGCGCCAGGGGTTCGTGTTTTCCGATCGGTATATGGCGATCCGCCTGCGCGGCGAGATCATGGACCGCTTCGCCGACGGGTACCGCGCCGTGGTGATCGAACTCAACCGCGGGCTGATGGAGGCGATTCTGTCGGGGCGGTACTTCCGCGAGGAATTGCAGAGCGTCTGGCAGGACAAACGCATTTACATGGTGCCGCATTCGACATGGCAAGAAGAGCGTTTTACCATTCGCGGCGATAATTCGGGCGTGTTGTCCCTGCCGGACAACGCGCAGATCCTGTACTGAAAAAGCGTTTCCGCAGTCTGCGGAAACGCTTTTGATATGTCGTTATTCGTTAAGCGATCATGCTCTTCCAGGTTTTTTCGAATTTTTCCTCTTCTTTCAAAAGCTCTTTGGCAAGCGCTTTGATCTCTTCGTCGGCGTAATCGTCGCTCATGTCGCCGAGAGAAGATTTCAGCGCGGTGATTCCCATCACGGTGCCTTGCGTCATCATTTCCGCGATGTGCGCGCGGGAATTGTCCGTCATCGTGTTCATTTTGATGCTGCTCCACATCATGGCTTTCTTGATCGGGCTCGGATTTTTCAGCTCTACGTTTTTATTGCGCGCGATGATCGCGGCTTTTCCGCCGATGCGTTCGTACTCCTCGTGTTGGCGCATCAGTTCTTCGCGCACTTCGGTGTCTTCCGCTTCGGGAAGAATGTCCGAGATCGATTGCAGGGCAAGCTGGCAGTTGCGGTGAATTTCGGCAAGGACTTCCTCGCTCTTTTTCAGTTCCATGTTTTGCACTCCTTTTGTCGGTAGTATGCGAAAGTATTTCAAATATATGCGATTTCGGCGCGAAAACCGCTTGACTTTTTCGCGCGTGCATGTTAAATTAAACTACGAGCCGCTAAGGACGGGCTTACAAGTATTCCGTGATTCGGAATCGCCTAAGCAACTTGCGAGACCTGGAAGAGGAGGTAGAAGCGAATGTACGCAATCATCGAAAACGGCGGAAAGCAGTATAAAGTTTCCGAAGGCGACGTTGTGAAAGTGGAAAAACTCCCCGCGGAAGTGGGCGCAGAAGTTTCCTTTAACGTGCTTATGGTATCGGACGATACGGGCGTGAAAGTCGGTAAAGAAGCGGCGGCAGCCAAAGTTACGGCAACCGTTCAGGCGCAGGATAAGTTCAAGAAGATTATCGTCTTTAAGTATAAGGCGAAGAAGAACGAGCGCAAGAAGCAGGGTCACCGTCAGCCGTTCACCGCGGTAAAGATCGAGAAGATCTCTCTTTAACCGCACGGGCGTTTGCCCGACTACTAATCAATAAGGAGTGCAGAATATGATTTTTCTCGGATTATTCGCTCATAAAAAGGGTACCGGATCTTCTCATAACGGCCGCGACAGCGAGGCGAAACGCCTTGGCGTGAAACGGCAGGACGGGCAGACGGTTCTCGCTGGAAGCATCATCGTCCGTCAGCGCGGTACGAAGATCCATCCCGGCAATAACGTCGGCATCGGCGGGGACGATACGCTCTTCGCTTTAAAGGACGGCGTTGTCAAGTTCGAGCGCAAAGGCAGAGACAAGAAGCAAGTCAGCGTTTATTAAAGAAAGATATTGCGCGCTTCGGAGACGGAAGTTTCCGAAGCGCGTTTTTTCACGAAAAGAAAGTTTTCCGAATATATATGGAATAACGGAGACGAACGTTCCGCCGAAAAAAATTTTTCGGAAAATTTTATAAAAAAGAAAAAAACGCTTGACCTTGCGCGTGTGTTATGGTATCATATTCAAGCAAGTCGGAAGCTTAGCTCAGCCGGGAGAGCATCTGCCTTACAAGCAGAGGGTCATAGGTTCGATCCCTATAGCTTCCACCATACAGTGCGGATGATTGATTATGCGGGAATAGCTCAGTGGTAGAGCGTCACCTTGCCAAGGTGAATGTCGCGGGTTCGAGTCTCGTTTCCCGCTCCAATCAAACATCCGCGCTGTTTTTTTGGCGCCATAGCCAAGTGGTAAGGCAAGGGTCTGCAAAACCCTCACTCCCCAGTTCAAATCTGGGTGGCGCCTCCAAAAAACCTTGGCAATAGCCAAGGTTTTTTTCTTTGCTTTTTTACGAAAAAATTCAATTTATGCCGCTGTGGTGGAACTGGCAGACGCAAGGGACTTAAAATCCCTCGGTAGAAATACCGTACCGGTCCGAGTCCGGTCAGCGGCACCATAAAAGGACGGAGATTTTGATACAAAAATATCAACGTCTCCGTCCTT
>CAJUJF010000013.1 GCA_910586825.1 uncultured Christensenellaceae bacterium | reverse complement strand
TAATCTAACTCCTTTATTTGAAAGGGGTTAGTTAAATCTTTTCCTTCATAACGGCTTAAAAAATCTGCGAGAGTTTCTTTTCTGACTTTGTACTGCCCAAGTTTTAAGAATGGGAGCAAGCCAGCTTTTCTCAGTTTGTGAACGTAATCTACGTTGGTTTTTAGGAGTGCTGCTACTTCTTTGACCGTATAAAGGATGTTGTCATTTAAGCTAACACCTTTCATAGTTTTATGTATCCTCCACAATGGTGGCAAGCAGCAGCTAAAAAATAATATTTCATCTTGTTCATACCTCTCGAAATATATTTTTGCTTTGTGTTATTTATTTTTTGACGGGACTGATGTGGTAGAAGTCTACTCGTCTCTTTACGATGTAGGCATAGCTATCTTTGCCCGTTGGAATCTTCAATTTTCTTTTCTTTGAGTCCCATAGCGCCGTAAAATCAGCTATGGATAGGGGAGTGCCGATAACAGCTTGTGCGCCCTTCATAATGAAGGCAATTTCTGTAACGGGCTTAAAGGATACGTCTTCCAAATCAACATTCATTTCTTCAAGTGTTGCCATATAATCTCCTTGTTTGTGTCTAAATATGTTTTATATATCGCAAAAATATAAGACGTCTGCCCTATATTTTATTGTTTTCCAAAGCCTCAACAAATTTCATGTACTGGTCTCTATAATTAAACGCATAATTGAGGGTGCATCCCATAATAGAGGTAATCTTGTTGATAAGGCTCTTGTCGCTTGTATCGTTGTACACTTCGATAAACAGCGCGTTCTTGTGTAGATTACGAAACACTATCGAAGTCTTCATTGACCGCGGAATGCAGTTATTGAATCGCTTAATGATTTGTATGATCTGACCGCCGTCAAGCTTGTCACAGTTAGCGTCCGTTGGTCTGAACAAATACTCATCATTACCTTTAAGGAAAACCTTTCTTCCGGATGGAAGCCCATTATATTCTTCCAATCCAGAGAGGTAGTATAGCGAAGCGAATGGCTGTCCGTACACTTCGTAGGTTCCGCTTTTGTTTGTTACTTTGTAGCCAATCAAGTCAATCGGCTTTAAGTCGCGCACCTTTAAGTCGGCGATTTCGTCCGGCGCGAACCCAAGCCAGCCAAGAACGCAAACGGATTTAACTCGCACAAGGTCTGCGGTTGGATTGTAGTTGGCAAGCGCCGAAGCACCAACATTATCAATGAACTCAAGCAGCTCATTGATGCCACGAAAATAACATATCGTGTCTTGTGACGCAAGGACTTCTTCGCGAGTCGGTACCGTAGCTTCAACGCCCAAAAAATCAAAGAGATTGATGAGATATTCTTTAATCTTTTGGTAGTGGGGGCGAGAGATATTGTTCCCAGCTTTTTGTAAGTAGAAAGCAGAGCATAATACCTGTGTGTTTCTAAGAGCATTCGCCAGCGGAGTGTCGCCGATAATTTCTACAAGGTTGTCAAGGAACCTCGTAATATCATCTTGCCGCGCATTATTTGCGGAAGGATAATACCTTGCCACAAAATCTTGATAGTCTATCATTGTCTTATACCTCCATTCTATTATACAACATTATTAGACATAAGTCAATGCCGTATAAGTTAAAATTTATGTATAAGATAGGAAAAATGGGTGGAGGTTTATCGACTTATTGTTTTACTTTCATATTGTTACCGTAGACGTTGGGGAACAATACCGCCATTGCGTCCACAAACGCTTGCTTATCGGATATGTTCTCCTTATTCTGGGAGTTGGAGGCGGCAGCGCCTTTCGTTTTATCTGGCGTCTTTTCTTTTTTGTTTGTTTTGCCGAAGAGGGCATTGAAGAATGCAAGTAAGAGCGCATATTTTTCTTCGATGCTCATTCTGACGTCAAAGCAAATGTCTTGCATATCGTCAATATAATCTTCGTACTGTTCGCCAATATCGTCGCCGACCTCAGCGATTGCGCAAATATGTATGTCGTGCTTAGTAAACTTCACAATGAAGTCAACCGACTGCACATTGAAGGGTAGGTTTAGCGGATGTCCGCATTCCGTGAAGTCGTAGCTAAAACTCACGACTTTTTCTTCTACATCGACACGAGATGCCATAGCATAGTTCCCTCCGTATTTTAATATCTTGGCGGTCTCTGGTCGCCATCTATGTATAGTAGGGCGAGCAAAGCCCCACACATAAGACCTAACATAAAGTAAATCATTATTCTCTCCGTAGTAGTGTCTAAATATGTCGTATAATATTTATTAAGGAAGCCGCATCAGCAAAATGGCGGCACTTATCCTATTATGTGTCTAAATATGTTTTATAATAACATAGTAAAAAGAAAATGTCAAGAGATTTTTGACGATTTTCTAAAAATTTTTTTTACATTTTTGCCGTTTTCGATTACAATTTCGTTGTCGGCGGCTTTTGCCTTGCCTTTTGCACCTATATATTATATAATGTATATACAATTTCAAATGAGGTGCTATATGAAAGAGCTTAAACTAAACGAATTTCTTGACCGTGCCGACGACTTTATAAACAATGCGTCGATGGGAGAGGACTTCTATGCTGTACAAACTAATTCAGGCAAGGCAATAATAATCAGCGAAGACGAGTGGAAGATAATGACCGACGCAATGAGAGTTGCTATGGGATGCAACCCTAAGCACTGCGATTGATTATCTATAAAGCCACGGGTACTTCTTTTTCGTTTCCTTATATTGTTCGGCGGCAATTTCAGCGCGCTGCCAATTTGCTGGCTGTCTGTTCCAGCTATATTTATATCCAGCCGCGTCAAGCTCTCTCATAGTAAGAAGAACCTTTAAGTCTCCAACGAGCTTAGCGGGTATTGCTTGATACAAGTTCGTGGGGGTGCCGCGGTGGTCATATTTATATTTAATACCGCTCACCTCAATAATGGTGTTAGGAGTACCAACAAGAAGGTCTGGGCGGTCTATAAGCGGCGCATCAAATGGATAATGCCAAATCCTATCAACAAGCGGAAGTTTAGAGTCATCAATCGGGTATTCTTCGTCTTCTCTTGCTGAGGCGATAGCCGCAAGATATTTTGCTCTGTCTATGGTTCTTTGCTCTGGAGTGCGCCTGTCTGGTAAGTCGTACTCTTGATACAACTTCTCAATTGCATCTATTAGGCTGTCGCCAGCCAAAGTTTGAGATGGGGGCAGAGCCGCTAAATCGTCAATGACTTTTTTGAAGTTTTTCGCACCGAGTTCGTCTTGCAACTGAACGTTCGTTATGGTGCGCTTTCTATGTGTGTACTTATCTCCTTTGATTTTTGCGGATTGGTTAAACCACACAATCAAGAAGACTATAAGCACGATGAGTGCCAACGTCATATTAAGTTTTCTCCTTTTTTGTGTAGTCCTAAAAGCTTCACATTATTATATAGTATAGCACAGAGAAGTGTACTTGTCAAATACTATATATTCGGGTGATAATTTCTAACATTACAGCGTTCGGATGGTGGATTTGTCCACGATTTGTCCACGCCGCACAAGTATCAGCAAGAAATTGTTGGTGTTTGTAGATGATAGTAAGTGATTTTTTACTATTCAAGCCTGCTGTACAAATGATGTTTAGTGTCTATAAATGTTGCAAGGTGATTTTAGTTTTAATTCGCAAATTACCGCACAAAATTTCATTTTTTTCTCGCTTGTCCTTTACTTTTCCGTTCCGAGGGTGTATAATATCACAGTAGATATTTCACCCGCACTTATTATACACGAAACGGGAAGAAAAATAAAGGATTCGGGAGTAATTTATGGCAGGATTCGTGAGTAAAGTTAAAAAACTCGGCAGAAAAATTTCGGAATCGGGGACGATCGTGGAGACCATTAAAAAGCGCGCCCGCGAAAAGAACCGCAAAATCGTTCTTTGCGAGGGAGAAGACCGCCGCGTCGTCGAGGCGGCGGAAGAGTGCGTCGAAGAGGGGATCGCAAGGATCGTCCTGCTCGGCAACCCCTCCCAGATCAGGGCGAGCAATCCCGACCTCGATCTTTCGGGCGTGGAAATCGTCGACCCCGCAACCTCTCCCAAGCTGGAAGAGTACGCGAAACTCCTCTTCGAATTGCGCAAGGCAAAGGGCATGACGGAAGAACAGGCGTTGCAGCAGGCGAAGGACAACACCTTCTTCGGCGCGCTGATGTTGAAGGCGGGAGATGCGGACGGGCTTGTGTCCGGCGCGTGCCATTCCACGGCGAACACGCTTCGTCCCGGACTCCAAATCGTCAAGACGGCGCCCGGTACGAGCGCGGTTTCCAGCTTCAATCTGATGGTGCCGCCCATGGGCGGGAACAAATACGTCGAGGACGACGTGCTGATTTTTTCCGATTGCGGACTCAATCCCACGTATACGGCGGAAGGGCTTGCCGACTGCGCGCTCGCGACCGCGAAGAGCGCGATGGAAATTGCGGGGATCGCGCCCAGAATCGCCATGCTTTCGTTTTCTTCGAAGGGCAGCGCGAAACACGATAACGTAACGCTGGTGCAGGAGGCGACGCGGATCGCGAAGGAAAAATCTCCCAATCTTGCGATCGACGGAGAATTGCAGTTCGACGCCGCGATCGTGCCGGAAGTCGCGGCGATCAAAGCGCCCGGTTCGGAGGTCGCGGGCCGCGCGAACGTGCTCGTGTTCCCCGATTTGCAGGCGGGCAATATCGGTTATAAAATCGCGGAGCGGTTGGGCGGATTTCAGGCGATCGGCCCCATCTGTCAGGGGTTTGCGAAGCCGCTGAACGATCTTTCCCGCGGGTGCAAAGCGTGCGACATCGTCTGCGCCGTCGCGATCACCGCTTTGCAGGTAAAGGACTAAAACGAGATACGGAGAAGCAATATGAAAATTTTAGTAATCAACGCGGGGAGTTCCTCGCTGAAATATCAGCTGATCGCGATGGAAACGGAATCGGTGCTTGCCAAGGGGACTTGCGAAAGGATCGGCATCGCGGGCGGAAAACTGACCCATAAAGCGAACGGAAAGGAATTCGTGATCGAGCGCGAACTGCCCAATCATACCGAGGCGATTTCGCTCGTGCTCAAAGAGCTTGTCGATCGCGAAGCGGGCGTCATCGCTTCGATGGACGAGATTGACGCCGTGGGACACCGCGTCGTCGCTTCGGGCGAGGCGTTTACCGAGACGACGCTCGTCACCGATAGCGTGATGAAGACGATGGACGAGATCGCGGAACTTGCGCCGCTTCACAATCCGGCGGCCATTCTCGGCATCAACGCCTGCCGCGCGGTCATGCCCGATAAAAAAATGGCGCTCGTTTTCGACACCTCTTTCCATGCGACGATGCCCGATTACGCCTATCTTTACGCGATCGATTACGAGGATTACAAAAATTATAAGGTCCGCAAGTACGGCGCGCACGGGACTTCGCATAAATTCGTTGCGGGCGAGGCGGCGAAACATCTCGGCAAAAAGCCCGAAGAACTCAAAATCGTCACTTGCCATTTGGGGAACGGTTCTTCGATTTCCGCGGTCGACGGCGGGAAGTGCATCGACACTTCGATGGGCTTTACGCCGCTTGCCGGCGTTCCCATGGGGACGCGGAGCGGGGATATCGACGTCGCGGCGATCGAATTTCTTTGTCGCAAGAAGGGCATGAACATGCAGGAAGGGCTTACCTATCTCAACAAAAAGTGCGGGATGGCGGGTGTTTCGGGCGTATCTTCCGACTTCCGCGATTTGACCGCGGCGCAGTCGGAGGGCAATTACCGCGCCGATCTTGCGTTGAAGATGTTCGGTTACAGCTGCAAGAAATACGTCGGCGCCTATATGGCGGCGCTGGGCGGGTTGGATTGCATCGTGTTCACGGCGGGCGTGGGCGAGAATACCCCTTGCGTGCGCAAAGCGGTCGTAAGCGGTCTGGAAGCGTTCGGCGTAAAACTCGACGACGGGAAAAACGAATACAAAAACGACGGAAAAATCCACGATATCGCGGCGAAAGATTCCGCGGTGCGGATTCTGGTGATCCCGACCAACGAAGAGCTCGTGATCGCGCGCGAAACGGCGGCTCTCGTCTGATTTTTCGTAAATTCTCGGAAATTTCCGCGAAAAAAGATTGACAAACCTTTGCAAATATCCTATACTTTTTTAAGTTGATGATTCCAAGATTAGACGTTCGCAGTCTTGCAGCGAGAAAAATCTATACGGGAGAGCTTTCGTTCGAGTACGAAGCCGAGGACGCGCTTCTCGATATCCCTTTCGTTCGGTTTTCTTCCCCCGTGCGGGTACGGCTTGACTACGAGATTTTCGAGGACAATACGGTGGAGGCGAAAGCGCGGCTTTCGTTCTCGCTCGCAGGGAGCTGTTCCCGCTGTCTCGGCGAAACGGAACGGGCTTTCGAAGAGGAAGCGGTCGGAATTTTCGAGCCGGACGGCGGCGACGGAGAGACCTACGGGTATCGCAACGGCGTTGTCGAGTTGAACGAGTTTATCCGCGATTCGGTTCTGTCCGCGCTTCCCCCGAGACTCCTTTGCGGGGAATGCGGTATTCCCGACGGGGAGCAAGAATAAAAGAAAAAGAGGTGGTAAAAGATGGCTGTACCCAAGAGAAAACAATCGAAGAGCAGAACGAACAAGCGTTTTGCGAATTACAAGGCGACGGCGGCGACTCTCGTCGAGTGCCCGCATTGCCACGAGCTGAAAGAGTCGCACAGAGTTTGTTCCAAGTGCGGTTTTTACGACGGCAAAGAAGTCGTTGCGCAAAAAGAAGAAAAGAATTGATTTTTACACAAAAATCAAAGCGGGCGCATAACGTCCGCTTTTTTCGTTGCATACTGTTATAAACGGAGGAACTTATGAACTTAAAAGCTTTGCATACGCTCTCTTACGGCGTTTATCTTTGCACGTCTTGGGACGAGGGCAGACCGGTCGGTTGCGTCGCGAACTGCGCCGTGCAGATCACGTCCGATCCCGCGACCGTCGCCGTCAGCATCAATAAAAAGAATTTTACGCACGCCTGCATCTTTGCCACGGGCTTTTTCGCGATCGCGGTGCTTGCCGAGGACAGCGACCCCAAGCTCATCGGGAAATTCGGGTTCACTTCGGGAAAGGATACCGATAAGTTTGACGGCGTGCCCTACACGGTGCGCGGGAAATTGCCCGTGCCCGATTGCTCCGCGTCGTACGTTTCCTGCCGCGTCAGAGACAAGTGGGAGACGGAGACGCATACGGTATTTTTGGGCGAGATTACGGATGCGGACGTGCTCCGCGGCGGAAAGCCCATGACGTACGCCTACTATCACGAGGTCTTGAAGGGCAAAACCGCGGCGAATGCGCCTACGTACCGGAAAGAAGAATCCGCGCCCGAACCCGTTTCCGAAGCGCCGCGCGCCGTATACCGTTGCGACGTATGCGGATACGAATACGACGGCGAAATCCCCTTCGAACAGCTTCCCGACGATTGGATCTGCCCGCTGTGCGGCATGGGAAAAGACCACTTTGAAAAAATTTCCTGAAAAAAACGGGCGATTGCCCGTTTTTTTATGCGCTTTTTCTTGACAAGATACCCCATTAGGGTATATAATCAAAGTACCCTAACGGGGTATTTAACGAGAGAGGGTTTGTATGAGCGAAAGTTGTCAAAGTTGCACGGAGCGAAAAAAGCAGAGGAGCGAAGCGGAAAAGCGGGATATCGTGAGCCGCTTGAACCGCATCGGCGGACAGATCGCGGGGATTCGGAAAATGGTCGAGGAAGACAGATACTGCGACGACGTGCTGATCCAGCTCTCCGCCGTCGACAAAGCGATCAAAGGGCTTGCCAATCTTGTGTTGGATGCGCACATGCACACTTGTCTCGTCGAGAACATCCGATCGGGCAACGAGGGGATCATCGACGAGATCGTCGATTTATTCAAGAGGTTTCAATGAAAAAGAAATTCAGTGTCACGGGCATGACCTGTGCGGCGTGCGCTTCGGGGATCGAGCGCACGGTAAAAAAGATGGACGGGGTTTCCTCGTGCGCCGTCTCCCTGATGGGTGAGAGCATGGAGGCGGAGTTCGACGGCGAAAAGGTGTCCCCCGCGGAGATCTCCGCCGCGGTAAAGTCGCTCGGTTACGGGATTTTCGATTACGGCGACGCACCCAAGAAAAAGGAGCGCGGCTTCACGCTGCCACTTCGTTTTTTTCTCTCGCTCGCGCTGATGGTGCCCGAAATGTACTTGTCGATGGGGCACATGATCTCGCATGCGATCGTCCCGCACGGCTGGTGGAATTACGGCTTTCAGTTGGCGCTGACGCTTTTGATACTCGGGATCAACTACCGCTTTTTCGTAAGCGGGGTGCGCGCCGCCGTGAAGCTTGTGCCGAATATGGACACCCTCGTCACGCTCGGCGCGGTCGTATCCTTTGTATACAGCCTCGTTTCGGCGATTCTCACGCCGGACGCGCCCGTTCTGTTTTTCGAGTCCGCGGCGATGATCGTCACGCTCGTCACGCTCGGGAAATGGCTGGAAGAGCGCAGTAAAAAGCGGACGGGCAGGGAGGTGGAACGCCTGCTTTCCCTTGCGCCCGACACGGTTACAATCGAACGCGACGGGAAGCCCGTTGCCGTGCCGCTCTCCGAGGTTTGCGAGGGGGATATTCTGATCGTGCGGCAGGGCGACGCGATCGCCGCCGACGGAACGGTTACGGAAGGGCATGCGTTCGTCGATCAGTCCGCCGTTACGGGCGAGAGCCTGCCCGTCGAGCTATCTTGCGAAAGCCGCGCGACGAGCGCATCGCTCGTCCGAAGCGGTTATCTCAAAATCCGCGCCGAGCGGGTGGGAGAAAACACGATGCTTGCGGGGATCGTGCGCATGGTGCGGGAAGCGGGCGCGAGCAAAGCGCCCATTCAGAAACTTGCCGATAAGGTCGCGGCGGTGTTCGTGCCGATCGTTCTCTGTATCGCGCTCACGACGTTTCTCGTCTGGTATTTCGTTTCGGGAAGCTTATACGACGCCTTTAACTATGCGGTCAGCGTGATCGTCATTTCCTGTCCCTGCGCGCTCGGGCTTGCGACGCCCGTCGCGATCATGGCGGCGACGGGGCGCGGCGCTTCGCTCGGCGTTCTGTTCAAGAATGCGGAGGCGTTGCAACGGGCGGCGGACGTGCGTTCCGTTCTGCTCGATAAGACCGCGACGCTCACCGAGGGCAAGCCGCAGGTCGTGCATTTCGAAGCGTATACGGAGGAAACGGCGGCAAAGTCCGTCGCATTCGCGCTCGAAAGCAAGCTCAACCACCCTTTGGCGCAGTGCATTGTCTCCTTTTGCGGCGACGGCGGGCGCGCGGAAAACGTGGAATATCTTACGGGCATGGGCGCGCGCGGCGAAGTGGACGGCAAGACGTACTATCTCGGAAACAAAAAACTTCTGCAATACGTCGGCGTGCGTATCGAAGACCGGCTTCCGCTTGCGGAAACGCTCTCCGAAGAGGGCAAAACGGTGCTTTTCTTGGCGGACGATGCGCGCGTGCTTGCGCTGTTCGCGCTCGCCGATACCTTGAAAGAGGGCAGTAAAGAGGCGGTCGGCGCCCTTCTCGGAATGAATATCGCGCCGTACATGTTGACGGGCGACAACAAAGCGGTCGCGCGTTTTATCGCGCGGCAGGTCGGGATTGCGGACGAGCACGTCTATGCCGAAGTCTTGCCGCAGGATAAACTCGGCGCGGTGTTGGAACAAAAGCAACGCCGCGGAGATCGGGGGGACTGCGTCGCCATGATCGGCGACGGCATCAACGATTCTCCCGCGCTGAAAGAGGCGGACGTCGGCATCGCCATGGGCAACGGAACGGACGTCGCGATCGAAAGCGCGGATGCCGTGCTCGTCGGCGGGGACATGCGCGCCGCGCCGCGCGCCTTCCGTCTTGCGAAAAAGACGATGCGGATCATCCGCGAAAATTTGTTCTGGGCGTTCTTTTACAACTGCGTGGGAATCCCGCTGGCGGCGGGGGCGTTCGCGTTCGCGGGGATCGCGCTCAATCCCATGATCGCCGCGGCGTGCATGAGCCTTTCCTCTCTGTTCGTCGTGGGAAACGCGTTGCGGCTGACCTATTTCATGAAAGAGAAAAAAGAAAAAAAAGGAGATAACGGCATGAAAAAAACTTTGACGGTAGAGGGCATGATGTGCATGCACTGCGTGAAACACGTGACCGACGCGCTGACTGCGGTGGAGGGCGTCGCTTCCGCGGAAGTCGATCTGAAAAAGAAACGCGCCGTCGTGACGCTGAATGCGGAAGTCGCGGACGAAGCGCTGATCGGCGCCGTGACGCAGGCGGGTTACGAAGTAAAAGAGATCGTATAAACGAAACCCCCTCGGAAACGAGGGGGTTTCGTTTAAGGCAAGGCTAATCTTCGAGACCGAGAATATAATCCACGCTCTCGCCGAAATACTGCGAAAGGGTAATCAGCGCGGAGGCGGTCGGTTCCGTCTTGTCCAGTTCCCATTTTGCTATTGCAGATTGACTCAGCCCCGTGGCTTTGGCAAGCTGCATCTGGCTGAGCCCGTGCCAGCTTCTCAGTTCCCGCAATCTGTCGCAAAACTTCATAACCACATTATGTGCCATTTTAAGTAAAAAAAGACTTGACAAGTCGTTTAAGACTTGATATAATCATTTTATCGAAAAAATCTGACGCGGTTGTGTTTTTTCGGCAAAAATTTTCATACGGAAGAGCGGGCGGCAAATTGCCGCCCGCTCTTTCCGTACGGAAAGAAACGGTCCGACGCTGTAAACGTCGGACCGCCGAAGGTTTCAAATCAGTTGATCCCGATCTTCGTGCAAGGAACGCTTCCGCCGAGCACTTCCGCGATCGAATATTTCGCGTGCGCGATAAAGACCGTCGTTCCCTGTGCCGCCGCGTCTTTCACGTATTCGAGTTTTGCCTTTGCGCCGTTGGCGCCCGCGCGGCTCGCGCCCGCGCAGAAGCGTTTGTGCGCTTCGATGTTCGCGATCAGATCTTCGTCGTTTTTTCCCGCAATCAGGGGAACGAGCGTCGCGGGGTCGTCGGGGTCGGCGTAGATTCCTTCCACGCTCGTGAAGATGATCAGATAGCGCGCATGAACGAGACAGGCGATCCTCGCGGCGGTTTCGTCGTTATCCACGCATTCGTATACCTTTCGTTTTTCCTGCATCAGCGCGTTGATTTCCAGATGTCTGTTCTCGTCGTTGGAAATCGCGTCGTTGTAATTGACCACGGGAATCGCGTTCTGGGCTTTGCATCTCAAAAGAAGATCGCGCAGATGCGCGCTCTTCTGCGCGTCGTTGAAATGCTGGTGTTCGACGAGTACCTGACGGATCGACCAGCGGGGGTCTGCGAATTGGCGATACGTCTGCATCAGGATCGCCTGTCCCTGCGCCGCGTAATCCGTCTTAGCGTTTTCGCCCGTCAGTTCCTTGCCGTTGTTGCGCGACAGATAATCGAGCCGCCCGATTTCGGTCGCGCCGCTCGAAACCCAGATGTCGCCCGGTTTCAGTTCCCGCGAAAGCCGCGCGACCCGCGTATAGTCGATGAGGCTGTCTTTTTTGTCGATTAGCGCCATCGAGCCGATTTTTCCCACTAAGTCGGTATCGTATTTCATCATGCAGTCCTTTTAAGGATCGGATTTTATCCATCATAGCATGAAAAGGAAAAAATTGCAAATACTTTATCCATGCGAAAAAGACTGTATTGGAAAGCGTTTCTCTTTGCGGCGGCGTTTGCGATGCTGTTCGTGTTCTGCGGGTGTTCCGTGCGGGAAATGGGCACGTTGCCCGAACTTTCGAAACCCTACCTCGGTATGTACGAATGCAAAGAATTGCGATTGGGGAAAAAAGATCTTTCCGGACAATTCGACTCCGTACGTCTCGAATTGAAATACGGCGGCGAATTCAAACTTTCTTACTGCGGAAAAGACGGGAACAAGGGCGGCTATTCGGGCAGGTACGAAGCGGATCCGGAGGGGGAGGAAATCACCTTTTACGCGAAGACGGGTCTGCGTACGGCAAAGTATACCTTTCCGATGAAGAACGGAAAGATCATTGTCGATTACGGGTTCGCCGGAACGCTGTTGCACGCGGTTTTTTCTTCGCCGTGAAAAATATCCGAATATCTGTAAACAAACGTTTGAGTTTTTGAAAGATCCGTGTTATAATCGGAGAATGAAGGCGTTGACGAAGCAACCGACGCTTACGCAGGATCAGGCGGAAGCCGCCGAACTCGTGCGGGAGTGGTTCTATCATCTGAATACGCAGATATTCGTGCTGTGCGGCTATGCCGGCACGGGTAAGACTTATCTTATCGACTATATCGTGAAGGATCTGGGGCTCGTCGCCGGAGAGAGCGTCGCTTTCGTCGCGCCCACCGGCAAGGCGGCTTCCGTTCTCGTGCGCGGCGGCACGCCCGCCGGTACGGTACATAGTTTGATCTATACGCGCGAAGAGGACATCGAGGTGGACGAGAACGGAGAAATCGTATCCGAACGGTTTCTCCGCTTTGCGAAAAAGGAAAAGATCGGCAAGGATCTGCGTCTCGTGGTGGTCGACGAAACGTCCATGGTGTCCGACGAAGTGTTAAAGGACCTGCTCTCTTTCGGGGTCAAATGTCTCTTTTGCGGGGATCCCGCGCAACTCCCGCCCGTGGGGGGCAGCAACACCTTGCTCACGATGCCTTGCGTCACGCTGAAACAGATCGTGCGGCAGGAAGAGGACAACCCGATCGTGCGGCTTGCCGCCCGATCGCGCGCGGGTGAGTTCCTCCCGTACGGCAGTTACGGCGAGGGGGTGGAAGTGATCCCGCGCCGCGCGTTGGATCGGGAATTGCGAGAACGGCTGTTTACGGAGTGCGACCAGATCATCGTGGGAACGAATCGCACCCGTTTTTCGGTAAATGCCGAGGTGCGGGAGTTTCTCGGAATCTCTCCCGAAACGAAACTGCCGATCGACGGGGAGAAACTCATCTGCACGCTGAACGATTGGAGCAAACCGCTCGACGAGCGGGGAGAGTTTCATCTCGTCAACGGGATCATCGGCAAGTGTTACCGCGTGCGGGAACAGGAAGACGGGTTGGGTCAGCTCGATTTTCAGCCGGATTTCCTGTCTTCGCTCACGTACGATCTCCCGTTCGACGCGGGGATTTTCGCGCAGGGCGCTTACCGGCACGGGTACGGCGAAAAGGCGTGTTTGCTCGAAAACGGGACGCTGGTACACGAAAATAACTACGAAATTCTGCGGCGGTTCAAGATACGGCGGGCGGACACGATCTGCCGCTTTGAATTTGCATACGCCGTGACCTGTCACAAAGCGCAGGGATCGGAGTACGATTCCGTTGTCGTGATCGACGAGAGCAACCGCTTCGAAAACGGAAAGGAATGGCTCTATACGGCGATCACGCGCGCAAGAAAGAAATTGGTGATCGTGAGGTAACGTATGCGCTTCCCTTATCGGAAACTGCTCGTCGTCGGTTGCGGCGGCGCGGGTAAATCGACTTTCGCGCGCGAAGCGGGAAAGCGGTTCGATATTCCCGTGGTTCATCTGGATCGGCTCTGGTGGTTGCGCGGCTGGGTGGAGCGCGGCGCCGACGAGTTCGACGCGCTGTTAAAACGGGAACTGGAAAAGCCCGCCTGGGTGATCGACGGAAATTACCTGCGCACGCTTGCGTTGCGCGCGGAATATTGCGATGCAATCGTGTTTTTGGATCTTTCCACGGAGGAATGTCTGAAAAGCGCGTACGCGCGCGCGGAGGAATACCGCGGCAGAACGCGTCCCGACATGACGGAGGGTTGCCCCGAAACGGTGCACGAGGATTTCGAACGCTGGATCCTCGGCTTCAACACCGACGTGCGCGGCGATCTGCTGGACGCGTTGCGGGCGAGCGGCAAACCGTATTTCCCGTTCGAAACGCGGGCGGCGGCGTACGCGTGGCTGAACGGATTCGAAAGCGCCGACATGACCGAGAAGTGAGCGCGAAAATTCCTTGACAAAACGCGTCCCGTATCGTATACTTTCCGAAAGGACGAAAGATATGAAAGTAAACGTTAAGAAACTTCACGAGAGTGCAAAACTTCCCGTATACGGTTCGCAGTACGCCGCAGGCGCGGACCTGTACGCCTGCGAAGAGACTCCCGTCGTCATCGGCGCGGGCGAGACCGAATTCATCCGTACGGGCATTGCGATCGAGCTTCCCGCGGGCACGGTGGGGCTGGTGTACGCGCGCAGCGGGCTTGCGTGCAAACAGGATCTGGCGCCCGCGAACAAGGTCGGCGTGATCGACTGCGATTACCGCGGCGAGGTCATGGTCGCGCTTCACAACCACGGCGCGGAATCCCGTACGGTGCGCGGCGGAGACAGGATCGCGCAGCTCGTGATCGCGCCCTATTACGCCGCGGAATTCGAAGCGGCGGAAACGCTCTCCGAAACGGTGCGCGGCGCGGGCGGATTCGGGTCAACGGGAAAGAACTGATGCGGATGCGGAGAAAACGCAATCTGGAACCGCGCATGGAGGCATGCGCGGATCTTTTGATTGCGCGGGGAAAGCCCTGTAAAAACTTGAAAGAGGCGGCGGAAAACTATCGCGCGCCGATCGATTATCTCGCGGTGTTCGGAAACGGTCGTCCCGTGGAACTCGAAGTCGGCTGCGGAAACGGCGGGTTTATCGCGGAAAAGGCGAAACGCGATCCGCAAACGAACTTTCTTGCCGTAGAACTTTGCAGCAACGTGATTCTGACGGCGATGGAAAAGGCTGCGGCGGAGGGGATTGCCAACGTACGGTTTTTAAACGTTCCCGCCGAAATTCTCGGCTGCTATATTCCGGAAGGAAGCGTGCGGAAAATCTATCTGAATTTTTCGACCCCGTTGCCGGAAAAGAGCAGGGAAAGACAGCGGCTGACTTCGCCGCGGTTTCTGAAAATCTACCGCGGTCTGCTTGCGGAAGGCGGCCGTATCGAACAGAAGACGGACAGCGAGCCGTTTTTCGAATACTCGCTCGAACAGTATGCGGAGAACGGATTTTCCGTTGCGGAGATCACGCGCGATCTGCATCGAAGCGCTTTGGCGGCGGAGAATATCGTGACCGAGTACGAGGCGGGATTTGCCGCGCGGGGGCTTCCCATTTACCGCGCGGTTGCGGTAAAGCGTTAGATCGCGGGAAAAGCCTTGACAAAAGGGCGGCGCGATTGTATAATCATTAACGAAACCAACGGGGATCGCCGCGCGGCGGAGGCGGTATGGAAGAAATGGAAGCGAAACGGGGGGAACGGATTCAGGTATGTTATTGCGGAAACGAAAAAGTGTTTCCGCTTGTTTTGCTTTCTGCGCTTTCGATTGCAAAGTACACCGCCGCGCCCGTGTCTTTATATTTCGTGACTGCCGATCTTACGCGGATCCGGCCGAAATTCGTTGCGGTGGATCCATCGCGGGCGGAGATTCTGACGCGGGCGCTCCGTACGGGAAACCCAGAAAGCAGTGCGGAGATTCTCGACGTCACCGAGCTGTACGAAAAACTGCTCGGCGGGAGTAAAAACGAAACGTCCAAATATACGCCGTATTCCTTTCTTCGGTTGCTCTTGCCCGAACTCGATCTGCACGGCAAACTGATCTATCTGGATTCGGATATCATGTGTTGTTCCGATCTGTCCGAACTCTGGAATGTCGACGTTTCGGATTACGAATTCGCCGCGGTGCGCGACCACATGGGGCAGTTCTTTTTCGGCAGGAATTACGTCAATTCGGGCGTGTTGCTTCTGAATCTCGAAGAGATCCGCCGTACGGGACTGTTCGCGCGGGGGAGAGAGACGGTGAGAAAGAAAAAGCTGTATTTTCCCGATCAGACGGTGCTGAACAAATACGGCGAACGGATATTGAGGCTTCCGCGCAAGTTCAACGAACAGCGCCGCGCGAGCGAAGGCGATACCGTCGTCAAACATTTTTGTCAGGGGATCGTCTGGTTTCCCTTCCACGTATACAATATCAAGCAATCGGAGCGCGAGAAAGTTCGCAAAAAGCTGAAAATAGATTTTTTCGAAGACGTCTACCGCCAATACGACGAAATTGCCGCGGCGTACGATTTCGACTGAATAAGGAGTGCAAATGGACAATCGGGATTACGCCGTCGTGATCGAAAATCTGAGCAAGACGTACGGCGAACTGAAAGCGGTGAACGATATTTCTTTTCGGGTCGCGCGCGGTTCGCTGTTCGCCTTTCTGGGCGTGAACGGCGCGGGGAAGAGCACGACGATCAATATTATCTGCTCGATCCTAAGCAAGGACGGCGGAAAGGTCTACGTGAACGGATTCGATCTCGACGGGGAGTCGGAAAAGATCCGCAACGAAATCGGTATCGTGTTCCAGACGAGCGTGCTCGACATGGGACTGACGGTCAAGCAGAATCTCGAAATCCGCGCGGCGTTTTATTCCATGGGCAAGGCGGAAAAGAAAGAGACGGTCGATTCGATCGTGCGGCTTTTGGAACTCGAACCCATTCTGAACCGCCCTGTTAAAAATCTCAGCGGCGGACAGATGCGGCGGGTGGACATCGCGCGCGCCATGGTGCACCGTCCCAAACTGCTCATTCTCGATGAGCCGACGACGGGGCTCGATCCCAAAACCCGTCTGACCGTGTGGTCGCTGATCGATAAAATCCGTCTCGAAACGGGCATGACCGTGTTTCTGACGACGCATTATCTCGAAGAAGCGGAAAAGGCGACGGACGTCGTGATCATGGACCGCGGCAACATTATCGCGCACGGGACGCCGAACGAGCTGAAAAACGCCTACGCGGGCGACAATATCGTCTGTTACCGCGCGCGGGACGAAAAGCTGGAAGGCGCGCTGAAAGCGGACAAACGGAAATTTACTTACGACGAAGAACACGCGGCGTATAAAATCGTGATCCGCGATACGGCGGACGCGAAAGAGGCGCTTGCGAAGTACGGCGCGTTTTTGGAGGATATCGAAATTATCAAGGGGACGATGGACGACGTGTTTTTAAGCGTCACGGGTCAGAAGACTTCCGTCGGGGGAGAGAGCGATGAAGAAGAATAACACGCGAAACGCCGATATCTTTTTTCAGCTCACCAAACGGCACCTGCTCGTGTTTTTCGGCAACAAAGTGCGCGTTATGTACACCTTGCTCGTACCCGTCATCATCTTTGCGGTGTATATCTTTTTCCTGCGGGATCTGGAACTGCTCACCGTGCAGAACGAGCTGATCAAGCTCGGACTGAACGAGGACGAAACGCTGATCCATTACTGCGAATCACTCGTCGATTCCTGGATGATCAGCGGGATCATCGGGCTTTCCACCATCACGGTTGCGTTGCAGGCGAATACGATCATCGTCGAGGATAAACAAAACGGCGTGAACCGCGATTTTGCCTCTTCGCCCATTCATAAAAACATTTTGATCGGCAGTTATTTTTTCTATAACTTTATCGTGACCGCGCTTATCTGCTGTATCTTCTTTCTGGTCTGTCTCGTCTATCTCGCCGCAATGGGGGAATTCCTGATCACGTTGCTGAACGCGCTGACGGTGTTCGCTGTAATGCTCTATTCCACGGTCGCCGCGACGCTCATGACGGTGTTTGTCTGTTCCTTCGTCAAGACGGAAGCGACGATGATGAGTATCGTCGCGGTGTTTTCCACGGCGATCGGATTTCTGATCGGCGCGTATATGCCGCTCGGGATGCTTCCCGTCTGGGTGCAGGGGATCTGCGGATTTATTCCCGGGACCTATTCCTGCGCGCTGTTGCGTTACGGATTTATGGCGACGCCGCTTGCGGAACTCACGGAGTACGTCTCGCTGTTGCCGCAACTCGGAGACGGCGCGGGCGTTCGTCTGATCGAAACGCTGACGGGGAGTTTCGGGTACAATCTCAATTTCTTCGGGGTCTCCGTGACCGCGCCTTTTCAGGCGCTTGCGCTCGGCGTGTTTATTCTGCTCTTTTTATTTCTCAACGTCGGGGTGGGAAAGAAGCTGGCGGCGGTGCTCGGCATGACGAAAAAGAAAAAGCGCAAAAAGAACGAAACGGAAAAGTAAACGAAAAGCGCCGCTTGCAAGCGGCGCTTTCTTCATTCCTTCGGGAACAGCGTTTTGATCATCTGCGACACGTAAGAGACGGGAACGAGTTCGATTTTTCCTTTGAATTTTTCGCAGGCTTTCAGGTTCTTGGCGGGGAGGATCACGCGTTTAAACCCCATTTTCAGACATTCGTTTACCCGCTTGTCCGCAAAGTTCACGCCGCGGACTTCGCCCGTCAGCCCGACTTCGCCGAATACCGCCGTGTATTTTTCGACGGGGATCATCTTTTCCGCGCTTGCGAGCGCCGCGCAAACCGCAAGGTCGGCGCTCGGTTCGTTCAGTTTCATGCCGCCCATGGCGTTTAAGTAGACGTCCTGCGTGCCGAGCGGCAGTCCGCACCGTTTTTCAAGCACGGCGATCAGAACGGCGAGACGGTTGAAATCCACGCCCAGCGCCATGCGGCGGGGAAGCCCGTAGGCGGTTTTGCACATCAGCGTCTGGATCTCCACCATCATGCAGCGGTTGCCCGTTTCGCTCGGGGTCACGACCGCGCCCGCCGCCACGCCGCGGGTGTCGGAAAGGAAGAGGTCGGAGTAGTCGGAGATCCCGTAAATGCCTTCGCCCGTCATTTCGAATACGCCGACTTCCTGTACCGAACCGAACCTGTTTTTTACCGCGCGCAAGATTTTGAAGTTTTCCGTGCGCTCGCCTTCGAAGTAGAGAACGGCGTCCATGATGTGTTCCAGCACTTTCGGACCGGCGAGCGTGCCTTCTTTCGTCACGTGTCCGACGATGAAAAAGGTGATCCCTTTGGATTTTGCGATCCGCATGAGCTTGCTTGCGCATTCGCGCACCTGTCCTACGCTGCCAGCGGAAGAGGAGAGCGCTTCGGTATAGACCGCCTGGATCGAATCGACGACGACGTATTCCGCTTCGCCAAACGCCGCTTCGGCATCGTCGATGCAGGTTTCGTTTAAAAGAAGCAGGTTGTCCGAATTCAGCCCGAGCCGTTCGCAACGGAGTTTGACTTGCGAGCAGCTCTCTTCCGCCGAAAGATATAAAACTTTGTGTTCGTTTGCAAGGTGCGCCGAAACCTGCGTGAGAAGGGTGGATTTTCCGACGCCGGGATCGCCGCCCACCAATACGAGAGATCCGCGCACGATGCCGCCGCCGAGTACGACGTCCAGCTCGCCGATGCCGGAAGACGTCCGTTCGTACCGTTCGTATTTAACTTGCGAAAGGGGAAGCGGGCGGGATGACGGCGCGTGAAACGCGCTTTTGCGGCCTGGCGCGGCGGGTGCGACGGCTTCTTCGGTCAGCGTGTTGAACTTACCGCAGTCGGGGCATCTGCCCAGCCATTTCGGGGATACGTATCCGCATTCGTTGCAGACAAATTGCGTCGTGGATTTCGGCATAAATTTTCCTTTTAAATTTTTTTCGTAAATTTACAATCGGGGTAGTTGGAACAACCGTAAAAATTTCCGTGTTTTCCGTTTCGCAGCGTCAACGCGCCGTTACATCTCGGGCAGATATTGCGGTCGATTTTTTCTTTCATGGCGCGAATATTCGAGATGTGTTCGCTGATCGGAATTTCGGTACTCTCGATCGCTTTGATTTTTTGATAGATTGCTTCCACTTCGGAAGAGCCAATCTTGTCGGCGGGGCAGTGCTTTAAAAATTCGCGAAACGTTTTGAGAGAATACACATGTTCGCTTTTTATTCGTTCTGTATTGCCTTGAACAAATATAACGGCATTAAAAACGGGATACGCGGTATTCAGTAATTTTTTTAAAAGGTAAATATGCGTTGCGTTTTGTTTGACGGGAGAGTAAAATTTGTTGACGGTTTTTCCGTAGTTTAACGATTGCGTCCACTCTTTCAGAGTATCGTTTCCGTAAATATATCCCGAATAATTTTTTGTTTCGATTACGAAAATGCCTCTTGTGGAAATAAAGATATGATCGATTTGTGCGGACATTTCGTTTTGTGGGTTTACGAGCGTGACGTTATTTAAAAGTTTATCGTCGGGAAGCGCGCATTTCGATAAAGTTTTGACAACTGATTTCTCTCCGTAAGCACCCGCGTTTTTGCGAATATGCCAAGTTCTGATTTTTACCAGCGCGGCAATGAACGCAAATAAAATGATGAGAGGAATTAAAATATACAGCGTCGTCGGCATAACATGTCCTTATAAAAAGATGAATTACGATTCGTCCGTTTTTCGCAGCATGACCGTTGCAAATACGGTTATGCCTTTTTTTTCGCCGACGTAACCGAGTTTTTCGTTGGTCCCCGCCGCGATCCCGATCGCCGAAAGGGGAAGCAGGAGCGCGTTTGCAAGGTTTTGTTTCATCCTTTCGATATAGGGAGAAAGTCTCGGCGTTTCGGCAAGAATGGAAATACTCGCGTTTTTCGGCGCGAAACCTTCGTCTTTTACGCGCCGCATCGTTTCGGCCAAAAGTTCCATACTGTCCGCGCCCGCATACCGTGCGTCGGTATCGGGAAAATAATATCCGATATCCCGCAATCCGGCGGCGGACAGCAACGCGTCCATCAGCGCGTGAACGAGAACGTCTCCGTCGCTGTGCGCTTTCAGAATTTTTTCCGACGGAATCCGCACGCCGCCGAGCGTTATGAAATCGATAAAAGGCGCGCCTTCGTTTTCCGTATAAAAGGCGTGCGTATCCGCGCCGAAGCCGACCCGTTCCGCAGGCGAAAAATCTTCCGCAAAAGTCAGTTTCCGGTTGCCCGCGTCTCCTTCGTACAGTTTCGGCGTGGCAACGTATTTCGCGTACACGCCGCTGTCGTCGGTGAAAATTTCGTTATTCTGTCTCGACTGTTCGTAAGCGCGCAGCAATTCTTTTGTCCGGAAGCCCTGCGGGGTCTGCACCGTATACACCTGTGCGCGCGGGAGGGCGGCGACGATTTTTCCGTCTTCGGCAAGAACCGTCGTGTCGACGGCAGGCAGCGCAGGTACGCCGCTGCCGTAACGCCTTGTGCTTTCGATGCAGTCGCGGATCATGCGCCGCGTGACAAAGGGGCGCGCCGCGTCGTGAATGAGAACGGTTTCGCCCTTGGTTTCTTTGAGCGCAAAGAACACGCTGTCGGCGCGCGTGTCGCCGCCCGGCACGGTACGCGCGTTCGGATAGGGGCGTATGATCGCGTTGATCCGCGGTTCGTCTTCCGCACGGCATGCAACGAGGATTTCGCCGATTTCTTCCGCCGCGAACGCGGAAAGGGCATGGGCGAGCACGGGCAACCCGTCGTATTCGCGCAGAACCTTATTCTCTCCGAATCCGGCGCGTTCGCCTTTCCCCGCCGCAAGCAGGATCGCCGTGATCACGAAAGCACCTCGTAGAGGTTCTGCGCTTCGTCTTTTTTGACCGTCTCTCTCAGTTCGAGCACGCGGAAGCGCAACGTCCCGCTGGAAAAAGTGATTTCCACGACGTCGCCCGTTTTCAACCGATAGGCGGGTTTGACTTCCTTGCCGTTTACGGCGATCTTTCCCGCGTCCGCCGCTTCGCGGGCGACGGTGCGGCGTTTTAAAATTCTCGATACCTTTAAAAATTTGTCGATTCTCATATTCGGGTTCCTCCGGAAAAAACGGTCGAAAAAAGTCGGATTTCGAAGAAGGGTAAAAAAAACTCCGAAATTCGGAAAAAAGTTTTTTCGGCGCGGGCAAAAGCGGTTGACATCTTTTTTCACAACGGATATAATAACATACTGTATCACTATGCTTATGCTGTGGTAATATGCGGTTTCGGGAATTCTCTTCCCGCCGCGATCCGCCTTCTTTCCCTAATATTATAGCGGAAAACCGCAAAAAAGTAAAGTGGCGCGGCGCATTTTTTAAGAAACATTTCGATTTTTATCGATGAAAAGATATACTCGGTAGATCGTGGGTTTAACAACGAAAAAGGAGTTAAATTGACGGATGAACTTACCCATTCAAAAGTACGGTAAAACCGAACGAAGAAAATTCGGTACGATCGACGAAGTAATTGATATCCCCAATCTCGTTGAGATTCAGCGGGAAAGCTATCAATCCTTCATCGGCGAAGGCATCTCCGAGATCTTTGAGGATTACTCTCCGATCACCGACTTTTCCGACCACTTCGAATTGTATTTTCTCGACCACGAGTTCGGGAAAACGCCGAAGTACGACGAAAAAGAGTGCCGCAACCGCGACGCGACGTACGCGCTTCCCCTGCGGGTGAAGGTGCGGCTCGTAAACAAGGTGAAGGACGAGATTCTCGAACAAGACGTCTTTATGGGGGATTTCCCCTTGATGACCGAGAACGGCTCTTTCATCATCAACGGCGCGGAGCGCGTGATCGTCTCCCAGCTCGTGCGTTCTCCCGGCGTGAACAACGTTGCGGAAACGGACAAGACGGGGAAACAGATTTACGAAACGACCGTGATCCCCAACCGCGGCGCCTGGCTGGAATTCAAACAGGATCCGCAGGGCGTGCTTTGGGTGAGCGTGGACCGCAAGAGAAAGCTCACGGCGACGGTGCTTCTCCGTGCGCTCGGCTACGGTTCCAACCGCGCGCTCGAAGAGCTGTTCGGCGGGGACAAGATGATCGCCGCCACCATCGATAAGGACGAAAAGGACAACCCTCCGATCAAATCGGAATCGGACGGTTTGATCGCGCTGTACAGAAGACTGCGCCCCGGCGAAGTTCCCACCGAGGAATCGGTGCGTCAGCACATGTTCAATCTGTTCTTCGATCCCCGCCGTTACGACGTGGTGAAAGTCGGCAGATACAAATTCAATAAGAAACTCAACCTCGCTTACCGTCTTCCCGGTTGTCGCGTCGCGGACGATATCGTGCATCCCGAAACGGGCGAGATCCTCGCGACGAAGGGCGAAACGGTCAGCGAAGAGCAGGCGCGCAACATTCAGAACGCGGGCATCGGGGAAATTTACGTGCTCGTAAACGATCCCGTGGACGGCGAGATCCGCCACAAAATCATTTCGAACAAGACGGTGGACTTTGCCGCGCTTTCGGACAAGAATCCCAAGGCGTTCGGGCTTTTGAAGACCGTTTACTATCCCAACTTCGTGTTCAGTAAACAGATCGCCGAGGAGTGCAAGACGCTTTCTTCGGAAGAGGTTGCGGAAAAATATCTCGACGCGATCAACGACGTGTACAACACCCGCGAAATCGCGCCCGAAGCGGACGAGAAGCAGGAAGAGAAGAAGAACCGCGAAAAGCGCAGAGACAACCGTTTGAAATTCGTCGAAGCCTGCAAGGTCTTCCACGAACTTCTCGCGCGCGACGACGCGCCGGCAAGCGCGAACGCGCCCGTCGATCTCGAAGCGGAACGCCGCGTACTCGGCATCACGCCCGAAGAAAAGAAGAAGATCAAACCGCTCGTCGAAAAGCTGAACCACAAATGCATCACGGTAGACGACATCGTCGCCGCGGTTTCCACCAACCTCGATCTGCAATACGGCATCGGCACGGTGGACGAAATCGACCACCTCGGCAACCGCCGCGTGCGTTCGGTGGGCGAGCTGCTCCAAAACCAGCTCCGCATCGGTATGTCCCGTCTCGAACGGTTGATCAGAGAACGCATGGCGACCGCCGACCCCATGGAAGTGACGCCTTCCGGACTCATCAACGTGCGTCCGATTTCCGCCGTAATCCGCGAATTCTTCGGTTCGTCCCAGCTTTCGCAGTTCATGGATCAGACCAACCCGATCGCGGAACTCACGCACAAGCGGAAACTCTCCGCGCTCGGTCCAGGCGGTTTGAACCGCGACAGAGCGACTTTCGAAGTCCGCGACGTTCACTATTCGCATTACGGGCGTATGTGCCCGATCGAGACGCCCGAAGGTCAGAACATCGGGTTGATTTCCTCGCTCGCCACCTTCTCGAAGGTCAACGAATTCGGATTCATCATGTCCCCGTACCGCAAAGTCGACAAAGAGACGGGCGTGGTGACCGATCACGTGGATTATCTTACGGCGGACGAAGAAGACCGCTATGTGGTTGCGCAGGCGAACGAACCGCTCGACGAAGAGGGTAAGTTCAAGAACGAGCGCGTCGGCTGCCGTTACCGCGAATTGATTATCGAAATGCCGCGCGAGCGCATCGACTACATGGACGTCAGCCCCAAACAGCTCGTCTCCGTCGCGACCGCGCTGATCCCGTTCCTGGAAAACGACGATACCAACCGTGCGCTCATGGGTTCGAACATGCAGCGGCAGGCGGTTCCGCTTCTGAAAACGGAACCCTCGATCGTTGCGACGGGAATCGAAGCCGCGATCGCGCGCGATTCCGGCGTGATCGTGCGGGCGAAAGCCGCGGGCGTCGCGACCGCCGTTTCCTCCGACCGTATCGTGATCCGCGAGGACAGCGGGTTCGAAACGGAGTATGCGTTAAAGAAATTCGAACGTTCCAACCAGGGGACTTGCCTCAACCAGCGTCCGATCATTTCGACGGGCGACAGAGTGGAGAAAGACGAAGTGATCGCCGACGGTCCGTCGACCAACAACGGCGAACTTGCGCTCGGCAAAAACATTCTCGTCGGGTTCATGGAGTGGGAAGGCTATAACTACGAAGACGCGATCCTCATTTCCGAGAAACTCGTGCAGGACGACGTGTTCACTTCCATTCATATCGAAGAACACGAGACGGAAGCGCGCGATACCAAGCTCGGCGAAGAGGAGATCACGCGCGATATTCCCAACGTGGGCGACGACGCTTTGAAAGATCTCGACGAAGACGGGATCGTCCGCATCGGCGCGGAAGTGACGAGCGGCGACATTCTCGTCGGCAAAGTGACGCCCAAGGGCGAGACCGAACTCACGCCCGAAGAGCGTTTGCTCCGCGCGATTTTCGGGGAAAAATCGAGAGAAGTCCGCGATACCTCCCTGCGCGTTCCGCACGGGGAAGGCGGTATTGTCGTAGACGTTAAAATTTTCACGCGGGAGAACAAAGACGAACTCTCGCCCGGCGTGAACAAGCTGGTGCGCGTTTACGTCGCGCAGAAGCGTAAGATTCAGGTCGGCGACAAGATGGCGGGCCGCCACGGAAACAAGGGCGTCATTTCCCGCGTGCTTCCGCAGGGCGACATGCCCTTCCTGCCCGACGGCACGCCTTTGCAGATTCTGCTGAATCCGCTCGGCGTTCCTTCGCGTATGAATATCGGTCAGGTCCTCGAAGTACACCTCGGTTACGTCTGCCGCCAGCTCGGCTGGAAGATCGCGACCCCCGTATTCGACGGCGCGACCGAGCGCGACATCGAAAAACTTTTCGAAGAGAATAATCTGTTCAATCCCGAAGGCAAAGTGGACGGAAAGTTCCAGGTATTCGACGGAAGAACGGGCGAGCCGTTCGAAAACCGCGTGACCATCGGCATCATGTACATGATCAAGCTGATTCACCTTGTCGACGACAAGATCCACGCGCGTTCGATCGGTCCGTATTCCATGGTAACGCAGCAGCCGCTCGGCGGGAAAGCGCAGTTCGGCGGTCAGCGTTTCGGAGAAATGGAAGTGTGGGCGCTCGAAGCTTACGGTGCGGCGCACATTTTGCAAGAGATCCTCACGGTCAAATCGGACGATATCGTCGGACGCGTGAAAACGTACGAGAGCATCGTGAAAGGCAACAACATTTCCGAACCCGGAATTCCCGAAGCGTTTAAGGTGCTTCTCAAAGAATTGCAGTCGCTCGCGCTCGACGTGAAAGTTCTCACCGAAAACAACGAAGAACTCATTATCCGCGAATTCGACGACGACGAAAGAGACAACGCGCCGAGAAGAGAAGAGATTTCCGCCGAAGAGCAGGATTTCGATTTCGGTCAGGAGGACGAGGACGACGAAGAGGAGATCGGCTCCATCTTCGACGACGCGGACGAGGACGAAGATTTCGTATCCGACGATCTGTTCGGCGATAAAGATCTCGAAGACGACGACTTGTCGGATATCGACGAAGACGGTTCGTTCGGCGATCTGTTCGGCGACGACGACTCGTCCGACGAAGAGTAAGGGAGGCAATTTATGTACGAATTAAACGATTTTAACTCTATTCAGATCAGCATCGCATCTCCCGAAAAAATCAGGGAATGGTCTTACGGCGAGGTAACCAAGCCCGAAACCATCAATTACCGCACGCAGAAGCCCGAAAGAGACGGTTTGTTCTGCGAGAAAATCTTCGGTCCCACCAAGGATTGGGAATGTCACTGCGGGAAGTATAAGAGAATCCGTTATAAGGGCATCGTGTGCGAAAAGTGCGGCGTGGAGGTCACGCGCGCGAAAGTCCGCCGCGAGCGCATGGGGCATATCGAGCTTGCCGCTCCCGTATCCCATATCTGGTACTTCCGCGGCGTGCCCAGCAAGATCGGTCTTTTGCTCGACATGGGACCCAAACCCCTCGAACAGGTCATCTATTTCGCGTCGTACGTCGTACTCGACCCCGGCACCACGCCGTTCGAGTATAAACAGGTCATCAACGACAAGCAGTTGCGCGAGACGGAAGAACTCCTCGGCGATTCCTCCAAAACGGGACTCAAAGTCGGTATGGGCGCGGAAGCGATCCGCGAACTGCTGATGGCGGTCGATCTCGAAAAGGAGAGTGCGGAAGCGAAACAAATCATCGAAAACAACCCCACGGGACCCAAGCGCGTCAAAGCGATCAAGCGGATCGAAATCATCGAATCCTTCCGCAAGAGCGGTAACCGTCCCGAATGGATGGTGCTGACCGTTCTTCCCGTGATCCCGCCCGATCTGCGTCCCATGGTCCAGCTCGACGGCGGCAGATTCGCGACTTCGGATCTGAACGATCTGTACCGTCGCGTCATCAACCGCAACAACCGTTTAAAGCGTATGATCGAACTCGGCGCGCCCGAGATGATCGTCAAAAACGAAAAGCGCATGTTGCAGGAGGCGGTGGACGCCCTCGTCGACAACGGCAGAAGAGGCAAACCGCTCAGCGGACCTTCGAACCGCGAACTGAAATCCCTTTCGGGACTGCTCCGCGGCAAGCAGGGGCGTTTCCGTCAGAACCTGCTCGGAAAGCGCGTCGATTATTCCGGACGTTCGGTTATCGTCGTCGGTCCCGAACTGAAAATCTACCAGTGCGGTCTGCCCAAGGAAATGGCGATCGAACTCTTCAAGCCTTTCGTCATGAAACGGCTGGTGGAAACGAACAAGTGCCATAACATCAAGAGCGCGAAGCGTACGGTGGAAAAGGGCAAGGATTTCGTCTGGGACGTGCTCGAAGAAGTCATCAAAGAACACCCCGTTCTTCTGAACCGCGCGCCCACGCTGCACCGTCTGTCCATTCAGGCGTTCGAGCCCGTTCTCATCGAGGGCAGAGCGATTAAAATTTCTCCGCTCGTCTGCGGACCTTTCAACGCCGACTTCGACGGCGACCAGATGGCGGTTCACCTTCCGCTTTCGGTCGAGGCGCAGGCGGAAGCGCGGTTCCTGATGCTTTCCGCAAACAATATCTTGAAGCTTGCGGACGGTAAATCGGTCATGAGCCCGACGCAGGATATGATTATCGGCGCGTACTACCTCACCATTCTGAGAAAGGAAGAGGGCAGAAAGTACAACGAATACAACCGTCTCGACGAAAACGGCGAGGAATACGTCCCGCCCGTGTTCGCTTCGTTCGACGAAGCGTTGATGAGCTATCAGCTCAAAGAAACGCACTGTCAGGACGAGATCTACGTGCGCCGCACCGTAGAACTTCCCGCTTCGAAATTCGAAAACCTCTCCCTCCCTTACGAGAGAACGTACGATTGGTCAAAGGACAGCCCGAACAATTCCGTATGCGGTCACGTTTCCGTGAAGAAAGACGAAACGACGGGCGCGCTCACCGTTACGGGTATGATCAAGACGACGGTCGGAAGGATCATCTACAACGACGGCATGCCGCAAGATCTGAATTTCGTAAAGCGCGAGATGCCCGAAGATTATCTGAAACTCGAACTTGCGAGCGAATTTATCGAATCGATCAAAGGTTCGCGCGCGATCGGGAAAAAGCATCTTTCCAAGATCGTGGAAGCGTGCTTTAAAACGGGCTATGCGCCCAAGGCTTCGGCGGTGCTGGACGCGATCAAAGAACGCGGATACAAATACTCCACGTACGCCGCGCTTACCACTTCGGTATTCGACATGAAGATTCCGGGCGAGAAAGAGCGGATCGTGGAGGATGCGGAAGAACAGGTCGCGAAGATTTCCAAGAAGTACGCCCGCGGTCTGTTGAAGGAAGAAGAGCGCTATCACGCCGTCATCTCCGTCTGGGACGACGCCACGGACAAGGTCGCTTCCATTCTGAAACAGCAAGGCGCGGCGGATAAGTTCAACCCCATCTGGATGATGGCGGATTCGGGCGCCCGCGGTTCGATCGACCAGATTAAACAGCTTTCGGGCATGCGCGGACTGATGGTCAACCCGCAGGGTAAAAAGATCGAAGTTCCCGTAAAATCGTGCTTCCGCAACGGACTTTCCGTTCTGGAATACTTCATTTCCTCGCACGGCGGAAGAAAAGGTCTTGCCGACACCGCGTTGAAAACGGCGGACTCCGGTTATCTGACCCGCCGTCTCGTAGACGTTTCGCAGGACGTCATCGTCCGCGAAGAGGATTGCTCGGCGGGCAAGCGCCCCCGCGGCACCTATATGAAGGCGATCTGCGGCGCGAACGGCGAACTGATCGAGAGCCTTGAAGACCGTCTGACGGGCAGATTCGCGGCGGAGGACATCACCGACGAAGCGGGCAACGTATTGGTGCCTTGTAACGAAATGATCTCCGAGAGCATGGCGAAGAAGATCGCTTCGCTCGAAAAATACGGCGGCGAAGCCTCCAACGGCGTTCTCATCCGCAGTATCTTCAACTGCAATACCCGCTTCGGCGTCTGCGCGAAGTGTTACGGCAAGAACATGGCGACGACCCTTCCCATTCAGGTCGGCGAGGCGGTCGGCGTCATCGCGGCGCAATCCATCGGCGAACCCGGTACCCAGCTTACCATGCGTACGTTCCACACGGGCGGTATTGCGGCGACGGGCGACATTACGCAGGGTCTTCCCCGTGTCGAAGAACTTTTCGAAGCGAGAAAGCCCAAGGGCGTTGCGACGGTCTGCGAATTCAACGGCGTCGTTACCGTGGAGGACCGCGACAATTTGAAACACGTCGTCATCCGCGAAGAGGGCACGCAGGAAGTGCTGAAAGACTACGAACTTCCGTTCAATGCGGAGATCCTCGTGAAGTCGGGAGAAAAGGTCGTTCCCGGAACCCAGCTCAACTCCGGTTCGGTCAACCCGCAGGACATCATCCGCGTCGAGGGTGTCAAGGGCGTTCAGGACTATATTCTCGAACAGGTGCAGTCCGTTTACCGCTCGCAGGGCGTTGACATCAACGACAAACACGTCGAGATTATCGTCCGCCAGATGCTGCGCAAAGTCCGCATCGAAAACGCCGGCACGACGGAAATGCTTCCCGGTCAGCTCGTGGATATGTTTACGTTCGAAGAACAGAACGAAAAGACGATCATGGCGGGTGGTATCCCCGCGACGGCGAAACGCGTGTTGCTCGGAATCACCAAAGCCGCGCTCGCGACGGACAGCTTCCTCTCGGCGGCTTCCTTCCAGGAGACCAGCCGCGTGCTTACCGAAGCGGCGATCTGCACCAAGCGCGATCCGCTGATCGGTCTGAAAGAGAACGTCATCATCGGAAAACTGATTCCCGCGGGCACGGGCATGAAGGATTACAAGAACGTGTCCATTCAATCGACGGGCGCGTATCGCGACGTGATCGCTTCCGAACTCGCAGTCAGCGAAGAATAAAAGACAGCAAAAAGAACGCGCTTCGGCGCGTTCTTTTTTTGTGCAAATCGTTGACAATCCCGATCGCTTATGATAAAATAACACTTGTTATATTTGTGATCCGAAGAGGATATCATGTCAAACGTCAGAATAACGAAGGAAAGGATTTTGAAAGCGGCGGCGGAAGTCGTGCGGAAAGAGGGCGCGGAAGCGCTGAACGCGCGCAGGATCGCCGCGGAAATCGGCTGTTCCACGCAGCCCGTGTATTCGCAGTTCCGGAATATGTCGGAACTCGTTGCCGCGCTTCGTTTAAAAGCGGAAGAGGAATACCGCCGAAGGATCGAACACTATTTTAAAAACTGCGCGCCGAACGACCGTTACGAAGCGTTCGGAATGGGTTACGTCCGTTTTGCGCGCGAAGAGAAAGGGCTGTTCCGTTTTCTCAACGAGCCGCGCGACGGCGCTCCTCCCCGCGTGGAGGAGCCTTATTTCGCCGATATCGTCGCCGAAATGAAACGTATATACGGAATGGACGAAGAGCGCGCGGCGAAATTTCACGACCACATGTCGATGTATGCTTACGGGCTTGCGGTGCAGGCGAACATGATACGGGAAGTTTCCGACGAGGAGATCGCCGACCGTTTGCATGTGGAATTTTGCGCGCTGTACGCCTATTACTTCCCCGAACGGGAGAGTATTTCCAAACGCGTTCACGTTTTGCGTATCGAATAGGCGTTTTTTCGAAAATGCAACCGCAAGTTGCGCAGATTTTTTGCGAAAGCAACTGTAAAGCGGTGGTGTTTTTGAGCGCGCGCGGATATGATAGACGTAAAAAACGGAGAAATAAGATGTCGGTTGCGGAAAACATTTCTATTTTAAGAAAACGGAACGGAATCACGCAGGAACAGCTCGCCGACGAGCTTGGCGTTTCCCGTCAGGCGGTCAGCAAATGGGAAACGGGAGAGGCCTTTCCGGAAACGGATAAACTCATCGCGCTGTGCGATAAGTTCGGCGTGAATTGCGACGCGTTGTTGCGGGGGAACGTTGCCGCGGGCGAAGTTCGGGAGCGGGACAGCGAAAGTCCCGATCGGAACAACGAACGGGCGGAAAAACGTCGGATCGACCGATTTTCCCTCATGATGGCTTTCGGCGTGGGATCCACGCTGCTCGGCGTCGCGCTTTGTGTATTGCTGAGCGGGTTCGGCGTCTTGCGCGATGCAAAACCATACCGCATTTTCGGCGTGGCGTGCGTATTTCTGTTTGTCGCGGCGTCGGTCTTTTTGTTCGTGTACGGCGGGATCACGAACGAAAACGAAAAGAAAGCGCATCCCGAAAGAAGAGGGGTTTCGGCGGAGGACGCGAAGGCGTTTCTGCGGCGGTATCCGCTCGTCATGGCATGTCTGTTTGCGGGAGTCATCTTGCTCATCGTCATGCTCGTTCTCGGGTTCGCGCTGTTTGCGCCCGACGGCACGAAACGGAGCGGTTTTAACGGGTGCGTGATCACCGCGGTGTTTTTGGCGGGTTTGAGCGTTTGCGTCGGCGGGCTTTGTCTGATCGGGATCCGCCGCGACGGATACAAGCCGTCGAGCGAGGTTTCGGAGCCGCAAACGGGCAAAGCGAACGAGAGCCGCCTGCAACGGATCGCGGGCGGGATCAGCGGCGCGATCATGCTTACGGCGACGGCGGTGTTCCTGCTGTGCGGATTCCTCGGCGATTTATGGCATTCCGCATGGGTCGTTTTCCCGATCGGCGGGATCCTCTGCGGAATCGTGAATACGGTGATGCAAAGTTTCGATAAAAAGAATTAAAGTCGGGAGCAAAATATGAACGTAATCGAAATCGAACATTTGAAAAAACATTACGGCGCGGTAAAGGCGGTGGACGACATCTCCTTTGCGGTGGGTCGCGGGGAATTTTTCGCCTTTCTCGGCGTGAACGGCGCGGGCAAGAGCACGACGATTTCCATTCTCTGCGGTCGGCTCGGACGGGACGGCGGCAGCGTGAAAATAGACGGTCTCGACCTCGACGGTCATCTTGGCGACGTGAAAAAACGTCTCGGCGTGGTGTTCCAGAACAGCGTGCTCGATCTTCCGCTCTCCGTTTCCGACAACCTGCGCTATCGCGCTTCCCTCTACGGGATCACGGGCGCGGCGTTCCTCAAACGCCAGCAAGAGCTCACGGAGATATTCGACTTAAAGGAGATTCTCCGCCGTCCCGTCGGGAAGCTTTCGGGCGGACAGCGCCGCAGGGTGGATATTGCCCGCGCGCTCGTACACGAACCGCAGATCCTCGTTTTAGACGAACCGACGACCGGTTTGGATCCCCAGACGAGGAAAACGGTGTGGGGGATCGTGCATCGGCTGCGCGCGGAAAAGGAAATGACGGTATTTCTGACGACGCACTATATGGAAGAAGCGACGGACGCCGACCGCGTCGTGATCCTCGACGGGGGGAAGATCCTTGCCGACGCCACGCCGAACGAACTGAAAAACCGATACACGGGGGATTACGTCACCTTTTACGGTGTTGCGGAGGAGGAGCTCGCCGCGCTGGGGCTTCCCGTCGAACGGACGGGCGAGGGTTACCGCATTTCCGTAAAAGACACTGCGGCGGCGACAGCGCTGATCTTGAAACATCCCGCGCTCTTTCGGGATTACGAGATCACGAAGGGCAAGATGGACGACGTGTTTCTGAACGTGACGGGTAAAAAATCGGAGGAACATCTATGAAACTTCTCAGTCTCATCCGAAGAAACTGTAAAATCTATTTCAAGGAAAAAGGGCTGTTTTTTTCTTCCCTGATCGCGCCGTTGATCCTCTTCTTTCTGTTCGTCGCGTTTTTGGGCGACGTTTACCGCGACAGTTTGATGAGTATTCTGCCCGAAGGCGCCGAAGTTTCCTCCCGCCTTGTGGAGGGGTTTGCGGGCGGCTGGTTGCTGTCGTCTCTGCTGGCGGTCAGCGCCGTTTCCATTGCGTTCACGGCGAATATGGTAATGGTGCAGGACAAAGTGACCGACCGCTTTTCCGACTTTGCGGTTTCGCCCGTTTCGCAGTCGACGCTTGCGCTCAGTTATTATCTCTCCACCGCGTTGGTCACGCTGATGGTGTGTTGCGCCGCGCTTGCCGTCGGTTTCGTATACCTTGCGATCGTGGGCTGGTATCTTTCCGTCTCGGACGTGTTTTTCATTCTGCTCGATCTGATCGTTCTCGTCCTGTTCGGCACCGCGCTGTCTTCCATCGTCTGTCGGTTTTTGAAATCGCAGGGCGGGATCACGGCGGTGGAAGCGATCGTTTCCGCGTCGTACGGGTTTCTCTGCGGCGCGTATATGCCGATTTCCGAATTGGCGAAGGGGATCGCGAACACGCTGATGTTTGTGCCCGGCACCTACGGGACCTCTCTCCTGCACGAGCATTTCATGGGCGGCGCGATCGACGAAATCGGCGCGCGGTTTTCGGAGGAATACACGGAGGCGATGCGCGGCGGCTTCGATTGCACGCTCGACTTTTTCGGAAAATCCGTGCCCGAATGGACTTGTTTTCTCGTGATCTCGCTGTCGGTCGCGGCGCTTGTAGGCGTCTACGTGCTGCTGTGCGCGGCGCCGTGGAAAAAGAAAAAGCAGTAGAGCAAAAACCCGCGGGAACGCGGGTTTTTCGGTGAATCGCGGTATGACGAAAGAATGCGGATAAATAGTTTGACGCGTTTATCCGTAGAATCGTCAACATAACCGGTTGAATTTAAAAATCTTTCAGACCGAGCAGATAGTCGGCGGAGATATCGAAAATCCGGCAGATGGAAATGACGAAGTCGGTCGTCGGGAAACGGGTGCCGAGTTCCCAGTGGGATACCGTATCCTGAGAGGTGGAAAGTTTTTCGCCGAATTGCGATTGCGTCAAGCCGAGATCGCGTCGTATTTCTTTGATGCGTGCCGCTATGATATTGTTCATAACTTTAATATTACGAGAAATTCTCGTATTATACCGCAAATACGCATTTTTGTCGTATATATTTATGTCTGTCGTCCGTGCGGAAAGAGTCCGAGTATGCGCGGAGAACGCATGCGCCGTTTCGGAACAAGATGACTGCGCGTCGACTTGGGTTTATCGGATTGCCCGATGCGTTTGCATCGGGTTTTTTGTTGCCGAAAAAACAGGTTGTCGTTAAAATTTTCTTCATTTTGCGCCGTCTGGACAAAATTTAATTTAAAACAGAAAAAATTTTTTTGAAAACATTGACAAAGGGTTGCGCATGTGATAGGATAAACAAAACGTTTTGCGGCAGACCGCAAGCGGGAGGATATTTTATGGTCGTATATCGGTTAAAGGACGCCGAGGCGCTCGGCGTGGCGGCGGCGGAAGTGAGCGGACTGTTCGGGTTCGGCTTCGGGAAAGAGGGGATTCCGGTGGAATTTCTCCGTCGTGCGGGCGGCGTGAAAATCGATTATCGGAACGGCACGCTTACGGTAGAGGCGTCCGGACGCGTTCAGTTTTTGTATGCGCTCAAACTGTTTGCGGACGAATACGGCGGAACGGGCGATTTTTCCTGCGAGCAAAACGCCAACTTTGACGAACTGACGTATATGTGCGACTGTTCGCGGAATGCGGTTCCGAAAAAGGGAACGCTGAAAAAACTGATCCGTCATCTTGCGGTCATGGGGTATCAGACGCTCGGGCTTTATATGGAAGATACCTTCGTCGTCAAAAATCAGCCGTACGTCGGCTATCTGCGCACGCCGTATACGCGCGAAGATATTCGGGAAATCGACGAATACTGCCGGCTTTTCGGCATGGAACTGGTCCCCTATATCCAGACGCTTGCGCACTTTAACACCCTCGTGCGAGATTATGCGTTGGCGCACCTGTTCGATTTCAACGATATTCTCATGGTCGGGGAAGAGTCGACTTACGCCTTTATCGAGGATCTGATCTCCACCTGCGCCGACTATTTCACGACGAAAAAGATTCATATCGGCATGGACGAAGCGTACATGATCGGGCGCGGGAAATATATGGATAAACACGGCGCGCGCGGACGGTTCGACGTCATGACCGAACACCTAGCCCGCGTGACGGAAATCTGCAAAAAGTACGGGTTCGAAAAGCCTATGATGTGGTCGGATATGTTTTTCTCGCTCTCGATGTCCGCGCAGTACGGCAACGAGATTCCGCCGGAGATCAACGGGAAGATGCCGAAAAACGTGGAGCTCGTCTATTGGGATTATTGCAGTACGGACAGGAATCACTATTCCGAAATGATGAAAAAACACCGCGTGTTCGAAAACCGCATCGGGTTTGCGACGGGCGCCTGGAAATGGCTGGGCTATACGCCGGATAACCGCTACGGGTTTGCCTCCTGCGGGGAGTCGGCGCGCGCCTGTATCGAAAACGGGATCAGGGAATATATCGTCACCGGCTGGGGGGACAACGGCGCGGAGAGTTCGCTCTTCTCCGTTCTGCCCACGATGCTGTACTGCGCGCGGTTCAATTACGGCGCGTTCGGGCTGGACGATGCGTTCCGCAAGAGTTTCGGTTCGCTTGCGGGGATGAAGTTCGAGGATTTCATGACGATCGATCTTTGCAACCGCGTTACCCGTCACGAAGACGTGGAGGAAAAAACGAGTTCCAACAAATACTTGCTCTTCAACGACGTGTTGCTCGGCACGCTGGACACGATGGCGACGGACGATCTCGGCGATATCTTGCAGGAGTGCGCCGATCGGATCGGCGCGGCAAAGCGCAGGTCGGGGCAGTGGAAGTACGTGTTCGAAACGCAGTACCGCCTCGGCCGCGTACTCGAAATCAAATCGACGATCGGGATCAAACTGCGGAACGCGTATCAGAAAGGAGACAGAAAAGAGCTTGCCGCGCAGTATCTGCGACTGAAAATGTTACCCGCGCGGATCGAGTCGTTTTACCGTTCGCTGCGCGCGCAGTGGGATGCGGAAAACAGACCGAACGGCTTCGACGTGCAGGACATCCGGATCGGCGCGTTGAAACAGCGGGTCGCGGTCGCGATCAAAAAGGTGGGAGACTACCTCGAAGGGCGGACCGAAAGTGTTCCGGAGCTGGGCGAAAAGCTGCTCTGTTTTATGGGACACGGCGAAGAGTTTGAAAAAGATTTCGATCAATGCGAATGGCGTTGGCGGAGAATGACCTCCGTGAACGTCAACGAATGAGCCGCGGGGCTCTGATTCGTCGTGCGGGAATGGGAAATAATATTTATTTTTCAGTATAATGGGTTTTGATTATCCCGAAAAACGAAAATTGTCATCAAATGCATTGACAAAGCTTGCATAAAATAGTACAATAAATTATACATATTTGCGGGTTGCGGAATATTTAGTTTTTACGGCGGGGGAAAATTTATGGCGGATTCGATTGCAAACAGAATCGCACGGCTCAAAGAAGGAAAGCTCACGAAATCGCAACGCAAGCTTTTGGAATACTTTGAAACGGCGGATGCGAAAAAGATTCTTTACATGTCCATTACCGAGTTGGCGGAAGAAGTGGATATGGCGGAGGCGACCGTGTTGCGGTTTTGCCGTTCGCTCGGATTCAGCGGCTATCAGGAATTCAAGTTCAATCTTGCGCAGGGCGTCGTCAATATCGGGTATCGCGATTCGGAAGGGATCGAATACGTCGCGGATATTGCGGAAACCTACGAACGCGCGATGGAGAATTGCAGAAAAAATCTTTCGCAGGCGGTGTTGCAGAAGGCGAGCGACATGATCCTCGGCGCGCGGACCGTAAGCTGTTACGGCGCGGGGAATTCCCACCTCGCGGCGCTCGAATTGCACAGCCGGCTGATGCGTATGGGACTGCTGTCTTATTGCGAAAGCGACGCGCATTTCCAGAACGTACTCATTTCGTCCCGCAACGAGAGCGATCTGCTCGTTCTGTTCAGCGTTTCGGGCGGCACGAAGGACGTGATCGAGGCGGCGGAGATCGCGCGGGCAAGCGGCATGAAGATCCTCGTCATTACCTGTTACGACAAATCCCCGCTAGCGCGGTATGCCGATCTGGTGTTGAGTTCGGCGCCGATGGAATCGCCGAGAGAACCGGGCGCCATGTCGAGCAAAGTCATGCAGCTTTTCATGGTAGACGTGCTTTGCACCGGTCTGCACCGCGCCGATAAAACGCGGTTCGATCATTTCGTTGCAAAAAGCAGTATCGCCACTTCCGGCAAACTGGTTTAATAATTGTATCGTTTGGGGAGTCCGGATTTCCAGGACTCCTTTTCTTTTTTAAAGCGCTTTTTGAAAAGGTATCGGAATTTATAGATTATGAATAAAATATCGTATAGTATTTGAATTTCAAATCTGATATAATCGTGGTAGAAAAAATAGGCGAGGTTTTATATGATCAAACCCAAATTAGACGGCAACTTTTATCCCATGATTCGCGCGATCGAAGATTTCGAAGCCCGCGTCAAGGCGGAACCCGTCGGGAACCGCGGCAAAATCACTTTCGCGGTAGAGCGCAACGGCGGCTATAATTACGTGTATTCCTACGACGCGCTCAAAGACGGCGTGGACGACGAGTACAATTATCGGATCGCGGAGCGCCTTGTCAAGACGGTGCTGTGGGTATGCGGCGGTTATAAGATCGGCGTTGCGGGCAGCGAGGCGGTGTACAGCCGTCTGAAAGCGGCGTACAGTAAAGACGGCGCGCGCGCGTTCGACGAGGATTTCATGAGCGGCGTGTATGAGCGTCCGTTCGAAGTCGTCATGTTAAAGGAGAGCGAGATCCCCGCGCAGAAGAACGCGTCCGTGAAAGTCGGCGGTTTTTTGAAGGGGTGCCGGATCGGGTTCGACGCGGGCGGAAGCGACCGCAAAGTCAGCGCCGTGATCGACGGGGAAGTCGTATACAGCGAAGAAGTCGTGTGGAATCCCAAAATCACCGAAGATCCCACGTATCACTACAACGAGATTTTGACGGCGATGAAGACTGCGGCGAGCAAGATGCCGCGCGTGGACTGTATCGGCGTTTCTTCCGCAGGCGTTTACGTCGAAAACAAAATCATGGTCGCCTCCCTCTTTTTGAAAGTCGATAAAGAGAAGTACGGCGATTACGTAAAGAACATGTACATCAACGTCGCGAAAGAGATGGGCGACGTGCCGCTCGAAGTCGCAAACGACGGCGACGTGACGGCGCTTGCGGGCAGCATCGATCTCAACGATAACCGCGTGCTCGGCATTGCGATGGGAACGAGCGAAGCGGTGGGGTACATCAATGCGGACGGCGGCATCAACGGCTGGCTTTCCGAACTGGCGTTCGTGCCCGTCGATTTCAACGTCGGCGCGATGCAGGACGAATGGAGCGGCGATTTCGGCGTCGGGTGCAAATATTTTTCGCAGGACGCGGTGATCAAGCTTGCGGAAGCGGGCGGATACCGCTTCAAAGAGGGGCTTACTCCCGCGCAGAAGCTGAAAGAGATTCAGGCGCTTGTGGAAAACAACGATCCGCTCGCCAAGCAGATCTACGAGGATATCGGCATCTATCTTGCCTATACGCTTCCCTATTACGCGAAATTCTACGACATGAAGCACGTGCTTCTGTTGGGGCGCGTGATGGGCGGAAAGGGCGGCAATATTGTGCTCGATACCTGCAAAAAGACGATCGCCGCGGAATATCCCGCGTTTGCGGATTTGGACATTTCCCTCCCCGACGAATCGAACAGAAGATTGGGACAGAGCATTGCGGCGGCTTCGCTTCCCGCGGACCGCGACTGATTACAGAAAAGAGGTTATAAAAATGAAAGTTATCGTTACGAAAAATTACGACGAAATGAGCGCGAAGGCGTTTGAAATCATGCTGGGCGTGGTCAAAGCGAATCCCCGCGCCGTACTCGGACTTGCGACCGGCTCCACGCCGATCGGGCTCTATCGGAACATGGTGCGCGATCACAAAGAAAACGGCACGAGCTATCGGGAAATCCGTACCGTCAATCTCGACGAATACGCGGGTTTGCCTGCCGATCATGCGCAGAGCTATGCGCACTTCATGCGCGAAAATCTTTTCGACATGCTCGATATCCGTAAGGAAAACACGAATATCGAAAACGGAATGGCGTCGGACGCTGCGTCGGAATGCGCGCGTTATAACGCTCTGCTCGACGGAATGCAGCAGGACGTTCAGGTGCTCGGCATCGGTTCGAACGGACATATCGCGTTTAACGAGCCGGGTACACCGTTCGGTTCGGTGACGCACGTCGTAGAGCTTACGGAGAGCACGATCCGTGACAATTCCCGTCTCTTCGATCGGATCGAGGACGTGCCGCGCAGCGCGTTCACGATGGGACTGAAAAATATCATGCAGGCGAAAAAGATCTTGATCCTCGCCAACGGCGCGAACAAAGCGGACGCGGTTTACGGACTCGTGAAGGGCGAAGTGACGGAGAAGGTTCCCGCGAGCGTGTTACAGCTTCATAACGACTGCGTACTGATCTGCGACGAAGCCGCCGCCGCGCGACTTTGATCGGTAACGACAAATCATCACGGGAGATTTGACATGAAAGCGTTTCAGAACGCCCTCGTTTACGTCGGGGGAGAAGGATTAAAAAAGACGAATCTTTTATTCGGGGAGCGGATCGTGGAGATCGGCGGCGAGATCGACGGCGCGGAAGTCGTTTCGTTGCCTGAAAATGCCGTCGTGCTGCCCGGTTTTATCGACGAACATATTCACGGCGCGGGCGGCGCGGACGCGATGGATGCAAGCGAGGAAGCGCTTGCGACGATCGCAAACGCTGTCGCGGCGGAGGGGACGACCGGATTCCTTGCAACGACGATGACGCAGAGTAAAGAAAACATCACCGCGGCACTCGCGGCTGTTGCGTCATACCGCAAAAAAAACGCCAAAGACGGCGCGCGCGTTTTGGGCGTTCATCTCGAAGGACCTTTTATTGCGGCGGCGCATAAGGGCGCGCAGCCGCTCGAATACGTCGCGGCGCCCGATCCAGCGGTGTTCGACGAATACTATGCCGCGTCGGGAGAGAGCATTAAGATCGTAACGCTCGCGCCCGAGGAAAAGGGGGGCGACGTCCTTGTCGCGCACCTTGCGAAACTCGGCGTGACCGCGTCGATCGGACATACGGGCGCGAAAACCGCGGACGTCTTATGCGCGGTGGAAAACGGCGCGACGAACGTCACCCATACTTATAACGCGCAGTCTCCGTTGCATCATCGGGAAATCGGTACGGTGGGGAGCGCGCTGTTGTACGACTGTTTGAACTGCGAACTGATCGCGGATACCATTCACGTTTCCGTGCCGGCGATGAAGTTGCTTGCAAAGTGCAAACCGAAGGGCAAACTGACATTGATCACCGACGCGATGCGCGCCAAAGGTTTGCCGGACGGGGAAAGCGAACTCGGCGGACAGCGTGTGATCGTGAAGAACGGCGAAGCGCGGCTTTCCGACGGTACGCTGGCGGGAAGCGTATTGCGCATGAATTACGCGATCCGGAACTTGACGCAGAAAGTGGGCGTGCCGTTTACCGACGCCGTGGATTGCGCGACGATCGTGCCTGCCCGTACGTTGAAAATCGACGGCGAGGTCGGGAGCATTCAAGTCGGAAAGTGCGCGGATTTTGCGGTGCTTGACGAAAACTTCGAAGTCGTATGCACCGTCCGCGGCGGCAATGTGATCTATCGGAGATAAGGAAGTTGAACCGTGAATTACAAAATCGAAAACGATAAGTTATCGTTGGAAGTCGCTTCGCTCGGCGCGGAGCCGATCAGCATCCGCTATGCGGGAAAGGAGCGGCTTTGGCAGAACGAGAACGGTAGCTGGGCGGGGCATGCCCCCGTCCTGTTTCCCGTCTGCGGACATTGCGGGATCACCGTAGGAGAAAAATCCTACCCCGTCGGCGCGCACGGTTTTGCAAGAAAGTCGGAATTTGCGTTGCGGGAGCGGGGGGAAGATTTTCTCGCGTTTTCGCTATGCGCTTCCGAACAGACGAAACGGGTTTATCCCTATGATTTCGAACTCAACGTACGGTACCGTTTGCAGGGGAGTTCCTTAGAAGTCCGTTACGAAGTTTATAATCCGTCGAGCGAGCCGTTGTATTTTGCGTGCGGCGGGCATCCGTCCTTTGCGCTTGAAAATCCGATCGGGGAATACGAAATCGAATTTTCGCGGGAAGAGTCGTTCCGCAGTCTCGTGCACGACGCAGGAGGATATCTCACGGGAACGGCGGAAGATCTCGGCGCGGGAAAATCCTTGAAATTAAGGGAAAAGTATTTCGTCGACGGAAATACGCTGATCTTTGCGGATACGGTTTCGAAGAGCGCGGCGTTGAAAACTGCGGGAAAAACAGCGGTTTGCGTTACCTTTGAAGGCTTCGAAAATCTGTTGCTTTGGCGTCCGGAGGGCGCGCGGGCAATCTGTATCGAACCGTGGACGAACCTTCCCGATCCTGTGCAGGCGGCGGATACGGAGTTTTGTAAAAAGCGCGGCGTAATAAAGGTTTGCGGAAAAGAACGCATTGAGCGTTCGTATACGATTACTTATTTTTAAGCGGCAATATAAAATTTCCGTAAATCGGGCGGGAAAATTGCTTGACACTTTCGGAATTCCTGTTATAATAAAGTATGCTTTCATTGAGGAGTCGCGCAGTTTGGCAAAAGCGCTTGGTTAGGGTTGAGAATTGCGTACTACACACAAACCGGTGGATTGTGTGCGCAATTCGAAATAAGAATTTTTCCATAGCGGGCAAAATTCGTGACCGAAGCGGCGCATTCCCTCGGCGCCGCAAGAAAAAGAGGTCGCAGACCGAAACAATTACATAGCTAAACATTGAGGTGTAGCGCAGTTTGGTAGCGCGCTTGGTTAGGGACCAAGAGGTCGCGTGTTCAAGTCACGTCACCTCAACCAAAAAACCGGATCGGGTTGCCGATCCGGTTTTAACGTTAACATTTTATTCGCGTAATTGCAAAAATACACGAAATTCGCTTGACATACGCATAAATGAATCGTATAATGATTTTAAACCGATGAGGTAAAGTAGTAACAGGCGGAAAGCGGATATTCAGAGAGTTCCCGAATGGTGAAAAGGGGCGATTCGGCGCTTGCGAATGGATTACCGAGGGCGCGTGCAAAAGGCGACGAGTAGTGCGCGACGGGTCTTTCCCGTTACGGAAAGAGAGTATGGCGGTACTCGCGAGAGGCAATTATATTGCGAAATTGGGTGGCAACACGGATTTATTCGTCCCAAACGGATAGAGCCGTGTTTTTTATTTGGAATACGCAAAATTATCACGGAGGAAACAAGCATGGCAACCAAACAGATCCCTTACAAGACGTATTTGACGGAAGAAGAGATGCCGAAATATTGGTATAACGTAAAGGCGCACATGAAAGGCGGACACGCGCCGTTTATCAATCCGGCGACGCAGAAGCCCTGTACCAAAGCGGATTTGCAGACCGTATTTTGCGACGAGTGTATCGATCAGGAGTTGAACGATACCGACGAGCTGATTGAAATTCCCGCCGATATCCGTCACTTCTATAAAACGTTCCGTCCGTCTCCGCTTGTACGTGCGTACTTTTTGGAAGAAATGCTCGGCACGCCTGCGGAAATTTATTATAAATTCGAAGGAAACAACACTTCCGGCTCGCACAAACTCAATTCCGCGGCGGCGCAGGCGTATTACGCGAAAAAGCAAGGCTTGAAGTCGATCACGACGGAGACGGGCGCGGGGCAGTGGGGGACGGCGCTTGCCATGGCCTCTGCGTTTTACGGACTGCATCTCGACGTGTACATGGTAAAAGTGTCTTATGAACAAAAGCCGTTCCGGAAAGAAGTGATCCGAACGTACGGCGCAAACGTAATTCCGTCGCCTTCGGACACGACGGCTGCGGGCAGAAAAATTTTAAAAGAATTTCCGGGGACGGGCGGTTCGCTCGGCTGCGCGATTTCCGAAGCGGTGGAGAAGGCGGTTTCGACGGAATCTTGCCGTTACGTTCTCGGTTCGGTGCTCGATCACGTGCTTCTGCATCAGTCGATTATCGGATTGGAATGTAAAACGGCGCTCGACAGATTCGGCGTCACGCCCGATATCATCGTCGGGTGCATGGGCGGCGGTTCCAATTTCGGCGGGCTGATCGCGCCGTACATGGGCGAAAAGTTGCAGGGCAAGAACGAGATCGAGTTTATCGGCGTCGAACCTGCGAGCTGTCCTTCGCTTACGCGCGGCAAGTTCGTCTACGATTATTGTGATTCGGCTAAGACCACGCCGCTTGCGAAGATGTATACGCTCGGTTGCGGGTTCATGCCTTCATCCAATCACGCGGGCGGGTTGCGTTATCACGGTATGAGTCCCGTGATCTCTCAACTTTATCACGACGGTTATCTGAACGCGGTCGCCGTTGAGCAGAAAAAAGTGTTCGATGCCGCGGTTTCGTTTGCCAAGTGCGAGGGGATCTTGCCGGCTCCGGAAAGCTCCCATGCGATCCGCGTTGCAATCGACAAGGCGTTGGAATGCAAACGGACGGGCGAGAAAAAGAAAATCCTGTTCGGGCTGACGGGAACGGGGTATTTCGATCTTGCCGCATACAAGCAGTATAACGACGGCGTAATGAACGATTATATTCCGACCGATGCAGATTTACAAAAAGGCTTCGATACCATTCCGAAATGCGCGGTAAACGAAAAATTGTTGTGATTGGGTTTGATAATGACGATAGGCAATTTTGTTCCTTTGCAGATATGTATTATAATTGAATAGAATTCCATGATATGGAATGTCATTCCATTTATATAGAGTATGTAGTATTTTATACTTAACTTATGGAATACAGGCAGTTTGGAATTAATTTGGCAAAGGCAAGAATGCGGGCGAATATGTCGGCTTACGAGCTTAGTTTGCGGATCGGTCGTCATACTTCTTATATCAATAAAGTCGAGTGCGGAAAAATCAACGTCAGTTTAAAATCTATTTTGCAAATTTGCGAAGCGTTGAAGATTGAACCGATCGACTTGTTCAAAACCGAATAAATTTGCATTGCACGGAATCGCATTCCGCACAAAAGAACTTCGTATATTTTTTATTTGAATATGGAATTGAAAGATGTAGGCTTGACCTTGGCGAAAAAAAGAATACAGGCGAATATGTCCGCTTACGAGTTGAGTTTGAGAATCGAAAAAGACGCGACGTATATTCATAAATTCGAAAACGGAAAGGTCAACGCCACGTTAAAAACGATCTTTAAGATCTGTGAAGTGTTGGAAATCGAACCGGTCGATTTATTCAAGACCGAATGATGTTAATGAAAAACAGCAACGTGTTAAACGTTGCTGTTTTTTCTAAAAAACAAAGCCTGAATTTACGGTGTTCAGACTTTGTCGCATTTGGTTGAGGCGACGTGATTTGAACACGCGACCTCTTGGTCCCGAACCAAGCGCGCTACCAAGCTGCGCTACGCCTCAATGTTATTACATTATATCAAACCGATTTGTGTTTTGCAAGCGTTTTTTTATCCGAATTTTAAATTCTGTTCGATATCGAAAATCCTGCCCGTTGCTTTTTGGAAAATATTTTTCAATATATTTAAAACAAATGATAATGTTTCGAAATAATTGATATAATAACTTCGCACGGCGGATGCCAAAGAGGAAATTTGAGTTCAGATGCAGTACGTAGAAATTATTATGATGATTCTCGGCGGAATGGGGACGTTTCTGATCGGGATGAAAATTCTTTCTGAAAATCTGACGCGGTTAGCGCACAGCAAATTAAAGAGTCTGCTCAACAAGACTTCCAACAACCGGTTTGCCGGCGTCGGGATCGGCGCGGTGGTCACGATCATCGGGCAGAGTTCGGCGTTTACGACGGTCATGGTCGTCGGACTCGTCAATGCCGGGATCATGACGCTGTTTCAGGCGACTTCGATCATCATGGGCGCGAATATCGGAACGACGCTCACCGCCTGGGTGCTTTCGCTCGGTAATTTCGATTTTACGATGTTCTTCCTCTGTCTTGCGGCGGTCGGCATCTTCATGACGATGTTTTCCAAGACGGATAAAATCAAGTCGGTCGGCTTTGCGCTTGCGGCGTTGGGACTGATTTTCGTGGGGCTCGAATTTATGTCCGGCGCGTTCGATCGGCAGAAGTATCCCGAAATATTCGATTCCATCAAGAGTTTGTTTTCGAAAATTTCCAATCCGTTGCTCCTGCTCTTTATCGGCATTGCGGTTACCGCGCTCGTGCAGTCGTCTACCGCCGTCACGGCGATCGTACTCGAAATGTCGCTTGCAGGTCTTGCCGTCGGGGACGGCGGGAACGCGGTCTACTACATAATTATCGGATCGAATATCGGAACTTGCGTCACGGCGTTGATTTCTTCGCTCGGCGCCAGCCCCAACGCAAAACGCGCGGCGATCATTCACTTTTTATTCAATTTCTTCGGCGCGCTGATCTTTACGGTTGTGCTTGTCCTATGGAAAGGCTTTGCGAATACGGTTCTCGTCACGCTCTTTCCAAGCAATCCCGCAATGCAGATAGCGATGTTTCACACGCTCTTCAACGTCATCTGCACGCTCGTATTCCTACCGTTTATCAGCATATTCGTCAAGCTTGCCAATCTGATGGTGCGGGAGAAAAATCTCCCCGAAACCGCGGAAGCGAAACCCGGCATCGTATCCGACCTCGACGAACGTCTCTTGCGTTCGCCCTCGGTCGCGCTCGGACATCTGTATCAGGAAACGGGAAAGATGTTCTCGTTTGCGGTGGACACGCTCGGGATCGCGTTGGAGGCGTTCTTGAACAAAGACGAATCGAAAAAAGAAAAAGTGACGGCGCAGAACCGGGAACTTGCGGAAGCGAACAAAAAGACGGTGGAATATCTCGTAAAGATTTCCGCTTCTTCATTGGTTTTTTCGGAAGAGATTACGGTTTCCAGTCTCCATTACGTGTTGAACGACATCATGCGTATCGGCGAGCTTGCCGACAACGTGACGAAATATACCGCGCATTACGTGAGAGACGAACTCGTGTTTTCTGCGGAATTTTTGGAAATGACGAAGAGCATGTTCGAAAAGATCCGGAATCTGTACGTGCTTTCTTTGGCGACCTTCCTCTACAACGACTTTGCGCGGCTTGCGGAAGTGGACGCGTTGGAGGACGAAATCGATCAGGATCGCCGCGCCATCGTCAACACGCACATCATGCGCCTTAACGAAGGAAAGTGCCAGCCGCAGAATTCGAGCGTGTTCATCAACCTCGTCGGCAATCTCGAACGCGCCGCGGATCACATTACGTTTATCGCGCATTCGATTGAACGGAACGAACGCAAATAATCCATAAGGGGGCGCCGGAAAAGGCGGAGAAAATCATGAAAATCACTTTGACGCAGGAGGGGAAAGTCCCCGTAAAATCCGGCGGTGTCGGTCTATTTTTCGAGGATATCAATTACGCGCTCGACGGCGGCTTATATGCCGAAATGCTCGAAAATTCCAACTTCGAAGCGAAATGCGCGTACGGCGAATGGGATCGTTATACGGTGGAGGACGACGGCGGATACGCATGGTCTGCTTATCCCGCGGGGTCTTCGGTCGGATTGAAAGTGAAAACCGACCGTCCGCTCTTTCCCGAAAATCCGCATTACATGCGTCTGACCGTGCAGGAACCGGGCACGGGAATGAAAAACAAGGCGTACGACGGCGTGTTTTTAAAAGCGAAATCCGAATACAGGATCTCTTTTTACGCGCGTTCTTACGACTATAAAGGCGCGTTGCGCGTGGGCGTTTACGCCGACGGCGCGCCGCTTATCGAGAAGAAAGTGAAGCTGAAAGCGGACGGCAGATGGAGACGCTATGCCTTTCGTTTGAAGTCGAAAACGGCGGCGGACGGCGCGGATTTTTGCGTCACGCTCGCCAAGGCGGGAACCGTTCATCTCGACGCTTTTTCGCTGATGCCCTCCAATGCGATCCTCGGTGTGTTCCGCCGCGATCTCGTGGAACTCATGAAAGAGATGAAACCGGGATTTCTGCGTTTCCCCGGCGGGTGCATCGTGGAAGGAAACAGTCTTGCGAACCGCTATCTCTGGAAAAATTCGATCGGAATGAGAGAGCGCAGAAAGCATAACTGGAACCGTTGGGCGGTGCATGCGGCAAGCGCCGAAAATCATTTCCGCACCGATTACGCCCATTACGGTCAGTCGCTCGGTCTCGGATACTACGAATATTTCCGGCTTGCCGAATACCTCGGCGCAAAACCCATGCCCGTGGTCAGCGTGGGGATTGCGTGCCAATACATGTCCACGCAGGTCGTTCCGCTCGACAGCGAGGAATTGGAAACTTATATTCAGGAAGCGCTTGACGTCGTGGAGTTTGCCAACGGCGGCGCGGATACCGTGTGGGGAAGAGTGCGCGCGGAAATGGGGCACCCCGAACCGTTCAATCTGGAATATCTCGGCGTAGGGAACGAACAGTGGGAAACGGAGACGACGAAAGAGAATAAGGGGAACGAGTTTTATAAGCGTTTCGAACTGTTCGAGAAACGGCTTCACGAACGCTATCCCGATCTCAAAATCGTGGGAACGGTGGGACCTACCGTCGATTCCGATACGCATAAGAGCGCTTGGAAGTGGACGCGCGAGAATCTGAAAAAGAATCCGAATTTCGTCTACTGTTCGGACGAACATTTTTACGTGTCGCCCGAATGGCTTTATCGGAACGCAGATGTTTACGATTCCTATCCCCGCGACGGGGGACTTGTGTGCGCGGGCGAATATGCGGCGCACGTTCCGGGTTCCGGTTGCGCGCTGTTTAATTCGCCGCAGGCGAACGTCTGGGAAGGCGCGCTCGCGGAGGCCGCGTTCATGACGGGCATGGAGCGCAACGCCGACGTAGTGGTGATGAAATCGTATGCGCCGCTGTTCGCGCGGCTCGGATATACGCAGTGGAGTCCCGATCTCATTTGGTTTAACGGCAAAACGGCTTACGGCTCCCCGAGCTATTACGTTCAGCTATTATACAGTCTGTATACGGGCGACTTCTCGTTGAAAGCGGCGGCGGACGCAAAGAACGTCTACGTTTCGGCGACGGAACGGGACGCTTTTACCATTGTCAAGGCGGTCAACGCGGGGGAAGAGGAGTTGGAGACGACGGTGGAGGCGGACTACGATTTCGGTTCTCTGACGCGGATCGTGCGTTTAAGCGGCGAACCGGGGGATTACAACACCGTTGAGGAACCGAAAAAAATTTCGCCGGTAGAAGTCGCGCCCGCACATCCGCATACGCTCGTTTTGGCGCCGCGCAGTTTCAACGTGTTGATATTCAAGAAGTAATATCGTTTGACAAGATCAAAAAGACTCGGATTTTTTGCTCATCTCTTTCTCGGAGATGAGCTTGGTTTTTTTCGGTAAAACGGGAAGCGTGGCGGAAGGCGTGCCTCGAAAAGCTTGATTTTCGATGTTTATCGTGCTATAATATTTTCATGATTCGGTTGGCAGACAAATGGCGGGATTACGCCGTTCTCGCAACGGGCGACGGATATAAATTGGAACGCTGGGGAGAGGTGACGCTTCTGCGTCCCGATCCGCAGGTGATCTGGGGCGCGCAGGGCGATCTCTTCGGCGATCCCCGCGTCGACGCGGTATACCGCCGCAGCGAGAAAGGGGGCGGGGTATGGGAATACCGCCGCAAAATTCCGGAGAGCTGGACGGTTTCTTACGGGGAACTCCGTTTTTGCGTGAAACCCATGGGTTTTAAACATACGGGCTTGTTTCCCGAACAGGCGGTGAATTGGGAGAGAACCGCCGCGCTCGTTACCCGCGCGAAGGCGGCGGGACGGAACGTGAAAATTCTCAACCTGTTCGCATACACGGGCGGCGCGAGCGTCGCGCTTGCGAAAGCGGGAGCGGAAGTTACGCACGTGGACGCGGCGAAAGGAATGGTGGAGCGCGCGGGAGAGAACGCGCGGCTGTCCGGTTTAACGGGGGGGATCCGGTATATCGTCGACGACTGCATGAAATTCGTGCAACGCGAGATCCGCCGCGGGAACCGATACGACGGGATTGTGATGGATCCCCCTTCGTACGGACGGGGTCCGGGCGGCGAAATGTGGAAGATCGAAACGGGGTTGTATCCGTTCGTGAAACTGTGTTCGGAGCTTTTGAGCGAAGACCCGCTTTTCTTTCTGATCAACAGTTATACGACGGGGTTGCAACCCGCAGTGCTGTCCAATCTGCTCTCGCTCTGTCTTGCGGGACGAAAGGGCGGCATCGACGCGTACGAGGTGGGGCTTCCCACAGAGGAAGGGATCGTACTCCCTTGCGGCGCAGGAGGCATTTATACGCATGAAAACGATGAATAACGACGTTACGGATCCGACGATCCTCTTTGAAGACAACCACGTGATCGTGGTTTTGAAACCCCAGAATCTTGCATCCTGCCCCGACGAGAGCGGAGACGGCAATTTGCTCGACGCTTTGAAAGAGTATATTCGGGCGAAGTACGAAAAACCGGGCAACGTCTATCTCGGACTGGTGCATCGGCTCGATCGTCCGACGGGCGGTTTGATGGTGTTCGCCAAGACGAGCAAGGCGGCGGGCAGGCTTTCCGAACAGATGCGGACGGGCGATTTTGAAAAGCGTTATCTGACGGTGCTCAACGGCACGCCCGCGCCCGAGAGCGGTTCTTTGGTGAATTGGCTGAAAAAGAACACCGTGAACAATATGGTCTACCTCTGCACGCAGGGGACGGACGGCGCGAAACTCGCTTCGCTCGATTACCGCGTGTTGGAAAAAGCGGGCGGGCTTGCGTTGACGGAAATCAAACTGCATACGGGCAGAAGTCATCAGATCCGCGTGCAGACGGCGGGGATTTCGCACCCCGTTTACGGAGATATGCGCTACGGCGGTGAACGCGCGCAGAAGGGAAAGCTTGCGCTGTGGGCGTATTCTCTTTCCTTTACCCATCCCGTCACGAAAGAGAGAATGCGCTTTCTTTCGGAACCGCCCGCGGACGAGACGCCGTGGAATAAGTTCGATATCTCTTCGGTTGTGAAACCGACGTGAAAAATACGCGAAAACGGCATTTTCTTCGGTAAAACGCCGATTACCGCTTGACGGTTCAAAAAAATTCGTGTAAAATAAAAACATATTGGGCTTTTAAGCCTGCACGGAGCATGCTTTCATGAGTAAAGTTAAGTTGCGGATTATTACGATATTATCGTTTTTCATGCTGATCGCACTCGTTCTCGGGGTCGCGTTCGGCTTTTCCGGTATCCGGAAAGACGCTTCGGCGGATTCTTACGCGCCGGACAAGATATTCGATCGCGGGTCGGAAGACAAGGGCGAAGTCAAAGCGTTTCAGGTCGGCGCCGGCGACGATGCGAAGACCTATACCACGTTCGTAATGAAAAACGGCGGCAACGTGGATTTCCGCCGCAAACTCGCGTTAAAATGGTATGCGGGGAAAGACGACGCGAAGTATTTCGATATGCAGTTCGAATTCAGCGGACTGAACTTCAAGAAATTCACGATCGCGTTCGAGAGCGCCGAGGAAAACGTCAGCAAAGACGCGAAGGCGACCAACTACGTCGTTTTCGAAAAAGACGGCGAGGCGCTGAAAGCGTACGTGAAAAACGCGGAAGAAGAGGAGAGCGATAAGGTTGAAGTTTCGGCGGCGATCGATCTGAGGATCGACGAAGCGGATTGCAGCATCGGCGAATTTTCCGTATACGTCAACGACGTCAAGATCGGCACGTTTACCAACGTCGGCGGATACTTCCTCGATTACCGTTCCTCCACGAGCACCAACCCCGTTACCCCCATGTCGTTCGAAATGGAAGCGGAAGACAATGCCGTGCAGAAAGTGTTCATGAAAGAACTGAACGGGCAGTCGTTGCTCGTGACCGTGGATAAGAACAACGGCGGTTCGGTTTCGGAAACGCCGGACGGAGACGGGCATTACGAAGTCACGGGCGGAAAAATCGCGGACAACGCGCCCGCGGTGCTCGTGATCAACGAGGACGTCTATGCGTTCACGTTGGGACAGAGATATTCGCTTTCTTACGAGGCGATCGACGTTTGCACCAGCAGCGTCAACGTCGACAGATATTACTATATGGCGAAGAAAAAGGACGGCGCTTACGTAAAGCCCGACCTGAAATACGGTTCGAGCGATTATTCGACGCTCACCACGTCCAAGTTCTTTATGCCGACCGACGACAAAGGGGAGAACGAAGAAGAATTCGTTTCGATCCGATTCAATCTGAAAGACGGAAGATGGTCGTCTTTGTCCGACGAATTGAAAGAAGAGTGCTGCGTCTACCTGAATTGGTATGCGGTGGACGGCGCGTTGGAAACGCTCGGAGAAGAGGAGAACGAGTTCGAATACGTAAAAGTGATTCGCGGACAGACGGGACCCCGATACGTGACGGGCGACGACTTCGCCGTCGCGACGGAAGCTTATCAGGACGCGGTTACCGCGGCGGCGGAAGGCGTCAGCGCGGGCGACGGAGCGTATTTCTATCTCCCTTCGCTGCGCGAGTTGATCAAGAGCGATTATGCGGATTACAGAAATCTGCGTTTCAATATCTACTACTATAAGGAAAGCCAGACCGCCGGTTCTTCGGCGACCTCCGCGACTTCTCTGCGTTACAACGGTCTGCGGTTCGAGATCAACGAATCGGGAACGTACCGCTTCCGCGTGATGGCGTCGGACGCGGCGGGGAATGCGATGACATATCCGCTCGACGGAAAAGACGTGACCGTCACCGCCGACAATATCTGGGATATCGAAGAGATTCCGGAATTCACGTTCGAAGCGACCTATAAGGGCGCGACGATCGAAGAAAAGGGAACGCAGACGGACGGTTACCGCGATACCGCCTACACGGTAAGCAGTTTCAAGGTAATCGCGCTGAGCGGGATCGAAAAGGACTATAAGCTGTACCGTCTCGATACGAGCGCGCTCTCGTCCGCTCCCGACTACGAAGATCTCGTCAAGAACGCTTACGATTACGTAAACGGCGAGGATTCGATCTATAAAGATCATTTGGTCGAGATCACAAAGTACGACGAAGAGTCGGATAAAGCGGATAACAAGTATAATTGGAATCCCACCGCGTTGTCCTTTGTGCCGCAGGAAGCCGGTTACTATTTCGTGGAAATCGTCGTCACCGACCCCAACCATTGGAGCGATCCCGTGAAGGGCTATCAGGTGATCCAGGTAAATAACCCGTACGACTATACGCCCGGTCAGTCCCAGTGGTTGCAGAACAATATGACTTCGGTCATTCTGTTCTCCGTTTCCGCGGTACTGTTCGTGATCATCATCATTCTGTTCGTATCCAAGCCCTCTGACAAGAAGGTGGAAGAGATCGATCTCGAAAAACTCAAAGGCAAAAAGAAGGCGAACAAAAAGTAAGAATTTCGTAAAAAGCGCCGCAATCGCGGCGCTTTTGTCATGGACGAAGCCGACGGCTTTTTTACGAATAATCGCAACGCTTTCGCGCATACTGCAATCGGAGGCAGATATGGTTATCGTTAATTTATTGTCCTATATCCTTGTGCTTTTGGGAGCGTTGAATTGGGGGCTGTTCGGGCTTTTCGATTTCAATCTCGTTTCGTCGATCTTTATGGGCCCGCGCAGCGTCGGTTCGATTATCGTTTACTCGCTGATTGCGGTTGCGGCGATTTGGCTGATCATTTCGCCCATGATCACGAACGGAATGTTGAAATTACAGGGACACAGAGAGGCGAAGGATACGCGCGAAGCGTAATTTTCCGTGAAAACGCCGCGTGCGATTTGCACACGGCGTTTTTTTGTATAAAGAATACCACGCGATAGTCGCGTGGTTCAAAATAGGCTTAGCC
>CAJUJF010000012.1 GCA_910586825.1 uncultured Christensenellaceae bacterium | reverse complement strand
GAACCGATTATAGCATCATGTCGGTTCTTTGTCAACGGTGTCCATGAAAAAAGTTTCATTTCAAACAAAAATAGTTAAAAAATTACAATGGTCCCCTTGGTGACTCTCGACTATTCGTCGTCACAGCGTTCGATCGAGGTAATAAACGGACATTCGTTCATGATTTCGTCGAGATGTACGGACGACAATTCTTTATCCGTATTTAGCGTGGCGCTGTAATAGACTTGCTCTTCCTTCCGTTTGATCACGAGCTGGTTGAACCTGTCTACACCGAAAATTTCCTTTATCTTCGCGCTTGCGCCGTCTTCTTGCACAAAGAGAATTTTAACGGTAAAATATTTCTTCGTGCGGAATAAACGCAATTTGGAATGCATGAGACACTGTACGCCGATCAGAATTACCGTCGCGCCGACCGCAACGAGATACAGTTCGCCGCCGCAAGCCATGCCTACGCCCGCCGTCGCCCATACGCCCGCCGCCGTCGTCAGCCCGTGCATCTTCTGCCCGCGGAACATGATGATCCCCGCGCCCAGAAATCCGATTCCCGATACGATCTGCGCGGCGATCCGCGAAACGTCCGCAGACATGCCCTCAAACGCATATTTGCTGACGACCATTATGAGCGCGGAACCGATACAGACGATCGTATGCGTCTTGACGCCCGCTTCTTTAAAGCGCATTTTCCGTTCGAAGCCGATCGCAAAGCCGAGAACCGCGGCAAGCAGTACGTTCAGCAGTTTCGCAAGTTCGAAGATTACTCTTTCCAACATACTCCGTTAACTCCCTTCCGTCAGCCGCACTCGCGCGTCGCTCCGGACCGATTACTTTTTTTCTTTTACGATTCCGACGTGTACGTCGTCGAGCTGTTTCTGTTCCACGGACGAAGGCGCGTTCATCAGCAGATCGCGCGCTTTGGCGTTCATGGGGAACGCAATGACTTCGCGAATATTCACGGTATCGGCGATCAGCATGACCATTCTGTCCACGCCGGGCGCAACTCCCGCGTGGGGCGGCGCGCCGAATTCGAACGCGTGATACAGCGCGGGGAATTTTTTAACGACATCCTCTTTGCCCATGCCGACCAGCGAGAACGCTTTCAGCATGATCTCGGGATCGTGATTGCGCACCGCGCCCGACGAGAGTTCCACGCCGTTGCACACGATATCGTACTGATAGGCGAGGATTTCCAGAGGATCCTGTTCTTCCAACGCCTTCATGCCGCCCTGCGGCATGGAAAAAGGATTGTGACAGAATTCGAGTTCGCCGCTCTCCTCTCCGATCTCATACATCGGGAAATCGACGATCCAACAGAAGCGGTAAGCGTTTTTCTCGATAAGGTCGAGCCCCGTACCCAGCATCGTACGCAGGATTCCCGCGCGCTTTTGCGCAAGACCGAGTTTTTCTTCGGCGACGAGCGCGACGAATGCGTTTGGCTGCAACTGTAAGCGTTCTTTTAACGCGGCGGCGTTCCCGTTCAAGAACTTTGCGATCCCGCCCGCGGGCGCGCCGTTTTCATCCAGCTTGAACCAGAACATTGCGCCGCCCTCTGTTTTCACTTTAAATTCTTCCGCTGTTTTATCGATCCATTTCCGCGCCGCGTTCGCGCCGTTTACGGCGATCGCCTTTACGGTTTTCCCTTCCGTCTGCGCGAATCCGCAGCCTTGCATCAGATCGGAAATATCGCATACGGTAAGCGGATTGCGCAAATCGGGTTTATCCGAACCGTACTTTTCGAGCGCTTCGCGATAGGCGATCCGTCGGAAAGGCGGCTGATCGGCTTTCCAGCCGGAATACTTTGCGAACACGGGCGGGAGAACGGATTCGAGCACGGCAAACACGTCTTCCTGCGTCGCGAACGCCATCTCGATATCGAGCTGATAGAACTCTCCCGGCGAACGGTCGGCGCGGGCGTCCTCGTCGCGGAAACAGGGCGCGATCTGGAAATACTTATCGAATCCCGAACACATTAAGAGCTGTTTATACTGCTGCGGCGCCTGCGGCAACGCATAAAACTCTCCGGGATAGAGGCGGCTCGGCACGATATAGTCGCGCGCGCCTTCGGGAGAAGAGCTGGTAAGAACGGGAGTGGAAATTTCCGTAAAGCCCTGTTCCGTCATCAACCTGCGCAAGTCGGAAACGATATTGGCGCGCAGAACGATCTTATCCCGTACCGCGCTGTTGCGCAGATCGAGAAAGCGGTATTTCAAACGCGCGTCCTCGCCCGCTTCGGTCGAATGGGACACCTCGAAAGGAAGCGCCTGCACGCTGCGCCTGCCCAGAACTTCCACCCTTTCGGGAATAATTTCGATCATGCCCGTAGGCAGTTTTTCATTCGGCGCGGAACGCCGTACGACGGCTCCCTCGACGGAAACGGTCGATTCCGTGGGAATTTCGCGCAACGCCGAAAGACAGGGATCTTCCGTCGCAACGACCTGCGTCACGCCGTAAAAATCGCGCAGTACGGCAAACAGCACGCCGCCTTTATCGCGTTTGGAGTCGAGCCAACCCGCAAGCTTTACCTTTTTCCCTTCGTCCTCTGCGCGGAGTTCGCCGCAATGATGTGTTCTGTAATGCATATCCTATGTCTCGCCCTTCGTTAATATTATTTTCTACGAATATTTTAGTCTTTTCGCCCTGCAATGTCAAGTGATTGCGCCCGCTCCGCTTGTTTGCGGAAAACAAAAAACGCAGGAGTTTTTCCTGCGTTTCGTTCCGTTATACCAACTCGATAATGGCTTTTTCTGCAGCGTCGCCGCGACGCTCGCCCAGCAGGTATACGCGGGTGTATCCGCCGCCCTGACCGAGCTCTTCTTTCCGCTGCGCATACTTGGGTGCGATCTCGTTGAACAGTTTCTCCATCAAAGGGTGCTGAATCTGTTCGGTACGCGCCTTGTACTCGCTCTTCTTTTCGGAAAAGCCTTTGATCTCCTGCAAGTCGTACGTCTTCGCCATGATCGCGCGGCGCGCGGCAAGCTTCTTGGCACCGTCTTTGTATCCGGTCGCTTTGATCTCCTTGCCCTTCTTGTCTTTCGCAACGATCTCGATTTCCACGACGTCGTCGTACGTGTTCACCGCTTTCGTGATCAGTTTTTCCACATAAGACTGCAACTCTTTCGCGCGAGCCGCCGTCGTTTCGATTTTTCCGTACCAAAGAAGCTGGGAAGCCTGATTTCTCAAAATCGCCAATCTCTGCTTCGTGGTTCTGCCCAATTTACCCGGCATCTCTTAATCCTCCTTTTTTTCGAGCGTAAGACCGTATGCTTCGAGTTTCTGCATCACTTCGTCGAGAGACTTTTTGCCGAGGTTTCTCACTTTCAGCATTTCGTCCTCCGTTTTGCGGCACAGGTCTTCCACCGTGTGAATATTCGCTCTCTTTAAGCAGTTGTAGGAACGCACGGAAAAATCCATATCCTCAATCTTCATAGAGAGAATTTGCTGTTGTTTGTCGTCATCCGTCCGTACGAGGATATCCATGTCCTTGATCGTATCGGAAAGGTTGACGAACAGGTTGATATGATCCTGCATGATCTTTGCGGCGAGGGAAACGATCTCTTTTCCGGAGAAGGTTCCGTCCGTCCAGACCTCGATCGTAAGTCTGTCGTAATCGATATTCTGACCGACGCGCGCAGGCTCTACGTTGTAGTTCACTTTCTGCACGGGCGTGTAGATGGAATCGATCGGAATAAAATCGATCACCGTCTGCGGGGGCTTGTTATCCTTTGCGGGACGGTATCCTCTGCCGCGCCCTACCGTGATCTCCATATCGATCTTTCCGCCGGCGTCGACCGTACAGATATACTGATCGGAATTCACAATTTCCACTTCGGCGTCCTGCGAGATATCCGCCGCGGTTACGACGGCAGGTCCCTCTTTGGTCAGGCGAAGCGTTTTGGTATAGTCCTTATCGGTCACTCTCGTCTTGATCGCAAGCAGTTTCAGATTGAGAATGATTTCGGTTACGTCTTCTTTTACTCCCGGGATTGCGGAGAATTCATGCTTCACGCTTCCGTCCATGAACTTGATTCCCTGCGCGGCGGCTCCGGGGAGCGCCGAAAGGAGAATCCTTCTCAGACAGTTGCCAATGGTAAGACCGAAGCCCTTTTCGAGCGGTTCGACGACGATTTTCGCGTAGGATTTCGCTTCGTCCTCCATAACCTCGATTTTGGGCATGTCCATTTCGATCATGTGCTACCTCCTTATATTTAAATTACTTGGAGTACAATTCGACAATCATGTGTTCGGCGATCTGACTGTCAACGTCCTCGCGGGTAGGAAGAGCCAAAACTTTGCCCTCCAGTTTCTCGGGATCGAATTCGAGCCACTTGGGCATATTCGCAACCTTCATCGTTTTGATCTGTTCGAAGAACTTGTTTTTCTTTCTGTTCTCCTTTACCGTAATCACGTCGCCCGCTTTTACGATATAGGAGGGAATATTCACCGTTCTGCCGTTGATCGCAAAGTGGGAATGGTTCACGAGCTGTCTCGCCTGCGTGCGCGACGCGCCGATTCCCATACGGAAAACGACGTTGTCGAAACGGCGTTCGAGCAAGGATAGCATGTTCTCGCCCGTGATGCCCTTCATACGGTCCGCCATCTCGTAATACTTGCGGAACTGACCTTCCTGTACGCCGTAAATGCGCTTCGTCTTCTGTTTTTCGCGGAGCTGAAGCCCGTATTCGGATACCTTTTTCCGACCCGCGCCGTGCTGTCCGGGAGGAAGCGGGCGTTTATTGAAGGGGCATTTCTCCATGTAACATTTTTCGCCCTTTAAAAAGAGCTTCGCGCCCTCTCTTCTGCAAAGTTTGCATTTTGCATCTCTGTATACTGCCATGTTCTTCTTCTCCTATTAAACTCTTCTGCGCTTGGGCGGACGGCAACCGTTGTGCGGAACGGGGGAAACGTCGGAAATCAGCGTCACTTCGAGTTCGCAGTTTCCGAGCGCGCGGATCGCGGATTCTCTGCCCGCGCCGGGCCCCTTTACGTATACTTCGACAAAGCGAAGCCCGTGTTCTTTCGCGGCTTTCGCAGCCGTCTCCGTCGCCATCTGCGCCGCGTACGGCGTGCCCTTTCTCGATCCTTTAAAACCGAGCGAGCCGGCGCTCGACCAGGAGATCGCATTCCCGCTCATATCGGTGATCGTAACCAAAGTATTGTTGAAAGTGGACTGAATGTGAACTTGTCCCCTGTCTACTTTTTTCAGTTCTTTCCGCTTGCGCGAAACAACCGTTTTCTTCTTTTCAGCCATGATGCGTCACTCCTTACTTCTTCTTGTTCGCCACGGTACGGCGGGGACCTTTTCTCGTTCTGGCGTTGCGCTTGGTACTCTGCCCGCGAACGGGAAGACCCTTTCTATGGCGCACGCCGCGATAGCACCCGATTTCCATCAGGCGCTTGATGTTGAGGCTGACCGCCCCGCGAAGCTCGCCCTCCACCGTGTAGTGGTGGTCGATATATTCTCTCAGTTTGGAAACGTCGTTCTCATCCAAGTCTTTTACCCTCGTATCGGGATTGATGCCCGTTGCGGCAAGAATCTTTTTAGACGTGGCGGGACCGATTCCGTAAATGTAGGTGAGACCGATCTCAACCCGTTTTTCTCTCGGTAAATCCACACCGGCAATACGTGCCATGAATCTTTTAACCTCCGTGTTATTCGGTATAATATTTTTTATGTGCATACGGCTTTTGCGGAAACAGTGGAAAATATTTCCTGTAAAAGTCGTGAATTTTCGCTTTAAAAGGCGCCGAAATGCGCAAAGTAAGCCGATTCTCCGTACGTAATCGTGCGGAAATTCAGCTTTTTTTGCTCTGTTCAGGCGATTTTTCGCAAAATCGCGGAGAACATTATATCACACTTTAAGCACCTTGTCAACGATTTTTTAGCCCTGTCTTTGCTTATGGCTCTTGTCTTTCGAACAAATTACCATCACTTTTCCGTTTCTTTTGATGACTTTGCACTTATCGCACATAGGCTTTACAGAAGGACGAACTTTCATATCATGTTACTCCCGTGTTCTTGTTTTTTTATTGTCCAGCGCAGTTACGATTTGCTGCGCCAGGTAATTCTTCCTTTCGTCAGATCGTAAGGACTCATTTCAAGTTTTACCGTATCCCCTTCGATGATACGGATATAGTTCATTCTCAGCTTTCCAGAGATGTACGCGGTTATCACGTGTCCGTTGGAAAGTTTTACTTTGAACGTGGCGTTGGGAAGCGCTTCGATTACTTTGCCTTCCGCTTCGATGACGTCGTCTTTGGACATATCTCCTCCGCTAAAACCTCACTCACAGAGTGAGTATCTCCACGCCGTCCTCCCGGACGACGACGGTGTTTTCATAATGCGCGGCGCATTTTCCGTCCCGCGTGACGGCGGTCCAGCCGTCGTCGAGTACGTTCACGCGAAATCCGCCCGCCGCGATCATCGGTTCGATGCAGATCACCGTATTGACGGGAAGCCGCATGCCCGTTCCCTTTCTGCCGAAGTTCGGCACGGAAGGATCTTCGTGCATTTCTCGCCCGATCCCGTGTCCCGTATACGCGCGGATCACGGAAAACCCGTTCTTCTCCGCATGCTGCTGTACCCGGTATCCGATATCGTAGAGCGGCGTGCCCGCTTTCAATCCTTCGATCCCGCGGAAGAAACACTCTTCCGTCACGCGAATGAGCTTTTCGTTTTCCGCGGAAACCGCTCCGATCGCAAACGTGCGCGCGCCGTCGCCGTGATACCCGTTTTTATAGGCGCACAAATCGACGCTGACGATATCGCCTTCCCGAAGAACGCGCCCGTCCGGAATCCCGTGCACGACCGTTTCGTTCACCGAAACGCACGCGGAAGCGGGATAACCGCAGTACCCGAGACAACTCGGTTCCGCGTCGCTCGCTTTGATGAAGCGGTAGACGAGTTCGTCGATCTCCTTCGTCGTCATGCCCGCATGAATCCGCTCGCCGACGAAATTCAGACAGTCGCGGACGATGCGGTTGGGTTCGCGCATCAGTTCGATCTCTTGCTCCGTCTTGCCGATCATTTCGCCTTCTTATCAAGCACCGCTTTGATCTCTTCGAACAGAACCTCCGCAGGCGCTTCGGATCCCGTAAAGTTGAGAATGATGCCTTTCTTGGTGTAATAGTCGATCAGTGGCGCGGTCTGCTCCTCGTATACGTTCAGACGGCTTCCCACTGTTTCGGGGTTATCGTCTTTCCGCTGATACAGTTCCCCGCCGCAACGCGCGCAAGTCGTCGCGCCGTTCAAGGTGGAAACGTGATAGCTTTCGCCGCATTCCTTGCAGACTCTTCTTCCGCACAGACGGTCCATCAAAAGCTTGAAATCGATGTTGATGTTGACCACGCCGTCGATCTTCGCGAATTTTTCCAACTCCTCCGCCTGAAAGAGATTGCGGGGAAATCCGTCGAGCAGATATCCGTTTTTGCAATCCTCCCAGGTAAGACGGTCGCGGACGATTTCGCACGTCACTTCGTCGGGAACCAGCTCGCCTTTGTCGATATACGATTTGGCAAGCAGACCGATTTTCGTTCCGTTCTTGATATTCGCGCGGAAGATATCTCCCGTCGAAATATGAACCAGTCCGTAACGGTCGGATATTTTCGTTGCCTGCGTACCCTTGCCTGCGCCGGGCGCGCCGAGTAAAATCAGATTCATAGATCCCTCCTTTCCCGTTTCGAAAACGGAATTATTTCAGGAAGCCCTTATAGTTCTTCATCATGATCTGCGATTGCAGCTGTTTATCGAATTCGAGCGCAACCGAAACGACGATGAGGATACCCGTCGTGGAGAACACGTTCACGAGGTCGTAACTCGCCCAGCTGAACGCGATCGAGGGAATGAACGCGACGAGGGTGAGGAAGATCGCGCCGAACAGCGTGATTCTGTTGTTGATCTTCTTCAAATACTGCGCCGTGGGCTTTCCGGGACGAATGCCCTGAATGAAGCCGCCGTTCTGCTGAATGCTCTTGCTCACGTCCTCGGGATTGAACTGGATCTGCGCGTAGAAGAACGAGAACACGAAGATCAACACGCACAGAACGATGATGTACCAAGGAGAGCCGTTCGAGAAATTCGCCTGCCACCATTCGAGCGCGCCGCTCCAAGAGGGAACGAGGCTCATGATCATGGAGGGGAAAGAGATGATCGCGAACGCGAAGATCAGAGGCATAACGCCGCTTCCCGTGATCTTCATGGGAATGACGGAGGACTGCCCGCCGTACATCTTGGTCCCGCGCACCTGTTTTGCATACTGCACGGGGATCTTGCGTTCCGCCAGATCGACGAATACGATGAGGAAGAACAGCACGACCGTGACAACCGCGAAGATCGCAAGTTCGAGCAGGATTTCGCCTACGTTCTTGCTCGTGATCGCAAGCAGTTTGTTCAGAATCGTCGTACCCGCAGTGGAGAGGATGCCGATGAAGATGATGAGCGAAATGCCGTTGCCCACGCCGTAGTCGGTGATCCGTTCGCCGATCCACATGACGAGACAGGAGCCCGCCGTGTACACGAGGGTCATGAAGATCCCTGCAAGCCAAGTCTGACCGAAGAAGAAACTCGTCGTGATCGCGCCCTGCGTATTCCCGAACAAAACGATGATGCCCACGGACTGAATGACCGCAAGTATGATCGTGACGATACGGGTGATGTTGGTTATTTTCTTTCTTCCCTCTTCTCCCTGTTTGGAGAGCCGCTCGAGCGCGGGAATCCCAACGGTGAGAAGCTGAATGATAATCGATGCGTTGATATAAGGGCCGATACCGAGCGCAAACAGCGTTCCGTTTGCAAGCGCGCTGCCCGTGATTCCGCTCATCAGATTCAAAAAGTCGTTGTTCGAGACCATGTCTCCAAACTGACCTCTGTCAAGACCGGGAATGGGAATATAACATCCGAACCGGAAAAGCAGAAGCAGAAGGAAGGTCATGAAGATCTTCTTTCTGATATCTTTATTGCGGAAAGCGTTTTTCAACGTTTCTATCATAGATTGACTCCTTTCCGTGGCGGAGAACGCCGCAGAGTTTATTCAACGACTTCCGCCGTTCCGCCCGCCTTTTCGATTGCTTCCTTCGCCTTTGCGGAAAATTTCGCAGCGCGCACGGTAAGCGCAACTTTCAGCTCGCCGTTGCCGAGCACTTTCAGCCCGACGTTGTTTTTGACTTCCTTCGCAAGTCCGTTTTCGAATACGAAACCGTAATCGACAACGGTATTCGCGGGAAGATCCGCAAGCGCGGAAAGATTGACGATCGCGTAATCTTTACCGAACTTGTTGTGGAACCCGCGCTTGGGAATACGGCGCGCAAGGGGCATCTGTCCGCCTTCGAAGCCGGGACGGACTCCGCCGCCCGAACGCGCCCATTGACCTTTGTGACCCTTGCCCGACGTCTTGCCGAGACCGGAACCGATCCCTCTGCCGAGACGCTTCGCCTGGGTTCTCGCTCCCTCTGCGGGAGATAACGTATCTACTCTCATGTCCGTCTCCTTAAACGTTCTCGATCTTGACGAGGTGCGCAACCTTTTTGAGCTGACCCTGCAAGCAGGGGCTGTCCTCAAACGTCTTGACCGAACGGATTTTTTTCAGTCCGAGCGCCGCAACCGTCACTTTTACCGATTCGATTTCGCCGATCGTACTCTTTACAAGCGTTACTTTAACCATAACCGTCCTCCTCAGCCTACGATTTCTTCCACGGATTTTCCGCGGAGCGCGGCGACTTCTTCCACCGTTTTCAGGTCGGAAAGTCCGGCGATCGTAGCCTTGATGCAGTTGCCCGCGTTCTGCGTGCCGTGCGACTTGGTTCTGATATTCTTGATCCCCGCCGCTTCCATGACCGCACGCACGGGACCGCCCGCAATCACGCCGGTACCGGCTTCGGCGGGCAACATGAGAACCGCGCCTTTGCCGAACTTGCCGAGAACTTCGTGCGGGATCGTGGTATCCACGATGGGAACATCGATCATATTTTTCTTAGCGGCTTGCGTCGCTTTCTCGATCGCTTCGGGAACTTCTTTGGATTTACCCTGTCCGTAGCCGACTTTGCCGTTGCCGTCGCCGACAACGACGAGCGCCGCGAAACGCATGTTCTTGCCGCCCTTAACCGTCTTGCTTACGCGGTTGATCCCGATGAGCTTTTTGATAAGCCCGTCGTTTTCTTCCTGTCTTCTCTGGGGTCTGTTTTCTCTTGCCATCTTCTCTCTCCTATCAGAATTTCAGTCCGGCATCGCGGGCGCCGTCCGCAACCGCCTTTACGCGTCCCGTATAGAGATATCCGCCGCGGTCGAACACGACCGTCTCGATCCCTTTTGCCTTTGCTCGCTCACCCGCAACAGATCCGACCACTTTCGCGGCTTCCGTTTTGGTCTTGCCCGCAACCTGCTCTTTGATCGCTTTTTCCATAGTCGATGCCGATGCGATGGTCACGCCTTTCACGTCGTCGATCACCTGCACGTAGATATGATTCAGGCTTCTGTAAACGTTCAGACGTGGCGTTTCCGCCGTGCCCGAAACGTGCTTTCTTACGCGGGCGTGGCGACGCTGTCTGACCGAATTTTTATCTTGTTTCGTTATCATGATTCACGCTCCTTTACTTCTTGCCCTTGCCCGAAGTCTTACCTTCCTTATGCTCGATGCGCTCGCCCTTATAACGGATACCGTATCCGTGATAGGGTTCGGGAACGCGGATCGCACGAAGGTCTGCGGCAACCTGACCGACAAGTTCTTTGCTGATGCCCGACACGACGACTTCCGTCTGCGAAGGACATTCGAGCTTGATTCCCTGAGGTTGCACAAATTCGACGGGGTGGGAGAAACCGACGTTCAACACGAGCTTGCCGCCCTGCATCGCGCCCTTCCAGCCGACTCCCTTGATTTCGAGAGCTTTGGTAAAGCCCTCGGATACGCCCTTCACCATGTCCGCGATCAGCGCGCGGTAAAGTCCGTGAAGCGCGTTCGTCTGCTTCTGATCGTCCATTGCGACGACATGCACGTGTCCGTCCTCGCAAGTGACGTTGATTGCGCCCGTTATTTTGCGTTTGAGCTCGCCTTTTCCGCCTTTCACGGTCACGACGCCGCCTTCGAACGCAACGGTAACGCCTGCGGGAAGCGCGATACTCTGTTTACCGATTCTCGACATTTCTTCCCCTCCTTAATAGACGTAGCAAAGCACTTCGCCGCCTACGTTGGCTTTCTTTGCCTGCTTATCCGTCATAACGCCCTTGTTCGTGGAAACGATCGCAATACCGAATCCTCCGAGCACTTTGGGCATAGTCTGCGCGCCGCTGTAAGAACGGAGACCGGGTTTGCTGACCCGTTCGAGTCCGCTGATTACGGAACGGTGATCGTCGGTGTATTTCAAGGTAACGACGAGCTTGCCGTTGAATCCGTCCTCGACTTCCTCTACGTTTTTCACATAGCCTTCGTCGAGCAAAATCTTGGCGATCGATCTCTTCATGTTCGAAGCGGGGATCTCGACCGTTTCCTTTTTCACCATAAGCGCGTTTCTGATTCTTGTGAGCATATCTGCGATAGGATCTGTCATCGTATTACCTCCTTACCAGCTCGATTTCTTCACGCCGGGGATCTGTCCCTTGTACGCGAGGTTCCGGAAGCAGATACGGCACACGCCGTACTTTCTGAGCACCGCATGCGGTCTGCCGCAAATCGAGCAACGGGTGTATGCCCGCGTGGAAAATTTGGGCGTCTTTTGCTGTTTGTTGATCATTGACTTCTTTGCCATCTTCTCTCTCCTTAACGCTTAAAGGGCATTCCGAGCGCCTTCAAAAGCTCTCTCGCTTCCTCGTCCGTCTGCGCCGTGGTGACGATGCATACGTCCATACCCCGGATTTTTTCGACCTGATCGTAGGTGATTTCGGGGAAGATCAGCTGTTCTTTGAGTCCCAGCGAGTAGTTTCCTCTGCCGTCGAAAGCATTTGCGGAAACGCCGCGGAAATCGCGTACGCGCGGGAGCGCGATGGACACGAGTTTATCGTAGAAATCGTACATTCTTCTGCCGCGGAGGGTCACTTTCAAACCGATGTTCATGCCTTCGCGCAATTTGAAGTTTGCAACCGATTTCGTCGCTTTCCGATAGATGGGCTTTTGTCCCGTAATCAGTTTCAACTCGTTCTCAGTGGTCTGCATGGATTTCTGATTGTCCTTGATGTCGCCGAGACCGGTGTTGATCACGATCTTGTCGATCTTCGGAACCTGCATCACCGATTTATAACCGAATTTTTTCATGAGATAAGGAACGACTTCCTTATCGTACTGAGCCTTGACTCTGCTCGGCTCTTGTTTCGCAGTAGCTTTTTCCGCGGTCTTTGCCGCAGTCTTCTTTTCTGCCATAACCATTCCTCCGCCCGATTATTCCTTGGTTTCATCGGCGGTCGTCGTCGTTTCTTCATCCGCCTTCTTTGCGCTGCGCTTTCTCGTACGCTTCTTGGGCGCTTCCGTCTCTTCGACCTGTTTCGCCTTCGATTTCTTCACAAACGCTTTGTCGAGCGTTGCGCCGCACTTTTTGCAGACGCGGATCTTTTTTCCGCCTTCCACGGAATGGCCGACTCTCGTCGCCTTCCCGCATTTGTCGCAGACGACTTCCACGTTGCTGACGTCGATCGGCGCTTCTTCCGATACGATCCGGCTGGTCTCGTTCGCCTTTCTCGCCTTTTCGTGCTTCTGGACGATGTTCACGCCCTCGACGGCGACCTTTCCCGTCTTGGGGAACGCCGCAAGCACTTTTCCCTGTTTGCCTTTGTATTTACCCGTAAGTACGAGTACGGTATCGTTTACTTTAACGTTCATGAAAGCGCCTCCTTACAATACCTCGGGAGCGAGGGAGATGATTCTCATGTAATCCTTCTCTCTCAGTTCTCTCGCGATCGGCCCGAAAATACGGGTCCCTTTGGGTTGCTTCTGGCTGTCGATGATGACCGCCGCGTTGTCGTCGAACCGGATATAGCTTCCGTCCGCGCGACGGATTCCCTTTGCGCTTCTCACGATAACCGCCTTAACGACGTCGCCTTTCTTGACGGCGCCGCCCGGCGTCGCGGTCTTGACGGAAGCGACGATTACGTCGCCGATGTTTCCGCTTCTGCGGAAAGAACCGCCGAGGACGCGGATGCACATCAGTTCTTTCGCGCCCGAATTGTCCGCTGCTTTAAGTCTCGTCTGAGGTTGTATCATATCTTGTCTCCTCCCGCCTTACTTCGCCTTCTCGACGATCTCGGCGACGCGCCAGTTCTTGTCCTTGCTGAGCTTTCTGGTCTCGACGATTCTTACTTTATCGCCTACGCCGCACTCGTTTTCCTCGTCGTGCGCTTTGAAACGGCGCGTACGGGTAATCGTCTTTTTATAAACGGGGTGCTTGCTCTTGTCGGTAACGGCAACGACCACCGTCTTGTCCATCTTATCGGATACTACGATTCCGACTCTTTCTTTTCTGAGATTTCTTTCCATGTCGCTCCTCCTTACGCCTTTGCCTGACGGGCGCGGATTTCGGTGTTCACTTTCGCGATATCCCGCTTGCACGTTCTGATCGACAGGGGATTTTCGAGCTGTCCGGACGCGTGACGGAAGCGAAGATTGAAAAGCTCGCTCTTCAAATCCTTTAACTTCTTATCGAGTTCGACGTCGGTCATGTTATGAAATTCATTTCCTTTCATCAGCCTTCACCGCCTTCTGTCGTATTTTCGGCGCTAACCGCCTGTTCTTTCTTGACGAACTTGCATTTGATCGGCAATTTGTTCGCCGCAAGACGCATCGCTTCTCTCGCCGTATCCTCGGGCACGCCTGCCATTTCGAACAGCACTCTGCCCGGTTTGACGACTGCGACCCAGAATTCGACCGAACCTTTACCGGAACCCATACGCGCTTCGGCGGGGTGCCGGGTGATGGGCTTGTGGGGGAAGATGTCGATCCAGACCTGTCCGCCGCGCTTGATGAAACGGGTCATCGCGATACGCGCCGCTTCGATCTGGTTGGACTTGATCCACGCCGCTTCTTCCGCGACCAATCCGTATTCGCCGTACGCAACGATATTGCCTTTCTGCGCGGAGCCTTTCAGCGTGCCGCGGTGTTGCTTTCTTCTCTTTACTCTCTTGGGAATTAACATGGTTTCCTCCTTACGCCTTCTTTCCGCCTTTGAGAACTTCGCCCTTATAGATCCAGCACTTTACGCCGATCATGCCGAAGGTCGTGTGGGCTTCCGCAAAGCCGTATTCGATATCCGCGCGGAGCGTTTGAAGAGGAATGCTCCCCTCGTGGTAATGCTCCGTTCCCGCGATCTCGCGTCCGTCGAGACGGCCGCTTACCTGCATCTTGACGCCTTTTACGCCGGCGCGCATCGTCTTGCCGATCGCCTGCTTCATCGCACGGCGGAAAGACATACGCTTTTCGAGCTGCGCGGCAACGCCTTCCGCAACGAGCTGCGCGTCCGCGTCGGGCTTACGGACTTCCGTCACATTGATCGCAACGGGCTTGCCCTTCGTGAGTTTGGCGAGATCTTTTTTAATGACCTCGATCTCCGCGCCCGCTTTGCCGATCAGCACGCCGGGACGGCCGGTGTATACCGTAACGACGATTTTGCCCGCCGTTCTCTCGATCAGGATTTTGGAGATCGCCGCCGCGTAATACTTCTTTTTAATGAAGGTACGGATGACGTTATCCTCTTTCAGATACGCCGCGAATTCCTTCTTGTCGGCATACCACTGGGTATCCCAGCCTTTGATGACTCCGACTCTCAATCCGTGGGGATTTACTTTCTGTCCCATATTATATCTCTCCCTCCGCTTTCTTCACGTCGAGTATGACGGTGATGTGGCTCGTTCTCTTTAAAATCGCGTGACCTCTTCCCTTGCTGACGGGCTGCATCCGCTTCAACGACGTGCCGCCGTTCGCGAAGCATTCCGCAACGTACAGGTCGCCTCTGTCCATTCCCTGATTGTGTTCCGCGTTCGCGATCGCGCTGAGAAGCACTTTGCAAGTGGGAGCCGCGCCGCCGTTCGTGCTGTGTTCGAGGATCGCCTGCGCTTCCCGCACGCTCTTGCCGCGGATCAGATCGAGCACCGCGCGCACTTTATAGGGAGAAACTCTGATATACTTTGCAACCGCGTAGGGGCGTTTTTCTCTCTTTTCTTCCACCCGTTCGGTCTTTTTCTTCATATTGGCTGACATTTCCGTTCCTCCTTATTTCCCGGGCGAGGTCGTCTTCGCCGTGTGTCCCTTGAACGTTCTCGTGGGGGCAAACTCGCCGAGCTTGCAACCGACCATGTCCTCGGTGACGTATACGGGAACGTGCTTGCGTCCGTCGTAAACCGCAATCGTGTGTCCCACCATCTGGGGGAAGATCGTCGAAGCTCTCGACCAAGTTTTGAGTACTTTCTTTTCGTTGACCTCGTTCATCGCCTCGATGCGAGCAAGCAGCTTCGCTTCGACGTAAGGTCCTTTCTTAACACTTCTCGACATATCCTTACCCTCCTCAATTGATTCTCTTCAGAATGAATTTGCTCGTGGGATTCTTTTTCTTTCTCGTCTTGTAGCCGAGCGCCGGTTTTCCCCAAGGGGTCTCGGGTCCGGCATGGCCGACGGGCGATTTCCCTTCGCCGCCGCCGTGAGGGTGATCGTTCGGGTTCATAACCGAACCGCGTACCGTAGGGCGGATTCCGAGGTGACGGGTTTTACCCGCTTTCCCGATTCTGATGATCTCGTGTTCGACGTTGCCGACCTGTCCGATCGTCGCCTTGCAGGCAACGGGGATGAGCCGCATTTCGCCGGAGGGCATCTTGATCGTCGCATACTTGCCTTCGCGCGCCATGATCTGAGCGGAGATGCCTGCGCTTCTCGCGATCTGACCGCCGCGGCCGGGCTTCATCTCGATGTTGTGGATCATGGTACCGACGGGGATATCCGAAAGGGCGAGCGCGTTTCCGACTTTGATGTCGGCGCCGGCGCCGCTCATGACCTTGTCACCCGCATTCAGACCGACGGGCGCGAGAATATATCTCTTTTCGCCGTCCGCGTATACCAAAAGCGCAATGTTCGCGCTGCGGTTGGGATCGTACTGAATGTTCTTGACCGTCGCGGGGACCCCGTCTTTATTGCGTTTGAAATCGATGATGCGGTACTTCTTTCTGTTCCCGCCGCCGATATGACGCACGGTGATTCTGCCCGCGTTGTTCCGTCCGCCCGATTTGCGCTGATCCTCCAACAGAGAACGCTCGGGCTTGTTCTTGGAAATCTCTCCGTACACGGGAACCGTCATCAGACGGCGGGCGGGAGAGGTGGGTTTATATCTCTTGACTGCCATTTTTCATTCCTCCGGATATTACGACAACGAATTGAAATGTTCGATCGGCTTACTGTCCGCTTTGAGCGTCACGATCGCTTTCTTGGTCGTGGGGGTGTACCCCTCGTTTCTGCCCATTCTTTTGAGCTTGCCGCGGCAAGTAACGGTGTTTACGCTTTCTACCTTTACGCCGAACATCTGCTCGATCGCGTTTCTGATCTGAATCTTATTCGCGGTTTTCAGCACTTTGAACGTGTAGCGCTTATCCGCAATGCCGTCGTAACCTTTTTCGGTAAGTACGGGCTTTAAAATCACGTCTTGCGGTTGCATTATGCGTATACCTCCTCAAGCTTCTTCACGGAACCCTTCGTGAGCACCACGACGGCGTTCGATACGATTTCGTACGTATTGATTTCGGAAACGGAAATCGTGGAAAGCGTTTCGAGATTGCGCGCCGCCAGAATCACGTCCTGATCCGGCTCGTCCATCACGACGACCGCGCGCTTGTCGAGCTTCAACGCCTTGCGGAACGCCTCCATCTCTTTCGTCTTGGGAGCGGACACCTTCACGTCTTCGACGACGATCAGTTCTCCGTCCGCGACCTTCTTGGAAAGCGCCGACATGAGCGCGCCCTGCTTTGCCGAAGCGTTCATCTTTTTGGAGAAGTCGCGGGGCTTGGGTGCGAACACGACGCCGCCCTTCGTCCACTGGGGCGCACGGATGGAACCCTGACGCGCTCTGCCAGTCCCCTTCTGTCTCCAAGGCTTCGCGCCGCCGCCGCGCACTTCCGTGCGGGTGAGGGTGGATTTCGTACCCTGCCGCTGGTTGCAAAGATAGGTGACGACTGCCTGATGAATGAGAGGTTCGTTATATTCGGCGCCGAATACTTTATCGGAAAGGTCGAGATTGCCGACCTCTTCGCCTTTCATATTATATACCTTAACGTTTGCCATGGTCTTTCTCCTTATTTGCTCTTCACGCTCGTTTTCAGCGTAACCACGCTGCCCTTCGGTCCGGGAATCGCGCCTTTCACGAGAATCGCGTTGCGCGCGACGTCCACGCGCACGACTTCGAGATTCTGGATCGTCACGTTCTCGACGCCGTACTGACCCGCCAGGCGCTTATGCTTGAACACCCGGGAGGGAGTGCTGTTCGCGCCCATGGAACCCGGCTCTCTGTGTACGGGGCCTACGCCGTGCGTCTCTTTCAGACGGTGCTGGTTCCAACGCTTGATCACGCCCGTGAAGCCGTGTCCTTTCGTCACGCCGCTGGCGTCCACTTTGTCGCCCGCCTTGAATACGTCCGCAAGCACTTTGTCGCCTACGTTATAGCCGTCCACGCTGTCGATCCGCACTTCTTTCAGCACTTTGCAAGGCTCGATGCCCGCTTTCTTGAACTGTCCGAGTTCGGGCTTGGTCAGATTCTTTTCCTTTTCGGGAAGGAATCCGAGTTTCAGCGCGACGTAACCGTCCGATTCTTTCGTCTTGACCTGCACTACGGGGCAAGGTCCTGCCTCTACGACCGTAACGGGAATCACTTTCCCGTCTTCCGCAAAGAGCTGCGTCATGCCGACTTTGCGGCCGATGATTGCTTTACTCATTGATAAAGTTCACTCCTTTTTTGTTTATTATCCAATACCTTATATATAAAGTATTATGGGATTACAGTTTTACCTTGATATCCACGCCCGCGGGCAGGTGGATGCTGTCGAGCAGTTTCGCGTTGGGAGAATAGATGTCGATGATTCTCTTGTGCGTGCGAAGTTCGAACTGTTCGCGGCTGTCCTTATGCTTATGAGGGCTGCGGAGAATGGTCACGATCTCGCGCTCCGTGGGAAGCGGAATGGGTCCCGAAATTTTTGCCCCGCCCTTCTGCATCGTCTCTACGATCCGCTGCGCCGCCTGATCGACAAGCTCGTGATCGTAAGCCGAAAGTTTGATTCTGATTTTTTGTGCTGCCATTTGTCTGCTCCTTTCTTTATACCAACTGTTTACTCCGCGTCAACTCACCCGGGCGTATCGAGGTATCCTATCAAAAAAACACGCGGCGAAAGCGGTGTTTTTCGCAAAAGCCCTCGGTCGGTCGCAGAGGTCAAGCCTCCACATTTGTCAGCGGAAATTATCTGCCGAGGGGCTTTCTGCCTCGATTTTTCAGTAACTTCCCGCCTCATCCCAAATACGCCGTTGTGTACATGAAAAAACTTCCCGTTGACACAGGCTCGATTATTGTACTATATTTCCCAAATCAAGTCAAGGATTTTATCGGGTATATTTTCCTTTTTTTTGCATATTTTTGTCTTTTTACGGACAAACCCGTCAAAAAGAAAACTCCCGCCCGCAAACCGCGGGCGGGAAACTTGTCCCGTTTATTTCATAAACGCCAAAAACGCTTTGTAGTTGCTGTAAAGATCGGCTTTGGAAATCAGTTCGTACGGCGCGTGCATCGAAATCACGGGAACGCCGAGGTCGACGGTGTCGATATTCAGATTCGCAAGAAATTTCGCGACCGTGCCGCCGCCGCCCGCGTCCACCTTTCCGAGTTCGGACGTCTGCCATACCACCCCGCCGCGGTCGAACATCGCGCGGATTTCGCCGACGAATTCCGCCGATGCGTCGTTCGATCCGCTCTTCCCGCGCGAGCCGGTAAACTTGCTCATGCACGTGCCGCAGGAGATCATCGCAGAATTCATCTTTTCGTACACGCCCGCAAAATTGGGATCGTACGCCGCGGTGACGTCGGAAGATAAGCACTTGCTGTTGGCGCGCACCTTCCGGAAATTCGCGCCGAACGCGATCGAGATTTCCTCCATCAGATCCTCGTAAACTTTGCACTGCATGCCGGTGGTGCCCTCGCTGCCGATCTCCTCTTTGTCGACGAGCATGGCAAGCACGGTGTGCTCGCTCTCGCAGTTTAAAACCGCCGTCAGCGCAGGATAAGCGCATACGCGGTCGTCATGTCCGTACGCGCCGATCAAAGCGCGGTCGAACCCGACGTCGCGCGCGGAAAACGCGGGGACCGCGGAAAGCTCCGCCGAAAGGAAGTCCTCTTCGCAGATCCCGTATTTTTCGTTGAGATGATCGAGCACGCTGAGTTTGATCTTGTCGCCCGCGTCTTCGTCGGGATAGGGAAGCCCGCCGACGACGACGTTGAGCTGTTCGCCCTCGATGATCTTTCCCGCCTTGCCGCTCATCTGGTCGCCGCCGAGATGCGGAAGCAGGTCGTCGATATAGAACACGGGATCTTCCGCCCGCTCGCCCACGCGGAGTTCGATCTTCTTGCCGTTTTTCAGCACGACGACGCCGTGCAGCGCAAGCGGAATCGCCGTCCACTGATATTTCTTGATCCCGCCGTAATAGTGCGTCTTTAAAAAGCAGATGCCGGAATCTTCATACACGGGATTCTGTTTGATGTCGACGCGCGGCGCGTCGATGTGCGACGCGATCAGCCGCATACCGTCTTCTTCGAGATTCTTCTTCCCGATGCGGAACACGACGATACTCTTGCCGCGGTTGACGAAATACTTCTTGTCCCCCGCCTTCAACGGGTCTCCGAAGCGGTACTCGGTAAAGCCCGCTTTTTTCGCGGCGGCGACCGAATAATCGCAAGCTTCGCGCTCCGTCTTCGCCGCGTCGAGAAAGGCTTTGTATCCCTCCGCATAAGCAAAAATCGCCTTGCGTTCTTTTTCGTCCGCCTCTTCGAAATAGTTCTTTTTGCGGTAGGAGAGTTCCTCCTGCCTAATCTTCCCCTTGCTCTTTTCCGACATAATATTCCTCCGAAAAATTCCGATGTTTTTTCCGAAGCACATTATACCACTTCCGTCGGCGTTTTGCAAGCGTTTTCGAGACGGACAAAAAGCCGTCGCATGCGACGGCTTTTCCCGATTCCGTAGAGTGAAAAAGTTACTTCTTGCAACAGGACTTGCCCTGCGGATAAAGGGGCAGTTCGAAGAATCCGGAACAGACTTCCTGCGAATATTCCTGTGCGGGCGGGATGGCGCAATAGCCGTAACTGGGCACGAGGATCTCCACCTGCATCGCGACCTTCAAAATACAGGTGATGCAAGCGCTGATCGCGAACGCACCCGTTTCGGCGTTGAACGTCCCTTCGGGAGAGACGCACGAAGCCACCGACGTGACCGTGAACGGAATGACCGATGCGGGCGGAACGAACATCAGTACGTCCTCGTTGAGAACGATGTCGCTCGTCGCCTTCCCCTCTACGCCCGCCGCGTCGACGTAGACGATTTCGATGGGAATCGTAATCGTCGCCTGCACGCGCGCGTTATTGCAGTCTGCCTGCCGTTCGACCGTAAGATTGCTTACGCTACCCACGGCGGAAAGCGAGCGCGCGCTGATAAACGTAAGCGGATATGTAGGACTGGCGGGTACGGGATTTTCCGGAACAACGGTATAGTTTTCGAGCCGCGTCTGGATGATACCCGCGTCGAAGATTTTTTCCGCCTGAATACACACCTTTTCGCAAAGACCGTTTAACGGATTGCCCGTAATGGTGCCGGGGCAATGATCCGAAGAGAAATTGGAAAAAAATGACATTTGTTACCTCCGTGTAAAGAACCCTTTCGGTTCCTAATGCATGATATGCGCCCGGGAGAAGGTTTCGTGCAAAGCCGCCGCGATTTTATCTTTATAAAAAAACGGTCTGACCGGGATACAGCCGATTCGTAGAATTCCGCTCCCGAAACGCTTCGGGCGAGCCACAGAGCAGCGTTTTGCTCTCGCCGCCGCGCACGCGGTACAGATCGCGCGAGGATCGGGGAATTATAAGCACGCGCCCCTCCTCCGCTTCGCAAGTGAGACCGTTCCGGACGGCGAGAACTCTGGGCGGCAAGCCGAACGCCGCGGCGATCGAGGCGACCGTCTGACCCTTTTTCACGCGATATAATTCCGGACGCAACCGAACAAGACAAAGTTTCACGCTCCCATTCTATGCCGGAACACATAAAAAGGTTCCGCCCGCGAATAAAATATGCTATGCAAAATTTATATCGCACCGCTGCGATCGTAACCGTTTTCGCGGCGTTCGAACACTGTCTCGGTTTTCTCTACCGCATCATTCTCTCCCGCATGCTCGGCCCCGAAGGGTTGGGTATCTATCAGGTCGCGCTGTCCGTATTCGCGGTGTTCATCACCGTGTCTTCCAGCGGACTGCCCATCACGCTCTCGCGCGTGATCTCCAAACACCGCGCGCGCGGAAGCAAGCAGGGAGTCCATTCCGCAACGACCGCGGCGATTCTGATTTCGTTGCTGTTCAGCGTGCCGATTACCGTGATTCTGTTCGCCTTGCGAAAGCCGTTTACGGGCATTTTTTCCGACCCGCGCTGCGGAGATCTGTTCTATATCATGCTGTTCTCCCTCGCCTTCACTTCGCTGTATGCGATCATCCGAGGGAGCTTTTGGGGAAACAAACGCTTTTTCGCGTATTCCCTTATCGAACTGATCGAGGAAATCATCATGATCGCGGTCGGCGTGTTCCTGTTGCTGTTCGTCTCTTCGGGAATTGCCGACGCGAACAAAGCGGCGGTCGCCGTACTCGTTTCCTATCTCTGCTCCTTTGCCATCGCGCTCGTGTACTTCATCGTCAAGGGCGGAAAGCTACGCTCCCCGCGCGGCGAATTTCTGCCGCTTTTGAAATCGTCGCTGCCCGTGACCGCCATGCGCACCTCCTCGTCCCTCATGAACTCCTTTATTTCCGTACTCTTTCCCGCAAGACTGATCGCGGCGGGATTTTCGTCCTCGAAAGCGCTTGCGGAATACGGCGTCGTTTACGGCATGGTCGTTCCGGTCATCATGATCCCCAGCACGCTGATCAGTTCGATCGCGCTCGTACTCGTTCCCGAGCTATCGGAAAGCTATTATAAACAACAGAAAGAAAAGGTTTCGGGGCTTGTGGAAAAGGCGCTGAATACGACGCTGCTCGTCGCGGCGCTGCTGATCCCCCTGTTCGTCGTTTGCGGCGAGGGCGTGGGAATCATGCTCTACTCCAACGCGCAGAGCGGAAAACTGATCGAAAGCAGCGCGCCGATCCTGCTCCCCATGAGCATTACGATGATCTGCACGAGCCTGCTGAATTCCATGAACTGCGAACGGCACACCCTCGTGTTCTTCCTGCTCGGATCCGCCGCCATGCTCGCCTGCGTGTTCTTCCTGCCCGGCATTCTCGGAAGCGGCGCGCTGCTCGTGGGAATGGCGTGCGACTTTGTCATCGTCGCTGTCTGTTCGCTCTTCCTCCTCGGGAAAAAAACGGGAAAACTGCGTTCCGGAAAATACTTTTTGAAACTCGTTCTCGCGATGGCGCCCGTCACGGTCGTCGGCGTTCTTCTGCGCGATCTGCTGTTCCTGTACTTGAATTATCTGCCCGCGCTCATGATCACGGGGATCAGCGTCATGCTGTTGCAGGCGCTCGCGCTCTCCGCGTTCAGACTCTTCGACTTCCGCGCTTTCTTCAAACGCTTTTTCAAGAAAAAACCCAAAAAAGCCCTCGCCCGCCCTTGACATTCGCCGCGAATCCGCTTACAATAAGAGGAGAATTTATTTTATATTGGAGGAGCTATGCAACTGAACGATGAACGGCGCAAAGAGATGCGCGTAACCGTCGATTACACCAATATGACGGACAAATATCTCGGCAAGAGAGGCATCTCGCAAAAACAACTCGACGCGCACAAAAAGATTGCGGAAAAGGCTTACGACTACGTCGCGCGCAACCGCGGAAAAGACGATCTGTTTATGGGCTGGACGGAACTGCCCTACAACCAGAACGAAATCGTTGCGGATATTCTCAAAACGGCGGAAGAGATCCGCGCTAAATTCGATAATTTCGTCGTACTCGGCATCGGCGGCTCGGCGCTCGGCCCCACCATGGCGTTCAACGCGCTCTGCCATCTCCGTTATAACGATCTGCCCAAAGAAAAGAGAAACGGTCCCCGTTTCTTTGTGGAAGACAACGTGGATCCCGTACGCATGGCAGCGCTTCTCGACGTGATCGACGTAACAAAGACCTGTTTCAACGTCGTCAGCAAATCGGGCGCGACGAGCGAGACGATGACGCAGTATCTGATCGTCTCCGACCTGCTGAAAAAAGCGGGCGCCGATCTGAAAGAACATCTGATCTTCACGACGGACGCCAACCGCGGCAACCTCGTCAAAATTTCCAAAGAACTGGGCGGCGTAAAGTCGTACATATTGCCCGACGGCGTGGGCGGACGCTTTTCCGAACTCTGTCCCGTGGGCTTGCTTCCCGCGGCGGTTCTGGGCATCGATATCGAAGGGCTGTTGCAGGGAGCCGCCTATATGGACGAACTGTGCGACACCCCCGAAATCGATAAAAACCCCGCGTTGCTCTGCGCGACTTTGCAATACATCGCCATGCAGGACGGCAAAAACATCGGCGTAATGATCCCCTACTCGGATAACCTGCGCTACGTGTCCGATTGGTACGCGCAGCTCTGGGCGGAATCGCTCGGCAAAAACGAGACGCTCGACGGAAAACCGTGCAACGTCGGACAGACGCCCGTGAAAGCGCTTGGCGTTACCGATCAGCATTCGCAGGTGCAACTCTATACCGAAGGCCCCTACGACAAAGTCGTCACCTTCCTTTCGGTGGGACGCTATGCGACCCCGTTCCCCATTCCCCACGGCTGCGAAGACATTCCCGACGTCGCTTTCCTCGGCGGGCATACGATGGAGGAACTCATTCAGGCGGAGAATAAAGCGACCGCTTACGCGCTGACCAAGGCGGGAAGACTCAACTACACCATCGAACTTCCCGAAGTAAACGCGTTCACGCTCGGTCAGCTTTTATTCCTCTTCGAATTACAGACCGCCTACGCAGGCGCCATGCTCAACGTGAACACCTTCAACCAGCCGGGCGTGGAAGCCGGCAAAAAAGCGACGTTCGCGTTGCTCGGAAAGCAAGGTTACGAAGAGCAGAAAAAAGAACTCGACGCCGCGGCGAGCAATCCCGATTACGTCGTATAACCACATCATGCGCAAGCGCGCCGACGGTTCTCCGTCGGCGCGCTTTTTCGCGATATTTTATTCTCTGAAAAATTCGTCGTACACCGCGCACAGCGTACGGTCGTAATTCTCGCAATCCACGCCGACGATGATGTTCAGCTCGGACGAACCCTGATCGATCATACGGACGTTGACGCCCGCGCGCGCGATCGCCTGAAACAGTCGGGCACTGGTACCGATATTCCGGCTCATGCCGTGCCCCACGACCGCGATGAGCGCGATATCGTCGTACACCCGCAAATGATCGGGCGAAACCGCCTCGCGGATCTCCGCGCAAAGGGCTTCGAGATTCCCGTTTTTCAGCTGTTCGCTGTCAATCACGAACGACATGGTATCGATGCCGGACGGCATGTGTTCGAACGAGATCCCGTATTTCAACAAAACGCTCAGAACTCTGTGGGTAAAACCGATTTCCGCGTTCATCAGCGATTTTTCGATAAATATGACGGTAAAGTTCTTCTTGCCGGCGATCCCCGTAACCGTCCTTCCCCCGTAACTGTACTTGGAAGCGGGAAGGATATCCGTTCCCTCGTCCTGCGGGCGGAAGGTGTTTTTGATCCTGATCGGAATGTCCGCCTCCCGCACGGGGAAAATGGATTCGCTGTGCAGAACGTTCGCGCCCATGTACGAAAGCTCCCGCAATTCCTTATACGAAAGCGCGCGGATCTGTTGCGGATTGGGAACGATGCGCGGATCGCAGGCGAGAAATCCGCTTACGTCCGTCCAGTTCTCATAGAGGTCGGCGCCCGCCGCCCGTGCGACGATCGCCCCCGAAATATCGCTTCCGCCGCGGGAAAACGTCTTGACCTTTCCGAACGCGTCCTCGCCGTAGAAGCCGGAAACGACCGCGCGGCGCTTCCCTTTCAGCGCCTCTTTCAGAAGCGCGTCCGTGCGCGTACCATCGAATCTGCCCTCCGCGTCGAACTTCACGACTTCGCGCGCGTCGATGAACGGCACGCCGAGCAACGCCGCCGTGAGCCGCGCGGAGAGGTATTCCCCGCGCGAAGCGGTAAAGTCTTCGCTACGTTCCGCAAGAATCTCTTTTTCGGTATCCGCAAGCAGAGAATCGATATCGAAGTCGAGTCCGAGTTCCCCCGTAATGCCGCGGAATCTTTCTTTTACTTTTCCGAAGGCTTCACCCGCAGAACCCGTTTCCGATACGTTGCGATAAGTTTCATAGAGCAGATCGGTTATTTTCGCGTCGCCGCCGAAACGCTTCCCCGGCGCGGACACGACCACATAGCGGCGGGATTCGTCCGATGCGACGATGTCCGCGACGCGGCGCATATTGGTGCCGTCCGCCATCGAGGTACCGCCGAATTTACATACTTTAATCATATCCGATCTCCCTGCCCTCCGTATAATACCGCTTTTCCGTATCCTCGCCCACGGAAAAAGTCTTTTTTGGGAAATTCCCGCCCCCTTTCAAACGCTCGAAAAATCCGTCTTTTTCGATCGGTTTCAGCATGACCCCCGCGCAATCCTCCTGCGCCGCGAACGCGATCAGGTTGTCGTCGCCGTGGATATAGTCGATTTTTCCGCCGTTGACGCGGACGAATTCTTCGATCAGCCGATCGGTTTTTTCGACTGCGGAAGCGTCGGCGGGCAATGCGGGACGGAGTACGTTTCCCACGCGGCGGCACTTCACCGCGTTCATGAAATAAGAACAGAACGCCTCTGCGTCCGTCTCTTTGAGCAGTCTGTGGATCGGATGAAACACCACCGCTTCGTCGTACAGATTCACAAGTTCGACGAGGGTGAAACGCGCGGGGTGATTGCGGATTTCCTCTTCGGTCAGTCCGGCTTTGATTTCTTCCCAATACGCCTTTGCCGCGGCGACGGAATGGTTTCCGTCGGCGACCGCAAAACTCGGCTCCTCTTTCCCGTGCATCATGCGAAGCGCTTCCTCCGCAAGATATTCGGGAACGAAGCTTCCTTTCAGCCGTCCGCCGCCCTCCATCAGCTCGAAGTCGTAAAGCACTTCGAGATCTTCCTCCGCCAGCATGCGCATGATCTTATCCTTTTTATCCCTGTAAAAAATCATCGCGTGCGGGAATTCGAGCGGCGCGCCCTTCCGCACCGCGACGCGCGCGGGCAAACGGGACGGCACGACCGCCTCGGACGAACGGATGGGAGAGGTTTCTCCGCGCTCCGTCGTATAGGCTTCGAGATCGATCGCCGCGACGATGCCGCGGCGCACGCCGGAAGCGGTCGTGCGCTCGCAAAGCACGCACCCGCGGTTCAGCTTGGATATATAGCCGTTTTCGAGCGCGGCGTACATGTTTTCGTGAATTTCGGCGATCCGCTCCTCGTCGTCCTCGCCGAGATAGATCTCCGGAAGGATCATGTTCAGCGAAGACGGCGCGTTCCCGACCGTCTTCCTGACCCGTTCCCAATAGGACGGATCGGAAGTGAACTGATCGCACGCGATCACCGACCATTTTTCAAATCCGCTCTCGGGGAGCAGGATCCGCGGAACTCTCAAACAATATTTCATACGGCGTGAATGATAACGGCGACGACAAACGCCAAAACGAAGGCGAGCACTTTTAAGGGGACGTGCTTGGTGAACATCTTTTTCAACGTCTCTTTCAGTTTCATGCCTTTCTGCCCTCCGAATTAAATTCCTTCCAATAGTATTCGCGCAGGAATCTCTTCAAACTCTCCGAATCGATATAGCGGGTGATTTCGCCGCGTTTGACGACGGAGACGATTCCCGTTTCTTCGGAAACGATGATCGTGGAGACGTCCGCCACCTCGGTGATCCCGATTCCGGCGCGGTGCCGCGTTCCGTAGTCCTTGGGGAAATCCCGTTGCGACAGAGGAAGGAAACACCCCGCCGCCTGAATCTTATCGCCGTATATGATCATCGCGCCGTCGTGCAGAGGCGCTTTATTGACAAAGATGCCTTCGATGAGCTGATTGGAGATCTGCGCGTTGAGCGTCACGCCGCTCTCGACGACGTCCCGCGGGACGTTCCCGTTAGACAGCACGATTAATGCCCCCGTCATGCTCTTGGAAAGCCCCTGCACCGCTTTTACAATACTTGAAATATACACTTCCGCACGCGCGCTCACCGCCGTCGTCCGCGCGGCAGGATCGTTGGCGGTCGCCGCGCTGCGCTTATTCGCATTCCAAATCGCCCGCTTGATCTCCATGCTGAACAGTAACAGGAAAAACACGGAGAGCAACATGATGAAAACGTAATACACGGTCACGTTGAAATGATCGGAAATCAGCGCGGGGAAACCCACACCGAGAATCAGAATTACGTACGTCCAGATAAACTTCTTCGCATTGTTTTCGGAGAGCGTTTTCAGCACGTAATAAATGAGCAGAAACAAAAATACCGTTTCTAAAATGATCACCCAATGATTTCCGAAGTCAAGAAAAATATTCTTGATTCCGTTCCAAACGTCTGCCCAATTCCGCATGCCGTTCTCCTCGTCCGAAAAAATCCCAAACCCGTCTTATTTATATTATAGCTTTTTTTGCAAAAAAAGCAAAAGATTTTGTATTTATCCGAAAATTTTACAACGGAAAATTGGTATTTTTTCCGTCGGCTTGCAAAACGTCTCCCGATTTTTCCCTTTACCCGAAGAATATTTCCGCGATCGCCGCCGACAGCGCGCCCGATTTCGAGTACAGACCGCTTCTCGCGCCGCACGACAACCCGTACAGCCGGCGATAGATTTCCCGCACCCGCGCTTTGCCGAGACGCTGCGCCGTTTCGCGGTTCCGCTGTACGGCAAACGGTTTGATCCCCAGCGTCTTCGCCGCTTCCGCATCCGAACCCGCAAGCTCCGTCACCTCGCAGAGCGTGCGATAATGTCCGGTCAGGGAGGCGAGCGCGGCGTTCTCGTCATACCCCTTTCCCGTCATGTCCGCAAGGATTTCCGAAAAGCGGGAAAAGTTCTTCTGCGACGCCGCCTGCGTCAATTCGTATATCTTGTACTCCGCATCCTTTGCGACGTACTCCTCGATGACCGCGCGCGTCACGCGCCCGCCCTCGCCCAACAGCGCGGACAGTTTCTCCGTCTCCCGTTTCATGCGCGCCGCGTCGCGCGCGCAATAGCGCACGGCAAGTGCCGCGGCGTCGGCGTCAACGGCAAGCCCGCTTTTTTTCATCACGCCGTACAGCCAACGCGCAAGCGTCTCTTCGCTCTCGCGGGAACAGTCCACAAACGTCACGCCCTTTTTCCGTTTCAGATCGGCGGCGTTCGGCTTCTTTTCCGCGTTGACAATGGCAAGCACGGTGGAAGGACAGGGAGAGTCCGCATAAGGCTTCAAAAACCGTTCCCATTCTTTTTCCGTCGGAAAAAAACCGTACACCCGCACGAACCGTTTTTCGTCCATAAACGGAAAGGTGAACAAGCCGTTCACAAATCTCGCAAGATCGGTTTTCACGTTCTCGCCCTCGAATCGCACGTCGTTTAAAACGGTCTGCGTGATCCCGCACGCGGCGCGAAGAGCATGTACGGCATGGTCCCGAAAATACGCCTCCTCCCCTTCGACGAGATACACCGCCGCGGGCCCGCCCTCTTTTAACGATTTTGCAAGTTCGGTAAATTTCATATGATGTCCTTTTTAAACGGTTTCAGCCGAGGAGACGAAACCGATCATATTGCGTTTATTTTACCATCTTTCAGAAAATATTTCAAGCCCCCTCGCCCCTTTCCGACAAACAAATCCGCGCCGAGGGCAGAACCGTCCGAAAAATCAAACTCGACAATGCGTCCTTCCGCCGCCATCGTCAGCTTTTTCCTGCTCTCGTAACGAAAGGTCAATTCCCCGCAGGAAAACGTTTCGCCGAACACGACTTCCGTCTTTTGCAGTCCCGTTGCGATCTCGTCGCGCGCATGCACCCTTTTCGCCGGCAAAAACGCGCCCACGTTAATTCCGTCCAGCTCGTCGTCCGAAAGCACGACGACCGCATCCAACGTTCCGCCGTAACTGCAAGCAAGAAACGCCTCGCATGCGGAATGAGAAATATCCCCGCCGATGATCAGTACGGCAACTTTGTCCGTACGCACGAGCGCCGCGCCCGAACTTCCGCTTTCCGTTACGATTTTACAACCCGAAAAAACCACGTTTTCAACCAACAGACAAACGGCGAACATACAGCAGAGCAGTCCGGCGGCAACGGCGCGTAAAATGCGACCGAGGCGAAAACGCTCCGACAATGCAACCGCGCCCGTAAACCAGACGATTCCGCCTGCGCCGAGCGAAAACCCCGTAAGCACGAATGAGAAATCCGCCGCCGCAAACAGATACGGCAAGAGCGAGACGATCCCGTTCGGGATCGCCAGAAAAAACGCCGCCCACGGCGGAATCGCCAAAGCAAGCAGGATGTCTGCAAGCAACAGCGGAAACAAGACGGGCATGAGCGGTATCAGGAAAAAATTGAGCAGAAATCCCCATACCGAGAAATAACCGAAACATTCGATCAGGATCGGAAAAGTGACAAGCTGTACCGAAAGATTCGCGCCCAGATATCCGCTCAAAAAAGAAGGCAGGCGCAGACGGTCGAAACCGCGCGCGAACGTTCCCGAAAAGAGCGCTAACCCAGACACGGCGGCAAACGAAAGGCGAAATCCGGCGGAAAGCCATTGCGCCGGCATGATCAAAAGGATACATATCGCGGCCAATGAAAGCGACTGCAACAGATCCGTCTTTCTCCCGATCAGACGATTGGCGCCGAGGATGCCGCACATGATCGCCGCACGCACGGAAGAAACGGAAAATCCGCAAAACGCAACGTACAGAATCGCCGCGGCAAACGCCGGCACAAACGAATATTTTCCCAAGGGCTTGCACGACAATGCTACCGCCGCAAACAAAATGCCGATATGCAAACCCGATACGGCAAAGAGATGGGCGATCCCGCCTTTTTGCACCGCTTCTTTTAAACTGCCGTCCATCCCGCGCGTATCGCCCGTGAGCAATCCGAACGAAAGGTCCGCTTCATCCCGTCCGAGATTTTCATGCAACGTTTCGTAAACCGCGGACTTTAAACGCAAAAACGGATTGCCCGTCAAACCTACCGTTTTGACTGCGGAAACAGACGCAAAATACCGAATGTCTTTTTCAAAACAGTAATTGGCATAAAAATCACCGGAAGGCAAGACTTTCCGCGTGATGTTTGCGCGAAAGGATAAGACCTCTCCGAAACGGACTTCACGCGCCAACAAACGCACCTGCATTTTTCCGCCCGTGCGCCGTCCGTCGAAAGTCAAAGACGACAGCTCCGCCGTCGCATATCCGTTCCCCGCAGAAACTGTATCTACGACTCCCGTCACGTCATACTCTCCCGATTCCGCGCCGGAAAGATAATTTTGCGTATATAAATGGATGCTCAGCGCTCCCGTGCATGCAAAAAACAAAATACAGGCAAGCATCGTTATCAAACGCTTTTTCGCAAACGACAGCGCCGCAAAAAACAAAAAGAACGCGATAAAAAGAAAATCGGAGACGTTTAACCCTCCGAAACGGATTTTGGCATAAAGAAATATCCCGAACATGAGACCGAGCGCACAAAAAAGAAAGACGCGGAAATTGATACGGGGCAATATTTTCCTGCCGTCCGCAGACGAATCGACGGAGTGTTCCCCGCCGTCTTGTTCGTCGATTTTTTCCGCAAAATCTTTTTCTTCTTCCGTAATCATAATCAAATAACCCGTTGGAAACATTATAGCAATTTCGTCCGAAACAGGCAAGAAAATTTTGAAATCTGCGCAACTATTTTTTCCTTCCGCCAAGCAAAAAACAGCATAACGACATTTGTGACAAAAAAATTTTGCAAAACAATTCAAAATCGCTTGATAAATTCTTTTTCGTTTGATAAAATATGTAATCGTGAATAGCAATTCACCAATGTATTTTTTGGGGTGTCGCCAAGCGGTAAGGCAACGGACTCTGACTCCGTCATTCGTTGGTTCGAATCCAGCTACCCCAGCCACATTGTAATAATTCGAACTTCTTCGTAATTCGTAAGACGTTCGGATTATTTGTTTTTATAAACGAATTTAATTTGTAAGACGTGACGCGATTGGCACATAGCGCAACAATCGCTATTCCGTCGCTTTGCTCCTTACGGATTAATTGTTTTTATAGAAGAATACGAAAACTTCTGTAAATTTAATTAGTGGATTAATTTTCATACTAGATGAAAAATAATAAAGGAAAATCAATTTATCTGTTGCAATTAAATAAAAAATGTGCTATAATTTTGAATAGATGGTTATTCATCCTAAAAGGAAGGGATAATATGTTCCCGTTAAACTAATAATTCGATTTTCAGACTAGCATCGATGATGGTAGTCTTTATATGGTTAAATTAGCATTTTTTAGTTTATAAAGAATAAAATGATTTAAAAAACAAATTATAAAAAGTGAGTTTATTTTTATGTGTAATTTTATTGGAGTTGAAATTTTAGCTGCAAATGCTCTTATTGATTTAGTAGAAGCAAATGAGGGAAGAGCAATAACATTTAAAGCTCTTAATGATTTTGGAATTGAAGTAGCACAATATTTAGAAAAAGAATTTGGAGAAAAAGCGGTAGTATTGTTTGATAGAAATAGAATAGGCAACTTCGTACTCGATTACTCTGATTTGTTTACTTTATCAGAAGATACTTTAACTGTAAAAGAAAATGTTTCAATTGAAGAATTAAGAGATAAATTTAGAGGTCCATTGGCATTTGAAATCTTAAAAGCAATAATTGATTGCGATATAAGAAAGATTATTACTAAAGCATAAATTTGAAATGTTAGAGGAATTACAATGGCAAAACTTATCAAAGATATTGTTCATGGATATGTCGATTTTGAGCAAGAATTTATAGATATAATCAATTCTTCCGCGTTTCAAAGACTTCGAAATATAAAACAAACAAGTTATACAAGTTTGTATCCTTCTTCTTTGCATGACAGATTCACTCATTCAATTGGTGTTTATGCTCTTGGAAAATATGCTTTTGACCATTTTGAGCAAAATGTAACAAGTGATTTCCCTGAAGAAAGTAAAAGAATAAAATGGGAAAACAAGAGATATATTTTTTTTAAAGCATGTTTACTCCATGATATTGGGCATTCACCGTTTTCCCATACTGGGGAAAATTTTTATTTGCAGAAAAAAACAAAAACGACTAAATATGGTTTACTGCCATCCATTTATATTGATTTAATAAAATGTGTTAATGTAAAATCTTTTGAACAAGATTTCTACACAGAACAAGTTGCTAAACAAAAAGAAGCAAAACCCCATGAGATAATGAGCGCCATTATTGGCATCAAAAAGTTTAATCAATCTTTAAAAAACAAAGATAATGAATTATTCGCTAGAATGATTATTGGATTAAAGTTTAAAAACAGTGACTTTGAAACTGCAATTAACAATTCACTAATTCAATTGCTCAATTCTAGTGTTATCGATGTAGATAGATTAGACTATCTTGCTAGAGATCGTACAATGACAGGGTTCGAAAGTGTAATAATTGATACGGAAAGACTTTTATCTTGCGTATGCCTTGTTAATATGAAACAAGTAGGTAATCCCCACTATGTATTAGGTTATTATAAAAATGCAGCAAGTGTGATTGAGAATGTTGTGGTAGCTCACGATTCTGAAAAAAAATGGATACAATCTCATGCTGTGGTTTTATATGATTCTTTTTTAGTGCAGAAATGCATAAAAGCAGTAGAAAAATTCTGCACAAACACCAATGAATTTTTATTTTGTGAAGAATCCCTATATGATGATGGAATTCAGATTAATAATCAAACAATAAGATTATTATCTGATGCAGACATTATTTACTTAGCAAAGCAACTTCCCTCGTCAGATTCTAATCGAAAATATATTGATGAATATTTTTCACGGGAGAAACGTAAAAAGGCGATTTGGAAATCCGAATCAGAATATAGTTTGATGTTGCGTGAAATAGGGGCAAAAGAACGTACCGATTTTTACGATTGGATAAAAGAATTGATCGCAAATTTAAAAAATAATGGCACATCATCTGATGAAGATAATATTATTATAAATCAACAAATAGAAGATGAAATCAAAGCTTTAAATATTAAGAAAAGTTCATTAGGAAAAAAAGAAAAAGAGACCTCTGACAAGTATACAAGCGCAATTTTATCTCAGTTTACTTTATTTAAGAATTTTGCTGAAAAATACGATATCCCATATGATTTTGTTATTACATTTAATAAGCCATTTTCAAGTAATGTTGACAAATTGACAAGTAATGATGTTTTAATAAAATATAAGAGCTTTGGATATGCTAAACCAATTGGCGAAATTATAAAAACATATACTTTAACAGACAAAAGTACATATTTTCAGAATGAAAAAATATTTTTTATTTATTATGATAGAACTGAAAAAAATGTATTGATATCGCCTATTAATTTTATAAAATTTTTCTGTGAGAAAATTCAAGAAAATTTAAAAGCATAAAACGCTTAAGTCCATCTATAAAAATAGCGGCAGAGCCAAATTTTGGCTCTGCCGCTTGCCGTTTCTATCATATTATGTACGGCATAACTTATTATCTATCTTTCATTATATATACCGCTACACTATGGCGGTTTCCTTATTCCGTCTTTTTCAACGGATATCCCTATACGATTTAACGGGATTCTTTATTCTTTGATTGTTTATTAAGTTGTAATTGTTGCCATTCGGCGTAGTCCTTTTGGCCTTGCTCGGATGACAGATATTCCTGCATAATCGGTAACAATACTCTCGCAAGAGATTTAAGTTGATTATCGAAAACATCACTTGGGGTATTGGATTGTTGCTTTCTTTTCGGCATAGATTACTCGATAAAATTACCTCCTTAAAGATTTATTCAGTTGTTACTTTGCCCACCAATTCTTTGATGAAGAAGTGGACGGCTTTTGTTTGCTTTCAAACAGCGCATTGTAAGCCGACGGGTTTTCACGCTCTAACTTTGCAAGCAGTTCAAGAGCTTTTGCCGCTCTGACTTTGTATGCTTTGAGTTCTTTGTTTTCCTTGTCAATGTCAAGCGTTTCCTGCATTACCTTGTCTAACCGCTTTTTAAGGTCGGCGTTATCTGCGGTTACGGCTACGATTTGTTTTCGCATTCCGCTTTTGCTGTGAGCGATTTCGCCGTGCTCGGCTTGCTGTAACGCTTCCGAATATTCTTCCGCTTCGGCGCGTTTTTGCTCGGCAGCTTCTACAATCTTTTTCGCCTTATATTCCGCCGTATCCAAGTGTTCGGCTTGACTGTTCGGCTTGCCTCTGTCAAGTCCGTATTTTTCTCCGACTTCTTTCCAAAACTCCGTTTGGAGTGCGGCGAGCTTTCCGTCGAACAAGTCTTTTGCACATAACTTACCATTGGTAATAGGGATAAGGTTTAAGTGCATATACAGTCAATTCTTCCGTCGGAACTCCGCCGCCGTAATCATCTATGCTAATGCTGATATGGCTGTCTGCATATTGCACGGTTACGATAATATCCGTTTTTGCGTACTTGTATGAGTTGGCAACTTTCACGCTTTCCGCATTAGCCGAACGCGCCGTTTCGCCGCATTGATTTTCTTGCGCTCGATATTGCTCTCGATAAATTCCTTTGCTCGTTCCTCGTTGGGAAAAACGTCTTGCAATTTCTCTTTGATATATTTCTTTCGTTCGCGTTTGGGCAAGCTCTGACTTTCCGTATACGCCGTTTCAAATTTGGCTTTGGGGCTGTCGGGGCTTTCTTCCCGTTTGGGTTTCGGCTTATATCTCCGTTTGGGGCGCGGGAAGTTTTCGGGCGGCATGGCGATATAATGACTTCCGTCGTTATATACTTTTGCCTTTTGATATGTCATGGTTTTTCTCTCCTTTTTGATTTGATTTTTTGCGGTAAATAAAAAAGAGCAGAATACAAAACAATACAAATGTTTCGTACTCTGCTCTTTCTCAACGCAACCACTGTTCCTATGCGGAAATCTCGGCTTGCCGTTGGGCGGTACAATCTTACTTTTTTATTTACCTTGATTTTGGTTATTCAGTTGTCTTTTTTATATTTATTCCTTTTGTGCTTTTAATTCTTTAATTCGCCGTAACAGCGTTTCAAAGAACGTGCGCCGTTCATTTTCCGACAATAAATTATCGGTTTCTTCAATGGTTATCACTTCAAATTCTTTCACGAACACCGTTTTCACCTCCCGTTTGGATTTGCTTAATAAGCAAATCCCATTATACACTCTTTGAAAACAAAATGCGCGGGATTAAAGGGGAACAAAAGCGGTACAAAACAGGAACTAAAAGGAAACTAAACGGGAACTAAAAGTGTACAAAATACACATTTACGGATAGAAACGCAGGAACAGCCGCGCGGATCAAAAAAAGGGCGATGCCCAAGCGGATTAGCGGGCACGCCCTTTCCCACGCGGCGTTTCGTTTCGCCGTGCTTATTTTGTTTTTAGTTACGTTTGTTCTTTTGTTTCCGCTGTGGCGGGGGCTTGAACGCGGCGGCGAAGCCGCCGCGCTCGTTTATTCAAGCCCCCGCCACAGTGCCAAAATTGATTTTGAGCAACTTTGGATAAACGAAACTATTGCGAAAATCATTCAAGTATGATATAATAGTTATATATTATGAAAGCGGAACCGATTGCAGTATCAGCTGAAAAATTGAACGGACGTTTTTATACGCCTGAATTTATCGTCAATAATGTACTTGACCTATCGGGTTATCACGGACAGACGATATTAAAAAAACACTCCATTGACAATAGTTGCGGTGATGGCGCATTTTTAGTTGCCATAGTTGATAGATATTGCAAGGAATTTTTGAAGTATAATTCGGATTTGCAAGTTCTTTCACAAGAACTATCCGCTTATATTCACGGGATTGAAATAGACGAAAGCGAATGTTATAAATGTATTGAACACCTAAATCAGAAGGTTAAACATTATGGATTAAGCCAAGTCGAATGGGATATAATCTGCGCTGATACGTTATCTGTTGATACATATAACGGTAAAATGGATTATGTGCTGGGTAATCCCCCTTATGTCAGAGTTCACAATTTAGGAACTTCTTTTGACCAAATAAAAAAGTTTTCATTTGCCCAAAACGGTATGACTGATTTATATATCGTTTTTTATGAAATCGGTTTGAAGATGTTAAATGAAAACGGTGTATTGGGATATATTACGCCGAGTTCGTTTTTTAATAGTCTTGCTGGCAAATATATGCGTTTGCATTTAGTCCAGAATAATTTAATTGATAGAATTGTGGACTTAAAACATTTTCAAGCATTTACGGCAACGACATATACAACAATTACCATATTAAAAAATAAACGCAAACAAAAATCAACCGAATATTATCAATTTGAAGATAGAAATAATTTCCCTTATTATGTAGATACATTAAACGTAGAAGATTATTATATATGTGATAATTTCTATTTCGCAAACAAAAGTAAATTAAATGAATTGAAACGCATTTTAACTTTTAGTACCGCAAAGGAATATTTTGCGGTTAAAAATGGTTTTGCAACTCTTGCGGACGGGTTCTTTATCGGCAACTTTGATTTTGACGAATTTACAATTCCCGTCGTTAAAGCATCTACGGGCAAGCAATATCAATGTATTTTTCCGTATTCAAAAGGGAAATTAGTGCCTTATCAGGATTTAACAGCAAATTTAAGTATCAGACAATATTTTGAAACATACAAACAAATTCTGACTAATAGAAGTTTAGATAGAAACGGTGAATGGTATGGCTTTGGTCGCACACAAGGTATCAATGACGTTTATCGTTGTAAGTTCTCAATTAACGCTTTAATTAGAACCCCGTTTGATTTGAAACTGATTAAATGCGATAAAGGTGTTGGGGTATATAGCGGTCTATATATTCTGACCGAAATACCTGAAAGTGAACTGCGGGAAATGCTATATTGTGAAGATTTTATATCCTATATCTCTTTACTTGGCAAATACAAGAGCGGTGGCTATTATACTTTTTCATCCAAAGACTTGAAAAACTATCTCGAATATAAATATGCACAAAGGAAAGGTTTTGAAAATGAACAATTCTCAATTTTTGGCAATTCTTAAAGAATCGTTTATCACTTACTTAAAAACAGGGGCGCGCAGCAATAAAAAACTTGAAGTTCTGCACGGTGCAATATCCCAAGATTTACAAACTAGGTTAAACGATAAAAAATATTCTGTATATTCATTGGGATTCGGTATAGGAAAAGAACATAAAATTATCGGTCGTTATGTGGATAAAGCCGTAGATATTACTATTGCAGAAAACGACAGTCCCGTAGCGGGAATTGCCGTTAAATATGTAATGAGTAATTATTCTCAAAATTCAAATAACTATTTTGAAAATATGCTCGGTGAAACAGCAAATATCCGTTCCGCTCAAATTCCTTATTTTCAAATTTTCGTTATCCCCGATAAAATTCCCTATTTCGATAAGGATGGTGATATTATAAAATGGGAAACGGTTACCGAGCATAACTTAAAAAAGTATATTAAATTGTCAAATGATAATATTGAAACATTTTTACACACGCCAAATAAGACGCTTGTTTTTATCGTGCATATTCAAGATAAAAATGTTTCTGCGAAAATTGACGATAAACGAGGATATGAAGAATATTATTTGCATAACGATTTTGATATGACTGTTTCGGCATTGAACTTTGATTTTGGAAACACTATCGTTTATAACGATTACGACACTTTCATACAAAAAGTGATTTATGCGATTAAAAGTTTGTAAATGAGTTTAAATATATTTTGTAAACAGTTTTTTACGCTAATATCAACTAATTTAACATAGGAGAAAGATTATGGCATTACCTACAAGCTATATGACAGGTAGCTTTACTAAAATACCTAATTATTTTGATACCCTTCTTACTGCAAAAGCGCCAGATAAATTTACGGCTAAATTCATGTCAGATTTAGGATTTACAAGTTCTAATGATAGACAATTTGTAAATGTGCTTAAAGCAATTGGTTTTTTAGATGACGCTGGTACACCTACTCAACGCTATTTTAGATTTTTAGATCAAAGTTGTGCAAAACTTACCGTTGCTGAAGGAATCAAAGAAGCCTATGCTGATTTATTTGCTCTCAATGTCAATGCGCATAGAATGAGTAAAGAAGAAGTAATTGGCAAATTTAAAACGCTTACTAATGGATCAAAGGAAAACGCCACTATTGGGCAAATGGCTAGCACTTTCTTAAATTTATGCGCTTACGCCGATTGGACTGAAACCCCCAAAAAAGGCGTAGTTGAAATGCCTATTCAAGAAATTATAACTGACACTAGTGAAACGAAGAAACTTGAATTAGGTGAAGCAACATCAAATACTCGTCATTCAATAGATTTAAATTACGATATACATATTCATTTGCCTGCGACAAGAGATCAAGCGGTTTATGACGCTCTTTTCGCAAGTTTAGCAAAACATATTCCTTTAAAGTAAGGTGTTTATATGAAAGAACTTGACTTATATTCTTTTGTCTTTCGTGGCACATTAGCGGAAGAAGCATTAGATAAAGAAGGTCGATTGAAATATTCGCCTGAAGCAATATATTTTTCAGAGGAAGTTGCAAAAAAATTATTTTTACATGAAATAGATGAAAAATATGTTCAACAATCAAAAAGTATGATAACGGTATTTACCGCCATTACAGCTTTTGAAAATGCTACTCGTGAATTTGTCTATTCAATTCTTTTTGACGCTTATAAAAATGATTGGTGGGAAAAAGGTGTTCAGTCAGGGATTAAAGAAAAAGCTGAAACCCGAAAAGAAACTGAAAGCAAAATTAAATGGCACATTAGTCGTGGCGACGCAATGATGTCTTTTCTGGAATTTGGAGACTTGCCTAAAATAATTTGTTCTCAAAATAATTGGCAATTCTTTGAACCATATTTTTCTTTCAATGGCGCACCTGAATGGATAAAGTCAATTTTTAGTGATTTAGAGAAGTCGCGCAATGTCATTATGCATAGTGGTATTTTAGACGATTTTGATATTGCAAGAGTTGGTCTAAATATACGGGACTGGCTTCATCAAATTAACGCTTAATACTCGTTTTAGCCGACGCTTTTTCATAAAATAAAGTCGAACTACTTTTATAGTAATTCGACTTTTTTGTTGTAAAAAAAGTTCGGTTTAGGTTAACCGAACTCAGCCAAATACCCTGTATTTTGTGCCTTTTTAGAGAGAGGAACATAAAATACGGGGCTATTTTTTTGCCGTTTTGGGGACTTTTTGGGGACTAAATACCCCCCTTAAAGATTATATATAATCTTTTACCCCTCTTGTAGCATGAATTCGCGCGGAAATTTCGTATTAACTTTGGTCGTCTGCGTTTCGTCGGCGGCATGCCCTGCCCACACAGAAACAAGCTCGCGTGACACCCCGCACATTTGCGCGCGCGTAATGAATGTGTGCCGCAGTTCGTGCAAGTGGTGCGACGGCATGAGCCGTTTCATTGCCTGCATAAGCGCGTCGGGGCGCACGGTGCGGAGCTCTTCAACGTTCATTTGCGGCAACCACCGCGCAAGCATGGGCGTGATCGGAATAAACCTCGTCCGCTCTTGCAAGCCCTTCCGCACTTTTGCAGAGGAAACGGAAACAAACTCGCCGTCAATCTTGACCGAGGCAAGCTCGCTCCGACGAATTCCCGTGTAGAGCAGGAACAAGAGCGCGTTTTTTACTTCGGGCGCACATTCGCTTGCGCCAATGAGCCGCACAAGCTCGCGTTCCTCTTCCACCGTAAGCGCGCACCCGCTTTTTTCCTCATAAATAGGCGGCTTCATCAACCGCATGGGCGATTTCTCTATAATCTCATCACCGATCGCAAAATTGAAAATGGCTTTTAATGCTTGAAAGAGCTTTACCGCCGTTCGCGGCTTTCCGTCATTCACATAACAGTTAATAACGGCTTGCACGTCGGAATATCCTTTCTTGGTAACGTAATCTTCAAACGCCTGCCGCTATTTTTCCGGCTTTGCCATTCCGAGCGTAAGTACGAACAATTTCGAAGCCGCCCAAAAACTGACGCAATACCTCTTTCAGAAAGGACACGAAAAGATCGGCTTTATCTCAAGCCCGCCGGCGAACACCTCTTCCGTACAGGAGCGGCTCGACGGGTTCAATTCCATGTACATTACGGAGCATAAAACCGTCGAGGACTACTATAAACTGAATACGATGATGAGCCCGCATTCGGCAAACGATTCCGTCATCTTCCGTCAGGACATCGAACAAATCAAACGGTATCTGACCGATCACGGCGATTTGACCGCGCTCATCGCCTCTGAATTTACCGTGACGCAGATGATCACCACCGACGTTCAGGAAATCGGCAAAAACATCCCCGACGATTATTCTTTGGTGATGTTCGACGCCTATGAATCCGTCAGCCTGCCGCTTATCACGCACATCTATCAGGATCAGGAAGAAATCGGAAGAATCGCGTTCGATACCCTGCTTTCGATCATCTCCCAAAAAACGATCGGAAATAAAATCTACGTTCCCTGCAAAATCATCGAATGAAATACCGTAAAGGACTTAAACCAAAAACTTTAAGCGAAAAGGCGGATTGCAAACTGCAAAATACGATTGCTCGGTTTTTTTAATTGTTGATTTAAAGTTGCTGTAAAGTCTTTTATAAATCGTCCGATGATATTTCGAAGTCCAGTAATGATTGAAAAACACGGAAAAATCCACGCCGGTGCTTCTCGAATACAGGATATCCTTGATCTGCTTCCAGCAGACTTTCGCTTCGTCGGAAGGCTCTTCGCGGTTGATGACCGAAAAGATTTGATTCTTGATTAAATCGAGCTGATCGAGCGATTTCCCCTTCGCGTTTAAGATTTCGAAGATCATATTCGCCTGATGCTTGTCCTGCGTGCTCACGACAATGATGACGCTGTTCAAAAGCTGATCGCGCAGCGCTTTGTACACGTTCGACGTTTCGAACGTATGCGCCGTGCCAAAATGCTCTTTCAGATACTTCGTGAGTTTATCTTTTTTCAGACACGAATTAAAATAGTCTACCGCGTCCTTGATGTTCTTTTCCTCTTCCGTGACGGCAACCGTTTCGGAAGCGTTTTCCGCCTGCACCATATTCTGAAAGTACGGATACGGCGTTTCGTTCACCAGAATTTTATACGGATCGCCGTTATCGTCCATCGACATCACGTAAGATTGCGTAATTTCCGCAAGCTTTGTATTCCCGATTTTCAAAAACGCTTTCCGGATACACGATAAAAATATCGTAATCGTCGTCAGGCGCTGTTGTCCGTCCACCACCAGCAACGATTTGCACGAAGAGTCGGTAAAACTCCCCACGAACAGCGTCGTCCCCCAGAAGTATTCGGTGGTCGACAGATTCCCGTCTGCATCGACGCTAATCCTCGATATAATATCTTCGAAAAACTCTTTCAGTTGCGGCTTTTCCCAGGAATATTCGCGTTGAAATCTCGGAATTTTAAACTCTTTTTTGCAATTCAACAGTGTGGAAATGGTCTTTTTATCCGCATCAAAATTCATTTCGTTCCCCTTGAAGCTTTTTTTGCATTATAACATCTTTTACGCCGTTTGTAAATACGCTAAACACAATATTTGAAATTCCGCGCGTTTCTTTCGCAAACTTCGCAACGGCAGGGATATTTGCTGTCTTCGGTGAAAATCACTTCCAAAATCCGATCGGCAACGATTCTGCCCGATTTCGGATTTTTGATTGAAAGAATTTCCCCCCTGACCGTTACGTCCGCTTCGGAATATTCGAACGCAAGATCGGCGTTCTCCGTTTCGCAATCGATCAGTTTTAAACCCTTACAATAGCACAGCGGCTGCGCTCCGATGATTTTGCAGTTGATCAGCGTCAGATTTTCCGAATACCAACCGAGGTATTCTCCGCGTACGATGCAATTTTTTACCGTCACGTCTTTCGAATGCCAGAACGCGTCCTTCGTTTCGAGCGTACAGTTTTCGATCACCGCGCGTTCGACGTACTGAAAAGAATACTTGCCCCGAAAGGACACCCCGTCGAGTTTCAAATCGCGCGCCATGAAAAAACCGTATTCGCTTTCGACACAGCCGCCCCGCAAAGTTATATTCCCGCTCTTCCAACCGAATTCGGGCGATCGGATATCGCAATCGATTGCTTCAACCGCTTCGCATTCCCGCCACGCTTTGATGCCGTGCAGCTTCGAATTTTTTATGAAAACGTTGCGGGCATACCAGATCGCCGCGCGGCAAAGCTGCGTCATCGTTACGCCGTCAAGTTCCGCATGGTCCGTATGCCAGAGCGGATAACGCAGATTCATAAACACCGTTCGAGAACTACGTTTTTCGCCTCTTTTAACGCGGATTCCCCGTCTTCCGCCCCGTCGAACGCGCAATCGATCAAATGCACGCCGTCTGCCCCGTACAAATCCCGCTCGCGGGGAAAATTTTCATTTTGATAAATTCTCATCTTTCATCTTGCCGTATTTCCCTTTTCTTGATTATAACAAATTGCGCAATCGATGTAAAATACTTATTACTTATTATCATCAATAAGTTTGAAGCATGGAAAAACGGAAACCGCACAAAGATTCCGAATATCAAAAAGGAAGTTCCGTTACGGAACTTCCTTTCCCGTTCATGCCCGTTTACAGCGTTTCGCCGTTCGTCGCGATGATTTCGCTATAAGCGCGCGCGCTGTCCTTCGGCGTGCGCTTTTTCGTATCGTAATCGACGTAAATCAATCCGAACCGTTTCGAAAAGCCCTCCGCCCATTCGAAGTTATCCATCAAAGACCAGTAGAAATATCCTCTGATATCCGCACCGTCTTCCGAAGCGCGTTTCAATTGATGCAGATAACTGCGAACGTATTCTATGCGCGCCGCATCGTGAACGCCGCCGTCGGAAGAAGGCCATTCCGTTACGGCAACGCCGTTTTCGGTAATATAGATCGGCAGCCCGTACCGCTTAAAATATGCCGTCGGTCCGTAATACAAACTTTCGGGCGAAACCGTCCACCGCATGTCGGTATGCGGCGTATTCATGCCAGGGGTCACCCGCGTTACGCCGCCCTTTCCGTCCGCCTTCACGTAAGCGCCGTGATAAATGTTCAAACCGATAAAATCGATATCGCATTTGATGATATCCATATCGGCGGGATCGTACGAAAAACGGGCGCCGAACGCTTCCGCCATGCCTTCGGGATAGCGACCGAACACGATGGGATCGGTAAATAAGCTGTTCGTAAAAAAGTTATCCGAGCGAGGAATAAAGTTTTCTTTTTCCGCAAGCGCGGCGTCCTCCGAAGCGCACGGCATTAAAATGTCGTTTGCAACGGCGATACCGATCTGCAACGGCTGTTTCCCGTGCGCGCGCAACGCGCGCACGGCAAGCCCGTTTGCCTTTAACGTGTTGTGCCAGGCAAGAAGCGCCTCCTCGGGGGAAAGTTTGAGAAAAGGCGCATGCTCGCCGCGGTACAACCCCAGGCCGATAAAACACTGCGGCTCGTTCACCGTAATAAAATGCGAAACGCGGTCGGAAAACAGTTCGGCAACCTTTGCCGCATATTCGGCAAACCAAACGGGGGAATCGGGATTGAGCCAGCCGCCTTGCAAATAAAGTTTGTAAGGGTAATCCCAATGGAAAAGCGTGATATACGGTTCGATGCCCGCGCCCAGCAATTCGTCGATGAGTTCGTTGTAAAACCGCACGCCGTCGGGATTCAACTCCCCGCGGCCTTCGGGCATCAGGCGCGTCCAACAAAGGGAAAACCGATAGGCTTTCAACCCCATTTCCTTCATCAGAGCAACGTCCTCGCGGAAACGGTGATAATGATCGCAGCCGCTCTCCGCCGTATGCCCGTCGAAAATATTGCGACCCTGTTTGCATGCGACGTCCCAGACGTGTTCGCCTTTCCCGCCCTCATACGCGGCGCCTTCGATCTGATACGAAGCGGTTGCGGCGCCCCACACGAAATCTTTAGAAAATCCCATTTGATACTCCTTTACGAAATTACGACGGAATTGATCGTAACCGTGCCGTTATAGGGCGCTTCGGGCGCGTTTGCATCCCCCGTTGCCCAACAATCGATCATAAGCATAAGTCTGCGTACCTGCGCGGCTTGTTCCGGCGTAAATACCGCGACGAAATCCCAAGTCTGACTCGCGGGAATTTCCAGCCATACAACGCTTGCTTCGCTGTCCGCTCCGATCTGCGCCCAAGCCTCGTCGTGCGCGCTCAGTTTGAATTTTACGAGATGTTCCGTAGCGTTGGTAACCGAAACTTTTACGACCGTATAACCTTCTTCGATCGAAAAATCCGTACTCACGTTCTTCCATGCGTCGATCGGAAGGTTCGTAATCGTTACCGTGCCGTCGGCGACGGATAAATTTTCGGCGTCCGTCGTCCAGTTTACGTTCACTTCTTTTTCGGACGTACCGCCCGCCGCAAAACGCACCGGAGAAATCGTAACGCTGCCCGCGCCTTCGCCTTCTACGTCGACGAACGCCAGCAATCCCGCAAGCTCGTCGCCCGCTTTCACGGCAACGTTTACCGTAAGCGTTTCGCCCGCGGCCACTTCGGTAAGCTCGCCTGCTTTTAACGTTTCCCACGTGCCCTCAGCGCTGTATTTCATCAGATCGAAACGCACTTTCGCCGTCCACGCATTGCGGTTGGTAAAGTCGATCGCGATGAAACCGTTTTCGGCAACCGTAAATACGAAATCCGATTTTAAGCAAGGTTCGCTCCAAGACATCGCCCTGTCGTACGCTACGGTCGTATTGCCGTTTTCTACCGTAATCGTATAAGGGTGATTGTCGCCGTTCGGCTGCCAGTTTGCCGCGGGAAGTTCGATTTCTTCGCCTTCGCCGAAGGTCACCGAAACGACGTCCACGTCGCCGCTGAACAGCGTTTCCTCCGGCACCGTTTCGTCGGTACAGCACCCGTCGATAAAGAGCGTGATCGCCGTATACGGCTGAGCGGTTTCCATTACGATCGTTTCGGTTGCGCCCGCCGCAATCGTACCGTATTTTTCGGTTCCTTCTACGGGTTTCGTTCCGTCAAGGCTGCTCTTGTACCAAACCGTTTCCGTACCGTTGTTGCGAAGCGTTACGCTCACCTTGCCTTTTCTTTCGGCGACAGGAATGTCGGCATAAAGATTCGCCCAAAGCGCTTTCGGCACGTTTTCGTAGGTCACGTTTGCCAAAACGCCTTCTTTTTGGCTGATATTATAATATTGCGCACCGTGCGATACGACTTGCCAACGAAGAGATTCCGCAGGCGGCTGTTCCTGTTCCAGATCGTCGTCCCACGAAAATTCCACGCTCTTCACGGTCATCTGCCCTCTGCCGTCGTATTTGCTTGCGGCAGTCGGAACGGATTCCACTTGCAATCCGAGCAAGAGCTGTTTATCGTGCTGACCTTCCATCGCGGCGAGCGCGGCGCCCACGGGAATTTCCATTACGATTTCGCCGTTTCCGTTCGGCGCGTAAACGCCGCCCTTTTCATAGTCTGCAAGCCACTGTTCGTAATAGTTCCACCAACCGCCTTCGTTCCAGCTCGCTTCGTCGCCGCGCAGAATCAGTTGGAAATGATCGACGCTGTCCGCGGCGTTTTCCACCGCGTCGGAAGTGAACGTGAACGTCAACTTGTTCACGGGTTCGTCGGGAAGCACAACCGAGCGGAACGCGCCCGCCCACTCGGCGGGTCTGTTCCAGGTAAGGCGCATTTCCGCGTTTTCCACGCGCCGCAGCTGATAACCCGTCCACGCCTCCGCAGACCAGCCTTCCATCGCGCCGACGTTTTGCTCGTTCACAAACTTGCTTCCCTCAGGCTGCGTTTTGGAAAACCACGCGTCTTTCACGTAAACGTCGCCGTACGTGCCCGTCATGCCGGGATCGGGGAACAGGCAGACGTCGTTCACGACGTCGAGAATCTGTCTATGAATGGAAGGGACGAGAAAAGAATACGTCACGTACTCTTCGGTCAGATCGAAGTACACGTCCGTTCCGAGCACGTTCATATTGTCGCCGTCCTCGCGAATGGGATTTACGATTTTTACGAACGCGCTCACGATATCTTCCGTGCCGCCCGCCTTCATGGTTAAATTCAGCCAGGAAAAATCGGAAAACGTTCCTTCTACGCTCAAACCGAAATTGCGCCACGATTCGTTATTGTAATAGTGCAATTTTACCGCTTCGGCTTCCTCCGTTACGGTATAAATTTCATCGGATTTTGAAGGAAACCAACCTTTCAGATGCACGTCGCGCCCGTCGCCGTAATAATAATTTACGCCGTCCTTAAATTCGCTGAGCTGCGCTTTTTGGTTGCCGCAAGCGGCAAAAACGCCCGCGCACAAAGTAACCGCCGCGGCGGCCGCCAAAGATACCATCCATTTGCTTTTCCGTTTCATAGTTTGATTCCCCCGTTAAAAATCGATGACCGCATAATACGCGGGTTTTTTGCCGTGATTTTCGTCGAACAGATAAGGCCAGTCCCGTCTGCCGGCAACGGGAATATTGTGCAGGTACGAATCGTCGTCCGCTACGCCCCATTGCGTTACGCAGGTAATTTTATCTTTGTGTTTACGGAAAATTTCAAACGCTTTTCCGTAACAGCTTGCTTGCAGGGCAGCCATGTCCTCGGTAAACTCGTGGTAGTAAAGCCCGACGTCCCCGTTATAATCGTACATGGAGAAGTCGATTTCGGTAATCTGTACTTCCAGCCCGCGTTCGGCGATTTCCACGATCAGATATTCCAGCATTTCCGCGTCGAACGACGTGATATCGTAATGCGCCTGAATGCCGACGCCGTCGATTTCGCAGCCTTTTTCCAGCAATCTGTCGAGTACGGTAAGAAGTTTTTCCGCTTTGTACTTGTTGTTTGCGAAATAATCGTTATAGAACAATTTTGCATCGGGATTCGCTTCCCGCGCGGCTTGAAACGTTGCAATAAACAGCTCTTCGATTTTATCGTTCGCCGCTTCCCGCTCTTCGGGCGAAAGCGCCCCCGTCAGCCCCGCAACGGTATGCCACTGCGAATCGAGACGATAAAGATCGGTTTCGTCCTCCGTATAATTATCGGTAATCACTTCGTTCCAAACGTCCCATGCGTAAATATCGTTGCCGAAGTGCGTGACCACTTCGCTCGCATGCGTAACGAGTCTTTGCTTTACTTTTTCGTAAGAAGCGACGACGGGTTTTCCGTCCTCGCCCGCATCCGTGAAGACCCAGTTCGGCAAAGCGAGGGGATTATGCCATGCCAGACAATGCCCTCGTACGCTCATGCCGTGATCTTTTGCAAAACGTACCATGTTATCCGCCGAATTGTAATTGAAATTGCCTTCGCTGGGCTCGAGCGCATCCCACTTCATTTCGTTTTCGCACGTCATGGAGTTGAATTCGGAAGCGATATCGTCGAAGATATCCTGCGTGCCGTAATTCATCGTACAGCCGATCTTGAAATAGTTTTTATAACGTTCCCAAAGCTTTGCATCCTTTCCGCAGCCGGAAAAGGAAAGCGCCGCGCCCGTAAGCACTACGGTTGCCAGACATACTGCGATTTTTTTCATAATTTCCTCCTGAATTTTTATTCTTTGCCGCCGCCGATCGCCACACCCTGAATGATAAATTTGGAAAATGCGGCGTAAATCACGAGCAGCGGTACGATGGTAATGAACACCGCGAGCGACATCGCGCCCAGATCGGTATTGTAACGGTCGGTTTTGAGCAGTTGCACGATCATGGGGAAAGTAAACTTTTCGGTTGTGGAAAGCAACATCAACGGCCCCATGTAATTGTTCCACGAACTGACGATGCCGAATATCGCGTTCGTCGCAAGCGCGGGAACCAGCGTAGGCAGCACCACAAGGTTAAACGTGCGGAACTCGGAAGCCCCGTCGATCCGCGCCGCCTCCACCATTTCCTTGGAAAAGTTTGCGTCGAAATACTGTTTGAAGAAGAACACGCCGCCGGGAGCCGCAATCGCGGGAATGATGAGCGGAACGTACGTGTCGTAAATGTTCATGTCTACGACCAGTTTATAAAAACCGATCATGGAAAGCTGTCCGGGAATCATCATCAACATCAGAATAAAGGAATAAACCGCTTTCTGCCCCTTATAACGGTACGCCACGAACGAATACGCCGTAAGCGCCGAAAAATACAGGCACAGCACCGTAGAGCTGAAACTGATGAACAAACTGTTGAAGAACGCCCGCAGAACGGGGAAATCCTTCGCCATCAGCGTTCCGAAATTGATGAAGAAATATTTGCTCGGAAGCACGCTCATGCCCTGATTGATCTGCGTGGTGGAACGCGTGGCGTCTACGAACAACAGCCAGAGCGGCAACAGACAGAGCACCGCCATCAGAATACAGAGCGCGTAAATGAGCGTTTGCACCGTGGTTCGTTTGATGCGCTGCGCACGCGGTACGGAGCGGCGCGCTTCCCGTTTAACGAGCGTTTCTGCTTTCATCTCGTACCCCCCCCCCCAGATTTTCCGTTCCGTACGGCGCTGGCGTTTCTCCTCGTCGGAATGCGTCACGCGGAAGAGCACGAAGCTGATCGTCATGCAGAGCACGAACAGATATACGCTCGCGGCGGAAGCAATGCCGTATTGCATTTCTCCGCCCGTATCGAACGCCATTTTGTAAATAAAAACGGCAATCGTTTCGGTGGCGTTGCGTCCGCCCGAAAGCACGGGTCCGCCCGAAAGAAACAGGTAAGGGATATCGAACACCTGCATGCCGCCCAAAACCGAAGTCACGAGGCTGTAAACCACGATCGGCTTGATCAGCGGAAGCGTGATGTGCAGGAAGATATCCTTTTGCGACGCGCCGTCGAGCTGCGCCGCTTCGTAAACGGAGGGGTTGATTCCCAGAATCCCCGCCGAAAGGGTTACCATCGTGCAGCCGAACCACATCCAGAACTGAATGAACGCAATAATAATCCGCGAAGGCCACGCCAACAGATACAAATTGACGTCGTAGGAAATTATCCCGAGTTTGTTTAAAAGCTGCCAGAGTCCGCCGCTCGGCTTTAAAAACAACGTATAAAACATGACGGCAACCGAAGTCGCGGTAATGATGTTGGGCAGATAATAAATGGCTTTGAACACGCCCTTACATTTCATTTTGTACGTTTTCGTCGTAAACATCGCCGCAAAAATCAAAGCAAACGCCATTTGCGGAACAAAGTTCATGCAAAAGATAATGACCGTGTTCAAGAACGACTGCCAAAACCGCGCCTGCGATATCAGCCATGCGAAATTTCCGAAGCCGATAAACGAGAAATAACGGTTGTACCCGGCGTAATCGGTCAAGCTCAGAATGACCGAATAAAACATGGGAAACAGCGAGAAAATACCGTACACGATAAAGAACGGCAGAATAAACAGCACGCCGTAAGCGTTTACGGGAATCCTGAATTTCTTTTTCCGCTTTTCCTTCCGTTCGGGAGATCCGTTGCGCTCGTTCGCCGCTTCCCTTTCAAGAGAAAGTTGTTCCATCTTACGCCTCCGAGCGTTATTTTACTGTAATCGTGGTGTAAATGCCTTTAATGGAATTTTTAAACTCGGTAATGCAATCGCTTTTATTTTGCGTGATCGCTTCCGCATAGTTGGTCGCCCAAGCTTTGAACTGTCCGTTGATCGTGGAATCGTATTGCGTGATAATTTTGCCGTTGATGTGGGAAGCCGCAGAAATATAGATGCTATAGGGATTTTGTCCGCCGAGGAATTCGTTCTGATATTCCGCGTCGTCGGCAATCGCCTGCATGCAGGATTTGCTGTTCATGAAATCGCCGTTTTCCTTCGCCCAGTCCGTCAGATAAGTTTCGTCCGTCGAGAAGAATTTAACGAATTCTTTGGCTTCCGTCTTCCATTTCGTGCCCTTGATCACCGCATGGAAGGTGCCGCCTTCGAAAAAGTTGCTCGGCCCCTCGCAAATCGCCCAGTCGCCGTACGAAGTTTCCTGCGAAGTCGCGCTCGTACAGTTGCGTTCCAGATTGGAACGGATGCCCCAGGTCGCCTGGAAATATCCGAATACCTGTTTCCCGGAAATATCGGTGAACCACGCCGCGGTATTTTCCGCCGTTTCATTGCTCAAATTTTCGTCTTTCAGCAATTTTGCGGTTTCCATCAAACCGTTTTCATCCTTCGTGAGCGATTCGTCGATCACGAGGTTGTTCTGTTCGTCTACCCAGCCCGTCGTTCTGCCGCCGAAATACACCTTGGCAATATCCATATACGAAGAAAGCACTTTGTAGTTCTTTGCTTTCAGTTCGCGCGCAGATTCAAGAAAATTTTCCCAGTTGTTGAATTTTGCCTGAATTTCAGCCGGATCGTCGGTGCCGAACGTTTCTCTTGCAATGCTTCTTCTGTACGCGAACACGCCGGGCGTAACGTTCGTCGCAAGCGCGTAAAGATGCCCGTCTTTGCTCGCCGCTTCCACGGTATAATCGTACATATCGGCGGTAAGCGGCTTCAAGTCGTCGAGGTTCTCAAGAATTTTTCCGTCGATATAACGCTTGAACGAAGCGCCTTCCAGCGCAACCACGTCGGGAAGATTTTTGCCCGTGCGCAAACCGTTGTCCAGCTTCGAGAGCATGTTGTCCAGCGTCATTGTTTCGATTTTGATTTTATAACCGAGATCTTGTTTGGAAATATAATAATCCTTTACCTGCTGCGCCATATCCGCATCGAAACACCAGTAGACCATTTCATTCCCTTTGCCGTCTCCGCATGCCGCCATTGCGCCGACCGAAGCGCCGAGAACCACCGCGGAAAGCGCGGCGGCGAGTACTTTTTTCCCTCTCATAAAACACCTCTTTCTTTAATTAGTTAATCGATTACCTAAATTGCCAAAATAAAAATCGATAATGTAAGTAATCGATTACCTTTTTCACGTGTAATATAACACAAGAAAGACGGGCTGTCAATAGTTTCTGAAAAAATTTTTTGAAAAATTTTTACAGATAACTATTTATATTTACAAAAAATCGCGAAACGGTTGTTCGCGGTTTGAATAATTATTTAAAAAAGAAATCAGAGAGCGGCGGTGCTTTCCCCTTCGACGAGCGTCGTATCCAGAGAAACGGTAAACTGCGGGTTTTCCCGTCCCTCGATCTGATTGATCAGACTCTGCGCCGCCGCCGCGCCGATTGCCTGCGCGTTCTGCCGCATCGTCGTGAGTCTAGGCGTCACCAAAGAACCGACCGAAATCCCGTCGAACCCCGTGACCGAAATATTTTTTCCCACGAAAAGCCCGTGCTGCGCCAGCAAATAGATTGCGGCAAGCGCCGTAAAGTCGTCGGGATACATTGCCGCCGTAAACGAATGCCCGCACGAAAGCAAACTGTGCGTTGCGTTCTCGCCGCTGTCGGAACTGAAATAATTGGTACGGATAAGCAGCGCGTCGTCGAACGGAACGGAATATTCCGCAAGCGCGGCGCGGTACCCCGCGATCCGCTCGCGCGTAATGGCGGTGTCTTTGCCTGCAAGAAAAGCGATCCGCCGATGTCCGAGCCCGATCAGGTATTCCGTCAAACGTTTGCCTGCTTCGAAATTCTTACTGGCAACCGACGATTTTTCCGCGAAAGGCGATTCGAATCCCACGATGGGCATATCGCTTTCGAATAAATCGCGTACGGCGGAGGTTCCGTATTCGCAGCAAAGGCAAAACAAACCGTCCAGCCGCAAAGCGCGGCAATGCGTTAAAAAGCTGCCGTCCCATTGCGTCGCTTTTTCGGAAATCAAAACGATTTCGTAATTTTTTTCCTCCATGACCGTACGGAAAGAATTGAGAATTTCCGCAAAGAGTTCGTGCCGCAAACCGAGAACTTTATCGGAAAAAAGCAGCACGCCCACCATGTCGGACCGCTTTTTTACCAGATTTCGTGCCGTTACGTTGGGAACGTATCCGAGCGAACGCGCAGCATCCAACACTTCGTTGCGCTTCTTTTCGCTGATGCTTCCCGTACGGCTGAGCACTTTACTCACGGTCGCGGAAGAACAATTACATTTTTTTGCAATGTCGTAAATCGTAACCATGCTTTTTACCGCCTGCCGTTATTTTACTCCAAAAGAGCCGATTTGTCAACCCGTCGGGAATCAATCCGAACAAGAAGAATCCAACCGTAACGATAAAATTTCCAACCGCCCCGCGGCGATTTCCAACGTTACGGCGCTCTTTTCTCCGCCGTGTCCGACGCGGCAGGGATATTCCCGCCATGCCTCGGAATCGATTTCTATTTCCCCTTCCAACCTTCCGTCGAAGAAAACGCACAAGGTTCCGCTTCCGCGCGCCGTCACCGCAAACCGCGAAACTTCGGTCAAACGAAAGTATTTGTAAGCAACTTTCACTCCCGCCGTCAAACCCGTAAGAAAACGTTCGCCGTCTCCGTGCGTGATCATCGGAATGCCCGAAAAGGACGCGTTGCCGCCGTGCGGCATTTTTCCGTTCGTCAGATTGCAGCAGATTGCCGCGGGATATTCTCCGTCGCCCGACAGCGCGCCGCCGTTCAACCCGCAGGAAGTGATTTCAACCTGCGAAATCGAACCGTCGGCGGCAATTTCAATCGGTTCGGCGCAAGCCTGCCTGCTGTAATCGCTGCCGTGCGTCTGGCGGTGATAAAAAACGTACCATTGCCCGCCCGCTTGCTCGATACTGCCGTGCGTGGTGGCGGTATGGTTTAACCTGTCCTTTTCTCTCCTTCCCATGTAGCCTACGTCGCCGTTGGAAACGATCGTCCCGCGGTAGGTAAAATCGCGGTCGGGAAAACGGCTCGTCGCATAACATAATTCGTGATTGTTTACGGACGAATAAATGAAATAATAGATCCCGTTTATCTTCCGTATGGAAGCGCCCTCGAAAAATCCGTGGCCGAAAAAGACGTGCCCCTCCTTCCCGCGCGGATAGTACTTGCTGCGATAAGGCGTGCCCTTGGTCTTCGAGGGTAAAATCCGTGCGGGGCCGCGCTTGACGGTGAGCATGTCGTCCTCCAGCTCACAGCATACCGCACCCATTACGCCCCCTTTTTCCGCACGGATTTCCGATACAGATTTCCCGAACATCTGCGCCTGCATTTCGCGCAGTTTGCGACGACGGAACCGCCCCGCCTCCTCGTAAGGATACCAGGTACCGTAATACAGCCGAATCACGCCGCCGTCGTTAATCACTGCGGGATCGAACGGCACGAATTTGCGGCACAGCGTACCGTCGGGAAAACGCACGTGTCCGTGAAAGCGGTATTTCCCGTCCGGCGTATCGCATACCGCCACGCCGACGGGGCCGTGATAACCACCCGCGCCTTTTTCCCCGCTCAAACAATAGTAAAGATAAAATTTGCCGTCGTTGCCCTGCACGCAATCGGGCGCGTAAAGATAAGGGCGCTTCGTCGGTTCCGAAAGCGGATCGCATTTCGCGCTGTAATTGCTCCCCTTGCTCGACCAATCCGAAAGATCGTCCAACGGCGCGGACCAGATTTCGTAATCGAGCATGCAAAACGTGTCACCGCCCTCCTGATCGTGCGATCCGAATAAATACAGCCGATCCCCGAAGACGTGCGGTTCGCCGTCAGGGACGTAAACGTTTAACGGTAAAAAAGGATTGTAAACTTGCTTCTTCATGCGCGTGCGCCCTCGTTAAAAATAAAGTAATCGATTACTTTATTCAGTATAACGCAGGAATTGCGCGTTGTCAATATAATTCTATAAATCGAACAAAAAACCGCTCCGAACGATCTTCCGGAGCGGCGAACAGATTTTATTTTCGATACAACGACACCAGCGTCTCGACGTTTGTGCTGTTATTCAAAAAGATTTCCCGTACTTCTTTCCCGTCTTTGTACACGGGAAAGTTGAATTTCATTGATTTTAAGGGCATTGCGCTCTCCCCTTCGGGATAAATTTGAATTTCTTTGACCAAAGTGGAAATCAACTCTTTCTTTTCCTCATCACTGGTTATATCATATAATTCGTTATGTTCTCTTACCATGTTCACAAAAATCCTCCTTATAATTTTTCAATTATTCAGTTGTCATTTTGTATTAAGTTGTATGAGAGATACATTCCCGACCGGGTTTGTATCCTACCCTATTTTTCTGTAAATTGCAAGTATGTCGCGCTATAAATTTTCAGAATTTATAATTGCCGTTTGACCTTATTTTGTTCGGCAGTTTCGGCGCATTCTTCCTCTCATTCGCTGCTCGTTTCGCTTCCTCTAATTTATCGGGCGCGTACTCGACTAAAAGGGAAACAAAGTCCTTATACTTTTCCAATTCGGGAATACGCTTTTCAGCTTTCTGTAATTCCTCGAAAAGATTTTTTCTGTCCCTATCGGTAATTTTCTTTTCGCTTTCAAGCCGCTTGTATTGCACGCGAAATGAATTATTCCAAATCATACATACGCCAACTTTTTCGTAAAAAAAGCAATCACTCTATTTCACACTATCTTACCATTCTTCGCATGAAACGGGCAAAAGAGTTGCTTGCAAATGAGAATGTTTCCATTCGAGATATTGCTTATGAAGTCGGATATGACGATCCTAACTATTTTACGAACGTGTTCCGCAAAGAAATTGGAGTCAGCCCGCGGACATATCGAAAACAACTTGACTTACTTCAAGAAAACTCTATCCTCGATCAATTCTGTGATATATAAAAATACCGCCCTCTTACCGAGAGCGGTATCCCTATGTATGTGCCTCTCGATATTGCTACATATCGTTTCCATATGGAAAGGTAGAGAGACACACTACGGGCGTATTATAAAAAATGCCGTCTCTTCCGAGGACGGTATTTTTTATACTGCAAAAAGTATTTATTTTTAATATTACATTTTTTATTTGACAAAGTGCTCTTTTTGAGTATAATAAAGTTATACTTTATTATTCTCGGAATGGTGATTGTATGTATATTCGTCGACATTTGGAAGAGCAAGTTAAACTCGCTTCAAAAAATTATCCCGTAATTATGGTCTGCGGACAGCGGCAAGTAGGAAAGTCCACTATGCTCAACCATATCAAAGAAATACAAAGAAAATATGTCACGCTTGACGATATTAACGCTCGTCGGCTTGCCGAAACGGATCCCGCGCTTTTCTTCGAAACATACGGCA